>NZ_JBDPZD010000002.1:352004-590719 GCF_039872745.1 Roseateles paludis | reverse complement strand
GATTTGCGGGGCCACTCGTCGTTGCCGGCTCGTTGTTGGGGCCCATCCAACGCCTCGCCGGCGTCTAGATTGGCCCCGCAACTCGCCCCGGCGCGGGCCTGGATTTCTGCCGCCCACGCTCCTCGGGCATGAGCGGCAAAGTCGCGCACCGTCAGGTAGAAGTGGCGGTCGTCGCGCACATCAAGCGGCAGGCCGGTGTTGCGGGCCACCTCGCGTATCGCTTGCAGCACGCGCCACTCGCCGGGCGCCGTCATCACCAGGGCTTGGGGCTGCAGGCGGGCAATGTCGGCCCGCAGTTGCTCGGCCAGGGTGGCGGCGCCCGTGCCCAGGCGGGTGTAGTGCAGCGGCCGGCCCGCGCGGCGCAGTTCGTCCGCGAAGTGGCGCATCGCCGCCAGGAAGAGCGCGATGCGGGGCTGGCTGGACCACACGGCTTCGGCCTCGGCGGGCACCTCGGCC
Organism: Roseateles paludis; assembly: GCF_039872745.1. Classification (NCBI taxonomy): domain Bacteria; kingdom Pseudomonadati; phylum Pseudomonadota; class Betaproteobacteria; order Burkholderiales; family Sphaerotilaceae; genus Roseateles; species Roseateles paludis. The sequence continues at coordinate 590,263 of NZ_JBDPZD010000002.1, read as the reverse complement.
ATCCAGACGGCGTCTTCGGCCGGGTCAAAGCCATCGAAGGCCGAGGCCTGCAGGTCGAGCTGGTCGCCCAGCACCAGCACCAGGTGTCGAAGCGGCTTCATGGCTGGCGGCGGCAGGCCTCGCTGCAGAACTTGACCTCGGGCCAGCTCAGGCGCCAGCGCTTGCGCCAGACCATGGGCCGCCCGCAGGCCAGGCAAGGTTTGCTGGGCAGCGCGGCCTTGTTGCCTTTGAAGTGCGTGCGTGGGTCTGGCAGGGAAGCGGGCATGACGACACCCTAGCCCTGCGGTCGCCAGCCTGCCGGGGCGCGGTGCGATGACCCGGTGCGGGCGGCCAATAATCCGGGTCAAACCTGGTTCATGCTGCGTTCGTTTGAAAGCTCCGTTGATGTCCGCCACCGCCACCAATGCTCAAGACCAGCCCCGCTTTCGGAGCGCAGCCGTGGCCCGCATGCTGGGCATGCCGGTGGAGACGCTGCGCGTCTGGGAGCGCCGCTACGGCCTGGTGTCACCGGCGCGCAGCAGCGGGGGGCAACGGATGTACTCGGCCGCCCAGGTGCAGCGCCTGGCCCTACTGCGCCAGCTGACGCAGTGCGGGCACCCGATCGGGAATCTGGCGGGTCTTGGCGCCGAGGCCCTGGCCGAGCTGGCCCGCCAGCACGCGCAGCTGCTACAGGCCCAGCGTGGGGCGGTGGATGCCGCACGGAGCGCCACAAAGAGGGCCGCGCAGGCCGAGCCGCCCATCCCGCCACGCCGCTGGGGCGGCGCCGCGCTGGCCGACTTTGCCGGCCTCTCCAGCACCCTGGCCTGCGAGTGCCCACGGCATCTGGCGCAACTGGTGCAGGGCCTGGCGGAGTTTGAGGACTACAGCGCGCAGTGCATGGACCTGAACCCGCAGGACGCGGCGCTGCATGCGCATCTGCGGCAGATCACCGCGCAGGCGCGCCACACCTTTGAGCAGGCACTGGAACGCGTGGCGCTGCACGAGGGCTTGCTGCCGCCGACCTGAGGCGCTCAGAGGAAGGTAGAGACCGGCTCGCTGCCGCTGGCGCTTTCAACGCGGTTGCGGCCGCCGGACTTGGCGCGGTAGAGGGCCTTGTCGGCGCGCTTGAAGGCCTCTTCGGCCGTGTGGCCTGGCAGCGCCACGGCCACGCCGAAGCTGGCGGTGATGTTGAGGCTCAGCCGCGCATCGAAGTCAAAGCGCGCCACCCGGTCGCGCAGCTTCTCGGCCAGGGCGCTGGCTTCATCGAGCTTGTGGCCTCGGCACAGGATCACGAACTCCTCTCCGCCCCAGCGGCCCACCACGTCGCTGGCGCGCACATTGGTGGCCAGCAGCGCGGCAAAGCGGCTCAGCACCTCGTCGCCCTTGCCGTGGCCATGGCGGTCATTGACTTGCTTGAAGTGGTCGATGTCGGCAATCACGATGGTGATGCCCTCGTCGTCGTTCTCCAGCTCGGCCATGACCTGCTCGATGCCCCGGCGGTTGAGCACCCCGGTTAGCTCGTCCACGGCGGCGAGGCGGCGCAACTCGTCCTGCGCCACGCGCAGCTCGCGGGTGCGGGTCATCAGTGCATCGATCTCGCGCTGCTGGATGCGGCTGCGCTGGCGCAGCTGCACGCTGCGGTGCATAGACAGCAGGGACGCGCCCAGCAGCCACGCGACGAGGATGCCCAAGTAGGTCTGCTCGCGCGAGACCCACTCGCCGTGCAGCACCAGATGGTCGATCTCCATCTCGTAGGTCTTGTTGGTCAGCTCGTCGGGGATGTCGATGGAGATCTGGATCGCGTTGTCGAGGCGGGCGCGGTTGTACTCGCGCGGGTGGTTCTTCTGCATGATCCACCACTCGGGCACGGTGAACTCGTTCAGGTCGATGCGCAGCGGCTCGCCCAGGTCCTGCACGCGCAGGTTGACGTAGTGCGGCCGCGGGCTGTTGGTGTCGTCCGCCTTGGAGAAGCGCGGATCGAAATTGCGGATGCCGACGCGGATCAGGCGGGTCGGGCCCTTGAAGCGCATCTTGAGCTCGATGCTGGAGAAGGGCGAGAGGTCGATGCCCCGCGTGGCGTCTTCCTTGACCAGCGAGAAGCCCATGCCACAGGCCTGCCAGTTGGCGGGCCGGGTGTAGTGACATTGCAAGTGCAGCTTGGACTCGTCAACCCAGCCCACACTGCCGGCGGTCTCGGGCTCGTTGTTGTCCAGCAGGTAGTGGAAGTTGCCGGCGTGCGCATCGGAGAGGTCGAGCCGCCGCTCGGGCAGCAGGCGCTGCGCGACGATGAGTGCCAGCGACAGCAGGATGCCGACAACAAGCAGGCGAGGGCTGGACAGTGCGGGTTGCACGACGAGAGGGTCTTTCAGCGCAAGTGGCCCCGACGACTGTAGCCGCGAGGCGGGACGGCCTCAAGGCACGGCCAGGTGCTCGGCCAGAAAGCTTTCGATCCGCCGCGCGAAGTCGTAGGCGTTTTCGGGCTTGGCAAAGCTATGTCCTTCGCCTCAGGTTTGCTTGGCCCCTACGGGAGGGCTGGATGCAGGCCTGCCTAGCGGGGCTTAGGGTGGGCTGAGGTGTGCGGCCAAGAAGGCTTCCAGTTTGCTGAGAAACGCCTGCTCCCGTTCCTTGGGTGTAAGTCGCTTGCGCTCGATAACAAGCTCCACAGCCTGCCCGCGGTCTCGCAATTGAGTCTCCAGCCTGTTGATCTTTCTCATCTGACCGAGGTTTTGCTCTGCGCGGAATATCAACAGGGGCGCTCGGATGCTGCTGGACCGGGTGAGCGGCGACAGGTTCGCCGCCAGTTCTGCATCGCGATCGAGATCACCGAGGATTTTTCGGTAGCGATCTCGCTTAACGGCGGCAGCGGTGTGGCTGAGGCGAGACCAGTGCGCCTCGGTGAGGAACGGCTCAAAGTCCATCAGCGGGTCTCTTGCCACCCCACAGGCGTAGTCCGCTTTGGGCCGCTCCAGCGCGAAGATCGTGCTTACCCCGCCATAGTTCTCGCCGAGCAGGCAGGCGCGCGTTCCCGCCAGCCCCTGAGCTTGGGCCCATGCAAGAGCGTCCTCAACGTCGTCCTGCATGGCCAAGCCCACTTGGCCATGACTTGCCTTGACGTGATCGGCGCCGTAGCCACTGCGGCCGCGAACTTCCGGCTCGATGACGAGGTAGCCCCGGCTCGCCAGCAACTGGGGCAACCAATGCCACCCCCACAAGATCCGCTTATCCCAGGCCCAATCAGGCAGCAGGACCACGGCAGGCAAGGGGCCAGTGGCCGACGGCGGCCGTGTGACCCACACTGGCAGGGTGCGTCCGTCCCGCGTGGGGATGCGGTGCAGCCTAGACGTGGCGGACTGCTCCGCGTCGATGTGCGGCCGCGTGCGGCCGACTCGTGTCCAGGCATCCTTGCCGCCTCGCTGGCCGGCCCGGAACACCCAGTACTCGCCCGGCTGGCGGTCGCTGTAGCTGAAGATCTCGGCCACCATGTCGGGTTCGGCGCATCGCTGGCAGGAGATGCGGTTGACGCGGCCCGGAAAGCGCTGATCCACCCTTTCCTGAAATGCCGTCATGCCTGGCCTCAGCCACACCGTGACTTCGTCCTCAGCGTGAACGCGTGCGCCAACGACTTCGGACGTGGCGGCGTCGAGCTCCAGGTGCCCCACGAAGTCAAAGCCAGGCGTCTGGATCCAGGCTCGACTGGGCGTGGTTTCCGAAGCCGGATCGAACCGGCTGAGTGTGATGACTTGCTGCGGTCCTGCGACGTGTGAAACGTAGAGCGTGCCGTCGCGCTCGGCCCCGACCACGCGGTAGGGTTCTTCGCCCGGCAGGCTCTCGTGCAGCAGCTTCCACTCGCCGGACTTTGGTGATCGCCAATGCAGGCGCTCGTAGACCTTGTCATCCCGTTTCTCGTGGCTGAACCCATAGCTGGCGACCAGGTCGGCATTGATGAACAGCGTTTGCATGTTCTTTGGAACGCTGTAGTCGACTTCGCGCTCCTGCTTGGTATCCAAGTTGTACCAGGCCAGCGAGGGGAATCCATCGCTGAAGCGTCCGCCGTTGTCGATCAGTACCTCTTGCACCACGGGTCGGCTGGCGCTGCGCCGCTGTATGGCCAGCACGCGTCGATTGCGCAGGGAGTCCACCATCTGGACGCTCGGCTTAACCATCGTCGCCAGATGCCAGTCGTTCCTTGGCCAGTCGGCCAGCCCGTTTTGCGAGAGGAAAAGCAGCCGGTCTTCGTCAAGCCAATGGATCCTGTCAGGGATGGGCTCGGAGCTGCGAACCAGCGGCGTCACCTTGCCGCTCCCATCCAATTCGTAGACGGCCAGGACGTAGCTTTCCTGCACGTAGCTCACGATGGCCACGCGTTGCCCACTGGGCGAGAGCGTGACCGATCTCGTCACACGCTCCCGCAGGAATGCTTCCACGTCCGGCGCTGCCCAAGCGCAGTGCCCAAGGGTCAGAGCGGCCACAGTGGCCAGGCGGAGAAGGAAGGCGTTCATGGCGTTGAAGGTCAGCGATTGGATGGCGATGCGGACGGGCCAACTGGTGGGGCGCTACTTCAGTTGGCGCTGCAGGAAGGCTTCAATTCGCCGCGCAAAGTCGTAGGTGTTCTCGGGCTTGGCAAAGCCATGCCCCTCGCCGGGGTAGACCACGAACTCTGGTGGGTTTCCTGCGTCAATCAAGGCGCCGCGCATGCGCTTGCCATGCTCCAGCGGCACGCGCAGGTCGTCCTCGCCATAGGCCAGCAGCAGCGGCGCCTTGATGCGGCTGGCCAGCCGGACCGGTGAGTTGTCGGCCAGCATGGCGGCGTCCTTGACCGGGTCGCCAATCATCTCGGGCACCGTGAGTTGGCGCGCGAGGCCGGTGTCGTCCTGCACCCACCAGGAGCCCTTGACCAGCAGTTCCAGGTCAGCCACGGCCACCCAGGCAATGCCGCAGCGGTAGAGGTCGGGGTCCTTGGCCAGGCCCATCAGCGTGCTATAGCCGCCGTAGCTGGCGCCAGCGATGCAGGCGCGGTCGCTGGCCAAGCCCTGGGCCTGCGCCCAGCGCAGGGCGTCCGCCACGTCGTCCTGCATGGCCTGGCCCCATTGCTTCCAGCCGGAGCGGTAGTGCTGCTCGCCATAGCCCATGCTGCCCCGGAACTCGGGCTCGATGACCAGGTAGCCGCGCGAGGCGAGGAACTGGGGCAGGGCACTCCAGTGCCAGGACGTGCCTCTAACGTAAGGCCCGCCGTGCACCAACACCACGGCCGGCAGCGGGCCTTGTGCGCCATCGGGGCGGGTGACCCACACTGGCAAGGCCTGGCCATCCCGGGCCTTGATGCGGTGCAGGTCCAGGCTGGCCATCTGCTGCGGCGCGATGCCGTCCAGGGCCTTGAAGACGGGGCGCCATTTGCGTTGGCCCGGCTCGGGCTGCGCGGTGTGGAACCAGAGCTGACCGGGGTCGTGGTCGCTGTAGGAATGCACCAGAGCCACCATGTCTGGCTGGCCACAGCGGCGGCACTGCACGAGGTTGATCTTGCCAGGCAGTTGCTTGTCAACCTCGGCTTGGAAGCGCTTCATCGCCTCGTCCTGCCAGACCGTCACCACGCCGTCGGCCAGCACGCGCACACCGAGCAAGCGGCCGGTCTCGGGGTCGTGCAGCAGCCCACCGTTGAAGTCGAAGTCAGGCACCTGCACCAGCGGTTGGGCCATGGGTTCGTTCTTGTCGAAGTCGAACTGCTTGAGCACGCGGTTGCCGGTCCCGTTGGTGGCGCGCAGCACGTAGAGCCGCCCGTCCACGTCCACGCTGTGGGGGCCAAAGGGCGGGTGCAGCAGCGGGGCGCTGTAGAGCGGCGTCCAGGCGGTTTGCCCCGGGCCGCGCCACAGTGCGCCGGCCGTCTTGTCCTTGCGCGTCAAGGCCACGCGCAGCTCGCCGCGGGCATCGGCCAGCCAGCCCACGGTGTCGTCGGGGGTGGCGATGTCCACGCGCCGCGTCCGCCCACTGCGGGTGTTGAGCCACAGCGGCCGCGACAGCCGCTGCTCGTCCTCGCTGACCTCGTGGATCAGCACCTCCTCGTTGTCGTCACCCGCCGCGCGCGCGGGCACTCCCAGCAGGAAGTGATTCCAGGTCAGCACGCGCGCGTCTTCATCGCCCGAACGGATCGGCCCCAGCCAGCGCCGCCGCACCAGTTGCCGAAGCTCGCTGCCATCCGACTTGACCGAGTAGAGCCCCGGCAGGGTCTGCGGCGCGCCACTGGCCGGCGGGTCCATCACGCTGAACACCAGACGCGAGTCGTTGACCCAGCGCACCTGGCGCACGTCGCCATCGTTGAACTGCGCCGCCCGCTGGACCTTGCCCCCGGGCGCCAGGTCCAGCACCACCAGGCCCAGGTTCTTCAGCCCCTTGGCCGAGGTCAGCGCGAGATAGCGCCCCGAGGGGCTGAGCGCCACGTCCTGGAAGTCGGCCGGGCGGAAGAAGGCTTCAGCTGGTGGCGGGGCGGCGCTGGCGAGGGTGCTGGCGAAGCATGCGAGGACCAGGGAGAAACAAGCGAGCAGGCGGTGCATGCGCGGGCGATCAGGGTTTGGACAGGTGCTTGGCCAGGAAGGCTTCCAGCCGCTTCGCAAAGTCGAGTTCGTTTTCAAGCTTCGTGAAGCCATGCGCCTCGTGCGCATAGCTCACCCACTCGGGCGGGTTGCCGGCGTCCTTCATGGCGTCACGCAGGCGCTTGCCGTGTGCCAGGGGCACGCGGAGGTCTGATTCACCATAGGCCAGCAGCACGGGCGCCTTGATGCGCGCGGCCTGCTTGACGGGTGAGTTGGCGGCGATCATGGCGGCGTCCTTGACGGCGTCGCCGACCATGTCGGGCAGTGTGTACTTTCGGCCGATATCGCTGAGGTCGTCATCGACAAAGAACGCGCCCTGAAGGAACAGGTCCAGGTCGGCCACGGCCAGCCAGGCGATGCCGCACCGGTAGAGCTCGGGGTGTTTGACCAGACCCATCAGGGTGCTGTAGCCCCCATAGCTGGCGCCGGCGATGCAGGCCTGGTCACTGGCCAGGCCCTGCTTGCGTGCCCAGAGCAAGGCGTCAGCCACATCGTCTTGCATGGCCTGGCCCCATTGCTTCCAGCCGGCGGTGAAGTGCGCCTCGCCGTAGCCCGTGCTGCCGCGGAATTCGGGCTCAATGACCAAGTAGCCGCGTGACGCCAGGTACTGCGCCATCGGGTGCCAGCCCCACTCATTGCCACGAACCCAGGGGCCGCCGTGGAGCAGAACGACGGCGGGCAGTGCGCCCTTGGCAGCGTCAGGCCGCGTGACCCACACGGGCAGGTCGCGGCCATCGCGCGCCTTGATGCGCTGCAGGTCCATGCTGGCCATTTGTGCGGGGTCCAGGCCCGACCGAACACGGCTCACCGCGCGCCAGGCGGGCATGCCGGCCGCAGCGTTGGCTTGATGCACCCACAGTTCGCCGGGCTCGTGGTCGCTGTAGGAGCGCACGAGTGCGGTCATGTCCGCTTGCCCACAACGGCGGCAGCTGATGCGATTGACGCGACCGGGGAAGCGGCCGTCAACGGCGTCCTGAAACGCCTTCATGCGGGGGTCGAACCAGACCGTGGTTTCGCCGTCCACCGTGGTGCGCACGCCAATCAGCTTGCCGCCGGGCTCCACGACGAGCGAGCCGTCAAAGTCGAACCCCGGCGTGGCGATCAGCGGCTTGGCCTCGGGCGCCTGCGTCTTGAAGTCATAGCGCGCCAGCACGCGGTAGCCCTCGGGCCCGCGGCGGTCCGCCACGTAGAGGCCGCCCACATCGTCGATGCCGACGATTTCGTAGGGGGCCTTCAGCAACGTGTCCTCGTAGAGCTGGACCCACTCCGTGCTGCCGGGGGCGCGCCAGTAGGCCGCGTGGACGTCCTTTTTGCGCGTGAAGGCGACGCGAGGTTGAGCGCGGCTGTCGGAGATCCAGCCGGTGCAATTGGGTGGCAGCTTGAAGTCCACCGCCCTGGAGACACCATTGCGGGTGTTGAGCCGCAGCGGAACCCTCAGGCCAGAGCCATCAACGGCCACCTCGGCCATCAGCACGTCTTCATTCGGGCCGTCCGGTTGTGGGTGCGGCACCTTGGCGACCATGTGGTTCCACGGCAGCAGCTCAGCGAGCAAGCCTTCGGAGGGGCTGTCACCGCCGCGGCGGCGCACATACTGACGCAGCTTCTTGCTCTCGACGTCGATGCCGTAGAGCCCCCAGGCTGTTTCGCGCAGGCCACTACCCTCGGCCAGGTCAGACGTGCTGAACAGCAGACGCCCGTCGTCCTGCCACTCAACGCCGCCCACGTCCGCGTCGGTGAATTGCGCAAGGTGCTTGGACTTGCCGCCCGGGCTCAGATCCACCACGGCCAGGCCCAGCCGCTGCTGGCCTTTGAGCCGTGTGGTCACCGCCAGCAGGCGGCCCGAGGGCGACAACTGAGCTTCGACAAGGTCAGAGGGCCTGAAGAACACTTCAGCCGCCGGCGGCGCGGCCAGTGCCCCGCCCGCGTGCAGTGCTACCAGCGCCGCGCCCATCCGCAGCCACCCACCCAGTTTGAAGCGCTTGCCTTGCATTGGTCCTCCCATGCGGTGTTTTGACAATCTTTGGGCGCGATCGTAGCGACGGTCGGCATGGAATCAGGCCCGCAGAAGGTGAAGCTTCCCCTCCGGGCCGGCTCCCATAATCCAGCCCCATGCCAGACCAAGCCCCCCTCGTCATCGTCGGCGCCGGCCTCGCCGGCCTCACCGTGGCCCTGCACGTGGCGGACCGCATGCCGGTCATCGTCCTTGCCAAGCGCGAACTGACCGAAGCCGCCACGGCCTGGGCGCAGGGCGGCATCGTCGGGGTGCTGGGCAGTGATGACTCCATCGACAGCCATGTCCGTGACACGCAGGACGCAGGCGCTGGCCTGGTGGACGAAGCCACGGCCCGCTTCATTGCCGAGCGCAGCGCGCAAGCGGTGGGCTGGCTGGTGGGGCAGGGCGTGCCCTTCACGCCGGACGACGACGGCCCGTTGGGCCTGCACCTCACGCGCGAAGGTGGGCACGCCGTGCGCCGCATCGCTCATGCAGCCGACGCAACGGGCAAGGCCATCCATGACAGCCTGCTCGCCGCCGCGCGCGCCCACCCCAATATCCAGCTGCGCGAGCGCTGGATGGCGGTGGACCTGGTCACGTCCCGCCACTTGCAGCGTGACGAGCCGCCGCGCGTGTATGGCGTGTATGCGCTCGACATCGACACCCAGCATGTCGAGACCCTGCCCGCGCGGGCTGTGGTGCTGGCCACCGGCGGCGCGGGCAAGGTCTACCGCTACACGACCAACCCCGACACCTCGACGGGCGACGGCATCGCCATGGCCTGGCGCGCGGGCTGCCGGGTGGCCAATATGGAGTTCATCCAGTTCCACCCGACTTGCCTCTATCACCCGCAGGAGCGCAGCTTCCTGATCACCGAGGCGCTGCGCGGCGAAGGCGGGCACTTGAAGTTGCCCGATGGCAGCCGATTCATGGCTTCGCACGACGAACGCATGGAGCTGGCGCCGCGCGACATCGTGGCTCGCGCCATCGACTTCGAGATGAAGAAGCACGGCCTCGACCACGTGTGGCTCGACGCCACGCACCTGGGCGAAGCCTTCCTGATCGAGCACTTCCCCACCATCCACGCGCGCTGCCTCAAGCTCGGCATCGACATCGCCCGCCAGCCCATCCCCGTGGTGCCGGCGGTGCACTTCACCTGCGGCGGCGCGGTGACCGACCTCAGCGGCCGTTGCGACCTGCCTGGGCTCTACGCCGTGGGCGAGACCGGCTACACCGGCCTGCACGGCGCCAACCGCCTGGCCAGCAATTCCCTGCTGGAGTGCGTGGTGCTGGGGCAGACCTGCGCCGCCGACATCCTGGCCCAAGCGGCCCCCGAGGCCGCGCCCCTGCCGGGCTGGGACGAAAGCCAGGTCGAGAACGCCGACGAGCAGGTCGTCATCGCCCACAACTGGGACGAACTGCGCCTCTTGATGTGGAACTACGTCGGCATCGTGCGCACCACCAAGCGCCTGGAACGGGCGCTGACGCGCATCCTGGCGCTGCGCAGCGAGATTGACGACTACTACGGCAGTTTCCGCGTCACGCGCGACCTGCTGGAGCTGCGCAACCTGGTGGACTGCGCCGAGCTGATCGTCCGCTCCGCCCTGCTGCGCCACGAGAGCCGGGGCCTGCACTACAACCGCGACTACCCGCGCACCCTGCCGGTCAGCTTCCCGACCGTGCTGATCAGCAAGCAGCGGCGGCGCTGAGCTCGTTGCGCTGACCTTCCCTGAGCGCTGGCGGCCCAGTCCGGCATCGCGGCACAACAAACGCTCAAACTCTGCTTGACAGAGTAAGTGGTCATCTTCAAACTCTGTCATGCAGAGTAACTAACGGAGATGGCCATGTCACTCAGTGCTCAACAGGCTGCGGCCGCGCTGGCCCAGATCGATGCCACCACCCACCGCGCCCAGGTGCAGCGCGGGTATCGCGGCGGCGGTGGAATCTTGATGATGTGGAGCGTGCTCTGGGCGCTCGGCTACCTGGGCATGGCCTGGCTGCCCCCGGCCATGGTCAGCGTGGCGTGGTTTGCGCTGGCCATCCTGGGCACGGGGTTGAGCTTGCATCTGGCGCGCGGTGGGTCGCGGGTGTCGGGGCCGGGCCTGTGGCGCCTGGCTGCGGGGGCTGGGTTCTGCATGGTGTTCGTCACGGCCATCGTGGTGCTGGCAGAGCCAAGGGATCCGGCGTTCGTTGTGGCGCTTCCAGGGCTCTTCGTCGGGCTGGTTTATGCGGCTGCGGGGGTCTTTGCAGCCCCACGCTATTTGGTGATTGCCGGTTATGTGCTGGCGGTGACCGTGGTGGGCTTTCTCGGGTTTCGCGCCGCGCTGCCCTATTGGATGGCTGCCAGTTGCCTGGGCTTGCTGCTCGGCGGGTACTGGCTGCGCCGGGGGTGAGCATGGCGACTGAGCCTGACTTCTTCATCCACCAGCCTTTGCGTCTTCAACTGATGGCGGCGCTGTACGCCGAGCGCGATGCCGAGCCGCTGGACTTCAGCCGACTGAAGGCGCTGACCGACGCTACCGACGGCAATCTCGGTAGCCATCTGACGGCCTTGGAGCAGGCGGGGTACATCGTCATCGAGAAAGACGGCAGCGGCCCGCGTCCACGCAGCCTCGTCCGGATCAGCGCGCAGGGCCGCAAGTCCTTCCGTCGGCACGTGGCCTATTTGCGCGAGTTGGTCGACGGCGTCGACGACTGATGCGCCGTTCCGGCGCGCGTTCCGCCCCATTTCGGGGCGCGCCTGACTCATGGGCAGGCATGGCGCCGATGCACGCGTTCATCGCCATGGCACGGGAGCTGCTCGGGCCTGTCAAACGCCGTTAGCATGGCCGCCACCCCTGTGTTCAGCCAGAGCTAGCGGCCGCAGGTGCTGACCTCAATGAGTCGAGCTGACCCCACGTGTTCGGCAAGCGCAGCGGCTGCACGTGCACTTTTGAATGAATCGAGCAAGGCGAGATGGAACTGACCCCACGTGAGAAGGACAAGCTGCTCATCTTCACGGCCGCCTTGGTGGCCGAGCGGCGCAAAGCCCGAGGGCTGAAGCTCAACTACCCGGAGGCTGTGGCCTTCATCAGCGCCGCCATCCTGGAAGGCGCCCGCGATGGGCGCACCGTGGCCGAGCTGATGGCCGATGGCCGCCAGGTGCTGGGCCGCGCCGACGTGATGGATGGGGTCGCCGAAATGATCCCGGAGATCCAGGTGGAAGCCACCTTCCCCGACGGCACCAAGCTCGTCACCGTCCATCAACCCATTGCCTGAGCGCTGCCATGAAGAAGACGCTTGTTTCCCTGCTCGCCACGCTGCTGGCGCTGCCCGCCCTGGCCCACACCGATGGCTCAGCCCATGCGCACCTAAGCAGCTTCTGGTCCGGTGCCTTGCACCCGCTGACCGGGCCGGACCACCTGGCCGCCATGCTCGCGGTGGGCGTCTGGAGCGCGATGGCGCTGCGCCAGCCGCTGGGCGCGCCGCTGGCCTTTGCAGGCTCGCTGCTGATCGGCGCGGTCATCGCGATGAGCACCGGCTGGGCGATGCCGGCGCTGGAGGCCAGCATCACCGTGTCGCTGGCGGTGCTGGGCCTGCTGGTGGCACTGCGCACGAACATGCCCACGGCAGCGGGCGCCGCCACGGCGGCCATCCTGGCCTTCAGCCACGGCGCGGCGCACGGGCTGGAGCTGAGCGGTGCAGCCGCGCTGGCGGGCATGGTGGTCAGCACCTTGGCCTTGCATGCTGCGGGCCTCGCTTTGGGCTGGAAGCTCCGCCAATCTCCCACGCTGCTGCGCGCCCTGCTGGGCGCGAGCGCGGCAGCGCTGGCCCTGGCGCGCTTGGGCGGGGTGGCCTGAATGATCCCCGGCGAACTCATCACCTCCGAGGGTGAGCACGAACTCAACCCCGGCCGCCGCACGCTCACCGTGCAGGTGGCCAACACGGGCGACCGGCCCATCCAGGTCGGCTCGCACTATCACTTTGCCGAGACCAATGCCGCGCTGAGCTTTGACCGCGCTCTAGCGCGCGGCATGCGGCTCAATATCTGCAGCGGTACGGCCGTGCGCTTCGAGCCCGGGCAGACGCGCACCGTCGAACTCGTAGACCTGGCCGGCGACCGTGTGGTCGACGGCTTCCGTGGCCTCGTTCAAGGCAAGCTATGACGACCCCCACGCTCACTTTGTTCGCTGCCCCCCGCGGGGGCGTTCGCCTCCTTCGGGCGGCCGTGCGGAGCCTCACATGAAGATCACCCGCCGCGCCTACGCCGAGATGCTCGGCCCCACCGTCGGTGACAAGCTGCGCCTGGCCGACACCGCCCTCGTCATCGAGATCGAGCGTGACTACACCCTGGCCGCTGGCGGCTATGGCGAAGAGGTCAAGTTCGGCGGTGGCAAGACCGTGCGCGACGGCATGGGCCAGTCACAGCGCCCCAATGGCCCCACCGCCGCCGACGCCGTCGACACCGTCATCACCAACGTCGTCATCGTCGACCACTGGGGCATCGTCAAGGCCGACATCGGCCTGCGTGGCTGCCGCATCGCCGCCATCGGCAAGGCCGGCAACCCCGATGTGCAGCCGGGTGTGGACATCGTCATCGGCCCGGGCACCGAGATCATTGCGGGCGAGGGCTCCATCGTCACGCCCGGCGCCATCGACACCCACATCCACTTCATCTGCCCGCAGCAGATCGAAGAGGCGCTGATGAGCGGCGTCACCACCATGATCGGCGGCGGCACCGGCCCGGCCACCGGCACCCTGGCCACCACCTGCACGCCCGGGCCCAGCCACATCGCCACCATGCTCAAGGCGGCCGATGCCTTCCCGATGAACCTCGGCTTCCTCGGCAAGGGCAATGCCGCGCGGCCCGAGGCGCTGCGCCAGCAGGTCGAGGCCGGCGCCATTGGCCTCAAGCTCCACGAGGACTGGGGCACCACGCCCGCCGCCGTGGACAACTGCCTCGCCGTGGCCGAGGAAGGCGATGTGCAAGTCGCCATCCACACCGACACGCTCAACGAAAGCGGCTTTGTCGAGGACACGATTGCCGCCTTCAAGGGCCGCACCATCCACAGCTTCCACACCGAAGGCGCGGGTGGCGGCCATGCGCCCGACATCATGAAGGTGGTGGGCGAGGCCAACGTGCTGCCCAGCTCCACCAACCCGACGCGGCCGTTCACCGTCAACACGCTGGACGAGCACCTCGACATGCTGATGGTCTGCCATCACCTCGATGCCTCCATCGCCGAGGACCTCGCCTTCGCCGAGAGCCGCATCCGCAAGGAAACCATCGCGGCCGAAGACATCCTGCATGACCTCGGCGCCATCAGCATGTTCAGCTCCGACAGCCAGGCCATGGGCCGCGTGGGCGAGGTGAGCCTGCGCTGCTGGCAGACCGCCCACAAGATGAAAGTGCAACGCGGTGCCCTGCCCGGAGATGGTCCCGGCAACGACAACGCCCGCGTCAAGCGCTACCTCGCCAAGCTCGCCATCAACCCCGCGCTCGCCCACGGCATCAGCCACGAGGTCGGCAGCATCGAGGTGGGCAAGTGGGCCGACCTCGTGCTCTGGAAGCCCGCCTTCTTCGGCGTCAAGCCCTCGCTGATCCTCAAAGGCGGCTTCATCGCCGCCGCCGCGATGGGCGATGCCAACGCCTCCATCCCCACGCCCCAGCCCGTCCACTACCGGCCCATGTTCGGCGCCTTCGGCGGCGCGCTCACCCAGGGCTCGCTCACTTTCGTCAGCCAGTCGGGCCAGGCTTCAGCCGCCAAGCTCGGCCTGCAAAAACCCCTTGCCGCCGTGCGCGGCTGCCGCAGCGTCAAGAAGGCAGACATGGTGCACAACCACTACCTGCCGAAGATGGACATCGACGCCCAGACCTACGAGGTCCGGGCCGATGGCGTGCTGCTGACCTGCGAGCCGGCCAAGGAGCTGCCGATGGCGCAGAGGTATTTCTTATTCTGACCGGCGGCAACGCCTATCGGCAATCCGGTAGGTTGGGGTGAGTTCGCGAACCCCAACGATTGAACACCGGAAATTGTTGGGGCTCGCATCATTCACCCCAAGCAACGGGCAAAGTATTCGCTGAAGGCCTTGCGTCATTGAATGCATCCAGCTCTTGAAAGGATTGGTAGATGCGTACGCCCGCTGTTGGTTGACAGCGGAGTTGATGCGGCGCCAATCGGCATCTGGGGGTCTTGCATCCTGGCGAAGCTCGGCGATCAGTGCGCTGTGATAACGGCTCGACATCTGATCAGGCACAACCATTCGGGAGAATTGCGCGTGTTGCTGTCTGCCAAGTCTGTGCGGCGGCTTCCACTCTCCCAGGGCTTTGGTCAGAGTGACGGAGGTAACGGCAATGAGGTTGATGTTGTCGTGTTCCCAGCATCGTTAGCAGGATTGAGTCGGCGCGACACGGAGCGCTCGCATTTCATCCGACTCGACGCGGCATGGCGTGATCAGTGGCAGGCGAGTGCTACGGTTGCAAAGTTCTTTGTGATCGGCTTTCCTCGCGACCTGTCGGAGATCGACTACGACGACAAGATGGTGAAGACGCATCAGGTAACGATGCCGGCGACCTATCAAGCCGCATACGCCGGTACGCGGCATATGCACACACTCAAGATCGATGATGGCCTTGCGCTTCAGGACTTCGCTGGGTTCAGTGGCGGCGCAGTGTTTTCGTTCGAGCGACAAGTCGGCTCGTTGTCACATTGCCGCTTTTGTGGTGTCGTCGTTGAAGGTACGGCGCAGTCGGGGCTAGTGCATTTTGTGGACTGTTGGCACGTGCTACACCTCGTTCGAGTCGCGTACGAACACGTCGGGCGATTCGGGATGAACTTGCCCCGGCGAAAGAAGAAGTTTGAATCTTGAGGGGCGGTCCCGCTCATAGGTTGGGGTGAGCCCGCGAACCCCAACGTTTGACGGTCGGCGATCGTTGGGGTTCACTGCGCTCACCCCAACCTACGACCAGCCATGCGCTACCGCCGTGCCGACGTTCCGGGTGCCACCTACTTCTTCACCCTGAATGCGGCCGACCGCAGCGGCCACCTGCTGACGGACCACATCGACGCGTTGCGGGACAGCGTGCGCACGGTTCGCCGTTCGCGCCCATTCGAACTGGACGCCATTTGCGTGCTGCCCGACCACCTGCATCTGCTGATGACGCTGCCGCGCGAAGACGCGGATTTCGCCACGCGCATCATGCTCATCAAGCAAGGCTTCTCGCGACGGGTGCCGCCAGGCGAGCGCATCAGCAAGAGCCGCGCGTCCAAGGGCGAACGAGGGCTATGGCAGCGGCGTTATTGGGAGCACCTCATTCGTGACGACTTGGACTTCGAGCGACACGTGGACTACATCCACTTCAACCCGGTGAAGCATGGCTGGGCGGAGCGGGCGGCCGACTGGCCGCACTCCAGCATTCATCGCTTCATTCAGGATGGCGTGATTGATGCCTCGTGGGCCAGCGTCAGTGGCGTGGAGGTTGACGCGGGCGAGTGAGGTGTTGGGGTTCGCAGTGCTCACCCCAACCTACAGGCTGCGATCAGACCTTGTTCGCAGCCCCGGTCCCAGCACGCTTGCGCAGCAGCAGGAGCAGCGGCAGGCCACCCAGCAGCAGGGCTGCGGAGGTCGGCTCGGGCACGGGGGTGATGGTCAGGCTGGCGGCGGGGCCGGGCAGCCAGTTCCAGGCGGCGGGGGCGTTGGCATCACCGCGGATGCCGAGGTGGTTGGTGATCACGCCGCCCTCAAGGTCGCGCGCATTGCCAAAGCCCAGGGCGCCGAGAAAGCCGTTGGCCTCGCTGTTCTTCTCGGAGCCGGCGTCGTAGCCGTAGAGCTTGATGACGGTGGTGCCGTGGATGGCCGACAGGTCCAGGCCGCTGACGCCGACAAAGCCGTCATTGGTCCAGCCCAGCATGCTGGCAAAGGACAGCAGGTGGTGGGCGTTGTCGGCCTGCACCCGCACGGTCACCGAGTCCTGCTGAGCCAGGGGCGCAGACAGCGGCGCTGCGATGCTGAGCACGCTGGTGCCGAGCCGGGCGTTGGCTTCATCGAGCAGGAAGCTGCGATTGCCGCCTTCAGCGATGCGCCAGATCGTCTCGGGCGCGGCCTGGCCGACGGTGTAGGCCGTGTAGTCCGCGCTGTGCGTGATGAAGACCGGCGGCGAGAGCCGCTGGCCGGTCTGCGCGGTGGCGGCGCCGGTGTCCACGGCATTGCTCGTGAGGTTCTTGAAGGTGATGTCGTAGGCCGGGGCTTGCGCGGCGGCCAGTCGCGGCAGCGAGAGGGCAGCCACCAAGACCACCCCGAGGGCGGCCAGCCGGCGGTGTGCGCGGGCTGTTCGGTGCGGGGCGGGCGTGGTGTGTTGGGTGGTGTTCATTCGAGTGATCTCCGGTTGATGAGCTTGCAGGGGTGTCCTGCCCGCTGCAGTCGCTGCCGGGCCGCTGTCATTACTCCCTAGGTTCACGGGGTTCGCTCGGATGAGGGGGGTGCTGTAAGGAGTGGGGCCAACCCCCGACTCAAGTGCCCGCATCAATGCTCTTGGCTACGCCGAGCGCCTGGGCGTCAACCACCAGAGCCCGTAGGTTGGGGTGAGCTCAATACTTCAAGCGCCAGTCGATGGACGTAAAGCCTTGCAGTGGCACCGGCCTTCCATTCACGGTTCCGGGTGTGCCTCTGCAGGACTGCACGAACTCCACGGCAACGCGGTCCAGCCACCTGTGCCTGACTGAGGGCCCACTGGATTTGCCCACGGCAGCGTCGCGGATCGTGCCGTCGACGTCCATGATGAAGATGACCAGGGTCGTGCCGTCCTCGTCGATGTTGGGATAGCGCGGCAGCGGGCACTTGCTGAAATCCAGCTGTGGCGGGGTTCTCGACGGCGCGTTCCCGGGCGTGCCGCTGCCCGGCCCGTTTCCAGCGGTGCCGCTGCCTCTTTGCGGCGTTGCGGTTTCAGTGCCCGTCCCGGACAGGCTATGCGGGATGGGTGACGCGGCGACGGTGGTTTCCGGCTGCTGTGTCACCTCAAATTCGGGCGGCGGTATGAAGCGCGGAGGTGGTGGCGGCGCAAGGCTGGGCTCGGGTAGCAGCTGATGCCTCAGGGGCGGCGGCGGCGGTGGCTCCGGCTTGACGACTTTGAGCTCGACAGGCGTCTGCCGGAGCAGATCGGGTACATACCGGGCCAGGCCAAGGGTGAGCATCCACCCGAGCACAAGGTGCAGCGCGGCCACGGCTGCGAAGCTGGCGTAGCGCCTGCCAGGATCGGCTTGCCCATGCGCGAAATCCACGTGGTCTCCTCCGGTCGTGCGTGCGGCCAGTGGCCAGCGATCGGGAATGTAGTGCGCCCGGTAGCCCGTGGTGACTCGCTTGGCGCCGGGGTTTTCCCAAGTCACTTTCTCAGCCAGTAGTTTGGGGTTCGCAGGCGCACCCCAAACGACCTGGCCGCCGACGGCGCAGCGTCACGGGCTTCTCTGCGTCTAGCGGTCAGTTGGGTTGTGCTGTCACGTGTGAACATTTACTGGCAAATGCCATTGCGTTCACCGCCGTTACATGGGAAGCGCGTCAGTTTCTGAACGATCTCGCCATACTCGCGCCGCCGCCAGTTCGGGGCTTCTGTAAGGACGCACCCATGAAGCTGATCCCTCTGACCGACATGCGAGGCCAATTGCGCAGTGGCGCGCCGCTGCTTTGGGGCGTGCGTGATGCGCAGGGCAATCTGCTGTTGGGCAAGGGGCACGTCATCGCCAGCGACGACATGCTGGAGGCGCTGCTGGCGCGCGGCATGTTCGTGGACGCCGAGGAGGCCAAGGCCGGGCGTGGTGAGGCCGTCGCGGCACCGCCGCTCACGTTTGTGGCACGCTGGAACGCCCTGCAGTCACGCCTCTCCAACCTGCTGCGCACGCCGGACGACAAGCACTTCCTGAGCCGCGTGGGCGAGTGCGTCTCGGTCATTGGCACCCTGGGTGAGCGCAATGCCGACCAGCTGATCTATTCCATCGTTCGGCACGACCACGAGCGCTATGCCGCCTATGGCGTGCATCACGCCTTGCACGTGGCCTCGCTGGTGGCCCTGCTGGCGCGCCGCCTGCAGTGGCCGCAAGCCAAATTTGAAAGTGCGGTGGGCGCGGCCTTGACGATGAATCTCTCCATCATCGAGCTGCAAGGCCAACTGGCGGCGCGTGGTGGCCGGCCGACGCCGAGCCAGCAGGAGGCCATCACGGCCCACCCTGCGATGAGCGCCACGCTGCTGCGTGCTGCGGGCCTGACCGACCCGGTGTGGCTCGAAGCCGTGGAACAGCACCACGAGGTGCCCGGCGGCACCGGCTACCCCGGTGGCATCAAGGAGCCGAGCGACATCTCGCAGGCCCTGCGCTGGATCGATATCTTCCTGGCCAAGCACGCCGGCCGTGCGGACCGCACCTCGGTGCCGGCGCAGCAGGCTGCGCGCGAGCTGTTTGTGGCGAGCCAGGGGCACCCGGTCGGCGCCATGCTGATCAAGGAGTTCGGCATCTTTCCACCAGGTTGCTTCGTCAAGCTCGCCAGCGGCGAAACGGCGGTCGTGGTGCGCCGTGGCGCAGCGGCCAACACGCCCAGCGCAGTGGCCATCACCAACAAGAACGGTGATGCGCTGGCCGACTTCCCGCGCCGCGACACCGCGCTGCAGCAGTTCTCCATCCTCTCCACCGTGCCCGACCGCTCGGTGATGGTGCGCGTCAACTCAGAGAAGCTCTTCGCCTGAGTATTCGGCCCCGGACGCCCGCTAGCCCGGCAACGCCAGCCGCAGCCCCAGGCCGATGAACAGCGTGCCGGCCAGCCGGTCCAGCCGCGGCCCCACCTCGGGCCGGCGCGTGAGCCACGCGCCCACGTGGCCTGAGAAGTAGCCCAGCATTCCGAAAAGCAACGCCGCCTGGGCCGTGAAGACGACGCCCAGCAACCCGAGCTGCAGTGCCATCGCGCCTTGCGCCGGCCGCACGAACTGCGGCAAAAAGGCCAGGAAGAACAGCACCACCTTGGGATTGATCGCGTTGGCCAGCAGCCCCTTGGCAAACAGCTGGCCCAACGAGGCCGTGCTGCCACCGCCACCGCTGCCGCCTCCCAGCGTCACCCGCCCCGCATGCCGCCAGGCCTGCACTCCCATCCACACGAGGTAGGCACCGCCCAACAACCTGAGCAGGCCAAAGGCCAGTGGCGATGCGGCCAGCAGCGCGCTCACACCCAGCACGGCCAGCAGGGTGTGGCTCAGGCACCCGAGGCCGCAGCCCAGCCCAAAAGCCATGCCGGCGCGGCGCCCGCGTGCCAGGCCCGTACTCAGCACCATCAGGTTGTCGGGCCCCGGGGTGAGCGTCAGCACCACGGCGGCGGCGAGGAAGGCCAGGGTCTGGTCCAGGGCGAGCATGGCGCCATGCTACGCGGCGACACTCGCGGCCATGTTCACGCGTGCCGATTTGCTCGCCCTGACTGCCATCCTGATGTGGGCCTCGCTGGCCGCGCTGGGGGTGAAGCTGGCGCATGTGCCGCCCTTTTTGCTCACGGGTCTGGGGTTGCTGGTGGGCAGCGTGCTGGCCGTGCCGCTGTCGCGGCTTCAATGGCGGGCCTGGGTGGTGCCTTGGCAGACGCTGCTGCTCGGGGTCTACGGGCTGTTTGGCTTTCACCTGCTGCTCTTCATCGCGCTGCGAACGGCGCCGGCCTTGCAGGCCAATCTCATCAACTACCTGTGGCCGCTGGGCATGGTGGTGCTGGCGCCGCTGATCCTGCCCGGCTTGCGCTGGCGGGCCAGCCAGGTGGGCGCGGCGGTGCTGGGCTTTGCGGGGGCGGCAGTGGTCATCCTGGGCCGCTCGGGTGGCAGCCTCGCGGGTGGCTGGCACAGTGGCTATGCGCTGGCGCTGGGCTCGGCGCTGGTCTGGAGCACCTACTCGCTGGGCACGCGCCGGGTGGCGCCTTTTGCCACCAGCGCGGTGGGTGCGTTTGCAGCGGTGTCGGGTGTGCTGTCGCTGGCCTGCCATGCGCTGTGGGAGCCGGCCGCGGACTTGAGCGCGCGGGACCTGGGGCTGATCGTGCTGCTGGGCCTGGGGCCGCTGGGCGGGGCGTTCTTCCTGTGGGACGCGGCGCTCAAGGCGGGCGACCCGCGCCGCATCGGGCTGCTGGCCTTCCTCACGCCGCTGCTGTCCACCGCCGTGGTCTTGCTGACGACGGGGCAAGCGCTGACGGCCTCGCTCGCCCTGGGGGCGCTGATGATCGTGGGTGCAGCCGTCTGGGGCCAGCGATAAGGCCAGGCTGCGGGCCGGTGGTTGGCCCCGCGCTGGGATACTTGTGCCCATGATTCACGCCACCAAACGCATTGCCGGCGGCGCCGGCCTCGCCCCTGTGCTCGTCAAGCGTGCGCCCACGCTGGAGCTGGACTGGGACACCCGCAGCAAGAGCCGCTTCTCGGCCACGGATTCCTCCGGCCGCGAGATCGGCGTGGTGCTGCCGCGCGGCACCACCTTGCGCGGTGCTGATGTGCTGGTGGCCGAGGACGGCAGCCTGGTGCGCGTGCTGGCCGCCGCCCAGCCGGTGCTGCAGGTGCGCCACTGCGCCGAGCACGGCAGCCCCTTCGACCTGCTGCGCGCCGCCTACCACCTGGGCAACCGCCATGTGCCGCTGGAGCTGCAGGCGAGCCTGCTGCAGTTCGAGCCCGACCCGGTGCTGGCCGAGATGCTGCGCCGCCAGCACCTCATCGTCACCGAGGCGCAAGCGGCCTTCGAGCCCGAGGGCGGCGCCTATGGCGAGGGCGCCGGGCATGGGCATCACGGTCACCACGATCACGATCACGGCCATGCCCACGATGACGCTGGCCACGTGCACGGCCCCGGCTGTGGACATGACCATGGGCACGACCATGGTCATGATCACGGCCATGACCACAGCCATGCACCGCACCAGAGCCCCGTCGCGGCGGCGCCGCATGTGCACGGGCCGGGATGCGGGCACGACCATGGGCATGACCATGGCGGCCACGAGCACGGCCATCACCATGGGCATGGCCACTCGCATGACCACGACCACTGAGCCGGGCGCGCTGCTTCACCTGCTGTGGCTGGCCTCGCCAGCCCTGCCGGTGGGGGCCTTCAGCTACTCCGAGGGCCTGGAGGCCGCCGTCGA
This sequence comes from Roseateles paludis, assembly GCF_039872745.1. Classification (NCBI taxonomy): domain Bacteria; kingdom Pseudomonadati; phylum Pseudomonadota; class Betaproteobacteria; order Burkholderiales; family Sphaerotilaceae; genus Roseateles; species Roseateles paludis. The sequence continues at coordinate 568,597 of NZ_JBDPZD010000002.1, read as the reverse complement.
GGCTGGCACGGTGCGCGACGAAGCCTCGGCCGCGCTGTGGCTGCGGGCTCAACTCGAACTGAGCCAGGCCCGCGCCGAGCTGCCCCTGGTGGCACGCGCGCACGCTGCAGCGCAGCGGCTCGATGTCGCCGCGCTGCAGGCCTGCAATAGCTGGGTGCTGCAAACCCGCGAGACCAGCGAGAGCTTGCAGCAGACTCAGCAGATGGGCCGCAGCCTGCTGCTCTGGCTGCGTGGGCTGGTGGACGCGCACCCGCTGTTGCCGCTCTGCCAGCAACTCAGCCCCGCGCCCACCTGGCCGGTCATCCTGGCCTGCGCCATCGCCGTGCGCGGCGCGCCGCTGGAGCCCGCGCTGCACGCCGCCGCCTTTGGCTGGGCCGAGAATCTGATGCAGGCGGCGGTGCGCTGCGTGCCCCTGGGCCAGAGCGCCGGCCAGCGCCTTTTGGCACAGCTCGTGCAAGCCATTCCAGGCGCCGTGCAGACGGCCCTGGCCGCCGATGAGCCCATCGCCTTTGCCCCGATGCTCGGCATCCTGGGCGCCCGGCACGAAACCCAATACTCCCGACTGTTCCGCTCATGAATCTCTTGATGCTCACCACTTCCAGACGGGCCGAGCGCCGGGCCGCCCCAAGCCGGCCCGCTATCCCCTCGGGGGATCGTTCGGCGTATCCGACGAACGAGGGGCGGACATGATGCACGCCATCCCGAATCGCACCAAGAAGCTCCCCCCGTTGCGCGTTGGCGTGGGTGGCCCCGTGGGCTCGGGCAAGACCACCCTGGTCGAGATGCTCTGCAAGACCATGCGTGAGCGCTGGGACCTGGTCGTCGTCACCAACGACATCTACACCAAGGAAGACCAGCGCCTCTTGACCGTGGCTGGCGCGCTGGCGCCCGAGCGCATCATGGGTGTCGAGACCGGGGGCTGCCCGCACACTGCCATCCGCGAGGACTGCTCGATCAACCTCGAAGCCGTGGACCGCATGCTCGACAAGTTCCCCGACGCCGACATCGTCTTCGTCGAGAGCGGGGGCGACAACCTGGCCGCCACCTTCAGCCCGGAGCTCAGCGACCTCACCATCTACGTGATTGACGTCGCCGCCGGCGAGAAGATCCCGCGCAAGGGCGGCCCTGGCATCACCAAGAGCGACCTCTTCGTCATCAACAAGACCGACCTCGCGCCCCACGTGGGCGCCAACCTCGACATCATGCGCAGCGACACCGCGCGCATGCGGCCGGTCAAGCCCTGGGTGATGACCAACCTCAAGACCCAGGAGGGCCTCGCCGACGTGGTGCGCTTCATCGAGACCAAGGGGCTGCTGGTTGGGTGACCGTGCTGCGGCGGCGCCGCGCTGGCCCGCCCGATTGAGCCTCAGCGCCACGCAAGCGTCCGGCCGCACCGCCGTGCATGCCCGGCACAGCGGGCCGCTGCGGCTGCTCAAGACGCTCTACCCCGAGGGCGAGGCCATCGCGCACGCGGTGCTGGTGCACCCACCCGGCGGCCTGGTGGGCGGAGACCGGCTGGACATCGACATCGACGTCCAGCCCGGCGCCCACTTGCTGGTCACCACGCCCGCCGCCACGCGCTTTTATCGCACCGTGGCCGGCGAGGCCGTGCAGGCGGTGAGCGCCCAGGTCGCTGCGGGCAGCCGGCTCGAATGGCTGCCGCAGGAGACCCTGGCCTACAGCGGCTGCGATGGCCGCAACGAGGTGCGCCTGCACCTTGCGCCCGGCGCGCAGCTGCTGGCGGGCGAGATCCTGGCGCTGGGCCTGCCAGCGGCGGAGCAAGCCTTTGTGGCCGGGCGCCTGCTGCAGCATCTGGAGGTGCCAGGCCTTTGGCTGGACCGCGGCTGGCTGGCCGCGCAGGACACGGCTTTGCTGAATGGCCCGGCGGGGCTGGCCGGCCACCGCGTGCTGGGCACCCTGGTGGCCGTGCAGGACGGCCAGCCCACTGGGCTGGAGGCCTTGCTCGACGACAGCCGCCAATGCTTGGCGAGCCTGCCGGCGTCTGGCGTGAGCCTGCTGGCGCGTGGGGCCCGCTCGGTGCTGCTGGCCCGCGTGTTGGCGCCCGACGTGGAGCAGGCCACCTTGCCCCTGCGGGCACTGCGGGCGCTGTGGCGTCAGCGGCTATGGGGCCTGGCGCCCTGCGAGCCGCGGGTCTGGGCGACCTGAGCGGCCAGCGCGCAGGCCGATCTCAGGGGGCGCCCAGCAGGCGCGCCACCACGTGGTCGGTGCCGGCCAGGAAGCGTTCGACCGAGTCGGTGTACGCGCCGGGCTGCCCAAGTTCGTTGTTCAGCGCGGCATGGCTCTTGGCCTGGGGCAGAGCGCGGGCATTGATGCCCAGGCCCTGGCTCTTCTCGACATAGGCGCGGGCCTGGCCGCAGGGGTCGTCCTTGCGGGTGGTGGAGCAGATGCCCAGCCACGGCGATGCGCCCTTGACCAGGCGGTGCCAGGGCGAGGCGCCCATCCACTGCGGCTCCAGCGTGCCGAAGGCTTCCTCGTAGCGCAGCTTCAGGAAGGGGTAGACCTGGGGCATCTGCTTGACGACGTCGATGGCCCCGGCGTCGATGGACACGGTGGCCAGCGGCATCTGGGCTCCTGCGGCGACGCGCAGGTCAGGGTCGGCATTGACGAGCGAGACCAGGTGCGCACCGGCCGAGTGGCCCATCAGGATCACGCGGCTGGGGTCGCCGCCCCAGGCCGCCGCCTGCTTCTGCACAAAGGCCAGGGCCTGCGCGATGGCCTGCGCCTGGCCGACGGCGCCGTAGCCATCGCCCACCATCGGGTAGTTGACGGACACCAGCATCAAGCCCTTGGGCGTCCAGCGGGCGACCTTGTTGGCGGTGACGCCGGCCATGGCCTTGTCGCCCACGCACCAGCCGCCACCGTGGACCATCACGATCACCGGCGCCGGCGGGCTGCCAGCCGGGCCCTTGGCGCGGAAGACATCGAGCCGCTCGCGCTCCAGCGGGCCATAGGGCACATCGGCCAGATCAGGCTTGAGCCCCGCCGGCGCGCGGTAGCGCGGCAGCCTGGAGATCCGCTCCATGCGTTTGCTCCAGTCGGCGCAGCTGAGGGCAGCGCCGCCGGAGCGGCCGCCGAGGTCGCTCAGCTCGTCGGGGCCCTCGTCGTCGCCCTCGGGGGCGTTGCGCTCGGCGCGGCGTTGCTCCAGCCGCTCCTTCAGCCGCTCGCGCAGCGGGCCGGTGGCAGCTGGGGCGGCTGGGGATGAGGCGGCAGGCGCAGGTTGGGCCATTGCAGGTGCAGCGGTGAGGGCGCACAGGCCGCCGGCCAGCAGCAGGGTGGCGAGGGGCGCAAAACGGGATGCGAAACGGGATGCGGAAGGCTGGGGCATGAGCGTGGGGGTCAGGTCAGCACAGAGGGCGAGTCTGCCCCAGCGCCCGCCGCGCAGCATGTCCGAACGTTTCGCTCAGTCCGGCCCACCGGGTATCTGTTGGCGCAACTTCACTTTGTTTGCAGCCCGCTTGCGCATGTTGATGTTCATCATCTCCACCGCCAGCGAGAAACCCATGGCGAAATAGATATAGCCCTTGGGCACATGGTGGCCAAAGCCCTCGGCCACCAGCACCACGCCCACCACGACGAGGAAGGACAGGGCCAGCATCTTGATGGTCGGGTGGTCCGACACGAAACGGCCGATGGGGCTGGCAAACAGCATCATCAGGCCCACTGAGCAGACCACCGCCGCGATCATCACGCGCACGTCGTCCACCATGCCCACGGCCGTGATGATGGAGTCGAGCGAGAAGACCAGATCGATCACCATGATTTGCAGGATGGCGGCGCCAAAAGCCGCCTTCGCCGGGCCGGCACCATGGGACTCGTCCTCACCTTCCAGCGAGCCATGGATCTCGCCGGTGCTCTTCCAGATCAGGAACAGGCCCCCGCTGAGCAGGATGATGTCGCGGCCCGAGATCGGTTGGTTGAAGACGGGCAGGGTGAACAGTGGCTCCACCATGCCGACGATCCAGGACAGCATCAGCAAGAGGCCGATGCGCATGAACATCGCCATGAAGAGACCCAGGCGCCGGGCCTTCTCCTGCTGGTGCTTGGGCAGCTTGTCCACCAGGATGCTGATGAAGATGATGTTGTCGATGCCCAGCACCAGCTCCAGCGCGGTGAGGGTGGCCAGGGCGATCCAGGCTTGCGGGTCGAACAGCAGGTCCATCAGGGTCTCGGTCAAGAAGGGGTTGCGATTCTCTCAGACAGCTTTCTGCAAGACTGCGTTCGATCTAGCGAACCCCGAGCGCGCGGCACAGGTCCACGGGGCTGAAGTGGCGCGGCCGGGCGGCCACGCCCTGCACCAGGGCCTGCATGCGGGCGTTGCGCGGCGCCTGGCGCCCGAGGCGGGTGGCGAGGCGCACGACCTCGCCGCAGAGCATGTCGATCTCGGTGGGCTGGCCGCGCAGCAGGTCGTCGGCCATGCTGGAACGCGCCTGCGCATCGATGCGCAGCATGCGCGCGGCGACGCGTTTGAACACCGGCGTTGGCAGGCGCAGCACCCGCAGCAAGCCCCGGGGCGAAAGTGGCGTGAGCCGTGCCACCGGCAGGTGGGCGGCATTCAGCAGGTCCAGGGCTTCTTCTTGCAGCGCGGCCAGGCAGCGCCGGTAGCCGGGGTCCAGCAGTTGCTCGCGCAGCGGCAGGCCCGAGAGGGCGTTGATCGGGTTGTTGAGGTTGAGCAGCAGCTTGGCCCATTGGGCGGGGCGCAGGTCGCCGTGCAGCTCAAGCTGCATGCCCACGCGCTGCCAGGCCGTTTGCAAGGCGGCCAGCGCCACGTCGGTGGGCCAGCCCTCGACGGCCAGATGCCCGGCGCTGCCGCGGTGCAGGTGGCCGGGCCCCAGCTCGGTGATGTTGAAAGGCACCATGCCGGGCCGCCAGTCGAGCTGCGGCGCCTGCTCGCGCGCAAGCTGCGCATTGCCCAGGCCGTTCTGCAGGCTGACGACGAGGGTGCCGGCTGGCAGCGCACGGCCCAGCAGGGCAGCGGCCTCGGCCGTGGCGCCGCTCTTCACGCACAGCAGGCAGAGGTCGGGGTGCAGGCCGGGCGGTATTGCCTCGTGCAGCGCAAGGCGTGCGGCGGGCAGGTGCTTGTCGAGGCCATCGATGTCGGTGAGACGCAGGCCATGCTCGCGCAGGCCAGCCAGGCGTGCACCTCGTCCCACGAAGTGCACCGGCACGCCCGCCAGGGCCAGCAAGCCCCCCAGGTAGGCCCCGACCGAGCCGGCCCCCATCACGAGCACGCCGGCCATGGGGAAGGCTCAGAGGGTGAGGGGGAGTCCGGCGCGCCCGAGAGGACTTCCCAAAGCGCCCCGACCTAGGCGCAAAGCACAGCCGTAGCTTGGGCTACGGCGCGCATTTGCAACGACGAGCGGGGTGGTTTGGGGAGTCAAAGCGGGCACGTTGGACTTCCTCTCACCCTCTTAAACCGGTTGGGCCAGGTCGCGGATGTGCGTGGGGCCGACGCGCTGTTCGATCTCGGCGAGCAACTGGCGGCCCCAGCCGATCGAGAACAGCACCTCGCCGGCCACGAACATGGGCCCGACCAGCAGGCCCACCAGGTCGTCCACGAAGGCCGGCTTGCGGCCCTCGTAGTAGTGGCCGATGAACTGGATCACCCAGCCCACCACGAAGCTGCCGATGCCGATGGCCAGCCAGGTGGACCAGGGGCCGATGGCGGCCAGCATGCCGAAGGCCGTCAGCACCCCATTCATGATGGCCGTGGTGGCGCCGAGCACGAGGTTGCCGCGCGTCAGGTACCACAGGGCCGACAGGCCCCAGACGACGATGGCGGCGTTGAGCTCGATGCTGGCCAGCGAGAAGCCGGCGCGTGCCAGCAGCGTGACGACCGCGAACACGATCAGCGGGATGCCGACGAAGTGCGTGGCGATGTTGCGGCGGTCGCGGTGGTAGGCGGCGTATTGCGCCATCAAGTCGGTGGCGGGGCGGAACAGGCTGCTCATTGGGTGCTCCGGGGCGAGGTGGTGCGGGTGGGGCGCGGGTGGGGCATATGCTAGTTCACTCACCTTGCTTGATGCGCCCCCTGCGGTGCCCACGATTGATGCGTAAGACACAGCTGTCACGCCGTTCTTGCCTGGCTGTGGGTGCGGGCCTGGGCTTGCAGCTGTCGGGCTGCGTTGCACCGCCTGCGGGGCCCGTGGGGCCCGCGCCGGCCGGCGAGCTGCCCCCGCCGCCGCCGGGCTGGCGCGAGCGGCTTGACGGGCCGGGCAGCGGGCTGCGGGTTCAGGTGTTCCGCGCCGGGGCGGCTGCGCACCTGGGGCACAACCATGTGATTGAAGCCGGTGACCTGTGGGCTGAACTGATCTGGCCCGACGCCGGGGCCGCGCGCGCCAACGCGTGGTCCAAGGCGACCCTGGTGCTTGGCTTCAGTCTGGATGCGCTGGTAATCGACCCGCCAGCGCGGCGCGCGCGGCTGGGGCCGGACTTTGCTTCGACCCTGAGCGACGAGGACCGTGCGGGCACCCTGGCCAATCTGCGCCGCGCGCTGTCGGCGGAGCGCTTTGCGCAGGTCCGCGTGCAGACCACACGCATCGTGGGCGAGGGGCCATCGTTGGCGGTTGAGGCCGCCGTGGCCTGGCATGGGCAGGTGCGCGCTCTGCCTTTGACCGTCAGCCTGGACGGGCCGCGCGCCCAGGGCCGTGCGGTGCTGCGCCAGAGTGACTTCGGCATCCAGCCCTTCTCGGTGCTTGGCGGGCTGTTGGCCGTGCGGGACGAGGTGGTCGTGGAGTTTGAGCTGGTCAGGCGAACCGCAGGCTCATGAGCGCTTTGTCCAGCTCGCGCCCATCGGGCAGTCGGATGGCGCCGCGCAGGCAGCCGTAGCGCTCAAAGCCGCAGCGCTCGTAGACGCGCACGGCCGGCAGGTTGTCGGCGGTGACGCTCAGGGTCACGAGGCTGATGCCGGGCTCGGTGCGCAGGCGGGCCACGGTCTCGGACAACAGGGCGCGGCCGATGCCCCGCCCCTGGCAGTCCGGCGCCACCATCATGCCCACGAGGTGGGCGGTGTGGTGCACCTTCTGCCGGGCCTCACGCTCGGCCGTGAGCGCCCCCACCAGGCGGCCGCCGGCACGCCGGTCCAGGGCCACGACGGTGAACAGCGTGCCGCCCGCAGCGCCGCCACTCAGGCGGCTGCGGTAGCTGGCCAGGTCCCGGTTGCGCTCGGTCTCGGCGTCGGACGTGAAGGACTCCGGGAAGTCGGCCAGCATCCGGTCGCGCAGGGCCTTGTAGGCCAGCAGATCGGTCTCGACCAGGCTGCGCAACTGCAGGTCAGGCAGGGCCATTCAGGTCCTCCAGGGTGTTGACGTTGCGAAACGCCGCCGCGTCGTCAAAGTCCACGACGGCGGCGTGGCACTGCTCCAGCAGCCAGGCTTGCACGCGCCGGCCGCCATCGGCCAGGTAGGCGGCAAGCCCGGGGCCCAGCGAGGCGTGCAAGAGCGCGCAGGTGGGGTGCAGGCGCCCACCCGAGCGCGCGATGGCCGCTGGGCGGCCCGCCAGCCCAGCGGCCAGGCGATCGCCGAGGTCGAGCGGCAGTTCGGGCAGGTCACAGGCTGCGGTGAGCAGCCACTCGTCGGCGCCAAGCCCGCAAAGGGCCGCGTCGATGCCAGCCAAGGGTCCGGGATAGTCGGCCAGCCGGTCGGCCAGCACGGTATCGCACCACTCGGCATAGACGTCCTGATGGCGGTTGGCGCTGACCAGGACCCGGTCCACCTGCGGCCGCAGCCGGGCCAGCACCTGCAGTGCCAGCGGCTGGCCCTGGTAATGCTGCAAGCCCTTGTCGACGCCCCCCATGCGCTGTCCACGGCCACCCGCCAGCAGCAATCCGGTGGGGCGGGGCCTCAAGCGCTCAGCCTCCGATGTAGTGCATCTCGACCCGCCGCTCGCCCTGCGGCAGCGCCTGGCCACTGGCACGCAGCTGCGAGTAGCGGTCGCCCCGCTGGCTCCAGACTGCGGCGATGGCGTCCTGCAGGGCCGCGTCGCTAACCGCGCTGCCGCGCAACAAATGGCGCAGGTCCCAGCCTTGAGTGGCAAACAGACAGGTGTAGAGGCGGCCTTCGGTCGAGAGCCGGGCGCGGTTGCAGTCGCCGCAAAAGGCCTGGGTCACACTGGAGATCAGGCCGATTTCGCCGCTGCCATCGGCATGGCCCCAGCGCTCGGCGGTCTCGCCCGGGGCCGAGGCCGACAGCGGCTGCAGGTCGAACTCCGCCTGCAGGCGCTGCAGCAGCTCGCGCGAGGGCAGCACCTCGTCCATGCGCCAGTCATTGGTCTCGCCAACGTCCATGAACTCGATGAAACGCAGGGTCACACCCGTGCCCTTGAAGTGCCGCGCCATGGGCAGCACTTCGTGGTCGTTCGTGCCCCGCTTGACCACCATATTGACCTTGATCGGCCCCAGGCCCACGGCCCGTGCGGCCTCGATGCCGGCAAGCACGTCGGCCACCGGGAAGCCGACGTCGTTCATGCGCTGGAAGATGGCATCGTCCAGCCCGTCGAGGCTGACGGTGATGCGCTGCAGGCCGGCGTCCTTGAGGGCCTGTGCCTTGCGCGCCAACAGCGAGCCATTGGTGGTGAGCGTGAGGTCGAGCAGCCGGCCATCCGGCGTGCGCAACTCGGCGAGCTGGGCGATCAGCCGCTCCAGGTGACGGCGCAGCAGGGGCTCGCCCCCGGTGATGCGGATCTTCTCGACCCCCTGGGCCACGAAGGCGCGCGCCACGCGGGTGATCTCCTCAAAGCTGAGCAGGTCGGCGTGGGGCAGGAATTCATAGTGCTTGTCGAAAACCTGCTTGGGCATGCAGTAGCTGCAGCGGAAGTTGCAGCGGTCGGTCACCGAGATGCGCAGATCGCGCAGGGGGCGGCCAAGGGTGTCGGCCAGCGAACCGTCGGCGTGCGGTACCTGCCGCCCGGAGGCCGGGAGCGGCCGGGAGCGGGCATCGAGGAGGGGGATCACACGCGCTGGCGTCATGCCTACATTGTCTCAGCGCGAGGCCGCCGTGCCTCGCCCTCGGGCCGCCTAGCAGGTACGCTCCAGGGCCTTTACTTTGTCGCAACCGGTTTCCATGGCTGCCTCCCTGCTGCACGCTGACCTGCCTCGCTTCATCTCCTTTGGTGAGGCCTTGACCGACTTCATCCGCGAGGGTGAGCAGCAGTGGCGCAGCGTGTGCGGCGGCGGTCCCTGGAACGTGGCCTGCGCGATGGCGCGCATGGGGCAGCTCAGCGCGTTTGGCGGTGCCATCAGTCAGGATCTGTTTGGCCAGGCGCTGTGGCAGGCCAGCGCAGATGCGGGCCTGGATCTGCGCTTCATCCAGCAATTGCCCAAGCCGCCGTTGCTGGCGATGGTGCATGAGCTCAATCCGCCCAAGTACTTTTTCATCGGCACCGACAGCGCCGACCTGCACTTCCGCGCCGAGGGGCTGCCGGCGGGCTGGAACAAGGCGGTGCGCTGGGCGCACTTTGGCAGTCTGTCGCTGGTGCGCCAGCCGCTGGCGGCGCGGCTGGTCGCATTGGCCGAGCAGCTGGCGAGCGAGGGCGTGCGCATCAGCTACGACCCCAACTTCCGCGCGCCGCCCATGGACTCGAACTACGACGAGACCCTGGAGCGCATGTGCAAGCTGGCCAGCTTGGTGAAGGTGTCGGACGAGGACTTGTGCGGGCTCTTCCGTGCCAAGCGCTACCACGTTGGGCTGGCGCAGATTGCCGACTGGAACCCCGAGTGCTGGCTGATGCTGACGCGCGGCAGCCAGGGCGCCACGCTGTTCCGGGGCACGCAGGAGCTGTCGGCTTTGCCGCCCAAGATCAAGGTAGCCGACACGGTGGGGGCGGGCGACTGTTCGCTGGCCGGCCTGCTGGACAGCCTGATGTCGCGTCCCGACGCGGGACTGGAGCCGCACCTGCGCCGCGCGATGGCCGCTGGCGCGGCTGCATGCGAGAAGTCGGGTTTTGTTCCGCCGGCACCTTACCGGGTGAACGAGTTGGAAGCACAGGTCGCCCTGCGCAGCGCTTGAGTCTTTGTCAGACCAGTCCTTGCTTGGACGCCAGCACGGCGGCTTCCGCGCGGCTCGACACGTTGAGCTTCTTGTAGATCGACTTGATGTGGTCGTTGACGGTGAACCACTTGATGCCCATCAGGTTCGCGATCTCCTTGATCGTGAAGCCCTTGCTCAGGTAGGTCAGCACTTCGCTTTCACGCGGCGTCAGGCGCTCCCACTCGGGGGCTGGGTCCAGCGCGACGTTGCGGCTCGGCGCGAAGGGCGCATGTGAGGACAGGGTGCCAAAGCCAGAGTTGAGCGGCGCGTGGCTGCTGTCGGCTGGCCGGAAGTGGCTGAGCAGCCGCCGTGCGATGGCGGGCGACAGCGGCGGCTGGCCGCGCACGATGCGTTGCAACTCCTCGACCAGCACTTCGAAGCGGTCTTCCTTCAGCAGGTAGCCGTCAGCGCCGCATTGCAGCGCGGGGAAGAGGTGGTCGTCGTCCGAATAGAGCGTGGTGACGATCTTGATCGAGGGCGAGCCATTGAGTTCGGTCAGGAACTCCATGCCATTGCCGTCGGGCAGTTCCAGGTCCACGAGGATGAGCTTGAAGCCAGCCTCGGTCATGGGGCCGCCCAGCCGGGCCACTTGCCGGCGCGCGTTCTCAAGATCACCGACTTCGGTGATCTCCATGGCGTCGCTGAAGCTCTCGCGCACCACGCGGCACAGGAAGCTGCGGGCTACCGGGTTGTCTTCGACGATAAGGACTTTGACAGTCATGGGGCGCCCTAATTGGAAACCCTGAAATCCTAGCGCAGCGCGCCAGTCTGCGCGCGGGGGCACGACCCGCATTGCAGCGACACCAGAAGGGGGGTGTCGGGCCCTTGAAACGCGGCGTTACGTCGTCAACACCAACTTACCCACGACATCCCGCGCCGCCAGCCTGGCAAAGGCGGCGGGCAGCTCTGTCATGGGTAGGACGCTGTCAATGATGGGTCGGTACTGGCCTTGGGCATGGCCACTCAGCAGTTCAGCCAGCAGCGCTCGGTTGGCGGCGGGCTCGCGTTTGGCGAATTCGCCCCAGAACACGCCGACCAGCGAGGCGCCCTTGAGCAGGGGCAGGTTGAGCGGCAGCGCGGGAATCTGGCCCTGTGCGAAGCCGACAACCAGGTAGCGCCCGCGCCAGGCGATGCTACGAAAGGCGGGCTCGGCCAGGTCGCCGCCGACGGGGTCGTAGATGACGTCGGGCCCGGTGCCACCGGTCAGGCGCTTGAGGGCTTCGCGCAGGTCCTCGTGGCTGTAGTTGATGGTGGCATCGGCACCCAGGGCCGCGAGGCGCTCGCACTTTGCGGCCGAGCTGGCGGCGGCAATCACGCGGGCACCCGCGGCCTTGGCGATCTGCAGCGCCGCCGTGCCCACACCGCCGGCGGCACCGAGGATCAGCACGGTCTCGCCTGGCTGCAGTGCGGCGCGGTCCAGCAGCGCATGGTGGCTGGTGGCGTAGGTGCAGATAAAGGCCGATGCCGCCTCGAAGCCGAACTCGGGGGGCAGGGGCAGGGCCAGCACGGCCGGCACGACCACCTCGGTCGCAAAGCCGCCGAGGCCGCCAAAGGCCGCCACCCGGTCGCCCGGCTTGAAGCCCTTGACGCCGTCGCCCACCTGCAGCACTTCGCCCGCAAACTCCAGCCCGGGGACGAAGGGCGGCGTGGGCTTGAGCTGGTACTTGCCCTGGACGATCAGCAGGTCGGGGAAGTTGAGGCTGGCAGCGCGGATGCGCACGCGCAGGTGCCCAGCAGGCAGGGCGGGGGCGGGGCACTCGGCCCAGCGCAGTGCGTCCAGGCCGAGTGGGTGGTCGCAGATCCAGGCGTGCATGGTGTGTCCAGTGCAAAACGGCGGGCTTTGAGTCTAGGCCGCGCGCGGGTTTTCGGCCTCCGGGCGGCAGGTGCCGCTCTCTAGAATCGCGGCCCATGCGCATCCTCATTTCGAACGACGACGGCTACCTCGCCCCAGGTTTGCAGGCACTGGTGGACGCCTGTCAGGGCCTGGGTCAGATCGAGGTCATCGCGCCCGAGCAAAACGCCAGCGGTACGTCCAACTCGCTGACCCTGAACCGGCCGCTCAATGTCTACCGCGCAGCCAACGGTTTTCGCTACCTGAATGGCACGCCGTCCGATGGCGTGCACCTGGCCTTGACGGGCCTGCTGGGCTACCGGCCGGACCTGGTGCTCTCGGGCATCAACAACGGCGCCAACATGGGCGACGACACGCTTTATTCGGGCACGGTCGCGGCGGCGACCGAGGGCTATCTGTTCGGCATTCCGTCGATTGCTTTCTCCCAGGTGGACAAGGGCTGGGGCGACCTGGACGCTGCCGCACGCGTGGCGCGCGCCGTGGTGGAGCAGGTGATGGCCAACCGGCCCACAGGCGGCTTCCTGCTCAACGTCAACATTCCCAACCGGCCAGATGCCGATCGCCTGCCGCGCGTCGTCACGCGCCTGGGCCGGCGCCATGCGGCCGAGGGCATCATTGAGCAGATCAACCCGCGCGGCGAGACCATCTACTGGATCGGCCCGGCGGGCGATGCCCGCGACGCGGGCGAGGGCACGGACTTCTTTGCCACCGCCAATGGCCAGGTGTCCATCACGCCGCTGCAGGTGGACCTGACCGACAGCGCCCGCCTGGGTGACTGGCGCAGCCGGCTGCAGGCATGACGACAGCCAAGCGCTTCCCGGCAAGCCTTCCCCAGGGCGCGGGTGGCGCCACAGCCAAGCGTCAGGTCCTGATGCCGCAGCGCCATTTGCGCGAGGCGGCGGCTGATGCGGCGCGCCTGGTGCAGCCGCAAGGGCAGGGGCTGGATTCGGCGTCGGTGCGCCAGCGCATGGTGGCGCGCCTGCGCGCCGAGGGCTTGAACGAGGAACGCGTGCTGGAGGCCCTGGCCCAGGTGCCGCGTCACGAGTTCGTCGACAGCGCGCTGGCTGCGCAGGCCTACGAGGACACGGCCTTGCCCATCGGCCATGGGCAGACCATCTCCAAGCCTTCGGTTGTGGCCCACATGATCGGCTTGCTGTTCAAGGGCCGGTCTGCGGTGGCACAAGGACATCTGGGCCGGGTGCTGGAGATCGGCACGGGCTGCGGCTACCAGGCGGCGGTGCTGGCCTTGCTGGCGCGCAGCGTGGTGTCGGTGGAGCGCGTGCAGGGCCTGCACGAGCGGGCCCGCGCCAACCTCGGCCGTGTGCGCCTGCCGGTGGTGCCCAAGCTGATCTGGGCCGATGGACGCCTTGGCGCGCATGGCCCGTTTGACAGCATCGTGGCGGCCGCCGGCGGTGAAGACCTGCCGCCCGCCTGGTTGCAGCAACTGGCGCCAGGGGGGCGCCTGGTGGCGCCGATGTCCAAGGGCAGCGGCCAGGTGCTCGTGGTGGTGGACCATGTGGTGGAGCGCGGTGTGAGCCAGTGGCTGCGCACCGAGCACGAGGCCGTGCTCTTCGTCCCCCTAAAATCCGGCGTCCTCTGAAGGCCTGAGTGCCTGTCCTGCGGCCGCTTGCTGCCGGACAATCCGGGCTCTTTGCCACACCACCACGCTCGATGTCACGTCGCACCGCCGGTCTCGCCCTTGCCCTCGTCGTCACCAGCATGCTGGCTGGCTGCGGTATCCCGCTGAACCGGGCGCCCGTCGAGGATCGCAGCGCGCCCGCGCGAGGTCAGGCGCCGGTGGCCGCGCCGGTTGCAGTGTCGACGCCAGCGTCGGCCGTGGCTGAAGTCAAACCGCCCCCGGGCGCCGAGAACGCGGGCAAGCCGGGCTACTACACGGTCAAGGCGGGCGACACCGTCAGCGCGATTGCCAAGATCCACAACCAGAAGCAGGTCGATCTGGTGCGCTGGAACGCGCTGCCCAACCCCAATCTGATCGAAGTCGGCCAGGTGCTGCGCATCGTGCCGCCGGGAGCGGACGTCGGCTCTGTCGCGGTGGCCAGCCCGGTTGCTGGTGCGGGTGCCACGAGTTCGCCGGTCAGCCCTGGGGCTGCCAGCGCCGCCAATGCGCCCCGGCCGGGCGATGCCAAGCCAGGTGCTGCTGCGGCCTCCAGTGCCACGGGCGCTGCGCGCCCCGCCTCTGCGGCGGCGCCGGCCGCGTCGGCAGCCACGTCAGCCGTGGCGGCGCCGGTGGCTGCCAGCAAGGACAAGGACGACGATCTCAGCTGGGCTTGGCCGGCAGGCGGGTCCGTGATGTCCGGCTTTGACGAAGTGCGCAACAAGGGCCTGGACATTGGCGGCAAGGCCGGCGACCCGGTCTACGCCGCCGCCGATGGCCGCGTGATCCACGCGGGCACCGGCTTGCGCGGCTACGGCAACTTGGTCATCATCAAGCACAGCGACACCTTCATCACCGCCTATGCGCACAATCAGGCGCTGCTGGTGAAGGAGGATCAGGTGGTCCGCAAGGGCCAGAAGATTGCCGAGATGGGCAACACGGAGTCGGAGACGGTGAAGCTGCACTTTGAAGTCCGCAGGCAAGGCAAGCCGGTTGACCCGGCCAAGCTGCTGCCTGCGCGCTGAGCAGCACACCGCGACTCCCCCCCCGGCGCGCAGCCTCACCACTGATGAAGCGCGCTGTACACCCCCCTTCCGATGGGCCCGAGGCCCCGGCATCCGCGCTGGTAGGTTCGGCGCTGCCGGATGACGACGACGCCCCTGCACTGGGCGCCGCTCCCGCCCCCACGCCACCGCGGCAGGCAGGCGATGACCCCGACCCTGGCAATGCCCTGCAGGTCTATCTGCGCGACATCCGCCGCACGCCGCTGCTGACGCCCGAGGAGGAGTTCAGCACCGCGCTGGCTGCGCGCGCCGGCGACTTTGCAGCGCGGCAGTCCATGATCGAGCACAACCTGCGCCTGGTGGTCAGCATTGCCAAGAACCACCTCGGGCGCGGCTTGCCCATGAGCGACCTGATCGAGGAAGGCAACCTCGGCCTGATGCACGCGATCGGCAAGTTCGAGCCCGAGCGCGGATTTCGCTTCTCGACCTATGCGAGCTGGTGGATCCGGCAGGCCATCGAGCGGGCGCTGATGCACCAGTCCCGCCTGGTGCGACTGCCGGTGCACATCGTGCGCGAACTCAATCAGGTGCTCAAGGCACGGCGCGCACTGGAGGCCTTGCAGAGCGCCCATGGCGAAGCGCGTGTGCGTGCCGAGGACATCGCGGCGGTGCTGCACCGGCCGGTCGACGAAGTGACCGAGCTGCTGGTCTACGCCGAGCTGCCCAGTTCGCTGGACGCGCCGGCCGACCGTGCGGCCGAGACGGGCGAGTCGGTGCTCGACCTGGTGGCCGACGACACGGCCGTGGACCCCGAGGGGCTGCGCCTGTCGCACGAGGTCGAAGACCTGCTCCGCCATGGGCTGGCCAGCCTCAACGAGCGCGAGCGCGAGGTGCTGGCCGGACGCTATGGCCTGTCAGACCGTGAACCCGAGACGCTCGACGTGCTGGCCGTGCGGCTCAAGCTCACGCGCGAGCGCATCCGCCAGATCCAGCTCGAAGCCCTGGCCAAGCTCAAGCGCAACATGATGCGCCACGGGGTGGATCGAGATTCGATCTTCTGAGCTGGCGTACCGCGCGGGACGCTTCAGGCCGTCGAGATAATCCGGCCCATGAGTCAAGAGAGTGAATGGCTGAAGGTTGAGTCGCTCGACCTGGAAGCGCAGGGCGTGGCCCACAACGCCGAGGGCAAGGTGGTGTTCATCGAGGGCGCCCTGCCGGGCGAGATCGTGCAGGCCAGCATTGCACGCCGCAAAAACAACTGGGAGCAGGGCCAGCTCACGGCGATCCGCAAGGAGAGCTCACAGCGCGTGACGCCGGGCTGCCCGCACTTCGGGCTGCACGCGGGCGCTTGTGGCGGCTGCAAGATGCAGCATCTGCAGGCGGGTGCGCAGGTGGCCGTGAAGCAGCGGGTGCTGGAGGACAACCTTTGGCACCTGGGCAAGGTCAAGCCCGAGGTGCTGCTGCGCCCGATCGAGGGCCCGACCTGGGGCTACCGCTACCGAGCGCGCTTCTCGGTGCGCTACGTGGCCAAAAAGGGCGTGGTGCTGATTGGCTTTCATGAGCGCAAGAGCCGCTATGTGGCCGACATGCAGGTCTGCAAGGTCGTGCCGCCGGTGGTTGGCAACATGCTCATGCCGCTGAGGGCGTTGATCGCGTCCATGGCCGAGCGGGACCGGCTGCCGCAGATCGAGCTGGCCATGGGGGACGAGGTGATCGCGCTGGTGCTGCGCCACCTGGAGCCGCTGCCAGCGGGCGACCTGCAGTTGTTGCGCGACTTTGCCGCCCAGCACGGCGTGCAGTGGTGGCTGCAGCCCAAGGGCCCGGACACCGTGCACTTGCTCGACGCAGGCGGGCCGGACCTGGCCTACAGCCTGCCCGAGTTCGGCATCCACATGCCATTCCGGCCGACCGACTTCACCCAGGTCAACCCGCACATCAACGCCGCACTGGTCGGCCGTGCGCTGCGCCTGCTGGCCGTGCGGCCGAACGAGCGCGTGATCGACTGGTTCTGCGGCCTGGGCAACTTCACGCTGCCGCTTGCCACGCAAGCGCGCGAAGTGCTGGGCATCGAGGGCAGCGAGGCCCTGGTGCAGCGTTCGCGCGAGAACGCCCGGGCCAACGGCCTGGCCCACAAGACGTCCTTCGTGGCGCGCAACCTCTTTGAGATGACGCCGGCCCAGTTGGCGCTGGATGGTTCGGCCGAGCGATGGTTGATCGACCCGCCACGCGAAGGCGCCTTTGCCCTGGCCAAGGCCGTGGCCGACGCGGTGCAGGACCCTGCCCAAGCGCCCGGCTGGACCCCGCCGCAGCGCATGGTCTACGTCAGCTGCAACCCAGCCACGCTGGCCCGGGATGCCGGTTTGCTGGTCAACCTGGCCGGCTACCGCTGCACGGCGGCCAGCGCGGTGAACATGTTCCCGCACACGGCGCATGTGGAGAGCATCGCGGTCTTCGAGCGGCCCTGAGTAGCACTGCAAGCAAGATTGTTTAGTAAACGAATTGATGAAGCCTTCAGGCTCAGGCCATCGTTAGCCTGTCTTCTATAGGTTTTCCCGGGATGGATGCGGTTTCAAGCTAGGGAAGAATGGGTAAACACGGAACTGTTTAGTTCTTGTTGCGTTGGCGGCCTTCGCTTGGGTTGAGGGCCGTCGCGTCATCCAACCCTCAAGAGACCCGAGGCCGCCCATGTCCCTCCCTACTGCCTTTTCCCGCGCGCTCGGCGCCTGCCTGCTCGGCCTGGCCTTGACCAGTGCGGCCCTGGCGCAGTCGGCGCCCGCCCTCAGCCTCAAGCGCGGCGTGAACGCGCTGGGCTACGACCCGATCTGGAAAGACCCCGCCCAGGCACGGTTCCAACTGCGCCACCTGCAGGCCATGAAGGACGCCGGGTTCGACCACGTGCGCCTCAACCTGCACGCTTTCGAGCACATGGATGCCGAGCACCGGCTGTCGGCGTCCTGGTGGAAGCTGCTGGACAGCGTGCTCGATGCGGCCGCCAAGGCCGGCCTGCAGGTGCTGGTGGACGAGCACAACTTCAACGAATGCGCGCAGGAGCAAGACCTTGCGCCCTGCCGCGTCAAGCTCAAGGCCTTCTGGCGCCAGGTGTCCGAGCGTCTGCGCGCGGCGCCGCCCTCGGTGGTGTTCGAGATCCTGAACGAGCCCAACCGGGCGATGGATGCCGTCTGGAACGAGGTGCTGGCCGAGAACCTGCAGATCATCCGCGAGACCAACCCAACACGGCGCGTGGTGGTCGGGCCCAAGGTCTGGAACTCGCTGGGCGAGCTTGACACGCTGAAGCTGCCGGAGGCGGACCGCAACCTGGTGGTCACCTTCCACTACTACACCCCGATGGAGTTCACCCACCAGGGCGCGCACTGGACGCCGGAATTCAAGAACCTCAAGGGCATCACCTGGGGCACCCAGGCCGACCACGACCGGCTCAAGGCCGACTTCGACAAGGTCAAAGCCTGGGCCGACAAGCATGGCCGCCCGATCCTGCTGGGCGAGTTCGGGGCGTTGGAATCCGCAGGGATGCCGCTGCGCGCGGTCTGGACGGCTGCCGTTGCACGGGCCGCCGAGGCGCGCGGCTTTGGCTGGAGCTACTGGCAGTTCGATTCGGACTTCGTCGTCTGGGACATGAAGGCCGATGGCTGGGTCAAGCCCATCTTGGACGCGCTGATGTCGGCGCCGGCGCCAGCACCGGTCGCGGCTGCACCGGCCGCCCCGCGTGACCCTGTCCAGGACGCCATGATCAACACGCCAGACGCCGCCGCTTGGGGCGTCTACGGCACCAAGCAGACCAACGAAAAGGTGCCCTGCGAGGCCATGGGCAATCGCTGCCTGCGGGTCAAGGTGCAGGAGCGGATGCCCAACGCCTGGGACGTTGGCGCGCTGGCGCCCATCAAAGGCGCCATCCGCAATGGCGACCGTCTCCAGGTCCTGGTGTTTGGCCGGCTGGTCAGCAGTGACCCCCAGGCAACGGCCACGGTCAACGCCTCGATCCAACTGGCCAGTGCGCCCTACACCAGCGTCATCTCGGGGCCGCTGACCCTCACCACCAAGTTCGAGGCCCTGGTCATCCAGGGCAAGGCGACCGAGAGCTTTGCCGAGGGCACGACCTCGGTGTCGGTGCAACTGGGGCACCTGGCCGAGGCGGTGGAGCTGAGCGCACCTGTCGTGCTGCGCAACTACAAGGCGGGGTCCAAGAACTGATCACCCCCCAGCCATGAAAAAAGGCGGCCCGAGGGCCGCCTTTTTGTTGGTGCTGAGGCAGGGGTTCAGTCGCGCTCGCCGCCAAAGATGCCCAGCAAGGACAGCAGGCTCTGGAACACGTTGTAGAGGTCCAGGTAGATGTTCAACGTGGCGCTGATGTAGTTGGTCTCGCCGCCGTCCACCACGCGCTTGATGTCATAGAGCATGAAGG
Source organism: Roseateles paludis (assembly GCF_039872745.1). Taxonomy (NCBI): domain Bacteria; kingdom Pseudomonadati; phylum Pseudomonadota; class Betaproteobacteria; order Burkholderiales; family Sphaerotilaceae; genus Roseateles; species Roseateles paludis. The sequence continues at coordinate 549,663 of NZ_JBDPZD010000002.1, read as the reverse complement.
CCGAGAAGATGCCCAGGCACAGCACCAGCACGGTCAGCATCAGGGCGGAGGACTGCAGGAACATGTTGACGATGCCGGCAATCATCACAACCAGCGCGCCCACGAACAGGAACTTGCCCATGCTGGACAGGTCGCGCTTGATGATGGTCGAGAGGCTGGCCATGGCGAAGAAGATCGCCGCTGTGCCGCCAAAGGCCGTCATGATCAGGCTCGACCCGTTGCGCAGGCCCAGCACCTGGGCGATCAGCCGCGACAGCATCAGGCCCATGAAGAAGGTGAAGCCCAGCAGGGCCACGACGCCCATGCTGCTGTTCTTGGTGCGCTCAATCACGAACATCAGGCCGAAGGCGCCGACGAAGAACAGCAGGGTGCTGAACCCGAAGCCCATCTTGGCCAGGATGCCGGTCGAAACCCCGACCCAGGCGCCCAGCACCGTGGGCACCAGGGACAGGGCGAGCAGCCAGTAGGTGTTGCGAAGCACGCGCTGCCGGTCCGCAGCGATGGCGGTGCCGTAGGCATAAGGGGTCTGCAGGGTGTCATTCATGGCAACCTCCGATCAAGGGAAACTGGAATGCGACGGATTCTAGGGACTCCGAATGACCACAATCTGGTGCCAACCAACTCCATTTTCAAGACCATGAAGACCAAGCCATTTCTCACGCACGACGATGTCAAACGCATCCTGGCCGCCGCCGAAGCCGAGGCGCAGGCCAATGCCTGGGCGGTGAGCATCGCCATCGTTGACGACGGCGGCCACCTGTTGGCGCTTTCGCGGCTGGACGGCGCCGCGCCGCTGACCGCGCAGATTGCCCCGGCCAAGGCCCATTCGTCGGCCCTGGGGCGCCGCGAGTCCAAAGCCTTTGAGGACATCATCAACCAGGGCCGCGTGGCCTTTCTGTCGGCGCCGGCCGTGCAGGGCATGCTGGAGGGCGGCGTGCCCATCCTGGTGGACGGCCAGTGCATCGGCGCCGTGGGCGTGAGCGGCGTGAAGTCCAGTGACGACGCCGCCATCGCGCGCGCCGGCATTGCGGCTTTGTGATCGCAGGCTTGCGTTTCCACGCAGGCTTCGGGGGGACTCCGGCTGGCTCGGGAAAACCCCGGCCGGCTATACTCGATGGGTTTACCTGAACCCCTCGCCGCCCCGGACGCCAACCCCCTTCGGTTTCCTCATGTCGATGCTGCGTGACGCTGTTGCGCGCGGCTCGGCCGGGCGAGCGCGCCAACTGCGGAGACCTTTGTGCTGGCCGACCTGCTGAACCCCCCTCAAGCGATCCTGGCCTTGGCCGATGGCACCGTCTTTCAAGGGGTGGCCGTCGGAGCCCGCGGCCAGACGGTGGGCGAGGTGGTGTTCAACACCGCGCTGACCGGCTATCAGGAAATCCTGACCGACCCCAGCTACTGCCGCCAGATCGTCACCCTGACCTACCCGCACATTGGTAGCTATGGCGTGAGCGGCGAGGACGTCGAGGCGACCCGCGTGCATGCCGCCGGCCTGATCATCAAGGACCTGCCGGTGCGGGCCTCGAACTTCCGCTCGGGCCGCACGCTCGACCAGTACCTGCGCGACGAGAACACCGTGGCCATTGCCGGCCTCGACACCCGCCGCCTGACCCGCATCCTGCGCACCACCGGCGCGCAAAACGGCTGCATCCTGGCCCTGGCCGATGGCGAAGCCATCACCCAGGCCCACATCGACCGCGCGCTGGCCGCCGCCAAGGCGGCGCCCTCGATGGCCGGGCAGGACCTGGCCCAGGTCGTGACACGTGACAAGGCCGAAGTCTGGACCCAGACCGAATGGCAGCTGGGCGCCGGCTATGGCGAGCAGACCGCCCCGCGCTTCCATGTCGTGGCCTACGACTTCGGTGTCAAGAACAACATCCTGCGCATGCTCGCCTCGCGCGGCTGCAAGGTCACCGTTGTGCCGGCGAAGACCCCGGCTAGCGAAGTGCTGGCGCTCAAGCCCGATGGCGTCTTTCTGTCCAACGGCCCTGGCGACCCGGAGCCTTGCGACTACGCCATCGCTGCCACGCGCGAACTCATCGACTCGGGCATCCCGACCTTCGGCATCTGCCTCGGCCACCAGATCCTGGCGCTGGCCAGCGGCGCCAAGACCTTCAAGATGAAGTTTGGCCACCACGGTGCCAACCACCCGGTCAAGGACCTCGACTCGGGCCGCGTCGGCATCACCAGCCAGAACCACGGCTTTGCGGTGGACCAAGCCAGCCTGCCGGCCACGCTGCGGCCCACGCACGTCAGCCTGTTCGACGGCACGCTGCAAGGCATCGCCCGCACCGACAAGCCGGCTTTCAGCTTCCAGGGCCACCCCGAAGCCAGCCCCGGCCCGCACGACATCGCCTACCTGTTCGACCGCTTCATCGGCCTGATGGCCAATGCGGCCAAGGCCTGAACCGCACAGACCCCCATGCCGAAACGTACCGACATCCAGAGCATCCTCATCATTGGCGCCGGCCCGATCATCATCGGCCAGGCCTGCGAGTTCGACTACTCCGGCGCCCAGGCCTGCAAGGCCCTGCGCGAAGAGGGCTACAGGGTCATCCTGGTCAACAGCAACCCGGCGACCATCATGACGGACCCCGACACGGCGGACGTCACCTACATCGAGCCCATCACCTGGCAGGTGGTCGAGAAGATCATCGCCAAGGAGCGCCCCGATGCCGTGCTGCCCACCATGGGTGGCCAGACCGCGCTGAACTGCGCGCTCGACCTGCACCGCAACGGCGTGCTGGCCAAGTACGGCGTCGAGATGATCGGCGCCAACGAGCACGCCATCGAGAAGGCCGAGGACCGCCTCAAGTTCAAGGACGCGATGACCAAGATTGGCCTGGACTCGGCCAAGTCCGGCATCGCGCACACCCTCGAAGAAGCCTGGGCCGTGCAGAAGGCCATCCAGGCCGAGATCGGCGGCAGCGGCTTCCCGATGGTGATTCGCCCCAGCTTCACGCTCGGCGGCACCGGCGGTGGCATTGCCTACAACCCTGAAGAATTCGAGACCATCTGCAAGCGCGGCATCGACCTCTCGCCCACCAATGAGCTGCTCATCGAAGAGAGCCTGATTGGCTGGAAGGAGTACGAGATGGAGGTCGTCCGCGACAAGGCGGACAACTGCATCATCGTCTGCTCCATCGAGAACCTCGACCCGATGGGCGTGCACACCGGCGACTCCATCACCGTCGCGCCCAGCCAGACTCTGTCCGACAAGGAATACCAGCTGCTGCGCAATGCGTCCCTCGCCGTGCTGCGCGAGATCGGCGTGGACACCGGTGGCTCCAACGTGCAGTTCTCGATCAACCCCAAGAACGGTCGCATGATCGTGATCGAGATGAACCCGCGCGTGTCGCGTTCATCCGCGCTTGCCTCCAAGGCCACGGGTTTCCCGATCGCCAAGGTCGCGGCCAAGCTGGCCGTGGGCTACACGCTGGACGAGCTGAAGAACGACATCACCGGCGGCGCGACCCCGGCCTCGTTCGAGCCCAGCATCGACTACGTCGTCACCAAGATCCCGCGCTTCGCCTTCGAGAAGTTCCCGATGGCCGATGCACGCCTGACGACGCAGATGAAGTCGGTGGGCGAAGTGATGGCCATGGGCCGCACCTTCCAGGAGTCCTTCCAGAAGGCCCTGCGTGGCCTGGAAACCGGCATCGACGGCCTGACCGAACGCTCGGCCGACCGCGAGGAAATCATCCAGGAGATCCGCACGCCAGGCCCTGAGCGCATCCTCTTCGTGGGCGATGCTTTCCGCGTCGGCCTGAGCCTGGACGAGATCTTCGAGCTCACTGCCATCGACCCCTGGTTCCTGGCGCAGATCGAGCAGTTGATCCTGCTGGAAGGCGACCTGAAGGGCCGCCAGCTTGAGTCGCTGTCGCTGGCTGAGCTGCGCCTGCTCAAGACCCGTGGCTTCTCGGACAAGCGCCTGGCCAAGTTGCTCGGCACCAACCAGTTCGAGGTGCGCAAGCGCCGCCATGCGCTGGGCCTGCGCCCGGTCTACAAGCGCGTGGACACCTGCGCGGCCGAGTTCTCGACGCAGACCGCCTACATGTACTCGACCTACGAAGGCGAAGGCGCCGAGTGCGAGGCCCAGCCCACCAGCAAGAAGAAGATCATGGTGCTGGGTGGTGGCCCCAACCGCATCGGCCAGGGCATCGAGTTCGACTACTGCTGCGTCCACGCCGCCCTTGCCATGCGCGAGGACGGCTACGAGACCATCATGGTCAATTGCAACCCCGAGACCGTCTCGACCGACTACGACACCAGTGACCGCCTCTACTTCGAGCCCGTCACGCTGGAAGACGTGCTCGAGATCGTCGAGAAGGAAAAGCCCACCGGCGTGATCGTGCAGTACGGCGGCCAGACGCCGCTCAAGCTCGCACTCGACCTGGAGAAGGCCGGCGTGCCCATCATCGGCACCTCGCCTGACAGCATCGACGTCGCCGAGGACCGCGAGCGCTTCCAGAAGCTGCTGCACGCGCTCGGCCTGCGCCAGCCGCCCAACCGTACGGCCCGCACCGAAGAGGCTGCCGTGCAGCTGGCCAACGAGATCGGCTACCCGCTCGTCGTGCGCCCCAGCTATGTGCTGGGTGGCCGCGCGATGGAGATCGTCCACGGCGACAAGGACCTCGAGCGCTATATGCGCGAGGCCGTGCGCGTGTCGGACAAGTCGCCGGTGCTGCTCGACCACTTCCTGCAGGACGCCGTCGAGGTTGATGTCGACTGCATCTCCGATGGCGTCGAGGTCATGATCGGCGGGATCATGGAACACGTCGAAGCCGCCGGCATCCACTCCGGCGACTCGGCCTGCTCGCTGCCGCCCTACACGCTCTCGGCCGTCGTCCAGGACGAGCTGCGTCGCCAGACGGCCGCCATGGCCCGCGCGCTCAAGGTCATCGGCCTGATGAACGTGCAGTTCGCCATCCAGGGCGATGTGACGGGCGATCTCTCCGCCTGCACCATCTACGTCCTCGAAGTGAACCCGCGCGCCTCGCGCACCGTGCCCTATGTGTCCAAGGCCACCGGCCAGCAACTGGCCAAGGTCGCAGCGCGCTGCATGGCCGGCGTCAAGCTGCAAGACCAGAAGGACCGCAACGGCCAGGTGCCGCACGAGGTGGTGCCGCCTTACTTCAGCGTCAAGGAAGCCGTCTTCCCCTTCAACAAGTTCCCGGGCGTGGACCCCATCCTCAGCCCCGAGATGCGCTCCACCGGCGAGGTGATGGGCGCGGCCAAGACCTTTGGCGAGGCCATGCTCAAGAGCCAGATCGGCGCCGGTTCGCGCCTGCCACGCTCGGGCAATGTGCTGATCACCGTGAAGAACAGCGACAAGGCCCGTGCCGTGGCCGTGGCGCGCGACCTGCATGCGCTGGGCTTTGGCATCGTCGCCACCAAGGGCACGGCAGTCGCCATCGAGGCAGCGGGCGTTCCGGTGCGCACCATCAACAAGGTCAAGGACGGCTGGCCGCACGCGGTCGATCTGCTCAAGGGCGGTGAGATCCAGCTGGTGTTCACTACCGTGGACGAAACCCGCACCGCCATCGCCGACAGCCGCCACATCCGCCAGGCGGCGCTGGCCAACCGCGTCACCTACTACACGACCATGGCCGGCTGTGAGGCCGCCGTGGAAGGCATGAAGCACCAGGACGGCCTGCTCGTGCAGTCCCTGCAAGAGCTGCATGCGGAGCTGACCTGAGTCAGAGCCTCGCGCTTCGCGTTTAAGATTTACCGCACTGACTCCGCCGCCGCTGCCCACTGCGGGCCGCTGGCGGCGGCTTCTTTTTGTCCTCAGAGATTGCTAGATATGTCGACGATTCCCATCACCAAGCGCGGCGCCGAGAAGCTCAAGGAAGAGCTGCACCGCCTCAAGACCGTCGAGCGGCATGCCGTCATCAACGCCATCGCCGAGGCGCGAGCGCAGGGCGACCTGTCCGAGAACGCCGAGTACGACGCGGCCAAGGACAAGCAAGGCTTCATCGAGGGCCGCATCCTCGAAATCGAGGGCAAGCTGGCGGCCGCGCAGATCATCGACCCCAGCCAACTGGACGCTGGCGGCCGCATCGTGTTTGGCTCCACCGTGGACCTGGAAGACGAGGACAGCGGCAATGCCGTGACCTACCAGATCGTGGGTGAGGACGAGGCCGACATCAAGGAAGGTCGCATCTCCATCGGTTCACCCATCGCGCGGGCCTTGATCGGCAAGTCGGTGGGTGATGCGGCCGAGGTGCAAGCGCCCGGCGGCGTGCGCCGCTACGAGGTCATGGGCGTGCGCTACGAGTGATGCGCCCCAAGCTCCATGCCCTGCTGGCCGCCCTATGGGGCGGCTTTTTGCTGTGCGTCGCCCTGGCGGCGGCACCCAGTGCCTTTGCGGTGCTGGAGCGCACGGTGGCGGGCCTCTACGTGGGCCGGCTGTTCAGCGTCGAGGCCGAGGTGAGCCTGGCTGCCGCGCTTTTGGCAATCCTCTTTGAGCGGCGGCATGCCCGTGATGCCCTGGACGCGGGCCAGCCCGTGCCGGCCCTGTCGGCCGAACTGCTGCTGCCCGCCGCAGCGCTCTTTTGCACCGTGGCCGGCTACTACGGCTTGCAGCCCCTCATGGCCCAGGCGCGCGCGGGCACGGGCATCGCCAGCTTTGCGGCGCTGCACGGGGTCTCGCTCGGTTTCTTTGGGCTCAAGGGCCTGGCGGTGCTGGCCCTGGCTTGGCGCCTGGTGAGCCGGCTCAGTCCTGGCGCTGCTTCTTGACGCTGCCTTGGCGCGGCTTGGCGCGCTTGACCTCGCCGCCGGCCGTCACGCGCTCATTGCCAAAGACCTTGAGCTTCTTGATGGTGGGGCGGCTGTTGCCGTTCTTGGCGAACTTGACGATCTTGACCACGCGCGGCCCGGGCATGGCGTCCTCGCGCTCGGCCTTGGCCTTGGGCGGCAGCGGGCGCCACAGCACCAGCAGCTTGCCGATGTGCTGGATGGGCGCGGCCGACAGCTCGTCGCACAGCTGGCCCAGCATGGCCTCGCGGGCCGTGCGGTCGTCGCTGAAGACACGCACCTTGATCAGGCCATGGGCCTTGAGGGCGGCGTCGGTTTCCTTGACCACGGCGGGCGTCAGGCCGTCTCCACCGACCATCACGACGGGGTCGAGGTGATGGGCAGCGGCGCGTTGTTCCTTGCGCTCGGCAGGGGTCAGAATGATTGCAGGCATGTCGGGATTATCGAATGAAGACACAGACCAAGAGCAAGAAGCTCAACAAGGCATGGCTGAACAACCATGTGTCGGACCCCTATGTGCAGCAGGCGCAGAAGGACGGCTACCGGTCCCGCGCCGCCTACAAGCTCAAGGAGATCGACGAGGAACTGAAGCTGATCCGCCCTGGGCAGGTGGTGGTGGACCTGGGCGCCACCCCGGGCGCCTGGAGCCAGTACCTGCGCCGCCGCTTCGCGCCCAAGGAGGCGGGCCAGGGCGGGGCGGCCGTGGGGCAGCTCAATGGCACCATCATTGCGCTGGACCTGCTGGACTTCGAGCCCATCGAGGGCGTGCACTTCATCCAGGGCGACTTTCAGGATGCCGCCGTGTATGCCCAGTTGGAGGCCGCGCTGGCCAGCCGCCCGGTCGATGTGGTGGTGTCTGACATGGCGCCCAACCTCTCGGGCATCGCCTCCACCGATGCTGCGCGCATCTCCAATCTCGTCGAGCTGGCGGTGGACTTCTCGCGCCAGCACCTCAAGCCCGACGGGGCGCTGGTGGCCAAGGTTTTCCATGGTGAGGGGTACAGCCAGCTGGTTGAACTCTTCAAGGCCAACTTCCGCAAGGTCAAGGCCGTGAAGCCAAAAGCGTCACGCGATCGCTCGGCAGAAACCTTTCTCGTTGGTGTGGGCAAGAAGCCGTAAGTCGGCTTGCAGCTTGACTCTCCTAAAATCGCCCCCATGTGCGCCGCACGGTCAGCAATCGGGGGGAACCCCTTGCCAGTCGCTGGCCGGTGCCGCCTGACCCAGGAGTCCCTGTGAACAATCAATGGTTTTCGAAATTCGCCGTCTGGATCGTGATCGCCCTGGTGCTGTTCACGGTCGTCAAGCAGTTCGGCGGTGGATCGGCCCCGGGTAACACCATCGGCTATTCAGAGTTCCTCGACGAGGTCCAGGCACGGCGCATCAAGTCCGTCACCCTGCCAGACGGTGCGGGGGGCTCCGAAATCATTGCGGAGACGACCGACGGCAAGAGGCTGCGCGTCACCGCCACCTACCTGGACCGTGGCTTGGTGGGTGACCTGCGCAACGCCGGCGTCAAGTTCGACGTCAAGCCGCGCGAGGAACAAAGCCTGCTCGTCAGCATGCTGATGAACTGGGGCCCCATGCTGCTGCTGATCGGCGTCTGGGTCTACTTCATGCGCCAGATGCAGGGCGGCGGCAAGGGCGGAGCCTTCAGCTTCGGCAAGTCCAAGGCCCGCATGCTGGACGAGAACAACAACACCATCACCTTCGCCGACGTGGCCGGCTGCGACGAGGCCAAGGAAGAGGTGAAGGAGCTGGTGGACTTCCTGAAGGACCCGCAGAAGTTCCAGAAGCTTGGCGGCCGCATCCCGCGCGGCGTGCTGATGGTCGGCCCTCCGGGCACCGGCAAGACCTTGCTGGCCAAGTCCATCGCCGGCGAGGCCAAGGTGCCCTTCTTCACGATCTCGGGCTCTGACTTCGTCGAGATGTTCGTCGGCGTGGGCGCGGCCCGTGTGCGCGACATGTTCGAGCAGGCCAAGAAGAGCGCGCCCTGCATCATCTTCATCGACGAAATCGACGCCGTGGGTCGCCATCGCGGTGCGGGCCTGGGCGGTGGCAACGACGAGCGCGAACAGACCCTGAACCAGATGCTGGTCGAGATGGACGGCTTCGAGACCAATCTCGGCGTCATTGTCATCGCGGCCACCAACCGCCCTGACATCCTGGACCCGGCCCTGCTGCGCCCGGGTCGCTTTGACCGCCAGGTCTACGTGACCCTGCCGGACATCCGTGGCCGCGAGCAGATCCTCAACGTCCACATGCGCAAGGTGCCCATCGGGCAGGACGTCAACGCCTCCATCATTGCCCGCGGCACGCCCGGCATGAGCGGCGCCGACCTGGCCAACCTGGTCAACGAAGCAGCCCTGTTCGCCGCGCGCCGCAATGCCCGCCTGGTCGAGATGATCGACTTCGAGCGTGCCAAGGACAAGATCTACATGGGCCCCGAGCGCAAGTCCATGGTCATGACCGAGGACGAAAAGCGCGCGACGGCGTATCACGAGTCCGGCCACGCCGTGGTGGCCGAGATGCTGCCCGGCACCGACCCGGTCCACAAGGTGACGGTGATGCCGCGTGGCCGTGCGCTGGGCGTGACCTGGCAACTGCCCGAGCGTGACCAGCACAGCCTCTACTTCAAGCAGATGCTCAACCGCATCGCCATCCTGTTCGGCGGTCGCGTGGCCGAGGAGATCTTCCTGAGCGATATCTCGACAGGCGCCTCCAACGACTACGAGCGTGCCACCGGCATGGCCCGCGACATGGTCACCCGCTACGGCATGAGTCCGGCCCTTGGCCCCATGGTCTACGCCGAGAACGAGGGCGAGGTCTTCCTCGGCCGCAGCGTCACGCGCACCACCAGCATCAGCGAGACCACGCAACAGAAGGTGGACTCCGAGATCCGCCGCATCCTCGACGAGCAGTACGCCGTGGCCAAGCAAATCATCGAGACCAACCGTGACAAGATCGAGGCCATGACCGATGCGCTGATGAAATGGGAAACCATCGACCGCGACCAGGTGCTGGACATCATGGCCGGCCGCCCGCCGCGTGCGCCCGGTGAAGGCTCGGCCCCCAGCGGCCCGACCGACGGCGGCGGCAGCCCCAACATCAAGCCGGACAGCGCCCCTCAAGCCGCCTGACCGACGCTGACCCCACCAAGGCCCGATCTGATCGGGCCTTTTTCCATCCCGGCCCCATGCACTGGCAGACCCGCCGCTTCCGCCTCGACCTCAGCCGCCCGCGCGTGATGGGCATCGTCAACGTCACGCCCGACTCCTTCTCGGACGGCGGCCAGTTTGCGGCCGCGCGTGAGGCCATTGCTCATGCCGAGCGCCTGGTCGCCGAGGGCGCCGATCTGCTCGACATCGGCGGTGAATCCAGCCGCCCCGGTGCACCGCGTGTCGAGGCCGAGGCCGAGTGGGCGCGCATCGAGCCCGTGCTGCGCGCCAGCCTGCAGCTGGGTGTGCCCGTGTCTGTGGACACCTGCAAGCCCGAGGTCATGCGGCGTGCCATCGAACTGGGCGTGGACGTGGTCAACGACATCCAGGCCCTGCAGGCGCCCGGCGCGGTGGACGTGGTGGCCGGCAGTGAGGTCGGTGTCTGCCTGATGCACATGAAGGGCGAGCCCGCCACCATGGCCCAGCTCGCAGAGTACGTCGACGTCGTTGGCGAGGTGGCCGCCTTCCTGCGTGAGCGGGCCGACGCGGTGCGCGCTGCCGGCGTGGCGGCCGAGCGGGTGTCCATCGACCCCGGCTACGGCTTTGCCAAGACCCACGAGCAGAACCTGCGCCTGCTGGCCCGGCAGGCTGAACTTGCCACGCTCGGCCACCCCTTGCTGGTGGGCTGGTCGCGCAAGCGGACCCTGGGCGAGATCACCGGCCGTGCGGTGACCGAGCGCCTGCCGGCCAGCCTGGCGGCGGCGCTCAAGGCCGTCCAGCACGGCGCGCACATCCTGCGTGTGCACGATGTCGCGGCCACCGTGGATGCGCTCAAAGTGTGGCAAGCCGTCAGCGACAATGCCGGCCCCAATCAGATCTGATCAGAGGCCTGCTCAATGAGCCGCAAATTCTTCGGGACCGATGGCATCCGTGGCACGGTGGGCCAGTCGCCCATCACGCCGGACTTCATGCTGCGCCTCGGCCATGCGGTGGGCCGCGTGCTGCGCCGTGACCGCGAACATCCGACGGTGCTGATTGGCAAGGACACGCGCATTTCTGGCTACATGATCGAGTCGGCCCTGGAGGCCGGTTTTGCCTCGGCGGGCGTCAATGTGCTGCTCACCGGCCCGCTGCCCACCCCGGGTGTGGCCTACCTGACCCGCGCGCTGCGGCTGGACCTCGGCGTGGTCATCAGCGCCTCGCACAACGCCTACCCGGACAACGGCATCAAGTTCTTCTCTGACAAGGGTGAGAAGCTGCCCGATGCCTGGGAGCTGGCCGTGGAGCAGGCGCTGGACGAGCCGCCAGCCTGGGTCGATTCCGCCAGCCTGGGCCGCGCCCGCCGGCTGGAAGACGCGCGGGGCCGCTACATCGAGTTCTGCAAGAACTGCTTCGGCTCCGACCTGACGCTGCGCGGGCTCAAGATCGTGGTGGACGCCGCGCACGGCGCGGGCTACCACGTGGCACCGGACGTCTTCCATGAGCTGGGTGCCGAGGTCATCCCCATCGGCTGCAAGCCCGATGGCTACAACATCAACAAGGGCTTCGGCGCCACCGCGCCGGCTGCGCTGGTTGCGGCGGTCAAGGAGCACGGTGCCGACTACGGCGTGGCGCTTGACGGCGATGCCGACCGCCTGCAACTGGTGGACGCAGCCGGCCGCCTCTACAACGGCGATGAACTGCTCTACGTGATGGTGCACGACCGCCTGGGCCAGGGCCTCGCCGTGCCCGGCGCCGTAGGCACCTTGATGACCAATATGGCGGTCGAGCTGGCGCTCAAGTCACGCGGGGTGGATTTCGTCCGCGCCAAGGTGGGCGATCGCTACGTGCTCGAAGAGCTGGCCGCGCGCGGCTGGCAGCTGGGTGGCGAAGGCTCGGGCCACCTGCTGGCCCTCGACAAGCACACCACCGGCGACGGCATCGTCAGCAGCCTGCTGGTGCTGCAGTCGGTCTGCCGCACCGGGCGCAGCATCGCCGAGCAGCTGGACGGCGTCAGCCTCTTCCCGCAGACCCTGATCAATGTGCGCCTGCAGCCCGGGCAGGACTGGAAGACCAACACCGCGCTGTCCGACACCCAGGCTGCGGTGACGGCCGAGCTAGGCGACCGGGGGCGGGTGTTGATCCGCGCCTCCGGCACTGAGCCCTTGGTGCGGGTGATGGTCGAGGCCGCCGAAGCCGAGGTGGCCAAGCGCCAGGCCGAGCGCCTGGCTGCCACGCTTCAATAGGGCTTACTTCTTCGCGGGCAGCAGCACGCGGTCGATCACGTGCACCACGCCATTGCTGGCGGCCAGGTTGGCCTGCTGGACCATGGCGTCTTCCACGGTCACGAAGTCGCCGGCCTTGGCCAGGGCCAGGTTGGCGCCTTGCAGGCTCTTGGCCGGGCCGTTCTTGATAGCCTCGGCCGGCAGTTGGGCGGCCACGACGTGCAGGCTCAGCACGTCCTTGAGCTGGGCCGGGCTGGCGCGCAGGCTGGCCAGCGTGGCGGCGGGCAGGGCCTTGAAGGCCTCGTCGCTGGGCGCAAACACCGTGAACGGGCCCGCACCGCGCAGGGCATCGGCCAGGCCGGCCTGCTGCACCAGGGCGGTGAAGGTGCTGAGCTGGGCTTGGGCGGCGGCGGCCTCCGGGATGGGGGCTGGTGCCGGTGTGGTGGCGCAAGCGGCCAGGATCGACGAGAGGGCCAGCAGGCCAACGGTGGTGCGGCGACGCAGCATGGGAGAGTCTCCTGTGGGCAATGACAGGCGCACTCTAGGCAGGCATCATGACGAAGCCGTGACCACCTCAGTCGGGTTGTCACACGGCTTGTTTGGGGTCACGAGGCTGTCATATTCGATTCATAGGATGCCGGACATCGTCAACCACGACCTCTGTGACAGGCCCCTCATGAAGCTCTTCCCGATCACCTCCCCGATCTCTCAGACCTTCGCTGCGCTGGCGCTGGCCGCCCTCTCGGCAGGCGCGATGGCGCAAGACGTCATCGGCGCGGGCGCCACCTTCCCGGCGCCCATCTATGCCAAGTGGGCCGATGCGTATCACAAGGCCTCTGGCGCGCGCATCAACTACCAATCGGTCGGCTCCGGCGCGGGCATCAAGCAGATCAAGACCAAGACGGTCGACTTCGGCGCCTCCGACATGCCGCTGAAGGACGAGGACCTGGCCAAGGATGGCCTGCTGCAGTTCCCCACCGTGATCGGCGGCGTGGTGCCGGTGGTCAATATCAAGGGCATCCAGCCCGGCCAGATCCGCCTGACCGGCCCCGTGCTGGCCGACATCTACCTGGGCAAGATCACCAAGTGGAACGATGCCGCCATCACGGCGCTCAACCCCGGCGTGCCGCTGCCCGAAGCCGTCATCGCTCCGGTGGCGCGCGCTGATGGTTCCGGCACCACCTTCATCTTCACCAACTATTTGTCGAAGGTCAGCGAGAGCTGGAAGTCGTCGGTCGGTGAGGGCACCGCCGTCAAGTGGCCGGTGGGCACGGCAGGCAAGGGCAATGAGGGCGTGGCCGCCTTCGTGCAGCGCCTGCCCAACTCGATCGGCTATGTCGAGTACGCCTACGTCAAGCAGAACAAGATGACCTATGTGCAGCTCAAGAACCGTGACGGCGCCTGGGTCCAGCCCAGCGACGATGCCTTCAAGGCCGCTGCTGCCGGTGCTGATTGGAACAAGACCTTCTACCAAATCACCACCGACCAGCCCGGCAAGGACGCCTGGCCGCTGACCAACCCGACCTACATCCTGATGTACAAGGTTCAGGACAAGCCGCTGAATGCCAGCGCTGCGCTCAAGTTCTTCGAGTGGGCCTACAACAGCGGCGACAAGATGGCCGACGAACTGGACTACGTGCCCCTGCCCGCTGCCGTGAAGGAACTGGTGCGCAAGCAGTGGGCCGCGCAGATCAAGGACGCGGCCGGAAAGCCCGTCGCGTTCAAGTAAATCCTTCATCTCCCCGGGAGCCGCTGTGGCCGCCATCCTTCCTGCCGACGACAGCCCGTTTCACCAACTGGGTGAGCAGCGCGGCAACCAGCGTGTAGAGCCGGCGGCCCCCCCGCCCCCCCGCCGCCGCAACTGGCCCTGGGCCGACGCCGTGTTTGCCGCCCTGGCGCAGGGCGCCGCCTGGCTGACCCTGGCGCTGATGGCGGGCATCATCGGCTCGCTGGTGATGGGCGCGTCGCCGGCCATCCAGGCCTATGGCCTGTCCTTCCTCTGGTCGGCCGAATGGGACCCGGTGCAGGAGAAGTTTGGTGGCCTGGTGATGATCTACGGCACCCTGGCCAGCTCGCTGATCGCGCTGCTGATCGCGGTGCCGGTGAGCTTCGGGATTGCGATGTTCCTGACCGAGCTGTCGCCGAACTGGCTGCGCCGGCCGCTGGGCATCGCCATCGAGCTGCTGGCCGCTGTGCCCTCCATCGTCTACGGCATGTGGGGCCTGCTCGTCTTCGGGCCCATCCTGGCCACCTATGTGCAGCAGCCGCTGCAGGCCGTGCTCACCGGCGTGCCGGTGCTGGGCGGCCTGGTGTCGGGACCGCCGGTGGGCATCGGCATCCTGTCGGCCGGCATCATCCTGGCCATCATGATCATTCCCTTCATCGCCTCGGTGATGCGGGATGTGTTCGAGGTCACGCCGCCGATGCTCAAAGAGAGCGCCTACGGCCTCGGCGCAACGACCTGGGAGGTTGTCTCCAAGATCGTGCTGCCCTTCACCAAGACCGGCGTGGTCGGCGGGATCATGCTGGGCCTGGGCCGCGCGTTGGGCGAGACCATGGCCGTCACCTTCGTGATCGGCAATATGAACCAGCTGAATTCGCTGTCGGTCTTCGAGGCCGCCAACAGCATCACCTCGGCCCTGGCCAATGAGTTTGCCGAGGCGGGCGAGGGTCTGCACCAGGCCTCGCTGATGTACCTGGGCCTGGTGCTGTTCTTCATCACCTTCGTCGTGCTGAGCCTGTCCAAGCTGATGCTCTCGCGCCTCAAGAAGAGCGAAGGGAGCCGCGCATGAAGACGCTCGACGCCAAGCGCTTAGGCCTGCATGCCAAGCGCAAACGCACCAATGCCATCGCGCTGACGCTCTCGCTCGGGGCCATGGCCTTTGGCGTGTTCTGGTTGCTCTGGATCCTCTTTGAGACCGTGACGCTGGGCATGGGAGGCCTTGGCCTCTCCACGTTCACCGAGATGACGCCGCCGCCGCAGGCCGAGGTGGGTGGCCTGGCCAATGCCATCTTCGGTTCCTTCATGATGGTGAGCCTGGCCACGCTGCTGGGCACGCCCATCGGCATCCTCGCGGGCGTCTACCTAGCCGAGTACGGCGTGGGCACCTGGCTCGGGCGCACGGTGCGCTTCGTCAACGACATCCTGCTCTCGGCGCCGTCCATCGTGGTCGGCCTCTTCATCTACGCAGTGGTGGTGGCGCGCTTCAAGGGCTTCTCGGGCTGGGCCGGTGTGCTGGCGCTGGCGCTGATCGTGATCCCGGTCGTGATCCGCACCACCGAAAACATGCTCAGCCTCGTGCCCAATGCGCTGCGCGAGGCGGCCTATGCGCTGGGCACGCCCAAGTGGAAGGTCATCCTCACCGTCACCCTCAAGGCCGCACGCTCGGGCGTGATCACTGGCATCCTGCTGGCCCTGGCGCGGGTGTCGGGCGAGACGGCGCCGCTGCTCTTCACCGCGCTTTCCAACCAGTTCTGGACCAGCTCGCTCTCCGAGCCCATGGCCAGCCTGCCGGTCACCATCTTCAAGTTTGCGATGAGCCCCTACGAGAACTGGCAGAAGCTGGCCTGGGCGGGGGTCTTCCTCATCACCATCGGCGTGCTGATGCTCAACATCCTGGCCCGCGTGCTCTTCAAGAACAAACACTGATCGCACCCCATGGACGCCAAAATCGAACTCCCCATCGCCGAGCGCGCCAAGCTCTCGGTGCGCAATCTCAACTTCTTCTACGGCAACTTCCATGCCCTGAAGAACATCAACCTTGACATCCCCGAGAAGAAGGTGACCGCCTTCATCGGCCCCTCGGGCTGCGGCAAGAGCACGCTCTTGCGCACGCTCAACCGCATGTTCGAGCTCTACCCCGAGCAGCGGGCCGAAGGCGAAATCCTGCTCGATGGCGAGAACATCCTGTCCAGCAAGGATGATGTCTCCCTGATCCGCGCCAAGGTGGGCATGGTGTTCCAGAAGCCCACGCCTTTCCCGATGTCGATCTACGACAACATCGCCTTCGGCGTGCGCCTCTTCGAGACCCTGCCGCGCGCCGAGATGGATGAGCGCGTGGAATGGGCGCTCAAGAAGGCCGCGCTCTGGACCGAGGTGAAGGACAAGCTGGGCCAAAGCGGCTCAGGCCTCTCCGGCGGTCAGCAGCAGCGGCTGTGCATTGCGCGCGGCATCGCCATCAAGCCCGAGGTGCTGCTGCTCGACGAGCCTTGCTCGGCGCTGGACCCGATCTCCACCGGCAAGATCGAAGAGCTGATCCACGAGCTCAAGAACGACTACACGGTGGCCATCGTGACCCACAACATGCAGCAGGCCGCGCGCTGCTCGGACTACACGGCCTACATGTACCTCGGCGACTTGATCGAGTTCGGCCCCACGGCCGATCTCTTCATGAAGCCGAAGAAGAAGGACACGGAAGACTACATCACGGGGCGCTTCGGATGACTGACAAACACCTCTC
Organism: Roseateles paludis; assembly: GCF_039872745.1. Classification (NCBI taxonomy): domain Bacteria; kingdom Pseudomonadati; phylum Pseudomonadota; class Betaproteobacteria; order Burkholderiales; family Sphaerotilaceae; genus Roseateles; species Roseateles paludis. Next base: position 533,085 of record NZ_JBDPZD010000002.1, on the reverse strand, counting down.
CACTCAGTTTGACGCCGAGCTCAGCGGCATCTCAACGCGCGTGCTCGAAATGGGTGGCCTCGTTGAGGCTCAAGTGGCGCAGGCCGTGCAGGCGCTGGTCACCTTCAGCGGCGAGATGGCCATCGAGGTCGTGCGCACCGAGGAGAAGGTCAACGCCATGGAAGTGGAGATCGACCGCGAGCTCTCCACCATCATTGCCCGCCGCCAGCCCACCGCGCGTGACCTGCGCCTCTTGATCGCCATCTCCAAGACCATCGCCAACCTGGAGCGCGTGGGCGACGAGGCGGCCCGCGTGGCCCGCACCGCGCAGCGCTTGATCGAAGGCGGTGTGCCCACGCGGCTGCGCCTGCCGATGACGGACCTCTCCTTCGAGGCCGACCTGGCCACGGCCCAGCTGCGCAAGGCCCTCGATGCCTTTGCCCGGCTCGATGTGGAGCGCGCCGTCGAGGTGCTCAAGCACGACGACCAGATCGACAAGGAGTTCGAAGGCCTGCTGCGCAAGCTCATCACCTACATGATGGAAGACCCGCGCACCATCTCCTCATCCATCGACCTGGTCTTTGTGGCCAAGGCCATCGAGCGCGTGGGCGACCACGCCAAGAACCTGGCCGAGGTGGTGATCTATGTGGTCAAGGGCACGGACGTGCGCCACAACCCCCCCGAAGCCGTCGAAGTGATGGTGAAGTGAGCTGGGCCCACCCCCTACCGGCTTCGCCGGCCCCCTCAAGGGGGCGCAGCCAGCAGCCCGGCAAAGCCGGATCTGCGGCTGCCGCTGAGTGGATGCGCCAGTGGGCCTTGCCCACATTTGGAGTGATCGAATGAGTTCCGTACTGGTTGTTGAAGACGAATCTGCGATTGCCGAGCTGATTGCCCTGAACCTGCGCCACGCGGGCTTCGAGGTCACGCTGGCGGCCGATGCCGCGCAGGCACAAGCCGCTGTCGATGCGGTGCTGCCCGACCTGGTGTTGCTCGACTGGATGCTGCCCGGTCAATCCGGCGTGGCGCTGGCCCGCCAGTGGCGCTCGGCCGCGCGCACCAAGGAGCTGCCGGTCATCCTGCTGACGGCGCGGGCCGAGGAGAGCGACAAGGTCGCCGGCCTGGATGCCGGGGCTGACGACTACATCACCAAGCCTTTTTCGACCAACGAGCTGCTGGCCCGCATGCGTGCTGTGCTGCGGCGCAAGGCGCCCGAGGCGCTGGACACCGCCGTCACCGTGGGCCCGCTGACGCTCGACCCCGGCACGCGCCGCGTGTCGCGCGAGGGGCAGGAGGTGAAGGTCGGCCCGACCGAGTTCCGCCTGCTGCACTTCTTCATGACCCACCCGGAACGTGTGCACAGCCGTGCCCAGTTGCTCGACCGCGTCTGGGGCGACCACGTCTTCATCGAAGAGCGCACGGTCGACGTGCACATCAAGCGCTTGCGCGAGGCCCTGGAGCCCGTGCAGTGCGCCCGCCTGATCGAGACGGTGCGCGGCGCGGGCTACCGGCTGACCGAGCACGCGGCGGCGCTGTCGGCTTGATGGTTGTTGATTGAGTTGAGGCAGGGCAGTTGAGTCTCTTCGTTGCACGCCTGCTGCTGGCCATCTTGGCCGGCGCGCTCGGGGCCTTTGCTGGCTGGGCCCTGCTGGGCTTGTTGAACATCCCCGGCCTGGCCTTGGGCGTGGCGGCGCTGGTGGCGGCTGGCTTTGTGGTGGCCGTGGACGGCCTGCGCGGCCTGCGCCTCATCCACTGGCTCAAGGGTGACCTGGCGCAGTCGGCACCGCGTGATGCCGGCCTCTGGGGCGAGATCGGCTACCGCGTGGAGCGCGCGCTGCGCGACCGTGACCGCCAGATCGTGCGCGAGCGCGAGCAGCTGGTGCAGTTCCTTTCCGCCATCGAGGCCTCGCCCAATGGCGTGCTGCTGCTGGACTCGCACGAGCAGATCGTCTGGTGCAATCGCATGGCGGCCGATCACTTTGCGCTCGACCCCGTGCGCGACCTGCGCCAGCGCGTGACCAACCTCGTGCGGCTGCCAGCCTTCGTCAGCTTCCTGCAGCGCGGGGCGTATGACGAGGTGCTGCAGCTCAATCCGCTGCGCGGGCCCGGCGCGCTGTCCGTCATCGTGCGCGACTACGCGGATGGCTACCGCCTCGTGCTCACCCAGGATGTCACCGAGCGCGTGCGCTCCGAGGCCATGCGCCGCGACTTCGTGGCCAATGTTTCGCACGAGATCCGCACGCCGCTGACGGTGCTGGCCGGCTTCATCGAGACCATGCAGTCCCTGCCGTTGACGGGCGTGGAACGCGAGCGGGTGCTGCACCTGATGAGCACGCAGACTGGCCGCATGCAAACCCTGGTGGCCGACCTGCTGACCCTGGCCACGCTGGAAGGCAGCCCGCGTCCGGCGTCTGACCGCTGGGTGCAGCTTGATACCTTGATCGCCCGCGCCGCAGCCGACGCGCAAGCCTTGTCCAACGGCCGACACCCGATCCGCTTTGATGCCGCCACCGGTGTGGAGCTGGCCGGTGTGGAGGCCGAGCTGCTGAGCGCCATCGGCAACCTGGCCTCGAATGCAGTGCGCTACACCCCCGACGGTGGCGAGATCGAGCTGCGCTGGCGGCGGCTGGAAGACGGCACCGGCGAGGTCTCGGTGCAGGACCACGGCATTGGCATCGCGCGCGAGCACATCCCGCGGCTGACCGAGCGCTTCTACCGCGTGGACGGCAGCCGCTCGCGCGAGACCGGCGGCACGGGCCTGGGGCTGGCCATCGTCAAGCACGTGATGCAGCGCCATGGCGGCGAGCTCGTGATCGACAGCGAAGTGGGCAAGGGCTCGCGCTTCCGGCTCGTCTTCCCCGCCGCGCGCGTGCGTGAGGGCGGTGACCACAGCCTCGGCGCCGAGGCCATGGTCGCCCAGCTCACGGCCGGCGCAATACGCTGAGCGCCTGGGCGCCCGAGCGGTCGGTCGGACGGCGCACTTCCGCCACCAGCACCCAGCCTGGCGGCATGCTCTGCCCGGCTTGCAGCAAGGCATAGGGGCAGGCAGAGCTCGCCACGTCGCTGCGCGCTTCCATGCGCCAGCCACCCTGAAACTGCAGAGCCGCCAGCGTCGGCAGGCTCAGGCCACGACCAGCCACACAGGGCGCATCGAGCGGCAAATGCGGCCGCACGCTGGCCAGCAGCGGCGTGAGGCTGCGCGCGTAGTCCAGCGGCGGCAGCAGCAGCGTCATCACCAGCAGCCACACGGCCGCCACGCCGCCCGCCGGCAGGGCCAGGCTCTTCCAGATCGCATGGCGGTGCCGCGCGGTGCGCCAGCGCACCAGGGCCAGCCAGGCCAGCGTGCCAGCTGCGCCCAGCAGCAGGGGCAGCAGCTGGAAGCTGGGCTCAAAGCCGGCCGCCAGCTTGCGCACATTGGCCAGCGGCTGCGCCGGCCAGCCGGTGTGCATGGACAGGTAGTAGATCCAGACAAAGAGCACGAAGGCGCTGAAGAACAGCACCGAGAACCAGTCCACGGCCGCCGCAAAGCCGCGCTGCAGCGTGGGCAGCGCAAAAGCCGCCAGCACGGCCAGGGCCGGCAGGGCCAGCAGCAGCGCACGGTCGGCACCATTCATGGCCACACAGGCGCCCAGCGGCACCAGCGCGCACACCAGCGGGATGGTGATGTGCCGACGCAGGCGGTGGCTGCGCCAGCGCCACAGCGCCCACAGTGACATCGGCAGCGCCGGCCAGGTGAACCAGGCGATGAGATTGATCAGGGCCGGCACGTCGGCCATCGGCCGCAGCCGCCAGGCCCAGGCGTCAAACAGCCAGGCGGCCAGCACGGCGGTGGCCATTGATGCGAGCAGCCACACACGCAGGCGCTGCGCGGCCTCGTAGCTGGAGCGGTGCGCGAGCACCAGCCCCAGCGCCCCCAGCCACAGCGCCACGCTCGGGGCGCCGCTGGCGGCCAGCAAGGGCAGGGCGGCAAACACCGCCAGCCGAGACCGCCCGGGCCGGTAGGGCGCCGCCGCCAGGCCGTACAGGTAGCAGCTGGCCGCCAGCAACTGCAGCAGCTCGGGCGTGGTCTCGTGCCCCAGCAGCAACAGGCCCAGCGTGGCGATCATGGCGAGCAGGGCGCCATCGGCCAGTGCCCGTGCGTAGTCCACCAGTTGCGCCTCGCCGCCAAAGGCAAAGGCGATGGGTTGGGCGGCCTCGGTGCGCGCCAGATGGAAGGCCGCATACCAGACCAGCACCAGCACGCCCGCCAGCACCAACGCATACGGCAACCGAGCCGCCACGGCCGCATCCAGCCAGGGCAGCAGCTTGATGGCCAGCGCACCCAGCCAGTAGGGCAGGGGCCCGCCCTCGGCCGGGATGCCGGCAATCGCTGGTTGCCACCAGGGCGCCGAGCCCTTGGCCAGGCTGGCCATGAAGCCAAAGGCGCTGAGGTCGGCATTGCGCCAGGGGTCCCGCCCAAACACGCCCGGCACCACATAGGCGATGCACAGCAACAGCAGCACCAGGCGCGGGAGCCGCTGCGCGCTGCGCTCTGAGACGATGGCGGGGGTGGGGGTGTTCAAGGTGGCGCGATGATGCCGCACAAAGAAGCCAGCGCAAGTTTGCGCGGGCCAAAAGCAAAGGGCAGCCAGAGGCTGCCCTTCGACGCACAAGCGGTCAGGCTTACTTCTTGATGCCGACGCGGAACTTGTTGCGGAACTTCTCGACGCGGCCACCGAGGTTGTCGATGCTCTTTTGCGTGCCCGTGTAGAAGGGGTGCGACTCGCTCGTCGTTTCCAGCTTCACCAGCGGCATGGTCTTGCCGTCGAGCTCGATGGTTTCCTTGGTTTGCAAGGTCGAGCGCGTCACGAACTGGAAGCCGTTGGACAGGTCAACAAAGACCACGTCACGGTAATTGGGGTGAATGCCTTCTTTCATGGGGACCTCTTGGCTAGGTTGGTAGCCACGCCTTGCTTGAAACTGCTGAGCGGCGCACTTACCAGGGGTGTCTGGGCGGAAAACCCGCGATTCTAGCGGACTTCGTGTCGGCTTGGCTATGCCCGCGCACGCATGACGTGCGCGGTCGTTCGACGAGCGTCGGACAGGACGCAGGTCCTGTCCTCGGTCGCGTCTCACCCACCGCGCCGCATCATGTCGAAGAAGTCCAGGTTGTTCTTCGACGCCTTCATCTTGTCGAGGATGAACTCCATCGCCTCGATCTCGTCCATGTTGTAGAGCAGCTTGCGCAGGATCCAGCTCTTTTGCAGGATCTCGGGCTTGAGCAGCAGCTCTTCACGGCGGGTGCCGGACTTGTTGATCAGGATGGACGGGTAGACGCGCTTCTCGGCCATGCGGCGATCCAGGTGGATTTCGCAGTTGCCGGTGCCCTTGAACTCTTCGTAGATGACTTCGTCCATCTTCGAGCCCGTGTCGATCAGGGCCGTGCCGATGATGGTCAGCGAGCCGCCTTCCTCGATGTTGCGCGCCGCGCCGAAGAAGCGCTTGGGGCGCTGCAGGGCGTTGGCGTCCACACCGCCGGTCAGCACCTTGCCGGAGCTGGGCAGCACATTGTTGTAGGCGCGGGCCAGGCGGGTGATCGAGTCCAGCAGGATGATCACGTCCTTCTTGAGCTCGACGAGGCGCTTGGCGCGCTCGATCACCATTTCGGCCACTTGCACGTGGCGGGCGGCGGGCTCGTCAAAGGTCGAGCTGATGACCTCGCCGCGCACGGTGCGGACCATTTCGGTCACTTCTTCGGGACGTTCGTCCACCAGCAGCACGATCAGGTGGCAGTCCGGATGGTTGGCCACCAGCGCATGCGCCAGGCTCTTCATCATCTCGGTCTTGCCGGTCTTGGGCTGCGAGACGATCAGTGCGCGCTGGCCTTTGCCGATCGGGGCCAGCAGGTCAATGATGCGGCCGGTGATGTTCTCTTCGCCCTTGAAGCCTTCGCGCTCCAGCTTGAACTGCTCCTTGGGGAACAGCGGCGTCAGGTTCTCGAACATGATCTTGTTCTTGATCTGTTCGGGCGTCTGGCCGTTGATGCGGTCCACCTTGACCAGCGCAAAGTAGCGCTCGCCATCCTTGGGCACGCGCACTTCGCCTTCGACGAGGTCGCCGGTGTGCAGGTTGAAGCGGCGGATCTGGCTCGGCGACAGGTAGATGTCGTCGGTCGAGGCCATGTAGCTGGCTTCGATGGAGCGCAGGAAGCCGAAGCCGTCGGGCAGCACTTCGAGGACGCCGTCGCCGAAGACCTGTTCGCCCGCCTTGGCGCGCTTTCGCATGATCGCGAACATCAGCTCCTGCTTGCGCAGGCGGGTGACGTTTTCGATCTCCAGGGCCTCGCCCATCTCGATCAGGGCCGAGACGTGGAGCGCTTTGAGTTCAGACAGATGCATGGGGTGGAACCCGTTCAGGGCCGATGCGCGCGCCAACGCGCAGGGGCAAATACTGCGGCGACCTCCCGCTCGGAAACTGCGTCGAGCGGCGCGATGGAAATGGATGCGGGGGGAGGTGTCGCCGAGTCCATGTCTCGTGCCGCGAGAACGTGCGGCCGGACATGTTGGCAGCGCTGCTGCGGCGGGGCCGGCGATGGAGCCGGTCAGGTGCCGCAGCGAGCGTGGGGGAGATTATAGGTTGGCGTCCAGGAAGGCCGTCAATTGGGCCTTGGACAGCGCGCCGACCTTGGTAGCGGCCAGTTGGCCGTCCTTGAAGAGCATCAGCGTCGGGATGCCGCGGATGCCGAACTTGGCCGGCACTTCGCGGTTCTCGTCGACGTTCATCTTGGCGATCTGCAGCTTGTCGCCATAGCCGGCGGCCACTTCGTCCAGGATGGGCGCAATCATCTTGCACGGGCCGCACCATTCGGCCCAATAGTCCACCAGCACCGGCTTGCCGGCCTGGATGACCTCGCTGTCGAACGAGGCGTCGGATACGTGTTTGATCAGTTCACTGGCCATGAGATGGTCCTGCGGGGGGAAGTGAAAATGATTCTGACATATCGGGTCGCTTGACCCATTTCGCAAGGGCTAAAGGCAAGGGCTACAGGGTGCAAGCATCGGTCATCGAGCTGGGCGGGAGCGAAGCGGGTGCTGCCGGCGCCGATTTCTGGCAGCGGCTGGCCGCTGCGGTGGGCGAATGGCTGCAGCGACAGGGCCTTGCAGCGCGTGATGCCATCGTGCTGCTGCCCTTTGCGCAGCACATCGGGCCCGCGCGGCGCGCCTTTGCCGCGCGGCCGGGCTGGGCGCCCCAGCTCACCACCAGCCGCAGCTTGGCGTCGTCGCTCGGGCCCAGCTTGCTGGCGGCGCCGGGGCAGATCAGCCTCGACGCCGCGATGGACGCCTTCACCGCCGACACCCTGCTTGCCGGCCAAAGCTGGGCCCAGCAACTGCGCCAGCACAGCGACGCCGCTTACCTGGCTGCCCGCACCCAGATGGTCGAGACCGCGCACCTGCTGGCGCGGGGTGCCGCGCAGCGCCCGCCGGTGCAGCGGGCCGCCTGGTTTGAGCAGGTGCGCCAGCGCCTGCAGGCCGTCAGCGGGCCGGGCGAGCTGGAGCGCGCGCTCGGGCTCGTGGCCTTGGCCTGGGTGATGGCCGGCGACCGCCCAGCCCCGACCGACACGCTGTTCACATTGCGCCCCAGCGCCTGGATCGTGCTGGAGGCCGGCGGCCCCGACCCGCTGGCAGAAGCCTTGATGACCGGAGACGTGCCCGCCCTGCGCCTGGTGGCCGACTTCGAACTGGCACCCGGCCTGGCCCCCACTGGCAGCCTGGATCTGGCGCTGTGTGATGACTTCGAGGCTCTCGCCGAGGCCACGGCCACTGCCGTGCTCCAGCACCTCAATGCCGGCCGTGCGCCCGTGGCGCTGCTGGCGCAGGACCGCGTGGTGGTCCGGCGCGTGCGCGCGCTGTTGGGCCGGCAGGGTGTGCCGGTGCTGGACGAAACCGGCTGGACCCTGGCCACCACGCCGGCCGCTGCCGCCCTGATGGCCCTGCTGCGCGCCAACCTCGCCAACCTCGGTCAAGCCGCCATGGACGACTGGCTGGCCTGGCTCAAGTCGCCGCTGACGGTGGGCTGGGAGCCCGAGCCCCTCGCCAGCCTGGAGGCCCTGTGCCGCCGCAAAGGCTGGCGCCAGCCCGAGCGGCTGGACCTGCTTGACCTGCCCGTCTGGCACCGTGCCCGCGACCTGACGGCCCCGCTGCGCGGCGGCCCACGCAAGCTGGGCGCCTGGCTGGCCGACCTGGGCCGCGTGCTGCGTGCGCTGGCGCCGCTGAGCGTCGTCGAAGGCGGCGTGCCGTTGCTGGAGGCGCTTTGGGTGTCGCGCAACCCCTGGGAGGGTAGTGCGCACGAGGCCTTGATCGGCGCCACGCGCCTCAGCCCCGCCGAGTTCCTGGCCTGGGTGGACGCCACGCTGGAAGCCGCGCAGTTCAGCGCCGAGCCCGAGCACCAGGCCGCCGTCGTGATCACGCCCATGGCCCGCGCGCTGCTGCGCCCCTTTGGCGCCGTGGTGCTGCCCGGCGCCGATGCGGCCACGCTGGCCGCGCCCGCGCCGCGCCTGGGTGTGCTGTCGGATGCCGATGCCCAGCAGCTGGGCCTGCCCCATGCGGCGGCCGAGCGCGCCGCCCAGGCCAAGGCCTTTGCCCAGTTGCTGCGCAGCCCTGCGCTCACCCTGCTGCGCTGCCGCTTTGCCGGCGCCGAGCCCTTGCCCGCGAGCCCCCTGCTGGACCAACTGCAAGCCGCCCTGGGCCACCCGCTGCCGGCCTGGCAGGACGAGCGCGCCCTTCAGCCCATCCAACCGCTGCAACGCGCGGCGCCCACCACACGCCGCGCCGCCGCGCCTGCCCGCCTGCCCGCAGCCCTCAGCGCCACCGGCATCGACGCGCTGCGCAACTGCCCCTACCAGTTCTTTGCCGGCCAGGTGCTGGGCCTGCGGCCGGCCGACGAGATCGACACCGAAGCCGACAAGCGCGACTACGGCACCTGGCTGCACGCCGTGCTGCACCGCTTCCATGAGCAGCGGCGTGACACGCCCGGGCAGGACGACGCCGCGCTGCTGCGTGCAGCAGCCGACGCCGAGCTGCAGAGCCTGGATGAAGCCGACTTTCTGCCCTACCGCGCCAGCTTCGAGCGCCTCGTGCCGCGCTATCTCGCCTGGCTGGCCCAGGCCGAATCCGCTGGCCAGCACTACGAGGCCGGCGAGCTGACCCAGCGCCAGCAGCCCTTTGACGGCCAGCTCGCTGGCCTGGTGCTGCAAGGCCGCATCGACCGCCTCGACACCACGCCCCAAGGCCGTTTGCTGCTCGACTACAAAACCGGCCGCGCCAGCGACCTCAGCGCCAAGGTCAAGGCGCCGCTCGAAGACACCCAGCTCGCCGTCTACGCGCTGCTGGCCCCTGACGGCCCCAGCCTGCAGGCCGCCTACCTGGCCCTGGATGAACCCGAGGCCCTGAAGCTGGTGACCCACCCCGACGTGGCCCAAAGCGCCGCCCAGCTGCGCGACGCCCTGCAGCAGGAGCTGAGCGACATCCTGGCCGGCGCCGCCCTGCCAGCCCTCGGAGAAGGCCGCCTGTGTGAGCACTGCGACATGCGCGGCCTCTGCCGCAAGGATGACCAAGCATGAGCGCCGCCGCTTACTTTGCCGACGGTGACCGCGTCCCGCGCGAGCGCTTCTATGCGCTGGCCTGCGACCCCGCGCGCAGCTGCGTCGTTGAGGCCTGCGCTGGCGCGGGCAAGACCTGGATGCTGGTCTCGCGCATCCTGCGGGCGCTGCTGGCTGGCGCGGAGCCGCAGCAGATCGTGGCCATCACCTTCACGCGCAAGGCGGCGGGTGAGATGCGCCAGCGCCTGGCCGAGTGGCTGACCGAGTACGCCGCGGCCGACGCCGCCACGCGCACCCAGGCCTTGCGGGACCGGGGCCTGGGCCCTGACGAAGCCCAGCGCCTGGCACCACGCCTGGCCGCGCTGCAGGCCCAGTTGCTGAGTGGTGGTCGCGGGGTCGAGGTGCGCACCTTTCATGGCTGGTTCTCGCAGCTGCTGCGCGCCGCGCCGCTGAGCCTGCTGGCCGAGCTGGGCATCTCGCCCGAGCTGCAATTGATCGAAGACGAAGAAGAGCTGATGCCGCAGCTCTGGCGGCGCTTCCATGCCCAGGTGCTGGCCGACGCCGAGGGCCTCGCTGACTTTGAAACCCTCAGCATCGAGCGTGGCCGGCACAACCTGCGCGCCTGGCTGCTGGCGGCCTTTGCCAAGCGCGTGGAGCTGGGCCTGGCGGACACGGTGCTAGAGGCCAGCCTGCCCCCGCCCGGCTTCGACCCCGCCACCCACTTTGCCGCGCTGCGCCCGCAGTTGCTGGAGCTGGCTCGCTGGCTGGGCCAGGGCAAGGTCACCGCGCAGAAGGCCGCTGCTGCGCTGGAGCAGGCCACCGACTTCGCCAGCACCTGGGCAGCGCTCTTCACGCAGAAGGACCAGCTGCGCCAGAACCTCGGCAGCAGCCCTCTGCTCGACAACGCCGTGGAGGCGCTGACCGAAATCAAGGCCGCCTTCGATCAACTGGAAGCTAGCCAGCAGCACGCGGCCATGTGCCGCCTGGCGCGCCGCTTGATCGGCGAATACGAAGCCCTCAAGCGCACGCGCGGCCTCGTCGACATGAACGACCTGGAGCGCGGCGCCCTCGCGCTGCTGGCGCGGCCTGAGCTGGCCGGCTGGGTGCAGCAGCGGCTCGACGCCCAGGTGCGCCACCTGCTCATCGACGAGTTCCAGGACACCAGCCCGCTGCAATGGCAGGCCCTGCACGGCTGGCTGTCGGCCTACGCCGGCGCGGGCGGGGGCGCGGCGGTCAGCGTCTTCATCGTGGGCGACCCCAAGCAAAGCATCTACCGCTTCCGCCGTGCCGAGCCGCGCGTGTTTGCCGCCGCGCGGCGCTTCGTCCAGCAAGGGCTGGGCGGCGTGGCCCTGGCCTGCGACCACACACGGCGCAATGCGCCCGAGGTGCTGGCGGCTGTCAACGCCAGCTTGGCTGATGTGCTCGACGACTTCAGGCCCCATACCACCGAGCTGCCGCCAGGCACCGACACGCTCGCCGGCCTGTGGCGGCTCGACGGCCCCGCGCAGGAGCGCAGCGAGCGCGAGCAAGACCCCAGCCGCTGGCGCCCGAGCTTGACCGAGCCGCGCCACGAGCCCGAGTTCCAGCGCCGCGCGGCCGAGTGCCAGCGCGTGGCCGCCTGCATTGCCCAGTTGCTGGCCACGCGGCCGGGGTTGCGCCCGCAGGACATCTTTGTGCTGGCCCGCAAGCGCGAGCCGCTGCGCCAACTGAGCCAGGCGCTCACCAGTGCCGGCATCCCCCACGCCGCACCCGAGGACAACCTGCTGCGCGACGCCCCGGCCGTGCAAGACCTGCTGGCCCTGCTGGACGCGCTGGCCTCGCCAGGGCATGACCTCTCGCTCGCCCAGGCCCTGGCCAGCCCGCTGTTTGGTCTGGATGACGCCGAGCTGCAAGCCGTGGCCGAAGGGGCCGGCAGCGTGACGCTCCTCGGCCAAGACTCCGCGCCCCAGCGCCAGCCCTGGTGGCAGGCGCTGCAGTCTCTGGCCGCGCCCAGCCCCGGCCTTGCACGTGCCCAGCAGCTGCTCGCCGCCTGGCAGGCCGCCGCGTCATCAAGCACGCCGCACGAGCTGCTCGACCGCGTCCTGCACGAGGGCGATCTGCTGCCCCGCCTGCTGGCCAGCGCACCGCCCGCCGAAGCCCCCGGCCGCGTGCGCAGCGTGCAGGCCCTGCTGCGCGCCGCGCTGGACCTGGACGGTGGCCGCTACGCCCAGCTCTATGGCTTTGTGCGGGCGCTCAAGCAGCGGCCCGTCAAGTTTGCCGGCGGGGCGCTGGAGGAGGGCGTGCAGCTCCTGACCATCCACGGCGCCAAGGGCCTGGAGGCCGAGGTCGTGCTATTGCTGGACGCCGATGCCGCCCCCAGCCGCGCCGAGAGCATGGGCCTGCTGCTGGACTGGCCGGTCGAGCAGCCCGCGCCGCGCCAGGCCGCCTTCTTGGCGTCCGAGAGCCGCCCGCCGCCCTCGCTGGCCGCGCTGGTGGCCGCCGAGCAGGCCGCCCGCCAGCGCGAGGAGATGAACGCCCTCTACGTGGCCCTCACCCGCGCGCGGCACTGCCTCATCCTCAGCCGCACGCCACCCAGCCGCGCGCCCAGCGCCGAGGCCCCGCCCAGCTGGTGGGCTCGCCTCGCGCCGCTGGCGCAGGACTGGCCCGCCACCGCGCCGGCCGCGCCCCTCGCCATGGGCGGCAGCCTGAGCTGGCAGCCGCTGCCCGCCTGGCAGGGCCAGGCCGTGCCCCTGCCCGTGGACGCCGCCGAAGACGCCCGCACCGCCCAGGTGGGCGAGGCCTTGCACCGCGTGCTGGAGTGGGCCAGCCAGTCCGGCCAGGCCCAACCGCTGGCGGCCCTGCTGGCCAGCAGCAGCCAGGCCTTTGGGCTCGACGCCGCCGGCCGCCAGCAACTGGAGCGCAGCGCCCGCGCCATCCTGCAAAGCGCCGAGGCCCGGCCCTTCTTCGACCCCGCCGAGCTGCTCTGGGCCGGCAACGAAGTGGCCGTGACTGTGGGTGAGGCGGAAGGCCGCATCGACCGCCTCGTGCAGTGCCGCGCCACGGCCAGCGAACCGGCCACCTGGTGGGTGCTGGACTACAAGCTCGGCCGCACGCCCGAGGCCGTTGAGGCCTACCACGCGCAGCTGAGCGGCTACGTGGCGGCGGTGCAGGCGCTGCAGCCGGGCGAGCTCGTGCGTGCGGCACTCATCAGTGGCGAGGGACGGGTGATCGCCCTCGCATAGAATGCGCGGCTTCGGGGCGTAGCGCAGCCTGGTAGCGCATCTGCTTTGGGAGCAGAGGGTCGCGAGTTCGAATCCCGCCGCCCCGACCATTCTTCAAACGGCCTGCCGGTTCATCCCGGTGGGCCGTTTTCTTTTTCAGGGCTGCTGGACATAGCTCGGGTCCAGGTCGTCGCAGCGGGCAGCACCCACCAGGGCCAGGTCGCGGTGCACCTCGTCGGCCAGCAGCCGGATCGCCTGCGCCACGCCGGCCTGGCCGCCCAGCGCGGCCGCGTAGTTGAAGGGCCGGCCCAGCAACACCGCATCGGCTCCCAGGGCCAGGGCCTTGATCACGTCGGTGCCCCGGCGCACGCCGCTGTCCAGCAGCAAGGGCATGTCCGGCACGGCCTTGCGGATGGCGGGCAGGGCCAGGATGGGCGGTAGCGCGCCATCGAGCTGCCGGCCGCCGTGGTTGGAGACCACGAGGGCATCCACGCCGTGCTCCTGCGCCAGCCTCGCGTCCTGCGGGCTGAGGATGCCTTTCAGGATCAACTGGCCCGGCCATCGCTCGCGGATGGCGGCGAGGTGCGTCCAGTTCAGGTGCTCACGGTTGGCAAAGTCGCGCTCCACGTGGCGCGAGAACGCCGGCGCATTGCGCTCGGCCAGCAGGTTCTCGAAGTGCGGCATGCCCCGCCGCAGCAGCGTTTGCAGCAGCGTGCCGACGAGCCATCCCGGCCGGCGCAGGCCATCCAACGCAAGGTCGAGGCTGGGCTTGAGCGGGATGCTGAAGCCGGCGCGCGTCAGGTTCTCGCGGTTGGCCGGCACGGGCAGGTCCACGGTGATGACGAGGTGCCTAAAGCCCGCACGCGCCACCCGGTCCAGCAGCGCGTTGATGCGCTCGGGCTGGCCCGGCAGATAGGCCTGGAACCAACTGCTGGGGGCGGCGGCGAACACCTCTTCCATCGGCACCAGAGACGAGCCGCTGAGGATGAACGGCACACCCGCCGCCTGCGCGGCACGCGCCATGGCCAGATCGGCCTCGAACCCCGACAGCGCCGCCAGCCCCATGGGCGCGATGCCAAAAGGCTGCGCAAAACGCTGGCCCAGCAGCGTGATGGCGGCCGAGCGCTGCGACACATCGCGCAGCAGGCGCGGCACCAGATGCAGCCGCTCAAACGCCGCACGGTTGGCGCGCAGCGAGACGCCATCCTCCACCCCACCGCTCACATACGCCCAGATTGGCCGGGGGAGCTTGGCCTCGGCATGTGCGTCGAGGTCGAGCAGGTTGAGGACGGTGTCGGGCAAGGCAGCCATGGCCGCGAGATTCTGCGGCAGACCGCGCCTGCCCCACCGGATAATCCCGCGCCTGCACTGCCCGTAGCTCAACTGGATAGAGCAGCTGCCTTCTAAGCAGCAGGTCGGGGGTTCGAGTCCCTCCGGGCAGGCCAAACTAGAAAATCAGAGCAACGCAAGACGTCTCAGGCGTCCAGGCAGATCAACACCGTTGCTACTTCACCCGAATGAGTGCTGCCCGATTGCGCGCTTCAATGCGCCAAGCGGCGTGCTGTGATTGATTGCTGATCATCCATACAGCAGATGCCTGTCGCGATGTAGCACCCCGTGAACAAGGGGACGGTTTCGCACCATTTTTTGGCCCAATCCAAAGGCGGATTGGTACCTTTGTATATACAGTAGGCGAACTCGAACGGAGTAGCGGCTTCCGAGGTAGAAGTCCCAAGCGAGAAGGGGTGAAGCGCTTCTGTATATACAATTTGTACATGCTCATCATCTCGCCAAACATTCGCGCCAAGATCGGTGACCCATCGCACGGGTCGGTCACCGAGCGGGAAGTGCAAGAGTGCTTTCTTAATCGATGTGGCAGGGTCGCCGAAGATGACCGAGAGCAGCATCGAACTGACCCACCGACGCGATGGTTTGTGTCTGAGACGCACCTCGGGAAGCTGCTCAAGATTGTGTACGTGGAAGACGATGAGAACGTTTATCTGAAGTCCGCTTATCCAGCTTCAAAGACCATACAAGACCTTTTCGAATCACTTGCACACTAGGAGTCAACGTATGCCCATTAACCAAGATCTGCTCGCTCGAATTGAAGCGTCGGCGGATGACTGGGGGCCCACTGGCGCACTTGGCAACGATCCAGCCCACGTCCGCAAAGCCGAGGAGTCGACCAAAGTCGACGATCTCCTCGAATTGCATCCGATCTCCATTCGCTTCACCAAGGAGTTGGTGCGCGATTTGAAGGCGATCGCGCAACTGAACGGCATGGGGTATCAACCGCTGATCCGCGAGATTTGCAAGCGCTTTGTTGACGCTGAAAAGCGCGCAATCCTGAGGGATCAGGCTGTGCGGCGTCAGAAAGAGCTGGAGATCGAGCGAGATCTCGCGCGCCAAGCAGAAGAAGCGGCTGCTGCAGCCGAGGAAATGGCTGGATCGCTTGCCGGTCAGGACGAAGGCCGCCTCGCTGCCTGAATTGCGTAAGGACGAAGAGGCCCGCCGCGTGCGGGCCTTTTTTTGCCATCGCCCGACATCTGCAGGGGTACGGCTGCCTTACTGGGGGAACAAGCGGGGGAACGAAGGCGGCTGCCCTGGAACCGTCGCTAGCAGTCGCGGGCTACGGCGGGTAGTGTTCACCCCGGGGCCAAACCCTGGCTACAGCGCCTTGCCGTCGAACTGATGCACGGGCACGCTGGCGAGGTCCAGGTCCTCAATGCACCGCAGGTTGATGGCGGCCACGGGCTCGCCCTTAGGGCTGAGGGCTTCGCCAAACGGGTGGATGCCGCAGCGCGCGCAAAAGCGGTGGCGGATGCGGTGGCTGTTGAAGCTGTAGGTGCTCAAGGATGACTCGGGCGTGAGCAGGCTCAGCTGCTGGCGCGGCACGAACCACAGCAGCGAGCCCTTGCGCGAGCAGATGGAGCAGTTGCAGGCGAGGCCGCTGTCGATGTCGCCATCGACAGCGAACCGCACCTGGCCGCAGTGGCAACTGCCAAGGTGGCGGGGCATGCGGTGTCTCCCTCGCTCAGGCGGTGGCCTGCAGGCGAGCGGTGTAGCGCTCGCGCAGGGCTTGCCAGGTGGGCCAGAAGGCGGGCGAGCTGCCGCCACTGACACGGTCGCGCAGTAGGTCGAGGTGGGCATGCCAGCCCGGGCCCACCATCAGCACGCGGGCCGGGTCTGCCAGGCGTTCGTGGGTGAGCGAGAGCAGTACGTGCTCGCCCTGGGGCTTCAACTCAAAGCGCACGGCGCCGGTGTTGGACCAGGTGAAGGCCAGGCGGTGCGGGGGTGCGAACTCCAGCACCGTGCACTGCATGCGGAACTCTTCGCTGAAGCCGGGAGGGCGCTCGCCGGGCGGGTTGGTCAGCTCGTCATTGCGCCAGATGAGTTCGAACTCCTGATCGAGACCCGCAGGCGAGTCACCCCCGCCCAGCCATTGGCGGCGCAGGTCGGGCTCGACGAGGTAGCGCCAGACGCGCTCGACGGGGCCGGGCAGCACGCGCTGCATGTGCAGGGTGAGGTCGGCGTCAACGTGGCCGAGATCGGTTTCAAAGTGGCGGGTGTTCATTGGGTCTTGCCTTTGCGTTTGGTGGCGGTCGTGGTGGTGTGAGGGGTGCTTGTGTCGTTCATCAGCAGGGCTTCGAGCACATCCAGGCGCTGCGCCCAGAAGCGCTGGTAGCTGGACAGCCAGGCATGCGCGTCGGCCAGCGGGGCGGGGCGCAGACGGCACAGGTGGTTGCGGCCGCGCACTTCGCGCTGGACGAGGCCGGCGCTCTCCAGCGCTTTGATGTGCTTGGACGCGGCGGCGAGCGACATGTCGAAGGGCTCGGCCAACTGGCTGACGGTCTGTTCGCTCTGCTCGGCCAGGCGGGCCAGCATCTGCCGGCGGGTGGCGTCGCCCAGGGCGTGGAAGACGGCGTCGAGCTGCGGGGGGGTGATATGTTCAACCATAAGGTTGAATGTAGGGTGTCACGAGGCGACTGTCAACCAATTGGTTGAATAAATTCTGTCGGGTCAGCCGAGTCGGTGCAGCAGGGCTTGTGCGTCGGCGTCGAGCGGCGTGCCGGCGGCTTGCAACTCACGCAGCAACAAGCCGCGGATGGCTGCGGCGCGGGGTTCAACCGGCCCAAGGAAGCGGGCCTGGCCGCTGCTGGCGATCAGCAGCGTGGGGAAGGTTTCGACGTCGTAGTCGCCCAGGGCGTCAGCTTCGTCCTCGATGTCAACCCAGCGCATTTGCACGCGGCCTTGCAGCTCAGGGTCGGCCAGCACGCTGGCGAGCAGCGGGCGGGCTTCGTCGCAGGTGCGGCACCAGGCGGCGCAGAGGCAGAAGAGGTCGAGCGAGGCGGGCACGTGGGCAAACAAGGGGGGAGCGGATGCGCGATTATTTCCCGTGGCCTGCCTACGATCCGGGCTCATTGCAACGAGGAGTGCCGCATGCCTGAGTACCTCGCCCCTGGCGTGTTCATCGAGGAGGTGTCGTTCCGCGCCAAGTCCATCGAGGGCGTCGAGACCTCGACGGCGGGCTTTGTGGGGGCTTGCGCCTATGGGCCAGTGACGGGTGACGCGCCGCTGGTGACGAGCTTGCTGGAGTTTGAGCGCCTCTTCGGCCCAGCTCTGCCTTTGCAGCACGCGGCGGCGCCCGGTGATGTGCCCGGTGGTGCGGGGCCGAGCAGCACGCCCGGCCTGTGGCCGGCGGTGCGGGCCTTCTTTGCGGAAGGCGGTTTGCGCCTCCATGTGGCGCGGGTGTTTGTGCCGGGTGCACAGGGCGATGGGCGTGCGCGCCTCAGCGTCAACGCGGCCGGCTCAGTCGTGCATTGGGCGGCGCGCTACCCCGGCCGGCTGGGCAACGGCCGCCTGCAGTGGCGTCTGAGCCTGGGGGCCGAGCTGCTGGTGGGCGCGGCGCCGCAAGGACTGCGGCCCGGCGATGTGGTGCTGGTGCAGGGGCCTGGGTGGCCGGTGGGAGGGGGTCTGCTGGGCGGGTGTGCGCGCTTGCAGCAGGACGCTGCTGGCACCTGGCGGCTGCAGGGTGTGGCCACGCCGCCCGAGGGCCTGCCGCTGAGCGCGGCGACGAGCTTGCGGCCGTTGCGCCTGGACCTTGGCTTGCAAAGCGCGGCTGGGCCGGCCTTGGGGCAGCTGTCGGCGCTGAGCCTGGGCGAGTTGGCGGCACGCACAGCGCCCGAGTCCGGCGACGCGCCGGTGTGTCTGTTGCAAGCGCGGGGCCTTGACACCAGTGACGGCCTCGCTTGGCTGCGCTGGCTGCTGGCCCAAGGCCTGCCGGCCAACCCCACACTGTCTGAGCTGGTGGCCGGCTTGCGGCTGGAGATGACGCTCAGCGGTGGGCATGACGGCCAGCGCCCCGGCCCGGCAGACCATGCCGGCAGCGCCGAGCCCCGCAGCGGCCTGCATCGCTTGGCGGGCACGCCGCAGCTCGACGCCATCAGCCAGGTTGCGGCGCCCGTGGCCTTGCTGTGCTCGCCGCGTGCGGCCGACGAGGCGCTGCCGCTGGCCCAGGCCTTGGTGGCGCATGCCGAGGCGCAGCGCTACCGGCTCGCGCTGATCGACCCGCCACCGCGTGCCGACGTGGCGGCGCTGCGCGCCTTCCGCGCCGGGCTCAACAGCTCGCGCGCGGCGCTGTACGCACCGTGGGTGGATGTGCCCGCCGTGGCGGCCAACGAGCCGGCGCTGCGCCTGCCGCCATCGGCCTTGATGGCGGGCATCTGTGCGCGCACCGACGTCCAGCGCGGCGTGCACAAGGCGCCGGCCAATGAGTTGCTGCAGAGCGCGCTGGCCTTGGAGTTCAACTTCGCGACGGGCCAACAGGAGCTGCTCAACCCCGAGGGCATCAATCTGCTGCGGCGCTTTGAGGGGCGCGGCCTGCGCGTCTGGGGCGCGCGAACCTTGAGCAATGACCCCGAGTGGCGCTATGTGTCGGTGCGGCGCTTGTTCAACTATCTGGAGCGTTCGATCGACCTGGGCACACAGTGGGCGGTGTTCGAGCCCAATGGCGAGCCGCTCTGGGCCCAGGTGCGCCAGGCGGTCGAGGACTTTCTGTTCAACCAGTGGCGCAACGGCGCGCTGCTGGGCAGCAAGCCCGAGGAGGCCTACTTCGTCCGCTGTGACCGCACGACCATGACGCAGGCCGACCTGGATGCTGGGCGCCTGATCGCGCTGGTGGGGGTGGCGGTGGTGAAGCCGGCCGAGTTCGTGATCTTCCGGGTGGGCCAGTTCACGACGCAGGCCGTATCCTGAGCCTTGTTCCAACCCCACCGGTCTTCGTCATGCGCGCCATGTTCAGCCTGCTCGGCCTTTTGATCGTTGCGGCCATCGTCCTGATGCTGGTCAAGCAGCAACTGGGTGTCCACAAGGCGCCCGCGGCCTCGGCGCCGGCCACGGCGGCCAGTGGTGCGCCTTCGGGCGGCCCCATCCGCCCTAAGGACGTGGGCCAGCAAGTGCAGGGCGCGTTGGACGACGCCGCGCGGCGCACGGCCGAGGCGGCTGCGTCAGCCGCCGGCAACTGACTCGCTGACGACGGCACGCGCCAGCTCGCGCACGCTCCAGGGCGCCGAGCCTTCAGCCTTGTTGCTGATGGTCACGTAGCAGGGCTGGCCTGCTTCGGCCGTCGCGCGGATGACGCGGGCCAGGGTCTGGCGTGTTTCCAGGTCGGGGTCTTGCATGCGCTCGAACTCGCCGTACTCGGCCACGGCATCCTCGTAGCCGAAGGCGCCATGCTTGCGGTGCAGGTTCCAGCGGCAGACCAATGGGCCGGGCCACAGCGCCCTGAGCAGAGGCAGTTGTTCGTCAATCGGCGGCAGTTTGGGGTGCAGGCCCAGGCAGTAGCGCGCACCGCGTGTCTTGAGCACGGCTGCGAACTCGGGGCAGAGCCACTGCGGGTCTCGCACCTCGATGGCCACCACACCCTGAGGCAGTGGGGGCAGGGCGGCCAGCATGGTGTCCAGGCGCTGCAGCAGCTCGGGCATGCGGCGGCGCAGTTGGGGCGGCAGGGGGCTGAGCTGAAAGACCAGCGCCCCGAGCTTGGCCCCAAGCCCTTCGATGGCGGGCTCGACGAATTCGCGGCGCGCCAGCTCGCCGTCCAGGAAGCCAGGATTCAGGGATTCGCCCTGGCCACGTTCCCCGCGCACGAGCGCGTCAGTCACGAAGCTCGGTCCTTTGACGGTGAAGCGAAAGCTCTCGGGCACTTGCTGGGCCAGGCGTTCGAACTCGCTGGCCGCCAGCGGGCGGTAGAAGCCCCGGTCGATGCTGACAGCGCCCAGCAGCGGGTGCTGGCCGTAGGCGCTGAGGCCCTGCTTGGCCAACTGGGTCTCGCTGTAGCGCTCGGCCCAGACGGTGCCGGTCCAGCCGGGGTAGCTCCAGCTGGAGCAGCCAAGGTGGACCAAGGGCGGGAGCTGAGACGCCAGTGACAGCTCGTCGGCGTCGGGCGGCGCGGGCTGAACGCTGCGCGAACGCGTCGCCGGCTTCACTGGCTGAGTGGTGGGCTTGGGCGGATCGGCGGCATCGCCAAACAGATCGTCCTGCATGGGGCAAGCCTACACTGGCGGCCATGGCCGACGCCCCGTTCTCCCCCGCTGACGAGTACGCGATGCGGCTGGCCCTCGACCAGGCTCAGAACGCCTGGTTGGTCGGTGAAGTGCCGGTCGGCGCCGTCATCATGCGGGCCGGCCAGGTGATCGCCACCGGCTACAACCGCCCCATCACCACGCACGACCCGACGGCCCACGCCGAGATCGTGGCACTGCGCCACGCGGCCACCTTGCTGGAAAACTACCGGCTGCCCGAGTGCGAGCTCTTCGTGACCCTGGAGCCCTGCGCCATGTGCGCGATGGCGCTGATGCACGCACGCTTCAAGCGCGTGGTGTTTGCGGCGCGCGACCCGAAGACGGGCGTGGCCGGGTCCGTGGTCGATCTCTTCGGCATTCCCCAACTCAACCACCACACCACCGTGCAGGCCGGTCTGCTCGAAGAGGGCAGCGCCGCCTTGCTGCGCCAGTTCTTCGCCGAACGCCGCGAGGCCGCGCGCGCACGCCGTCTGGCCCAAGCCGCTGCAGCCGGGGGCGGCGACCCTGACCCCATCCCGACCGGTGAAGTGACCGAACTCCCTTGAAGCCATTGATGAGCACCTTGACCCTTTTCTCGCCCGCTGGCGCCCTGCCGGCGGCCACGCCCCTGCGCCGTGCCGCCAAGCGCCTGGCCTCCTGGGGCTTTGAGGTGTCCATCGACGCCGATGCCCTGAGCCGCGATCAACGCTTTGCCGGCGCCGATGCCACGCGCCTGGCCGCTTTCCATCGCATTGCCAAGGCGGCGCCTGATGTCGCCCTGGCCACGCGCGGCGGCTATGGCTGCACGCGCCTGCTCGACCAACTCGACTGGAAGGCCATTGCCCACAGCGTCGAGCACGGCACACGCTGGGTCGGCTACAGCGACTTCACGGCCTTCCAGAACGCCTTGATCGCCCATGCCAAGGGCTTGGCCACCTGGGCCGGCCCGCTGGCCTGCAGCGACTTTGGCCGCAGCGAGGCCGAAGGCGGCGTGGACGACATCACCCAGGATTGCTTCCTGGAGGCCATGTCGGGCGCGCTGGAGGCTGTGGGCTTCCGCGAGTCTGGTGCGCCGCGTGGTACTCAGCCTTTTGATGGCCTGGAGGCGCGCGGCCTGCTGTGGGGCGGCAATCTCACGGTGCTGTGCGCACTGCTGAGCACGCCGCATTTCCCCAAGGTCAAGGGCGGCGTGCTCTTCCTGGAGGACGTGGGCGAGCATCCCTACCGTGTCGAGCGCATGCTGCTGCAACTGCAGCAAGCTGGCGTGATCGACGCGCAGGCGGCGGTATTGCTTGGCGACTTCAGCGGCTGGACGCGCCAGAGCACCGACCGGGGCTACGGCCTCAAGGACGCCGTGGCGTCCCTGCGCGCCCGCACCCGCACACCGGTGCTGACCGGGCTGCCGATGGGGCACTGCGCCACCAAGGTCTGCCTGCCCGTGGGCGCCAAGGTGGACCTGTTCGTGCAAGGGCGCGAGGTGATCCTGGGTTGGCAGTCAGACCATCGGCTGGCGCACCGTCATGCGCACTCGGAAGCCGCCCACGCCCACTGATCGCGCCAGGTGGCAGCGCCTGCTTGTGCCGAGAGGCCGACGGCCGCCGAACGGTTACACATCAACCCAATTGGTTACATCGCGGGCTCGGCGGAACTTGGCCCCTACAAAGGATTTTGGGCGGGCAGACACGCTGGCGTGGATGCCGCGCCGTCAGCCCTTAGCGATCGGATCTGGATAGCGCTGCCCAGGCACACGGATCCGGACGGCGCAAAGCTGCTGCAAGCTGGGTGGCCCGCAGGTCCACTCTCCTGGGGCACACTTGCCAAATACGCCCGGGATGTACCTGCGTTTTTCTGGGGTAAGCCCCAACGGGTCCACCCGAATGCCAGGACTAAACTGCCGGCCCGGCTTCGGTTAGGGCGTGTTTTCTTGTAGTTTTGCTACATCCGTCGACCGGTCGCTAAGCGCTCTGCCCAGCGATGGATGGACGTACGAGACCGACTGCAGCGTGTGGAATGTGGTGGCTGAACCCAGGTTCTGTTGCTACAGGCCGGCGAAGCAAGCGGTACACGCGTCAGTGAGTGCCTTCTGCTGTTTAGAACGGTGTTTGGTTTTGCCTCGTAGTTGGAAGAAGGAGCGCGCATGAATTTTGCGCAGGAGAAGCAGGGCGCATCCCGCTTTACGGGCTTGGGCGTGGTCATCCTGATCCACGTCTTGATCGTCTGGGCCTTGGCCAGCGGCCTTGCGCGCAAGGTGGTCGAAAAGGTGGCCGGTCCTCTCGACGTCAAGGTCATCGAAGAGCAGGTGAAGCCGCCGCCGCCACCCGAGAAGGTGGTCCCGCCGCCGCCGGACCTCAAGGCGCCGCCGCCGCCGTTCGTGCCGCCGCCCGAGTTCCTGGTAACCGCTCCGGCCCCGCCGGCGCCGGCGATCCAGTCCACGCAAGTGGCGCCGCCCGCAGCGGCCGTGGTCGCGCCTCAGGCGCCGGTTGCCGCAGCCCCCGCGCCCGCACCGAGGCCCGCCGTGATCACGGCAGCCATGGTGTGCACCAAGATGTCCAAGCCAGAAGTTCCGAGTGTGAACTTCTCAGGCGAAGCGGCCTTCAAGGTCGTGGCCACGGTGAAGGCTGGCAAGGTGTCTGGATTCACGTTCACCAATCTGCGTGCAGGTGTGGACCGCAAGGTTCAGCGTGCATTCCAGTCTGAAATCGAAACAGCGCTCCAGGCCTATGTGTGTCCGGGCGACCATGTTTTCGAGCAGGAGTTCGTGTTCCGGATCGATTGATCCAACCCTCCCTTTTCGTCCTGGCTTCGGCCCTCGCGGCTTGCAGCCAACCCTCCCCGAATCTGAATCGCTTTCACCGCAGGAGTTAACTCCATGATCTCTCGTCTCTCCGGCTTCTTCGCCGCTCTCGCCATGGCTGCCTCGCTGGCCATGTCCCCTGCCTACGCTCAAGACCAAAAGCCGGCTGAAACCGCTCCTGCCGCCGCCCCGGCTGCCTCGTCCACCAAGGACATCGAGAACCCCTACAGCCTGGGCAACATCGTTGCGCACGGCAACGTGGTGGACCAGATGGTGCTGGCTGTTCTGGCCATCATGTCCGTCGGTTCCTGGTACATCATGATCGTCCGCGTGTGGGACACCCACAAGCTGGGCAATGAAGCCAAGGAGGTCCGCACCGCCTTCTTCAAGAAGGCCAGCCTGTCCGACGGCCTGCGTGGCCTGAAGGAAGAGAGCGCCTTCCGCTACATCGCTGCCACCGCCATCGAGGCCTCTGAGCACCATGAAGGCGCGCTGACCGAGAACATCGACCACAGCAGCTGGGTGACCATGAACGTCGAGCGCGCTGTCGCCGAAGTGAACGGCAAGCTGGGTGCAGGTCTTGGCTTCCTGGCCACCGTCGGTTCCACCAGCCCCTTCATCGGCCTGATGGGTACCGTTTGGGGCATTCTGCAAGCCCTGACCGCCATCGGCGTTGCGGGTCAAGCATCGATTGACAAGGTGGCCGGCCCCGTCGGCGCCGCGCTGATCATGACCTTCATCGGTCTGGCCGTCGCTGTGCCTGCCGTGCTGGGCTACAACTGGCTGCTCAACCGCAACAAGGCTGTGATGGGCCAAGTGCGTGCCTTCGCCGCTGACCTCCACGGCGTGCTGATGGGCAACCGCTCGGTCAAGCGCTAAGCCCTCGCAGCTCAAGCAGGAGCCACAAACATGGCCATGAACGTCGGATCCTCTTCCGGCGAAGAAGAAGTGGTCTCGACCATCAACACCACGCCCCTCGTGGACGTGATGTTGGTGCTCTTGATCATCTTCCTCATCACCGTGCCGGTGGTGACCCAGTCGATCGCGTTGAATCTCCCCAAGGAGACCAATCAGGTCCGTGTCACCAAGCCGGAAAACGTCGAAATCTCGGTCAGCAAGGACGGCGACGTCTACTGGGGCACCAAGATCGTTCCTGACATGGAAGACCTCGTGCAACGGCTGGGCAAGGAAGCGGTCAAGAACCCGCAGCCTGAGGTCCATGTCCGTGGCGACGACAAATCCCGTTACGAGTCGGTTGGGCGTGTCATCTTCGCCGCGCAGCGCGCAGGCATCATGAGCATCAAGTTCGTCACCGAGCCGCCGGCTCGCGGGGGCTGACCGGAGTCAAGCATGGGAATGAATGTTGGAAGCTCATCGGGGGGCGAACCCGATGTGATCATGGACGTCAACACGACGCCCCTGATTGACGTGATGCTGGTGCTGCTGGTGATGCTGATCATCACCATCCCAATCCAGTTGCATTCGATCAACCTCGACATGCCGCCGCCGAACCCGAATGCGCCTTTGAAGGATCCGGTGTTCCATGAAGTCATGATCGACTTCGACGGCACGGTCTACTGGGACGCGGTTGCCATGCCCAACCATGAAGCGGTCGAAGCCAAGCTGGCCGAAGTCGCAGCGGTGCAGCCGGCAGAGGATCAGCCCGAAGTTCGCATCAAGCCCAACAAGCTTGTTGACTATGGTTCCGTGGCGAAGGTGATGGCCTCCGCACAGCGCCTCAATGTCAAGAAGATGGGCATGGTCGGCAACGAGCAGTTCTTGAAGTGATCGGCCGGGTCCACTAGGACGTAGCGGCCAATGCCGACGCAATACGACTGAACACGCGCTGCCCGAGAGGGCGGCGCGTTTTTCTTCGCAGGAGAGAGCTTTGAAGCAAATGAAGACCTGGGTGGCTGTCGCGGTGGGAGCGGTGGCCTTGGCGATGGGGCAAAGCCCCAGCGGTCGCCTTGAGTTCGTGGGTGCCGCCAGTGCGCAAGAAGGCGTTCGTCCCGAGGTGGGCAAGCACCTGCGTGATGCGGCCAACTTCATCAAGGGTGGTAAGTACAAGGAAGCCCTGGCCAAGGTCCGCGATGCGGAAAACGTCGGCGGGCGCAACGCCACCGAGAACTACAACATCGAGGCCATGCGTGTGGCAGCGGCCTCGGGCGCTGGCGACGCGGACAGCATGGTCCGTGGCTACGATGCGATGAAGGCCTCGGGCAAGCTCGCCCAGGCTGAGCAGCTTCGCATGATGGAGTCGATTGCCGGCACCTACCTGCGCAGCAAGGACAACGCCAAGGCGCTGTCTTGGGCGCAGCGCTACTTCAAGGAAGGCGGCAGCAGCCCTGCGATGAAGCAAGTGCTGCAGAACGCGCAGTTCCTGTCGGGCGACATGACGGCGACCATCAAGGACACGCTGGAAGAAATCTCTGCCGACGAGAAGGCGGGCCGCGCTCCGAGCAAGGACAAGCTCAACCTGCTGCTCTTTGCTGCCCAGAAGAAGGGTGACGCTGCGGCCGAGGCGCTGGCCACGGAAAAGCTGCTGAACTTCTACCCCGATCCCAAGCTGTGGGCCCAGATCCTGGGCAGCCTGCCGCAGAAGAAGGGCTTCGCGAGCGACCGCTATCAGCTGGACCTGTTCCGCCTGCGTCTGGCCACCGGCAATATGCGCACGGCCGACGACTACATGGAAATGGCCCAGCTCGCCGCCCAAGCCGGTGTGCCCGAGGAAGGCAAGCTCGTCGTTGACAAGGGTTTGGCAGCGGGCCTTCTCGGCCAAGGCAACGAGGGTGCCCGCCACAAGCGTCTGGCTGACCTGATGGTCAAGAAGATTGCCGAGGCCAAGGCTGGTGAAGCGGCCAACCTCAAGGCTGCCGATGAAGCCCGTGATGGCAATGCCTACGTCCAGCTCGGCCTGGCCGCTGCTTTTCGCGGTGATTCCAAGGGTGGTGTGGTGCTGATCGAAAAGGGCATCGCCAAGGAAGGTCTGAAGCGCCCCGAGGACGCCAAGCTCTACCTCGGCCTTGCGCACTTCCTGGGCGGTGATCTGTCCAAGGCTCAAGCGGCCTGGAAGTCGGTCCGTGGCTCGGATGGCTCGGCCGACCTCGCTCGCCTCTGGATCATCCAGTCGCGCACCGGCAAGCGCTGAGTTCTCGACTGCGGCGCTTGCGAGCCCGCAGATCCACCTCAAGCATCAAGGCCTCGGCCCCTCTAGGGTCGGGGCCTTGTCACATGCGCTGGCGAAAGCCTGCTCAGCGCGGTGGAAGCCGTACGGCGCCGTCCAGGCGGATGACTTCGCCGTTCAGCATCTCGTTCGAGATGATGTGCAACACCAGGCGTGCGAAGTCCTGAGGCGTGCCAAGCCGAGAGGGGAAGGGCACGCTGGCCGCCAGCGCGTCCTGCACTTCCTGCGGCATGCCGAAGAGCATCGGCGTGCCGAAGATGCCGGGCGCGATGCTCATGTTGCGGATGCCCAGGCGCGCCAGATCGCGTGCGATCGGCAGCGTCATGCCCACGATGCCGCCCTTGGACGCCGCGTAGGCCGCCTGGCCGATCTGCCCGTCGTAGGCGGCGACCGAGGCGGTCGAGATCAGGACGCCGCGTTCGCCCGTGCTGGGGTCCGGTGGGTTGCTTGCCATCGCCTCGGCGGCCAGGCGAATCATGTTGAAGCTGCCCAGCAGGTTCACGCGCAGGGCCTTGCTGAAGAGATCCAGGCTGTGCGCGCCCTCTTTGCTGACCGTCTTGGCGGCCGGGGCGATGCCAGCGCAGTTGATCAAGCCTGCCAAACGCCCCATGGCCGTGGCCGCATCCACCACGGCGCGCCCATCGGCCTCCTGGCTCACGTCACAGGCCACAAACTGCCCACCGATGTCAGCGGCCACGCGTTGCCCGGCCTCGCGCTGCAGATCCGCAATCACCACCTTGGCACCCTGTGCGGCCAGCAGGCGCGCCGTACCTTCGCCTAGGCCCGAGGCCCCGCCGGTGACGATGAACACATGGCCTGCAACTTCCATTGGACGCACCTCGCTGGCTGCGATTGTTGCGCGCTGCCTGCCAGCGTGTTCGGGGTGGGCCCAAAAAAAAAGCCGCAGCGGTCAGCTGCGGCTTTACGCCGTGGCGCAGGCCGGGTTCAGGACAGCGCTTGCAGCGCGCGCGCGGTGATGTCGTCCACGCTGCCCAGGCCTTCGATCTTGCGGTACTTGGGGGCGCTGGCGTCGCCGCCGTCGGCCCAGCGGGAGTAGTAGTCCACCAGCGGGCGGGTCTGGGCCTGGTAGACCTCCAGACGCTTGCGCACCGTGGTCTCCTGGTCGTCGTCGCGCTGGATCAGGTCTTCACCCGTGACGTCGTCCTTGCCGGCCACCTTGGGCGGATTGAACTTGACGTGGTAGGTGCGGCCCGAGGCCACGTGCACGCGACGGCCGCTCATGCGCTCGATGATGGCGCTGTCGGGCACGTCGATCTCAAGCACGAAGTCGAGCTTGACGCCGGCGGCCTTCATGGCGTCGGCCTGCGGGATGGTGCGGGGGAAGCCGTCGAACAGGAAGCCCTTGGCGCAGTCCGGCTGGGCGATGCGTTCCTTGACCAAGCCGATGATGATGTCGTCACTGACCAGGGCACCCGAGTCCATCACGGACTTGGCGGCCAGACCCAGCGGCGTGCCGGCCTTGATGGCGGCGCGCAGCATGTCGCCGGTCGAGATCTGCGGGATACCGAATTGTTGGCACAGGAAAGCGGCCTGAGTGCCTTTGCCAGCGCCGGGGGCGCCCAGAAGAATGAGTCGCATGGGTGGGTCTCTCTAAGCTCGGAATCTCAACGGCAGGCCCGCGCCAAAACGGGGAGGGCGAGTATCTCACGGGGTGTCTTGCCCAGCCCTTACTTGGTGACCTCGGCCCCCAGTAGCGCGCGCACGCGCGCCAGGTCTTCCGGGGTGTCCACACCAGGCCCTGGCTTCTCGGCGCTCACGTGAACGGCGATGCGCTCACCGTGCCAGAGCACGCGCAGCTGCTCCAGCGACTCGGTCTGCTCCAGCGGGCTGGCGGCCAGCTGCGGGAAGCGGCGCAGGAAGCCGGCCCGGTAGGCATAGAGGCCGACATGGCGCAAGGCACCGCGCGGCGCACCGGCGCCATCACGCCACCACGGGATGGGGGCGCGCGAGAAGTACAGCGCACGCCCGGCCGCATCCATCACCAGCTTGACCACGTTCGGGTTGGCGAACTCGCCAGCATCGTCCAGTGCATGGCCCACCGTGGCCATCACGCAGTCGGGGCTGTCGGCCAGGCGCTGGGCGCAGGCGTCGATCATCCCGGGGGCGATCAAAGGCTCGTCGCCCTGCACATTGACGACCAGGTCGGCATCCTTCAATCCCAGCAGATCCACAGCCTCGGCCAGGCGGTCCGAGCCCGAGGGGTGATCGGCACGCGTCATGAGCGCCTGGACGCCATGGGCCGCACACGCCTCGCGCACTTCGGGCGCGTCGGTGGCCACCACCACGCGGCTGGCCTTTGAGAGCGCTGCGCGCTGCGCCACGCGGACGATCATGGGCAGGCCGGCGATGTCGGCCAGTGGCTTGTTGGGCAGGCGTGTGGAGGCCAGGCGCGCCGGGATGACAACCGTGAAGCTCATGCCGAGGCCGGCGTGTCTTCAGGGTCCCAGGCGCGGGCTTCGCTCTCCAGCATCAAGGGGATGCCGTCGCGGATGGGAAAGGCCAGGTGATCGGCCCGGCAGCCCAACTCCCGAACGCTGTCGCGGCGCAGCAGTTCAAGCGGGCCCTTGCACAGGGGGCAGACCAGCAGTTCGATCAGGCGTGGATCCATGGGGCAGCAATCGGTTCAGGTGGGTGTCGAGTTCAGCCAGGAACTCCGGCCCGGGCTCAAAGTCTAGCGGCAGCACCCAGACGGGCAGGGCGCCCACGCGCTCGGGCCGGATCTTCACCGCGTCCTTCTCGGTCAGCAGCACGCCTTGGGCGCTGGCCGGCCAAGGCAGCTCGGCATAACTGGCATGGTCAGGCTGCGGCAGGGGCTCGAAGTGCAGGCCCAGGTCGCTCAGCATGTCGAAGAAGCGCTGCGGCCGGGCCACGCCGGCCACGGCCGTCCAGACGCCCTGGCGCAGCGCGACCAGGCTCGCAGCCTCGGCCGGCCGGCCGGCCCACCAGTCCTGCAGGCGCACCGCCCCACGCAGCCGGCGCCGGCCCAGATGGCCGGCGCGGCGGGTGCTTGGGCGCGCGGCGTTGTAGATCACGATCTCGTCCGGCGCGGGCGCCCAGCGTGGCGCCTGGCGCAGCGGCCCGGCGGGCAACAGGCGGCCATTGCCAACGCCGCGCTCGTCAAACACCAGCACGCTCAAGGCGCGCGGCAGCCGCAGGTGCTGCAGGCCGTCGTCGCTCACGATGAGCTGGATCTCGGGGTGGGCGGCCAGCAGGGCCCGGGCGGCGGCCACGCGGTCACGGCCCACGGCCACTGGCACGCGACCACGCAGGTGCACCAGCAGGGGCTCGTCGCCAGCATTTTGGGCCGTGGAGCTGGGGCCGAGCAGCTCGACGCCATCGCCCTCGCGTCGGTAGCCGCGCGACACCACGCCGACCCGCAGGCCACGCGCCTTGAGGTGCTCCAGCAGCGCGAGCAGCGTCGGCGTCTTGCCGGCGCCGCCGACGATCCAGTTGCCCACCACGATCACGGGCACCGGCAACTCTGCAGGTTGCAGCAGGCGTGCGCGCAGCCTGGCCACCAGGCCATAGACGAGGCTCAGCGGCAGCAGCAGCGTCGAGAGCGGCCCGCCGGTCAGCCATTCGGCCTGCAGCCGGGCCGACAGCGCCTCAGCGAGCGTCTGTCTGCGCGGCGAAGGTGACACGCGAGAGGCCCTCGCGACGCGCGGCCTCCATCACGTGGATGACGGACTGGTGCGCGGCCGCAGCGTCGGCGGAAATGATCAGCGACGCGTCATTGCGCCCCTGGGCGGCGTCGCGCAGCGCCAGCGCCAGCGATTCGACCGTGCGGCCTTCCACCGGCTGGCGGTTGATCACATAGCGCCCATCGGCCGCCACGCTGACGATGATCTCCTGCGGCCGGTCCTTGAGCTTCTCGGCGTCGGCCGAGGGCAGGGTGATCTGCAGCTCGGTGAACTTGGAGTAGGTCGTCGACAGCATCAGGAAGATCAGGATCACCAGCAGCACGTCGATGAAGGGGATCAGGTTGATCTCCGGCGGCTCGGTGTTGGGGCGGCGAAAGCGCATGGCCCAGCCTTCAGTGAGCGGTGAAGCGCTTGAGCTGGCTCAGCAGGCGGTCGGCACCCGCTTCCAGCTCCAGCACATAGGCCTCGATGCGGCCCTTGAAGTAGCGGTGGAACATCAGCGATGGGATCGCCACCATCAGGCCGAAGGCGGTGTTGTAGAGCGCCACCGAGATGCCATGCGCCAGTTGCGCGGGGTTGCCGCTGCCGGGGGTCTGGCTGCCGAAGATCTCGATCATCCCGACCACCGTGCCCAGCAGGCCCAGCAGCGGGGCGGCCGTGGCGATGGTGCCCAGGGTGTTCAGGTAGCGCTCGAGTTGGTGCACGGCGCGGCGGCCCGCAAACTCGAACACCTGGCGCAGCTTTTCTTCGGGGAGCTTGGTGTCATGGCTCACCGCGCGCAGGCCGGCGGCCAGCACGCTGCCCAGCAGCGACGACTCTTCCAGCCGGTCCACCACATCGGCGGCAGGCAACTGCTTTTGCGTCACGCCAAGCACGTCGTCCAGCAGGCCGTTCGGCGCCACGCGGCGCGCGCGCAGTGAGGAGAGTCGCTCGATGATCAATGCCAGCGCAATGACCGAACACAGAAGCAAAGGCCAGATCGGCCAACCAGCGGCTTGAATGATCGAGAACAAAGCTTTCCCCGCTCAAAGATGAACCGGCTCAGGGGCGAGCCGCGGGGCATTATGGCGGCAGGGCGTACCGCCGCCATCAATCCTCGGCGCCGGTTTCGAGTGCTGACAATCCACTGCGCCTGTGGACAACTTTGTGGGCAAGCCCGGTCTGGGACCGTGCGGGCCGCGCAAAATCAAGGCCTTGAACAATTTGCCTCAACTTTAAGCAGTGGATTTGGACTTGCAGAACAAGGTCTTAGCGCTTCGTGACGGCTTCGTGAAGGGCTGGGCGGCCCGCCAGCCCAGCATTGGCGCGGTTGTGGAGTTCCGACCCCGCGCCAGTATTGGGCTGCAGCGTGATTGAGCCGCGCGAAGCCGCATCAGGCCGTCGCGTCTGGGGTGTCGCGGGCCTGCTCGCGGCGCTGACGGAGAGCCTGAGCGCCCGATTTGGCGCGGTGACGGTGTCGGGCGAGTTGTCCGGCTTCACGCGCGCGGCCAGCGGCCATTGCTACTTCAGCCTCAAGGACGCCGACGGCCTGGCCGCCTCGCTGCGCGGCGCGATGTTCCGGCGCGCGGCCGGGCTGCTCGACTTCGAACCCGGCGACGGCATGCGCGTTGAGATGCGGGGCCGTCTCGCCGTCTACGAGCCCCGCGGCGAGCTGCAGTTCGTGGCCGAGGCCATGCGCCTGGCCGGCGCGGGCAGCCTCTACGAGCAGTTCCTGCGCCTGCGCGAGCGGCTCGAAGCCGCAGGGCTCTTCGCGCGCGAGCGCAAGCGCCCGCTGCCCAGCTTCCCGACACGCATCGGCATCGTCACTTCGCTCGGCGCGGCGGCCTTGCACGACGTGTTGACCGCATTGGCGCGCCGTGCGCCGCAGGTGGCCGTGGTCGTTTACCCCAGCCTGGTGCAGGGCAGCGAGGCGCCACGTGCCCTCGTTGCGGCGCTGGAGCAGGCCAACGCCCGCCAGGAGGTGGACCTGCTGCTGCTGGTGCGTGGCGGCGGGTCGTTGGAAGACCTCTGGGCCTTCAACGACGAGCGTGTGGTGCGCGCGGTGGCGGGCTCGGCCCTGCCCATCGTCTGCGGCGTCGGCCACGAGACCGACATCACCCTGGCCGACCTGGCCGCTGACCTGCGCGCCCCCACGCCCACGGCCGCTGCCGAGCTGGCCGCGCCCGCGCGGGCTGACTGCCTGGATTGCCTGCACACGCTGGGCCGACTGCTGCAGCTGCGCAGCGCGGCGCGGCTGGATGGGCATGCGCAGCGCCTGGACCGCCTCGCCCTCAAGCTGGCCCGGCCCAGCGAACTCGTCAGCCGCCAGGGCCGCCTGCTGGCCCTGCTGGCCCAGCGCACCCGCGCCGCCCCGGCGCGGCGGCTGGAGCTGGAGACGCAGAAGCTGACGCGCCTGGCCGAGCGCCGCGAGCAAGCCCTGGCCCGGTGGCTGCAGCGCCAGCAGGCGCGGCTGGACACCGTGGCCGCGCGACTTGGTGCGCTGGACCCCCAGCACGTGCTCGCGCGGGGCTATGCCTGGCTGCAGGACGAGGGCGGCCAGCCCATCACCTCGGTCGCGCGGCTGCGCATCGGCCAGGCGGTGGAGGCGCGGCTGGCCGATGGCGCCGCCGAACTGGAAGTCCGCAAGACCCGCTAGCGCCATGGCCTTTGCCTCTGGGCGACACGGTGGCCTGCCTACAATCTTTTCCGATCCCGGCCGAGCTCCTGGCCTGCCTTTGTTCTGAACCACTCCCCTCACTACGGAATCCCCATGGAACACACCCTGCCGCCGCTGCCCTTCGCCATTGACGCCCTGGCGCCTCACTACAGCAAGGAAACGCTGGAGTTCCACCACGGCAAGCACCACAACGCCTATGTGGTCAACCTCAACAACCTGCAAAAGGGCACCGAGTTCGAGTCCAAGACGCTCGAAGAGATCGTCAAGACTTCCAGCGGTGGCATCTACAACAACGCCGCCCAGATCTGGAACCACACCTTCTTCTGGAACTGCATGAAGCCGAACGGCGGCGGTGAGCCCAGCGGCGCGCTGGCCGCAGCCATCAACGCCAAGTGGGGCAGCTACGCCGCCTTCAAGGAAGCCTTCGTCAAGAGCGCCGTCGGCAACTTCGGCTCCGGCTGGACCTGGCTGGTCAAGAAGGCCGACGGCTCGGTCGACATCGTCAACACCGGCGCCGCTGGCACCCCGCTGACCACCGCCGACAAGGCCCTGCTGACCGTCGACGTCTGGGAGCACGCCTACTACATCGACTACCGCAACCTGCGTCCCAAGTTCGTCGAGACCTTCCTGTCGAACCTGGTGAACTGGGGCTTTGCCGAAGCCAACTTCGCCTGAACAGTGGCATCCTGAAGAGGGCCGGCACTTGCCGGCCCTTTTTGCATTCAAGCCCCCTATGCGCATCCTCCTCGTTGAAGACGACGAAGCCCTGGCCCTGGGCCTGACGCGCAATCTGGAGCGCCAAGGCTGGCAGGTGGACCGGCTGGCCGATGGCCGCCAAGCCATGGCCAAGGGGCTGGTCGAGCAGTACGACGTCTGCGTGCTCGACCTCGGCCTGCCCGGCGCCGATGGGATGACCGTGCTGCGCGAGTGGCGCAGCCAGGGCGCTGCCCAGCCCGTGCTGGTGCTGACCGCGCGCGACACCTCGCACGACCGCGTGGCGGGCCTCGATGCCGGGGCCGACGACTACCTCGTCAAACCCTTTGACCCGCCCGAGCTGGCCGCGCGCCTGCGGGCCCTCAAGCGGCGCTCGGAAGGGCGCACCTCCGAGACCCTGCGCCTCGGTCGCCTGCGCATGGACCTGGCGCACCGCGAGCTCTTCCTGGATGACGAGCCCTTCTACCTGAGCCCGCGCGAGTTCGCGCTGACCGAGATGCTGATGCAGCGTGCCGGCCGCGTGCTCAACAAGGAGGCCATCGTCGCCAAGCTCTCCAGCTGGGAGTCGGACTTCAGCGAGAACTCGGTCGAGGTCTATGTGCACCGCTTGCGCAAGCGCCTGGCGCCTTGCGGGCTGGCCATCCGCACCGTGCGCGGCTTTGGCTATGTGATGGAACTCGATGCCCCCGCCGCGCAATCGCAGCCTGCGTAGCCAGCTGCTGGCGCCGCTGCGCTGGATCTGGCTGCTCGGGCTCACGGCGGCCGCTGCTGGCGCTTACTGGCTGGCCACGGCCAGCGCCAACATCGCCTTTGATCGTGGGTTGCAGGACGAAGCTTCGGCCTTGGCGGCCAAGATCGTCTGGACCGATCGCGGCCCCTTGCTCGACGTCAGCCGTCAGGCGCTGGAGCTGCTCACCTGGGACAACGCTGTGCGCAATGCCTTCGTCGTGGTGGACGAGAGCGGCCGCGCCATCGCAGGCGATGCCCATGTGCCCTTGCCCGACCGGCGCGACACCAGCTTTGCCAGCCCGCAGGTGTTTGACGCCGAGTTCGAGGGTGAGGCGGTGCGCGGTGCCATCTTTTCGCTCAGCTCGCCGATGCTGGACCGCAGCGTGTCCATCGTCGTCGTCGAGACGCGTCACCGCCGCCAGCGCCTGCTGCGCGACGTGGCGCTGGCAATGGCCATGCCGACGTTGGCGATTGCCTTGCTGACTACCGGCCTGCTGGCCTGGGGCATTCGCCGTGGCCTGGCGCCGCTGCGCGAGACCGCCAGCGAAGTGGCGCGCCGCGCGCCCTCTGACCTGCGCGCCTTGCCGGTGGAAGGCGTGCCCGCCGAGGTGGTGCCGCTGATCGAGCGCATCAATTCGCTGCTGGCCGATGTGCAGCAGTCAGTGAGCCTGCAGCAGCGCTTTGTGGCGGACGCTGCCCACCAGTTGCGTACGCCCGTGGCCGGGCTGCGCGTGCTGATCCAGGAGCTGGCGCAGGAGTTGCCGCTTGACGCCAATCTGGCCCCGCTGGTGCAGGCCCTGTCCTCGTCGGGCGAGCGGCTGAGCCGCTTGATCGGCCAGCTGCTCAGCCTGGTGCGCACCCAAGGCGCGCTGGGCGTGGAGACCGAGGTGGAGGCCCTGGATGTGGCCGTGCTGCTGCGCCAGGCCGCCGAGCCTGCCGCCGTGCGCGCGGCCCGCGCCGGCCGTGAGCTGGAGCTGCAAGCCCCTGCACCAGGCTTGCGCGTGCGGGCCCATGCCTTCTGGCTCGGCGAGGCGCTGAGCAATGTGCTGGACAACGCGCTGCGCTACGGTGGGCCGCACATCGTGCTGCGCGCAAGCAGCACGCCAGAGGGGCATGTGCGCATCGAGATCGAAGACAACGGCGCCGGCGTGCCGCCTGAGGACCTGCCGCGCCTGATCGAGCCCTTCTGGCGCGGCCAGCGCGCCGACGTGCGCGAGGCCGGCGGCAGCGGCCTTGGCCTCGCAATTGCTTACGAGATCATCACCCGCCTGGGTGGCCATTGGGTCTTGAGGTCGCGGCCCGAGGTCGATGGCTTCCGGGTCGAATGGCTGCTGCCGGCCGCTGAGGCCTGATCCCTCTTTCTTGACCCCTGCTCGCTTCGTTTCGTCCATGCTCAAGACCCCCGTAGGCCATGTCTTTGCGTCTGACCCCGCCCTGGCGCTGCCCCCCAGCCAGCGCCTGCACCTGATCCTGCTCGGCGTGCAGGACGTCGCACGCTCGACCCGCTTTTATGAGGCGCTGGGCTGGCGCAAGTCCGCCACCGGCAACGAGGGCTTCGCCAAGTTCGACCTGGGCGGCCAGGCCCTGTGCCTGATCTCGCGCACCGCGCTGGCGCAAGACGCAGGGCTGGAGGTGCCAGCGAGCGCTACGTACGCGGGCATGGCCCTGATTCACCTGGCACGCCGGCCCGAGGAGGTGCCCGCCATCCTGGCTCAGGCGGTGGCGGCCGGTGGGCGCATCGTCAAGCCCGCGACGCGCACGCGTTGGGGCATCGCCGGCTACTTTGCCGACCCCGATGGCCATCTCTTCGAGGTGGACTACGAAGACGCCTGGGTGTTCGACGCCGAGCACCGCCTGGTGGTGGACCGGGTGAACCCGTCGGAGGTGCTGTGAGCCGCCCTCGCTGGCACGAGCAGCAACTGGTGCGCTGGGCCTGGTGCGTGCTGGGCGCGGCCTGTGGCATCGGGCTGGCGCTGGCAGTGGTCGGGCCGCCGCACCACGCCTTTGTGCTGGCCTCGCTGGGCGGCAGCACGGTGTTCCTGTTCGGCCTCACGCGGGCGCCCGCCGCACAACTACGCGCCTTGCTTGGCGGCCATGTGCTCACGGCCTCGGTCGGCATCGCCTGCGCACAGTGGCTGGGCAGCTCTTTGCTGGCCTACGCCGTGGCGGTGAGCCTGGCGCTGGGCCTGATGCTGCTGACCCGCACCGTGCACCCGCCGGCCGGGGCCAATCCGGTCATCATGGTCTACGCGCATGCGTCCTGGTCGGCCTTGCTCGACCCGGTGCTGCTCGGCCTGGCCTGCCTGCTGGGTGTGGCCGTGGTGTGGAGCCGGCTCTACCCCGGCCTGGCGCGCTACCCGGTGAACCCGCTGGAGCCCTCGCCGTCCAGCATCAACTGGGGCGGCTGGGGCTAAGTCCTGTTGATCAACGCTGCGGGATTAGCGCTGCCATGGCGCGCCGCTGAGCTTGAAGCCGGCCTTGATGCCCTTCTTGGCAAACCAGCCCTGGTTCATCTCGAGCACGAAGCGCACCGGCTTTTGCGAGCAGTGCGAGGTCTCGTCCAGGGGCTTCATGTCGGTGATGTTGACCACGGCGCCGTCGTCGCCGATGAAGGCGATGGACAGGGGCAGCAGGGTGTTCTTCATCCAGAAGCACTGCACCTGGGGCGACTCGAAGACGAACAGCATGCCGTGATTGAGCGGCATGTCGCGGCGGTGCATGAGGCCGATCTGGCGCTGTTCGGGCGTCAGGGCCAGCTCGGCCTCGATCACGTGCATGCCGGCCTGCAGCGGGATGCTGCGCAGGCGCTGTGGGGCGTCCTGCGCCAGGCTGGTGGTGGCGGCCAGTGCGGCCAGGCAGAAGCCGGCGAGCAGGCGGAGGAGGCGGTGGTTGATGCAGGTCATGACGAAGGGCGGCGTGCTGGCTTAGATTATCGGCG
The DNA here is from genome assembly GCF_039872745.1 of Roseateles paludis. Taxonomy (NCBI): domain Bacteria; kingdom Pseudomonadati; phylum Pseudomonadota; class Betaproteobacteria; order Burkholderiales; family Sphaerotilaceae; genus Roseateles; species Roseateles paludis. The sequence continues at coordinate 496,096 of NZ_JBDPZD010000002.1, read as the reverse complement.
TGCACCCTGTCCCGCCCCTGTCGGCCCCTGCGGCTGAGCCTTTGAACTCGCCCGTGCCGGGTGATGTCGCGCCTGCTTCTTTGGCGCGCGATGGGCTCGATGCACTGGCGGGCTTCACCAACTGGGATGCTGCAGGCCATGCACAGTCGCAGTTCCAGCTCTCGGGCCTGCATTGCGCGGCGTGTGCGTTCACCATCCAGGATGCGCTGGCGCGCGTGCCCGGCGTGCGGGCCGCCCGCGTGAATGCAGCCAGCGCCCGCCTGGTGCTGGATTGGGATCCGGCTCAGGCCAGCCTGGACGACGTGACGACAGCCATCGAACGAGCTGGCTACCGCGCCGCGCCCGATGTGGTCGAAAGCAGCCAGGCGCTGCGCCGCGCGGAGCGGCGCCAGATGCTGTGGCGCGTGTTCGTGAGCAACTTCGTGGCCATGCAGGTCATGATGCTGGTGGTGCCGGTTTACGTGGCTGAGCCCGGCGACATGCCGCCCGACATCGAGCGCCTGCTGCAGTGGGCGAGCTGGGTGCTGTGCCTGGTGATGCTGCTGCTGTCGGCAGGCACCTTCTTCAAGGCGGCGGTGCAGCAGCTGCGCTCGCGCCGCCTGGGCATGGACGTGCCGGTGGCCTTGGGGCTGGCGGTCACCTTTGTGGCCAGCACCGGCGCGCTCTTCGACCCAACGGGCCCGCTGGGGCACGAGGTCTACTTCGACACGCTCAGCATGTTCGTCGCCTTCCTGATGCTGGGGCGGTGGTTCGAGATGGGCGCCCGCCACCGGGCGGCGCAGGCGCTGGAGTCAGTCGCCTCGGCCCTGCCGGACCGTGCACAGCGCCTGGCTGCCGATGGCCGCCTGGAGAGCGTCCACGTGGCCGAATTGCGTCTGGGAGACCGGCTGCACGTGCCGGCCGGCGAGCGCTTTGCGGCTGACGGCGTGGTCGAGCAGGGCGAGGGCTGTGTGGACGAAGCCATCCTGACCGGCGAATCGCAGCCCCTGCTCAAGGCCGTGGGCGCCGAAGTGGCGGCGGGCAGCATCAACCTGGAGGCGCCGCTGGTGGTGCGCATCACGCGCGTCGGGGCGGACACCACAGCCCAAGGCATCGTGCGCCTGATGCGCGATGCCCAAGGGCAGCGCGTCGAGCAAAAGCTGGTGATCGACCAGGTGGCGCGTGGCTTCACCTTCGGTGTGCTGCTCTTGGCCCTGGGGGCGGCGCTGGCCTGGACCTGGTGGGCACCCGAGCGCGCGGTGGCCGTGGCCGTGGCGGTGCTCATCGTCACCTGCCCCTGCGCGCTGACACTGGCTGCCCCGGCGGCCTGGCTGGCGGCAGCGGGCGCCTTTGCGCGGCGCGGCGTGATGCTGGTGCGGCTGGATGTGCTGGAGCGATTAACGGCGGTGGACCTGGTTGTCTTTGACAAGACCGGCACCGTGAGCGAGGACGCGCCGGTGCTGGCCGGCATGACGGCCGTGGGCGCCGACGAGGCGGTGCTTCAGCACAAGGCGGCGAGCCTGGCGCGGCTCTCGCGTCACCCGTATTCACGCGCGCTGGCGGCGGACGATGGCGCGCTGGAAGCCTGGGTGGACGTGCGCGAGCACGCGGGCCTGGGCCTGGAGGCGCGCGACGCGGCGGGCCAGGTCTGGCGCCTGGGGTCACCCGCGTGGGTGGCAGCGTTTGCCGAGCGCGCCGTGGCACCCGGCGCGCAGCTGGCCTTCGGGTCGCCGCAGGCCTTGCTCAGCCTCTCGCTGACCGAGCGGCCGCGCGCCGGTGCGCTGGAGGCCGTGGCCGCGCTGCGCGCGCAAGGCTGCGAGGTGCATCTGCTGTCGGGTGACGCACCGGCGGCCGTCGAGCGCATGGCCGGCCAGCTCGGCAGCCTGCCCTGGGTGGCGGGCGCTACGCCGGCCGACAAGCTGGCGCGCGTGCGCGCCTGGCAGGCCCAGGGGCGCCGCGTGATGATGGTGGGCGACGGGCTCAACGATGCCCCCGTGCTGGCCGCCGCCGATGTGCGCGTGGTGATGGGGCAGGGCGCTGGCCTGGCCCGTGCCAATGCCGACCTGCTGTTGGTCTCTGACCGATTGACCGACCTACCCTGGGCGCGCGAGCGCGGGCGCCTGACGCAGCGCGTGCTGCGGCAGAACCTCGGCTGGGCCCTGCTCTACAACCTGGCCTGCGTGCCGCTGGCCTTGGCCGGCTGGCTGCCTCCGCTGGCCGCAGGCATCGGCATGGCTGCCAGCTCGGTGCTGGTGGTGGCCAATGCGCGGCGACTTGCTCGACCGTGACAGCGCGCGCTTGACTTCAAGCCTCTGACATCAGCCTGACGAGACCATCCGTGGACATCCTTTATTTGTTGATCCCGCTCTCCGTGGTGTTGCTGCTGGTCATCGTGGGCGTGTTCGGCTGGGCGGTGCACAGCGGGCAGTTCGACGAGCTCGAATCACAGGGCCGTCAGCCTCTCCTTGATTCGGATCAAGACCGCGACCACGTTGAACCTTAAGAATGACCCTGCTTGCAATGAGGACGCACGATGTCTCAAGACCTGACACGCAATAACTTCTATGAGGACGGCCCGGTACGGGCCTTCGCGCTGGCCGCCGTCCTGTGGGGCGTGGTCGGCATGCTGGTGGGTGTGGTGATCGCCGCCCAGCTTGCCTGGCCCGAACTCAACCTGGGCATCCCCTGGCTCAGCTATGGCCGCTTGCGGCCGCTGCACACCAATGCAGTGATCTTTGCCTTTGGCGGCTGCACGCTGTTCGCCACCTCGTATCACGTGGTCCAGCGCACCTGCCAGACGCGCCTCTTCGCGCCGGCCATCGCCTGGTTCACGTTCTGGGGCTGGCAACTCGTCATCCTGGCGGCCGCCATCACGCTGCCGATGGGTTTCACCCAGGGCAAGGAATACGCCGAGCTCGAATGGCCGATCGACATCCTGATCGCCGTCGTCTGGGTGGCCTATGCGCTGGTGTTCTTCGGCACGGTGGGCACGCGCAAGATCCGGCACATCTATGTGGCCAACTGGTTCTTCGGCGCCTTCATCATCGCCGTGGCGCTACTGCACATCGTCAACAGCGCGGCCATCCCGGTCTCACTGACCAAGAGCTACTCGGCCTATGCCGGGGTGCAGGACGCGATGGTGCAGTGGTGGTACGGCCATAACGCCGTGGGCTTCTTCCTCACGGCCGGCTTCCTGGGGATGATGTACTACTACATCCCCAAGCAGACGGGCCGTCCGGTCTACAGCTACCGGCTCTCCATCGTCCACTTCTGGGCGCTGATCTTCACCTACATGTGGGCGGGCCCCCACCACCTGCACTACACGGCGCTGCCGGACTGGGCGCAGAGCGTGGGCATGGTGTTCAGCCTGGTGCTGCTGGCGCCGTCCTGGGGCGGCATGATCAACGGCATCATGACCCTGTCGGGTGCGTGGCACAAACTGCGTGACGACCCGATCCTGAAGTTCCTGATCGTGTCCCTGTCGTTCTACGGCATGAGCACCTTCGAGGGCCCGATGATGTCCATCAAGACAGTCAACGCCCTCAGCCACTACACCGACTGGACGGTCGGCCACGTGCACAGCGGTGCGCTGGGCTGGGTGGGCCTGATCTCGATGGGCTGCCTCTACCACCTGATCCCGCGCATGGTGGGCCGCACGGAGATGTACTCCAAGCGCGCCATCGAGCTGCACTTCTGGGTGGCCACGCTCGGGATCGTGCTCTACATCGCCGCGATGTGGATTGCCGGTGTGATGCAGGGCCTGATGTGGCGTGCCACCAATACCGACGGCACCCTGGTCAACACCTTCGTCGAGAGCGTGAAGGCGACCTATCCCTTCTACGTGATCCGTTTGGGCGGGGGCCTGCTCTACCTGAGCGGCATGTGTGTGATGGCCTGGAATGTGATCAAGACCGTGCAGGCAGGCAAGCCTGAACTGGTGCGCATCCCCGCCGTGGCGGCCCAGGCCTGAGAGGAGCAAGAACCATGAGCAATCACGCCGTCAATGGCCACCAAAAGATCGAGACCAGCAACTTTCTGATGATCGTGCTGATCCTGCTGACCGTCGCGATCGGTGGCATCGTCGAGATCGTCCCGCTGTTCTTCCAGCGCTCCACCACGCAGCCGGTGGCGGGCCTCAAGCCCTACACCGCCTTGCAACTGGCTGGGCGCGACATCTATGTCCGCGAGGGTTGCTACAACTGCCACTCGCAGATGATCCGCCCGCTGCAGGCCGAGACCCTGCGCTACGGCCACTACTCGCTGGCGGGTGAGTTCGTCTACGACCACCCCTTCCAGTGGGGCAGCAAGCGCACCGGCCCGGACCTCGCTCGCGTGGGTGGCAAGTACAGCGACGAGTGGCATCGCGTCCACCTCAACAACCCGCGCGATCTCGTGCCCGAGTCCAACATGCCCGCCTACTCGTGGCTGGAGCGCTCGCCGGTGGATGCCGCCGGTATGCCCGTCCGCCTCAAGGCCATGCGCACCCTCGGGGCTCCCTACACCGACGAGGAGATCAATGACTCCGCCAAGGCTGTGACCGGCAAGACCGAGCTCGACGCCCTGGTGGCCTATCTCCAAGTCCTCGGTACTGCCGTCAAGTGATCGCCATGACACTCAACGATTTAAGAATTGCCGTGACCCTGCTGTCATTCGCTGCCTTCGTCGGCATCCTGATCTGGGCCTGGTCGGCGCGCAACCGCGCGAGCTTCGAGCAGGACGCCTTGTTGCCTTTCCAGGAGGAGGATCGCCATGAGTGACTTTTTCAGCGACGGCTGGTCAACCTTCATTGCCGCTGTGACGGTGATCGGCCTGGTCTTTTGCATTGCCATCCTGTTGGTTGCGGCACGCCGCCGCCCGATGGCGAACGACAACACCACGGGCCACGTGTGGGACCAAGACCTGCGCGAGCTCAACAACCCGCTGCCCATGTGGTGGATGGGGCTGTTCGTGATCACCGTGCTGTTTGCCGGCGCCTACCTGGCGCTCTACCCCGGGCTCGGTAGCGCCAAGGGCACGTTGGCCTGGTCCAGCGTGGCAGAGCACGACCGCGACACCGCCGCCGCGCGTGCGGCCATGGCCCCGGTCTACCAGCGCTTTGCCAGCATGACGCCTGCGCAGCTCGCGGCCGACAACGAGGCTCGCGGCATTGGCGAGCGCCTCTTCGGCAACTACTGCGCCGGCTGCCATGGTGGTGATGCCAAGGGCTCCAAGGGCTTCCCCAACCTGACCGACAAGGACTGGCTCTGGGGCGGCGAGTACGACAACATCGTCGAGACCCTCACCAAGGGCCGCCAGGGCCAGATGCCGCCCATGGCCGCCGCCGTCGGCTCGCCGGAGGACGTGAAGAACGTTGCCAACTACGTGCTCTCGCTGTCGGACAGCCCGCACAACTCTCTGGCCGCCCAATTGGGCAAGGAGAAGTTCGTTGTCTGCGCGGCTTGCCACGGCCCGGCCGGCAAAGGCAACACCGCCCTCGGTGCGCCCAACCTGACCGACAAGACCTGGCTGCACGGCTGGGGCGAAGACGCCGTCATGGCCATGGTCAACAACGGCAAGACCAATGTCATGCCCGCCCATGGCGAGAAGTTGACGCCTGAGCAGATCCGCGTGCTCGCGGCGTATGTCTGGGGCTTCTCCAACGCTCGCTGATGACGCAAGGCCCCGCGCCCGTGAAACAGACCGTTGAGCAGACCGTCCGGCTGTACCGGTCTGAGGACAAGATCCAGCCGCGCGCTGTCAGCGGCTGGTTTGCCGGCTGGCGCTGGGCCCTCGTCGCCTTCACGCAGATCCTCTACTACGGCCTGCCCTGGCTGCAGTGGGGCGAGCGCCAGGCGGTGCTGTTCGATCTGGGCGCGCGGCGCTTCTATCTGTTCGGCCTGGTGCTCTATCCGCAGGACTTCGTCTATCTCACGGTCCTGCTGCTGATCTCGGCCTACGGGCTCTTCCTGTTCACGGCGGTGGCCGGGCGGCTGTGGTGCGGCTATGCCTGCCCGCAGACGGTCTACACCGAGATCTTCATGGCCGTGGAGCGCTGGTTCGAGGGCGACCGCAATGCGCGCATCCGCCTCGACAGCGGCCCCTGGACGCTGAACAAGCTGGCCCGCAAGTCCGGCAAGCAGGCGGTCTGGATCGCCATCGGCCTGTGGACGGGCTTCACCTTCGTCGGCTACTTCACGCCCATCCTGACCCTGGGCCATGAAGTGCTGCACCTGTCGCTCGGGCCCTGGGAGAGCTTCTGGCTGCTGTTCTACGGCTTTGCCACCTATGGCAACGCCGGCTACATGCGCGAGCAGGTCTGCAAGTACATGTGCCCCTATGCGCGCTTCCAAAGCGCGATGTTCGACAAGGACACGCTGATCATCAGCTACGACGTCGAACGTGGCGAGCCGCGCGGTGCCAAGCGCGAGAAGAAGGGCGAGACCCGAGCCGAAGGTGTCGGCGACTGCGTCGATTGCAAGCTCTGCGTGCAGGTCTGCCCAACGGGCATCGACATCCGCAATGGCCTGCAGTACGAGTGTATCGGCTGCGCGGCCTGCATCGACGTGTGCAATGGCGTGATGGACAAGGTCGGCTACCCGCGTGGCCTGATCCGCTATGACACCCAGAACGGCATCGCCCAGCACCTGTCGGCCGGGCAACGCTGGCGCCGCGTGTTCCGGCCCCGCGTGCTCATCTACGGCAGTGTGCTGGTGCTGATCTTTGCGGCGCTGGTGGCCAGCCTGACCCTGCGCCACAGCTTCCGGGCCGATGTCGTGCGCGACCGCGCCACCCTGGCCCGCCAGGTCGAGGACGGCTACATCGAGAACCTCTACCGCCTGCAGTTGATGAACGCCAGCGAGCGCGTGCAGCGTTTCAGCGTCACCGCGCAAGGCCTTCCCAGCCTCGTCGTGACGCCTGAGTTGCGTGACATCGAGGTGGGCCCCGCGCAAGCACGCTGGGTCTCGCTCGGGGTGAGGCTGCCCCCCGGGCATGGCCTCAAGCCTGGCGCCCACCCCATGAGCTTCCGTGTCGAGGCCGATGGCGGCGAACACCTGAATGAGAAGACCACCTTTGTGGTGCCGCGATAGCGGCGACACAGACCGGATCGGAGAACGAGACCATGAGTGAAGCCCCAACCCAAGCCAGCCGCCCCTGGTGGCGCGAGCCGATGATGTATCTCGTTGTCGGCGGCCCGCTGACCGTGGTCATCGCCAGCTTCTTCACCCTCTCCTTGGCGCTGCGTCACCCTGACCCGCCGGTGCAAACCCGCCAGGTGGCTGCCGATGACGTGGCCGAGCAGCCTGCCATCACGGCCCGCAACCACGCTGCCACGGGCGGGCAACGCTGATGGACGGGCAGCAGGCTGCCGGGCGCGCTGCCCGCATCCTGATGGCCAGCATCTGGCCGGCCTTCGTCATGGCGGGGGTGCTGGAGGGCCTGGTGTTCTCGGTCATCGACCCGCAGGACCTGCACTGGTTCGGCGGCGAGGCCATCGAGTGGTCGCGCTCAGCGATCTACTCGGTCAGCTTCCTGATCTTCTGGCTGGTCACCACCATCGCCTGCAGCATGACGGCGCTGCTGGTGCAACTGCCCGACCACGAGGAACCCGGGCGCCGCAGCGCGCCGAATTGGCCCCGATAACCGGCGCCCAGCTCAGCGGGTGGCGTTGGCCACCATCTGCTGCAGGGCGTCGGCCCGCAGCACGCGGATCTGGCGCTGCTTGACCTCCAACAGCCCTTCGTCCTGGAACTTGGAGAAGGTGCGGCTCACCGTCTCCAGCTTCAGACCCAGGTAGCTGCCGATCTCCTCGCGCGTCATGCGCAGCACCACGGCCGTGCCGGAGAAGCCGCGCGCCTCCAGGCGCTCGGTCAGGTTCAGCAAGAAGGCCGCCAGACGCTCCTCGGCGCGCATGCTGCCCAGCAGCAGCATCACGCCCTGGTCACGCACGATCTCGCGGCTCATGATCTTGTGGAAGCTGTGCTGCAGCGCCGTGAAGTGCTGGGACAGCGACTCCAGGTCGGCATAGTTGATCACGCAGACGGAGGAGTCCTCCAGCGCGGTGGCATCACAGTGGTGCCGGTCGGTACTGATGCCGTCCAGCCCCAGCAGTTCGCCCGCCATCTGGAAGCCCGTGACCTGGTCACGCCCGTCTTCGCTGGTGACCGATGTCTTGAAAAAGCCGGTGCGCACCGCGTAAAGCGCCGCAAAGTTGTCACCGCTGCGGAACAACTGCTCGCCCTTGGGGACGGTGCGTCGTCGGTTGACCAGGGTGTCGAGCCGGTCCAGGTCGTTCGTCGAGAGGCCCAGGGGCAGGCAGAGCTCGCGAAGATTGCAGGACGCGCAGGCGACTTGCAGCGACTCGACCGGGCGAATGGGCGTGCTGTGGGGCGTGCTGTTCTGCATGGCAAAGAATTATGCTGGTTTAAGTCCGTGAATGACCATGGGCGCGCACAGCAAATGGGCATTGCGCTGCAACGCCACCGTTGATCCACGTCAACCGGGAGAGGCGGGTGCTCGGGCACATTCGCCCCATGACATCGACCGTCCTCTCTCCAGAAATCGACGCCGAACTGCTGCGGCGTTATGACATCTCGGGGCCACGATACACCTCCTATCCAACGGCGGATCGGTTCGTCGAGGCTTTCCAGGCCGACCAGCACCGCCTGGCGCTGCAGCAACGCGTGCCCGGCGCGCCGATGTCGATCTACGTCCACATCCCGTTCTGCGAGTCGGTCTGCTACTACTGCGCCTGTAACAAGATCATCACCAAGCACCACGAGCGTGCGGCTGAATACCTGGCCGTGCTCTACGCCGAGATGGATCTCTACCGGGCCGAGTTGGGCCCCGGCATCCAGGTGTCGCAACTGCACCTGGGCGGGGGCTCGCCCACCTTCCTGAGCGACGACGAGCTTGTGCAGCTGATGGCCGAGATCGGCAAGCGCTTCAAGCTCGTGCCCAGCGCCGAGCTGTCCATCGAGGTGGACCCGCGCACCGTTGACGCCGGTCGCCTGGCACGGCTCAAGGCCATGGGCTTCAACCGCCTGTCCTTCGGCGTCCAGGACTTTGACCCCGAAGTGCAAAAGGCGGTGCACCGCATCCAGCCGCCCGAGCAGGTGCAGGCGCTTGTCGAGGCCGCCCGGGCATTGAAGTTCGACTCCATCAATGTCGACCTGATCTACGGCCTGCCGCAGCAGACGCCGGTCAGTTTCCGCCGCACCATCGAGCAGGTCTGCGCGCTGCAGCCCGACCGCATCGCCCTCTATGGCTATGCCCACCTGCCGGCGCGCTTCAAGCCGCAGCGCCGCATCGTGGCCGAGTTGCTGCCGCCGGCGGGTGACAAGCTGACCATGCTGGCCGGCGCCATCAGTGACTTCCTGGCCGCTGGCTACGAGTACATCGGCATGGACCACTTTGCCAAGCGTGACGACAGCCTGGCCATCGCCAAGCGCCAGGGCCGGTTGCACCGCAACTTCCAGGGCTATTCCACCCAGCCGGACGCTGACCTGATCGGCCTGGGGGTGTCGTCCATCGCCCGCATCGGCGCCACCTACAGCCAGAACGCCAAGACCCTGGACGAGTACTACGACGCCGTGCGGCGCGGTCAGTTCCCGACCCAGCGCGGCCTGGCCCTGAGCCGCGATGACCTGCTGCGCCGCAGCATGATCATGGGCCTGATGTGCCAGGGCCGCGTCGAGTTCGAGTCCATCCGCCTGGCCTACCTGGTGGACGTGCCCACCTACTTCGCGCCCGAGATGGAGCGCCTGCAGGGCCTGGCCGACCAGGGCTTGGTAACGCTGGAGGCCGATGCCATCCAGGTCACGCCGCTGGGCTGGTACTTCGTGCGCGCGGTGGCCATGGTGTTTGACCGGTATTTGCAGGCCGACGCCAGCCGCGAGCGCTTCTCGCGCATCATCTGAACCTTTCCATAGCCCGCTCGCGCTGTGTCGCGAGTTGCCCGGATGCTCGAAGTCACCTTGGTCGGCTCGGCGGCCCTGATGGGTCTGGCCGGCAGCCCGCACTGCGCGTTGATGTGCGGTGGGCCCTGCGCGGCCACTTGCGGGCAGGCCAAGCGATCACAGGCTCAGTTCCTCGCCGGGCGCGCGCTCAGCTACGCGCTGGCGGGCGCCGTGGCGGCCACCGCCGTGCAGGCGCTGGGCTGGATGACGCAGGGCCGTGCGGTGATGCAGCCCGTCTGGGCGCTGGCGCATGCCGCGCTGCTGATGCTGGGCCTCAGCCTGCTCTGGCTCGGCCGGCAGCCGGTGTGGCTGGACGGCATTGGCGCCGGCTGGCTGCGCCGCTCGTCGCGGGCGCCGGGACTGGCCGGCCTGGCCTGGGTGGCCTGGCCCTGCGGGCTGCTGCAATCGGCCTTGCTGGTGGCGGGGCTCACCTCGTCGCCCCTCGGTGGCGGCCTGGCCATGCTGGCCTTTGCGCTGGCCAGCAGCCCGGGCCTGGTGGCCGCGCCTTGGGTGCTGCGCCGGCTCAAGCTGTCGCCCGCGTGGTCGGCGCGGCTGGCGGGCCTGGGCCTGGCGCTGGCCTCGGGCTGGGCGCTGGCGCATGGGGTGTGGGAGACGATTCGCCTCTACTGCTGAGGCCGGCAAACCCCGGGCACCCCCCCAGTAAACTCGCGCGCTTTCCTCTTTGCCCTCCCGGAGCCCATCCACCATGTACCAGCACGTCACGGTGCCCGAAGGCGGCCAGAAGATCACGGCCAACGCCGACGCCACGCTCAATGTGCCTGACCAGCCCATCATTCCCTTCATCGAGGGTGACGGTGTGGGCGTGGACATCACGCCGGTCATGCTCCAGGTGGTGGATGCCGCCGTCGAGAAGGCTTATGGCGGTGCCCGCAAGATCCATTGGATGGAGGTCTATGCCGGCGCCAAGGCTGCGCGGCTCTACGGCCCCGAGGTCTCGCTGCCCCTTGAGACCGTGCAGGTCCTCAAGGACTACCTGGTCTCCATCAAGGGCCCGCTCACCACGCCCGTGGGTGGCGGCATCCGCTCGCTCAACGTGACGCTGCGGCAGGAGCTGGACCTCTACGTCTGCCTGCGCCCGGTGCAGTACTTCGACGGTGTGCCCAGCCCGGTGAAAGAGCCGCACAAAGTCGACATGGTCATCTTCCGTGAGAACTCGGAAGACATCTATGCCGGCATCGAGTTCGAGGCCGGCAGCGACAGCGCGCGCCGCCTGATCAAGTTCCTGCAGGACGAACTCGGGTCCAAGAAGGTCCGCTTCCCCGAGACCTCGGGCGTGGGCGTCAAGCCCGTGTCACAAGAGGGCACCGAGCGCCTGGTGCGCAAGGCCATCCAGTACGCCATCGACAACGACAAGCCCAGCGTCACCCTGGTGCACAAGGGCAACATCATGAAGTTCACGGAAGGCGCCTTCCGGGACTGGGGCTATGGCCTGGCGCAGAAGGAGTTCGGCGCCACCCTCATCGACGGCGGCCCCTGGTGCCGCCTCACCAACCCGAGGACGGGCCGCACGATCACCATCAAGGACGTGATCGCCGACGCCTTCCTGCAGCAGATCATCCTGCGCCCGGCAGAGTACTCGGTGATCGCCACGCTCAACCTCAATGGCGATTACATCTCCGACGCGCTCGCCGCGCAGGTGGGCGGCATCGGCATTGCGCCGGGCGCCAATATGTCGGACAGCATCGCCGTGTTTGAAGCGACGCACGGCACCGCGCCCAAGTACGCCGGCAAGGACTACGTGAACCCCGGCTCAGAGATCCTTTCGGCCGAGATGATGCTGCGCCACATGGGCTGGACCGAGGCCGCCGACCTGCTGCTGGCCAGCATGGGCCGCGCCATCCTGACCAAGAAGGTCACCTACGACTTCGCCCGCCTGATGGAGGGCGCGATCCAGGTGTCCTGCTCGGGCTTTGGCAAGGTGATGATCGAGCAGATGGACGAGGCCTGAGGCCTCGCTTCAGTAGATGAGCTTGCCGCGGCTGTCGATCACGCCAATGTCCACGAAGGCGCTGCCCTCGTTGGATTTGCTGAAGTTGACGACGTAGCCGCCGATGTCGAGGTTGCCCAGGCCCTTGAGCGCACGGGCCAGTGAGTCGGCATTGATCTCGCCATTGACCTGGCGCAGCCCTTCCACCAGCACCCGGGCGCTGACATAGCCTTCCAGATGGAAGGCCGTCCAGGCCTTGGCGCCGGGCTGTAGTGCGCGCATGGCGGATTGGAAGTCGCGCTGCAGACGCAGCGAGACGCCATTCGGGTTGGGAAAGGTCTGGGCAATGCCCACGCCGCGCGCGCCGTCCTCGCCCGCCAGCTTGTAGGCCAGGCCGGCTGGCATGTAGGACAGCGCAAAGAGGAACTGCCGCGCCCCAGCCTTGCGCAGCGCCGCCACCGCGTCGGCCATGAACTTGGGCGCGCCAATGACCACGACGGCCTGTGGCTGGGCCGCCAGGGCCTGCGTGGCCGCAGCGGTCAGGGCGTCGGCGTCGGGTTTGGCGAGTGTGCCGTTGACGCTGAGCGGCGTCTGGCCCGCCTGTGCGGCCAGCTCCTGCACCACCTTGAGCCCGGCGGTGCCGATGGGCAGGTCCTGGTACAGCACGCCGAGCCGGCTCACGCCCAGGGTGCGGGCGTGCTGCACGATCTTTTCCAACTGCTGCCGGTCGCTGGCGCGCACGTGAAAGAGCAGCGGGTGCCCCGGCTTGCGGAAGGGCTCCGAGCCCGGGATCGCGTTGATGACGGCGATGGCGTGGCGGTCCAGCAGCTTCTCGTTGACCAGCTTGCCCAGCGCCCCGGAGCCGATCGGGGAGATCAGCGCCACCGGCTTGCGTGGCAGCGCGGCCTGCAGTTGCCGCGCAAAGCCGTCCGCGGTGAACTGGTCGTCCAGCTCAAACAGCTCGATGCTGCGACCACGGACGCCGCCCGCCCGGTTGACCTGCTGGAACACCGCACGCGCACCTTCGTTGATCTCCTTGGCGTCGGGCGAGGGCAGGCCGGTGAAGGGCCCGATCTGCGCGACCACGATGGGTTGCGCCTGCGCGGCCAGCCCCACCAGCACAGCGCCCAGCACGGCGCCCAGCTGGCGCAAGAGTTGGCCCGTCCAGGCAATGCATTGCATGTCGCCTCCGTCTTCATATCGTTAGACAGGCTAAGTATGCGTGCACTTGGGCGCCCGCGCGTGCCCTCATTCGCAGGGGCGCCGGCCATGCAAAAGGGGCGCACGCGGCGCCCCTTGGATGAAAGACAGCGATCGAGCGTCAGGCAGCCAGGCTTTGCAGGATGCTGTTGAAGGTGCTGCTCGGCCGCATCACGGCGTCCATCTTGGCCACGTCGGGCAGGTAGTAGCCGCCGATGTCGGCCGGCTTGCCTTGCACGGCCTTGAACTCGTCAACGATCTTGGTCTCGTTGGCGGTCAGGGCTTCAGCCAGGGGCTTGAAGCGGGTGGCCAGCTCGGCGTCTTCCGTCTGCGCGGCCAAGGCCTGGGCCCAGTACAGCGTCAGGTAGAAGTGGCTGCCGCGGTTGTCGAGCTCGCCGGTCTTGGGGCTGGGGCCCTTGCCGTTGTCCAGCAGCTTGCCGGTGGCGGCGTCGAGGGCCTTGGCCAGCACCTTGGCCTTGGCGTTGCCGGTCTTGATGCCCAGCTCTTCAAAGCTCACGGCCAGGGCCAGGAACTCGCCGAGCGAATCCCAGCGCAGGTGGTTCTCTTCCACCAGCTGCTGCACGTGCTTGGGGGCCGAGCCGCCGGCGCCCGTCTCGTACATGCCGCCACCGGCCATCAGGGGCACGATGGACAGCATCTTGGCGCTGGTGCCCAGCTCCATGATGGGGAAGAGGTCGGTCAGGTAGTCGCGCAGGATGTTGCCGGTGGCGCTGATGGTGTCGAGGCCGCGGATCACGCGCTCCAGCGTGTAGCGCATGGCGCGCACCTGGCTCATGATCTGGATGTCGAGCCCGGTGGTGTCGTGCTCGTGCAGGTACATCTTGACCTTGGTGATCAGCTGCGCCTCGTGCGGGCGGTAGGCATCGAGCCAGAAGACCACCGGCATGCCGGAGTTGCGGGCGCGGTTGACGGCCAGCTTGACCCAGTCGCGGATGGCGGCGTCCTTGCACTGGCACATGCGCCAGATGTCGCCTTGCTCGACGTCCTGGCTCATCAGCACTTCGCCGGTGGCCAGGTCGGTGATGTTGGCGACACCGTCCTCGGGGATCTCGAAGGTCTTGTCGTGCGAGCCGTATTCCTCGGCCTGCTGGGCCATCAGGCCGACGTTGGGCACCGTGCCCATGGTGCGCGGGTCGAAGGCGCCGTGCCATTTGCAGAAGTTGATCATCTCCTGGTAGATCCGGGCGAAGGTCGATTCCGGCATCACGGCCTTGACTTCCTTCAGGCGGCCATCGGCGCCGTACATCTTGCCGCCGCTGCGGATCATGGCCGGCATCGAGGCGTCCACGATCACGTCGTTGGGCGAGTGGAAGTTGGTGATGCCCTTGGCCGAATCGACCATGGCCAGCTCGGGGCGGTGCTCCTGGCAGGCGTGCAGGTCGCGCTTGATCTCGTCCTGCTTGCTCTGCGGCAGCGCGGCGATCTTGGTGTAGAGATCGACCATGCCGTTGTTGACATTGATGCCCAGCTCGTCGAAGAGCTTGCCGTGCTTCTCGAAGGCTTCCTTGTAGAAGATCTTGACGCAGTGGCCGAACACGATGGGGTGCGAGACCTTCATCATGGTGGCCTTGACGTGCAGCGAGAACATCACACCGGTCTTGCGCGCGTCCTCGATCTCCTTCTCGTAGAAGTCCAGCAGGGCCTTCTTGCTCATGAACATGGAGTCGATGACCTCGCGGTCGAGCAGCGCGACCTTGGGCTTCAGGACGATGGTTTTGCCGCTCTTGGTGATGAGCTCCATCTTCACGTCACGGGCGCGGTCCAGGGTCATGGACTTCTCACCGTGATAGAAGTCGCCGGCGTGCATGTGCGAGACGTGCGAGCGCGAGGCAGCGCTCCAGGCGTCCATGCGGTGCGGGTTCTTGCGGGCATATTCCTTGACGGCCTTGGGCGCACGGCGGTCGGAGTTGCCCTCGCGCAGCACCGGGTTCACGGCCGAGCCGATGCACTTGTTGTAGCGGGCGCGGATGTCCTTCTGCTCGTCGGTCTCGGGCTTCTCGGGGAAGTCGGGGATCTTGTAGCCCTTGTCCTGCAGCTCCTTGATCGCGGCCTTGAGCTGGGCGACGGAGGCGCTGATGTTGGGCAGCTTGATGATGTTGGCTTCGGGCTTGAGCGTGAGTTTGCCCAGCGCGGCGAGGTTGTCCGGGGCGCGTTGTTCCTCGCTCAGGTACTCGGGGAACTGGCCCAGGATGCGCCCCGCGACCGAGATGTCGCTGGTGACGACGTCGATGCCGGCCTGCGCGCCAAAGCGCTGGACGACGGGCAGCAAGGAGGCGGTGGCCAGACGAGGGGCTTCGTCGGTCAGGGTGTAAACGATCTGGCTCTTGTCGGCGCTCATGGCATGGGTCCCGGTGGTCCTGAGGGTGGAGAGGGCGCGGCGCCAGGCGCCGCAACTGCGTAGCCCGCAACTCTAGCAAGCGGGCCCCCGTCAGGGGGCGCGGCCGCCTTCGCGGTGCACACCTGGTGGGTTGTCGCCACGCCTGAACTTGGGGCGTCAGGCTCATGTCATGGCGTGCTTTCCCGATCCATGCGGGTAGGGGCCGGGTGCTAGGCTCTGCGGCATGCCCAAGAGCCCCGCCGCGCACCCCGTCAAGCCGGGGCGCATTGGGGCCCGCTGGCTCGGCCCCTGGGTGGCCGAGGTGAACGGTGCCACGCTGCGGGCCGATGCGCTGGCCGCTGTGCTCGCGGCAGTGCTGGCGGTGCCGCAGGGCATTGCCTTTGCGGCGCTGGCCGGGGTGCCGCCCGCGTGGGGCCTGTATGCCTCCATCCTGCCCACGGCGGTGGCAGCGCTGCTGGGCGCCAGCCGCCTGATGATCACGGGGCCTACCAATGCGCTCTCGCTGGCGCTCAGCGCCGGGCTGGCGCCGCTCGCCGTGGCCGGTAGCCCCGAGTACCTGCGCCTGGCGCTGGCCTTGACGCTGTTCGTGGGCGTCATCCAGTTGGCAGTGTGGGCGCTGCGCCTGGGGGCCGTCACGCATTTCATCTCGCCGACGGTGCTGCTCGGCTTCACCAGCGGAGCAGCGCTGCTGATTGCGCTGCACGCCGCGCAGGCCTGGAGGCAGGAGGCCGGCGATGCCCGCGCAACCCTGCTCGTGGGGGCGCTGGCCCTGGGGCTGGCCGCAGCGGCACGACGCTGGTGGCCGCGTGCGCCGGGCTTGCTGCTGGCGCTGGGGGCGGCCACGTTGCTGGCGGCCATCGGGGCCTGGCAGTGGGGCTGGCAATTGGCCACCGTGGCGGCGCCGGCCGAGGCCTGGCCTCCGCTGGCCTGGCCGGCGCTGCAGTGGCAGGACCTGCCGCGCCTGGCCACGTTGGCGCTGGCGCTCACGCTGGTGGCCCTGGGGCAGAGCATCGCCATCGCCAAGGCACTGGCCGCGCGCACCGGCCAGGCCTTTGACGTGAACCGCGAATGCCTGGGCCAGGGCCTGGCCAATGTGGCGGGGGCGTGCAGCTCGGCGCTGGTGAGCTGTGGCTCGCTCAACCGCTCGGCCCCGCACATCGAGGCCGGCGCTCGCACGCCGCTGGCGGCCGTGATGGCGGCGGTGTTGGTGCTGCTGCTGGTGGGCTGGGCGGGGGCTGCGCTGGCCTGGGTGCCGATGGCGGCCATTGATGCGTTGCTGCTGCTGGTGGCCTGGAGCCTGGTGGACCTTGGCCAGTGGCGCGAGCTGTGGCGCGTGGACCGGCGCGAGGCGGGCGTGGCGGCCGGTACGCTGGTGGCCACCTTGGCGCTGCCGCTGGAGGTGGCCGTGCTGGCCGGCGTGGCGGCGTCCCTGGTGCTCTACCTGCACCGCACTGCGCACCCGGCGCTGCGCAGCATGGGTTTTGCAGCTGCGCCGTTGCCGGGCAGCGAGCGCCGCTTCGTCGTGCTGGAGCCCGGGGCGCCTGAGTGCCCGCAGCTCAAGCTGCTGCGCATGGAAGGCCCGGTCTGGTACGGCGCCGAGGCCCATGTGGCCGAGACCCTGCGCCAGCTGCGCGAGCCCGATGCCAACGGCGCCTCACCGCCGAGTCACCTGCTGGTGATGGGCAAGAGCATGAACTTCATCGACCCCGCAGGCGCGGCACTCTGGGAGCGCGAGCGCGCGCTGCGCAGCCAGCCGGGGCAGGGCCTGTATTTCCACCGGCCTCGCCCGGAGGTGCTGGTGGCCTGGGAGCGCAGCGGCTTCCTGCAGCGGCTGGGGCCGGGCCACATCTTCCCGGACAAGCGCAGCGCCATCGCAGCCATCGTGCCGCAGCTGGACCCTGCGGTGTGCGCACACTGCCGGGCGCGGGTCTTTGAAGAGTGTGGGGCTCAGCCTGGGGCGGCGCCCGGCTGAACGCCTTTCACCACTGGCCGTAGAAGACGCCAGCCTGCTTGTGCTGGTTGGTGCGCTGCTCGATGAACTCGTCGCTCACCGTCGTGCGGTGTTTGCGCCGGGCCAGGAAGTCGAGCAGCTGCTCGCGCATCTGGCGGCGCACCGCTTCGGTGGCGGGCTCGCGCCCGAGGTCGACCAGTTGGTTGGGGTCGGCCTGCAGGTCATAGAGCTGTTCGGGCAGATCGAGCCAGTAGACATAGCACCAGCGCGTGGTGCGCAGCGAGAAGGCGCGTGATTGCTGCGGCGAGCGGCCCAGCTGCAGGCGCGCCTCGCGGAAGCTGTAGTCCAGCTCGCTGTAGACGGCCTGGCGCCACGCAGGCTGCTGGCCATGCAGCAGCGGCAGCAGGCTCTCGCCCTCGATGCGGTGGTGCGGGATGGGCAGGCCCAGTGCGTCCAGCACGGTGGGCACCACGTCCACGCACTCCACAAAGCGCTCGTCGGTGCTGCCCCGCGTGACGTCGGCCTCGGGGCGGGGGTCCACCACGATGAAGGGCACGCGCTGCACGGTGTCGTAGAACAGCTCCTTCTCGCCCAGCCAGTGGTCGCCGAGGAAGTCGCCATGGTCAGCGCAGAAGATGATCAAGGTGTCCTTGAGGCGGCCGAGTTGGTCCATGGCCTCGAAGAGCCGGCCGAGGTGGTCGTCGAGCTGATGGATCAGCCCCTGGTAGGCGGGGCGCACCTTGCGCACCACCTCGTCGCGCGCAAAGGCCAGGCATTCCTCGTGTTGGCGGTAGGCGGCCAGGGCGGGGTGGGCGTCGGCCAGCTCGGCCTCGGTCTTGACCGTGGGCAGGCATTGGTCATCGCGGTAGCGCGCGTGATAGGGCGACGGGGCCATATAGGGCCAGTGCGGCTTCACATAGCTGAGGTGCAGCACCCAGGGGCGGCTGCCCTGGCGGCGCATGAAGCCGATGGCTTGGTCGGTCATGTAGGCGGTTTCGGAGTGCGCCTCGGCCACGCGTGCGGGCAGGTGCACGTTGCGCATCTGCCAGCCGCTCACCACCTGCCCAGCCTTGTCGATGGCCGAGATCACGTAGTCGCTCCAGGGGTGCTCGCTGGCATAGCCCTGGTCCCGCAGGAAGCGCGAGTAGGCGTCGCCCGGGCCGGTTTCGTGATGGCCGTCGTAGCGCTCGACCTCGCGGAAGCCGCCGTGCGCCAGCAGATGCCCGAGCTCGGTCTGGCCCTCGATGGACAGGCGCTTGAGGCCCTCGATGTCGGGCAGCACATGGGTCTTGCCGGCCAGCCACAGGTCCTGCCCGCCTCCTGCGGCGCGCAGGTACTCGCCCAGCGTCATCTCGCCCACCGAGAGCGGCACGCGGTTCCAGGTGGCGCCGTGGCTGATGGGGTAGCGGCCGGTGTAGTAGCTCATGCGGCTGGGGCCACAGACGCCGCTGTTCACATAGGCCTGCGTGAAGCGCACGCCGCGTGCGGCCAGTGCATCGATGTTGGCCGTGCGCAGATAGGGGTGACCGGCGCAGGACACATGGTCCCAGCGCAGCTGGTCCGACATGATGAAGAGGACGTTCATCCTCGGGGCAGCAATCAATCCAAGCAATCAATCCAGTCCGAGCTGGATCTTGCGCGCGATCTCGCCCCATTTCTTGGAGTCGGCGGCCAGCACGGCGGCGGTCTTGGCGCCGTCATAGCCCACCACGACCTGGTCGCTGGCCTTGAGGCGGGCCACCACGTCGGGCGCCCTCAGCGCTTCAAGCAAGGCCGCGCGGAACTTCTGCACGATGGCCTCCGGCGTGCCCTTGGGGGCCATCGCGACCAGGTAGAAGTTGGCCTCATAGCCCTTGATGCCGGCCTCGGCTACGGTGGGCACATCGGGCAGGGCGGGCGAGCGCGTGGCGCTGGACACCGCGAGCGCGACCAGTTTGCCCGCTGCGACATGCGGGAGCACCGTGGGGCCGGCCAAAAATCCGCAGGGCACTTGGCCCCCCAGTACATCCTGCGTGGCCGGCCCCGGGCCTTTATAGGGAATGTGGGTCATGTCGAAGCCGGCCAGCGACTGCAGCAGCTCCATCGTCAGGTGGCCGGGTACGCCGAGGCCGCCTGAGGCGTAGTTCATGCGCTGGCCCTTGGCCTTGGCGACCAGTTCCGTCACCGTGTGAACGCCCACGCTCGGGTGGCAGACCAAGGTCTGCCCAAACTGGGTGAGCATGGCCACGGGGATCAGGTCGTCGGGCTTGAAGCCCAGCGATTTGTAGACGTGCGGGTTGACCGTGAAGGTCGTGTCGGTGGAGACCAGCCAGGTGTGGCCGTCGGGCGCCGCGCGCGAGACCTCGGCGGTGCCCAGGTTGCCGCCGGCGCCGGGCTTGTTGTCGATCACCAGCGGCTGCTTGAGGCTGACGAGCATCTTCTCGCCCGCAGCCCGCATCACGATGTCACTGGGCCCCCCGG
This sequence comes from Roseateles paludis, assembly GCF_039872745.1. NCBI lineage: Bacteria > Pseudomonadati > Pseudomonadota > Betaproteobacteria > Burkholderiales > Sphaerotilaceae > Roseateles > Roseateles paludis. The sequence goes on along the minus strand of NZ_JBDPZD010000002.1, from coordinate 476,264 downwards.
GCGGGTAGGGCAGCACGATGCGGATCGGCTTTTCCGGCCAGGCGGTCTGCGCGCCGCTCAGCAGGGGCAGGCACAGGCTCAGGGCAAGCAGCAGCGATCGGGTCATGCGGGTCTCCGGGGTAGCGGTGTCCACCAGGGGAAGCTCCCCTCTGGCGGACGCAATCTAGCCCCCGTAGCATGGATTGATCTAATCAATCCACCCCCGGGTGAACGCTGATGTCCCAGCCCTCGCAGCGCCTGCGCGACCCCCAGTCCGTTGAAGACCTGCTGCTCTACCGCCTGGGGCGGCTCTACGCCACGGCTGGCAGCATGGTGGTGCGGCTGTGCGAGGGCGAGTTCGGCATCACCCGGCGCGAGTGGCGCTTCATCGGCTGGCTGGGCGGTGCGGGGCCGACTCAGCCTTCGGTGCTGGCCGAGCGCGCAGCGCTGGACCGCGCCCGCACCTCGCGCACCTTGTCCACGCTCACCGAGAAAGGCTTGGTCAGCCGCGTGCCCTTGCCGAGAGATCGGCGGCTCATCGTCGTGGACCTCACCGACGCAGGGCGGGCGCTCTACCAGCGCATCCTGCCCCGCGTGGCCGCACTCAATCGCGAGTTGTTGGCCGGCCTGGACGATGCCAGCGTGGCCACCCTGACCCAGGCGCTCGACACGCTGCAGTCACGCGCCACCGGCTTGCTGGCCACCACGCCTCTGCCCAAGGCCGAGCGCCGGCGCGGCCGGGCGGGGTTCACCCACCAGCGCTGACCCGGCGGCAGAAAAAAGCCCCGCACCCCCTTACGGGTTGCGGGGCTGACGATTCGAGAACGGTGCCTGGCGGGCGGGGCCCAGCCTCAGGCAGCTTCGCTCGAAGGTGCCGTCTCCATCGGCGTGATGTTCTGCGCCAGCTGGCCCTTGGGGCCCTGCACCAGTTCGAACTGGACCTGGCTGCCCTGCTTCAGCGTGCGAAACCCTTCCATCTGGATTGCCGAGAAATGGGCAAAAACGTCACCGCCACCGGCCTCGGGTTCGATGAACCCAAACCCCTTGGCGTCGTTGAACCACTTCACTTTGCCCACAGCCATGATCCAGCCTCCATCGTTGTAGTTACTTCGAGGTGCATTTTTCCGGTAGCGCTAGCATTGGCCCATTAGGAGCCGCCCGGTTGGGGCAGACCCTCACTTTCGTGGGATGAACAAACAAAGTCGACGCGGTAGTAAAACGACTCGAAAAGCCCTTGTCCACGGGCGTAGGGCCTTTTCCGGCCAACCCTAGAATCAAGGCATGGTCGCGGCTGAATTTGTTCGAATCGTTAACCAGGCTATGCCTCCCGCACCCGCCCAACCCGGCGGCGGCGAGGGCGATGGCAGCGTGGCGCTCGAACGGGTTCCGCAGCGCACCGAACCCCCCCGCCTGTATCAGGTGTTGCTGCTCAATGACGATTTCACGCCGATGGAATTCGTCGTCATGGTTTTGCAGGAGTATTTCCGGCACGACCTCGATACGGCGACCCAGATCATGCTCAAAATCCACCACGAGGGGCGCGGGGTCTGTGGGGTCTATACCCGGGACGTTGCGTCCACGAAGGTGGAACTGGTGCTGGCCGCTTCCCGGCGGGCGGGCCACCCCCTTCAATGCACGATGGAGGCCGCATGATTGCGCAAGAGCTTGAGGTCAGCCTGCACATGGCGTTTGTGGAGGCTCGGCAGCAGCGGCACGAGTTCATCACCGTGGAGCACCTGCTGCTCGCGCTGCTGGACAACCCCAGCGCCGCCGAGGTGCTGCGCGCCTGTGCCGCCAATGTGGACGATCTGCGCAAGAGCCTGACGCAGTTCATCAAGGAAAACACGCCGACCGTGGGTGGCACCGACGAGGTGGACACCCAGCCGACCCTGGGCTTCCAGCGCGTCATCCAGCGCGCCATCATGCATGTGCAAAGCACGGGCAATGGCAAGAAGGAAGTGACCGGCGCCAACGTCATCGTGGCCATCTTTGGCGAGAAGGACTCGCACGCCGTCTACTACCTGCACCAGCAGGGCGTGACGCGCCTGGACGTCGTCAACTTCATCGCCCACGGCATCAAGAAGACCGAGCCCGAGCCCCCCAAGCAGCCCGAGAACCCCTCGGGCGGCCAGGAAGGCGAGCGCGAGGAAGCGGGCGAGCAAGGCGCAGCCAAGGCCTCGCCGCTGGAGCAGTTCACCCAGAACCTCAACCAGCTCGCCAAGGACGGCAAGATCGACCCGCTGATCGGCCGTGAGCCCGAGGTGGAGCGCGTGGTGCAGGTGCTGTGCCGCCGCCGCAAGAACAACCCGCTGCTGGTGGGCGAAGCCGGCGTGGGCAAGACCGCCATCGCCGAAGGCCTGGCCTGGCGCATCACCGAGGGTGCCGTGCCCGAAGTGCTGGCCGACAGCGTCGTCTACGCGCTCGACATGGGCGCGCTGCTGGCCGGCACCAAGTACCGCGGCGACTTTGAGCAGCGCCTCAAGTCCGTGCTCAAGGCGTTGAAGGAGCAGCCGCATGCGGTGCTCTTCATCGACGAGATCCACACCCTGATCGGCGCCGGCGCGGCGTCGGGTGGCACGCTGGACGCCAGCAATCTGCTCAAGCCGGCGCTGTCCAGTGGGGCGATGAAGTGCATCGGCGCCACCACTTTCACCGAGTACCGCGGCATCTTCGAAAAGGACGCGGCGCTGTCGCGGCGCTTCCAGAAGATCGATGTGGCCGAGCCTTCGGTGGAGCAGACCATCGAGATCCTCAAGGGCCTCAAGTCGCGCTTCGAGGAGCACCACAGCGTGCGCTATGCGCTCGGGGCCCTGCAGGCGGCGGCCGAGCTGTCAGCCAAGTACATCAACGACCGCCACCTGCCCGACAAGGCCATCGACGTGATCGACGAGGCCGGCGCCGCCCAGCGTGTGCTGCCCAAGAGCAAGCAGAAGAAGACCATCACGCGTGCTGAGGTCGAGGACATCGTCGCCAAGATCGCGCGCATCCCGCCCGCCTCGGTGTCGAGCGACGACCGCAGCAAGCTCAAGACCCTGGACCGCGATTTGAAGAGCGTGGTGTTCGGGCAAGACCCGGCCATCGACGCGCTGGCGGCCGCCATCAAGATGGCGCGCTCAGGCCTGGGCCGTCCGGACAAGCCGATCGGCTCCTTCCTCTTCAGCGGCCCCACCGGCGTGGGCAAGACTGAGGTGGCCAAGCAGTTGGCCTACATCCTCGGTGTCGAGCTGATCCGCTTCGACATGTCCGAGTACATGGAGCGCCACGCGGTGAGCCGCCTCATCGGCGCGCCTCCCGGCTATGTGGGCTTTGACCAGGGCGGCCTGCTGACCGAGGCCGTCACCAAGAAGCCGCATGCCGTGCTGCTGCTCGACGAGATCGAGAAGGCCCACCCCGACGTCTTCAATGTGCTGCTGCAGGTCATGGACCACGGCACGCTGACCGACAACAACGGGCGCAAGGCCGACTTCCGCAACGTCATCATCATCATGACGACCAATGCGGGCGCCGAGATCATGAACAAGTCGACCATTGGCTTCACCACCCAGCGTCAGCAGGGCGATGAGATGGCCGACATCAAGCGCCTGTTCACGCCCGAGTTCCGCAACCGGTTGGACGCCATCGTGTCCTTCCGCGCGCTGGACGAGGACATCATCCTGCGCGTGGTCGACAAGTTCCTGCTGCAGTTGGAGAGCCAACTCGGCGAGAAGAAGGTCGAGGTCACCTTCACCGACGCGCTGCGCCAGATGCTGGGCAAGAAGGGCTTCGACCCGCTGATGGGCGCACGCCCCATGCAGCGCCTGATCCAGGACACCATCCGCCGCGCGCTGGCCGACGAGTTGCTGTTCGGTCGCCTGGTCGATGGGGGCCGCTTGACGGTCGATGTCGATGCCGACGAGCAGGTCAAGCTCGACATCCAGTCCACCGGCAAGCCTTCCAAGGATGGCAAGCCGCGGGCTGAAGCAGCGACGGTCTGATCAAGGGCCAGGCGCCTCAGCGGGCCTAGCCGTAGAACCCACCCAGCAGCGCGAAGAGCTCCGGCTCCTCGCGCTGAATTTCTTTGGGCGCGATGAAGAAGGCCTCGGTCGCGACGGCAAAGAACTCTTCCACCGCCTCGGCGCCATAGGGGTCGATCAAGGTTTCCTCCCCGGCATCCACGCGTGCACAGAAGCGCTCCCAGGCGGGATCGATGACGGCGACCCAGGCTTCACGTTCCGCCGCTGAGGCGAGCAGAGGCACGCCATCGGCCACGCCATCCTCCATGTCCAGCACATGGGCGAACTCGTGGATGACGACGTTGTAGACGGCGTCGGTGCCCACCAGCGCCGGGTCATCACTGCTGGCGACGGCCTGCCAGGCGAGCATGACCGGGCCGCCCTCCATGGCCTCGCCGGCCAGCTCTTCGTCGTAGGCGTGGACGATGCCGTCGTCATCAAGCACCTCGCGGCGCGCCACGACCTCGCCCTCGTGCATCACGATGCCCACGAAGCCCTCGTAGTGCTGGAGGCCGAGGTACAGGATGGGCAGGCAGGCTTGTGCCGCCACAGCCACGGCGATTTCGTCGGTGACCTCAAAGCCGTTTGCGCCGTGGAACTCCTTGGTGGCCAGGAAGAGGCTGGAGAGGCGCCGCAAGCGGGCAAGGTCGGCCGCGCTGCGCTGCGCGAGGAAGGGGTGGCGCAGCAGCGTCAACTGCCACAGCGTGTCGGGGATGGCGTGCCGGGCGACGTGCTGCTCGTCGCGCCAATCACGCCAGCGCTCGAGCCAGGCGCTCAGCATTCAAGCGCGATGCGTTCCAGCCCGGCCGCACTGAGGCGCAGCACGTCGCCGCGAGTGGCGGTGTCGAAGTCCCAGTCCGACAGCACATGGCGCCGCAGGCCGTCGCCCAATTCGTGTGTGGCCGGCCGATGGGTGTGGCCGTGGATCATCTCCATCGCACCAGCGGTTTGCAGTTGAGCGCGGCAGGTGTCGGCGTCCAGGTCGGCGTGCGCGAGCATGGCGGCCTGGGCACTGCGGCTGGCGTCGCGCGCTTGGGCGGCAAAGGCGCGGCGCTCGGCCAGGGGTTTGGCCAGAAAGGCCTGCTGCCAGGCCGGGTTGCGCAGTTGCAAGCGCAGTTGCTGGTAGGCGGCATCGCCCAGGCATTGCGCATCGCCATGGCTCAGCAGCCAGCGACGGCCAAAGGCTTCCAGCACGGTCGGGTCGGCCAGTGGCGGCGGCATGCCGCAGGCGGCCAGCATGTCGGCGCCGACGAGGAAGTCGCGATTGCCGGGCATGAAGAAGAGCGCGCGCCGGCTGCTGGCGGCCTTGAGCATCTGCACGACGCTGTGCTCGCAGGGCGCAAAGCGGGCGTCGTCGCCAACCCAGACTTCGAACACATCGCCCAGCAGGAACACGGCCTGGGCCGGCGTCTCGGCCAGGTGGCGTGCCAGCCGCGCGAGGGTGCGCGGTGTCTCCGGGCCGAGGTGCAGATCCGACAGCAGATCAATCTGCTGCCAGTGCGGCTCGGCCCGCAGCACCGGGATCAAGACAGTTCGACCGCGCGCTCGATCACCACGGCATCGACCGGCACGTCGCGGTGGAAGCCAGCATTGCTGGTGCGGACCTTCTCGATCTCGTCCACCACGGCCGTGCCTTCGACGACCTTGCCGAACACCGCATAGCCCCAGCCGTCCTGGCTGCTGGCGCGGTCCAGGAAGGCGTTGTCGGCGGCGTTGATGAAGAACTGCGCCGTGGCCGAGTGCGGTGCATTGGTGCGCGCCATGGCCAGGGTGTACTTGAGGTTTTGCAGGCCGTTGGCCGACTCGTTTTCGACGGCGGCGTCGGTCGGCTTCTGGTTCATGCTGGCATCAAAGCCACCGCCCTGGATCATGAAGCGCTTGATCACGCGGTGAAAGATGGTGCCGTCGTAGTGGCCCTTGCGCACATAGGCGAGGAAGTTCTCGACCGTCTTGGGTGCCTTTGCGGCATCCAGCTCGATCTTGATGACGCCGAGATTGGTGGTCAGTTCGACTTGCGGATTGGTGCTCATTTCGGGGTGGGCTCGATCAGAGCCTTGGTGATGAGGATGGGGGTGACGGGAAAGTGCTGGTGCACGCCTTGAGGCGCCACCGGCACGACGCGGATCTTGTCGACGACGTCCATGCCTTCGATGACCTTGCCAAAGACCGCGTAACCGGGCTTTTCTTCGGTCCGATTCAGGAAGGCGTTGTCGACCACGTTGATGAAGAACTGCGAGTTGGCCGTGTTGGGCTCGGACATGCGCGCCATGGCGACGGTGCCGCGCACGTTGAGCAGGCCGTTGGCGGACTCAAGCGGGATGGGCGGCTTGGTGGGGCGCTGGTTCAGCTTGGCGTCATAGCCGCCGCCCTGGATCATGAAGTTCTCGATCACGCGGTGGAAGACGGTGCCGTTGTAGTGCCCGGCCTTCACGTACTGCAGAAAGTTGGCGACGGTCTTGGGGGCCTTTTCGGCATCCAGCTCGATGCGGATCTCGCCTTCGGTGGTGATGAGCTTGACGGTCTGCGCCTGCGCGAGGGTGGCGGCGAGCAGGGTGGCGACGGCAATCAGGGATCGAAACATGGCGAGGGCTCCAGAGCTGCGGGGCTCAATGGGTCAAGTTGAGGTCGCGGGTCAGGGACTGCGTGCGCTGCAGCTTGGTCTGCACCGATGGCGTGGCGGGTGTCGGCCCCTGGGCGGCTCGTTCGTAGGCACGCGCGGCCAGCCGCAGCAGCACGTCGCCCAGGTTCTCCTGAGCCTGCTGGTGGTCGGGCTGCAGGCGCAGCGCTTGTTCCAGCGAGTCGCGGGCGCCGTCCAGGTCGCCCGCGGCCGCTTGCAGCACGGCGAGGTTGTTGTGCGGGTCGGCGAGGTCAGGATGTTCCTGCGTCAGCGCCTGGAAGACGGCGCGGGCGCGGGCCTGCTGGCCCAGCTCCATGGCCATCACCCCGAGCGCAAAGCGCAGGCGGAGGTCGTCGGGCGTCTTCTTGAGGGCCGCCTCGACCTGGGCGACAGCCTCGCCGCGCCGCTGCGCCAGCCACAGCCGCTGGGCCTCGGCCAGCTCGTCGGCGCGCGCAGGCACGGCGCAAGCCAGCGTCAGCAGGGCCAGCAGGGCGCGAAAGGGGAGGGGGAGCATCGGTCTCGTGGGGCAGGGGGCGCTGGGGGTGGCCCGCTATACTGGATTTCATTCTATGGGCCGCGTCTGCGCGGCTTTCGTTTTTGGGGCCTTCGCCCCCACATCCCCCTCCCCCTTGCGATGTCCCTGCGTGTCTACAACTCGCTGAGCCGAGCCGTCGAAGATTTTCAACCCCTCGTGCCCGGCCAGGTCGGTATGTACGTCTGCGGGATGACCATCTACGACCTCTGCCACATGGGGCATCTGCGGATGATGATGGCCTTTGACGTGGTCTACCGTTGGCTCAAGGCCAGCGGCTTCCAGGTCACTTACGTGCGCAACATCACCGACATCGACGACAAGATCATCAAGCGCGCGCTGGAGCGGGGCATTCCCATCCGCCAGCTCACCGAAGAGATGACCGAGGCGATGTATGAAGACTTCGCCAAGGTCGGCGTTGAGCGCCCCACCCACGAGCCGCGCGCCACGCAGTACGTGCCGCAGATGCTGTCCCTGATCGAGCGCCTCGAAGCCCGTGGCCTGGCCTATCGGGCCGACAACGGCGACGTGAACTACGCGGTGCGCAAGTTCGACGGCTACGGCAAGCTCTCGGGCAAGAGCCTCGATGACCTGCGGGCTGGCGAGCGCATTGCCGTGGACGGCGCCAAGCACGATCCGCTCGACTTCGTGCTCTGGAAGGCCGCCAAGCCCGAGGAGCCGGCCGACGCCAAGTGGGACGGCGCCTACGGTGCCGGTCGGCCCGGCTGGCACATCGAGTGCTCGGCCATGAGCTGCGCGGTGCTGGGTGAGCAGTTCGACATCCATGGCGGTGGTCAGGACCTGCAGTTCCCCCACCACGAGAACGAAATCGCCCAGAGCCAGGGCGCTGGCTATCCGTTTGCGCGCTACTGGCTGCACAACGGCTTCCTTAATATCGATGGCGAGAAGATGTCCAAGAGCCTGGGCAACTTCTTCACCATCCGCGATGTGCTGGCCAAGTTCGACGGCGAGACCCTGCGCTTCTTCATGCTGCGCACGCACTACCGCCGGCCGTTCAACTTCAGCGACAGCCACCTGGAAGACGCCCGCGTGGCGCTGACCCGGCTCTACACGACGCTCGACGCCGTGCCGCCCGCCGAGGTCCAGGTCGACTGGACCCAAGGCCCGGCAGCCGACTTCAAGGCCGCGATGGACGAGGACTTCGGCACGCCGGGGGCCCTGGCCGTGCTGTTCGATCTGGCGAATGAGGTCAATCGCGATCGCGCGCCCGCACAGGCCGGGCTGCTCAAGGCGCTGGGCGCGGTGCTCGGCATCCTGCAGGGCGACCCGCGGGCCTACCTGCAAGGTGGCGGCAGTGCCGACGATGCCGCCTGGATCGAGGAGCGCATCGCCGCCCGGGCGGCCGCCAAGGCTGCGCGCGACTTTGCCGGGGCCGACGCCATTCGCGCCGAGCTGACGGCCAAGGGCGTGACGCTCAAGGACGGCCCGACGGGCACCACCTGGGTCAAGAGCTGATGGCCCCCAAGGGAAGCGAAGCGGGCGTCACGCCCGACTACTGGGACGACGCCTGCAAGCACTTGGTCCGCCGTGACCGTGTGCTCAAGAAGCTCATCCCCCAGTTCGGCGAGGCCCGGCTGCAAAGCCGGGGCGATGCCTTTGCGACCCTGGCGCGCTCCATCGTCGGTCAGCAGATCTCGGTCAAGGCCGCGCAGTCGGTCTGGGACCGCTGGGCCGGCCTGATGCCCGGCAAGCTGCAGCCGGCGCAGGTCCTGAAGCTTGGGGTCGACGAGCAGCGCGGCGCCGGCCTCTCGGCCCGCAAGGTCGAGTACCTGCACGATCTGGCCGCTCACTTCGACGCTGGCCAGGTTCATGTGCGCCAATGGGCGCAGATGGACGACGAAGCCATCATTGACGAACTGGTCGCCATCCGCGGCATCGGCCGCTGGACGGCCGAGATGTTCCTGATATTTCACCTGATGCGCCCCAACGTACTTCCGTTGGACGATGTGGGCCTGATGAAGGGCATCAGCCTCAATTACTTCTCGGGCGAGCCGGTGTCGCGCGCCGAAGCCCGCGAGGTGGGTGAGGCCTGGGCCCCCTACCGCTCGGTGGCGGTTTGGTACATTTGGCGCAGCCTCGACCCGCTGCCAGTGGATTACTGATGAGTAAAAAACACTTCCTCGAGTTTGAGAGCGGTATCGCCGAACTTGAAACCAAGATCGACGAACTGCGCTATGTACAGAGCGAGTCAGCCGTGGACATCTCTGAAGAGATCGACCGGCTGTCCAAGAAGAGCCAGCAGCTCACCAAAGACGTCTACGCCAACCTGGCGCCGTGGCAGGTCTACCAGATCGCCCGGCACCCCCAGCGTCCGCAGACCCTCGACTACTGCGCCGAGGTCTTCACCGAGTTCACCGAGCTGCACGGCGACCGCCACTTTGCCGACGACGCCGCCATCGTGGGCGGCATCGCGCGCTTCAATGGTCAGTCCTGCATGATCATCGGCCACCAGCGCGGCGCCGATGCCAAGGAGCGCACGCTGCGCAACTTCGGAATGCCCCGCCCGGAGGGCTATCGCAAGGCCCTGCGCCTGATGAAGCTGGCCGAGAAGTTCGGCATGCCCGTGTTCACCTTCATCGACACCATGGGTGCCTACCCCGGCATTGGTGCCGAGGAGCGCGGCCAGAGCGAAGCCATCGGCCGCAACATCCTGGAGATGGCCCAGCTCGAAGTGCCCATCGTCGCCACCGTGATCGGTGAAGGCGGCTCGGGCGGCGCCCTGGCCATCGGCGTGGCCGACCAGGTGCTGATGCTGCAGTTCAGCGCCTACTCGGTGATCTCGCCCGAGGGCTGCGCCTCCATCCTCTGGAAGAGCAGCGAGCGGGCCTCTGAAGCCGCCGAGGCGCTGGGCATTACGGCCCACCGCCTCAAGGCGCTGGGCCTGATCGACAAGATCGTCAACGAGCCTGTGGGCGGCGCCCACCGCGACGCCAAGCAGGCCTCGTCCAACCTCAAGCGCGCGCTCTCGGATGCGCTGCGCCAGGTCAGCGATCTCAAGACCCGCGAACTGCTGGACCGCCGCTATGAGCGGCTGCAGGCCTATGGCCGGTTCGGCGACACCAAGGCCCGCTGAGCCCCCCGCCGCCGCGCCATGCGGCGGCTTTGACATCGCCGTCGCCTTCAGCGGCGGCCTCGATTCCACCGCCCTGCTGCATGCCACCGCCCGCTCCTGCGGGGGGCGGCGTGTGCTGGCCTTGCACGTCAACCATGGGCTGCAAGCGGCCAGCGAAGCCTGGGAGGTGCATTGCCGCGCGCAGGCTGCAGCGCTGGGCGTCGGCTTTGCCAGCGTCCAACTGAGCGGCAAGCCAGCGCCCGGTGAGAGCATCGAAGCCTGGGCCCGTGCAGGCCGCCACGCCGCCCTGCAGGCCATGAGCTTGGACGCTGGCGCCGACCTGCTGCTGCTGGCTCACCACCGCCGCGACCAGGCCGAAACCTGGTTGCTGCAGGCCATGCGCGGGGCTGGCTTGGCCGGGCAGGCGGCGATGCCGGCCGCCCAGTGGCGCGACGGCGTTTGCTGGGCCCGGCCCTGGCTGGCACAGCCACGTGAGCGCATCGAGGCCTATGCGCACGAACATGGCCTGCGCTGGATCGAAGACCCCAGCAATGCCGACCCGCGCTTTGCCCGCAATGCCTTGCGCCAGCATTGGGCTGCGTTTGCCGAGGCCGAGGCGGGGTTGGCGCAGTCCGCCGTCTGGGCGCAGCAAGCGCTGCACCTGGCCGAAGAGGTGGCCGAGGCCGATTTGGGCGTGGTGGCGCCGGCTGGCCCGTTAGATCTGGCCGCCTGGGCCGGCCTCACGCCGGCGCGTGCCAGCAATGCGCTGCGTGCCTGGCTGGCAGAGCAGGTCGGGCAGGCCCCAGCGAGCCTGGTTCAGCGACTGGTGCGAGAACTCGCACCTGCCGCCTCGGCACGCTGGCCCGCGCCCGGTGGCTGGCTGGAGGCCTACCGAGGGCAACTGCAATGGCGGCCTCAGTCTGAATCGCTGCAAGGCACTGAGCGCCTGCTCGACCTGTCCCAGCCGGGTTGCTACCCGCAGCCCGATTGGGGCGGCGTTTGGCGTGTGGCGGCGACGGAGCATGGCGGGGTCCCGGCCGAGTGCCTGCGTGCGCTGCGCCAGCACGCGCGTGTGGGGGGGGAACAGTTCCAGTCCGCCCCGCGCAGCACCGCTCGGGCACTGAAGAAGGCCTACCAAAGCGCAGCCCTCTCGGCCAGCCAACGGGGCGGCCCTTTGCTGTCACTCGGCGAGCACTTGCTGTACGCCCCGGGCCTGGGGCTGGATGCCCGGGCCAGCCAGCTGCCGGGCCAGCCGCGCTTCTTCATCGAATGGCAAGCGGACCCAGACTTGCCTCAGGGCGAAGGGGCGGCGAGCCCGAGTGAATAAAATCGAGGGTTTGCGAGCGAGTCTCGCTCCGCAGCCTTCGCAAAACACATGGCACTCATCGTTCACAAATACGGCGGCACCTCGATGGGGTCGACCGAGCGCATCCGCAATGTCGCCAAGCGCGTCGCCAAATGGGCGCGTGCCGGCCACCAGATGGTGGTCGTGCCCTCGGCCATGAGCGGCGAAACCAACCGCATCCTGGGCCTGGCGAAGGAGCTGATGCCCAATGCCAACACGGCCGCCGCCATGCGCGAGCTGGACATGATCGCCTCCACTGGCGAGCAGGTCTCGGTCGGGCTGCTGGCCCTGGCCCTGCAGGCCGAAGGCATGGAGGCTGTCAGCTACAGCGGCTGGCAGGTGCCCATCGCCACCGATTCGTCCTACACCAAGGCCCGCATCGAGAGCATCGACGACCAGCGCGTGCGCGCCGATCTGGCCGCTGGCAAGGTCGTCGTGATCACGGGCTTCCAGGGTGTGGATGCCAACAAGAACATCACCACGCTTGGCCGTGGCGGCTCTGACACCTCGGCCGTGGCCGTGGCGGCCGCGATGAAGGCCGACGAGTGCCTGATCTACACCGATGTGGACGGCGTCTACACCACCGACCCGCGCGTGGTGCCCGAGGCGCGGCGCTTGTCCACCATCACCTTTGAGGAGATGCTGGAGATGGCCTCGCTGGGCTCCAAGGTGCTGCAGATCCGCAGTGTGGAGTTCGCGGGCAAGTACCGCGTGCCGCTGCGCGTGCTCTCCAGCTTCACGCCCTGGGACATCGACATCAACGAAGAGGCCAAGTCCGGCACGCTGATCACTTTTGAAGAGGACACAAACATGGAACAAGCCGTCGTTTCGGGCATCGCCTTCAACCGTGACGAGGCCAAGGTGACGCTGCTGGGCGTGCCCGACAAGCCCGGTATCGCTTACCAGATCCTCGGTGCCGTGGCCGACGCCAACATCGAAGTGGACGTCATCATCCAAAACGTCAGCCACGACGGGAAGACCGACTTCAGCTTCACCGTCCACCGCAACGACTACAGCCGCGCGCTCGACCTGCTGCAGAACAAGGTCGGCCCCGACACCGGCGCCGCGCAGGTGCTGGGCGACGCCAAGATCTGCAAGGTGTCCATCGTCGGCATCGGCATGCGCTCGCACGTGGGCGTGGCCAGCAAGATGTTCCGCGCGCTGAGCGAAGAGGGCATCAACATCCAAATGATCTCGACCAGCGAGATCAAGACCTCGGTCGTGCTCGACGAGAAGTACATGGAGCTGGCTGTGCGCGCCCTGCACAAGGCCTTCGACCTGGACGCGCCGGCCGCTGCCTGATTCTCGGGACGAGGGCGCGCGTCGTATAGAATGCGCGCTTCTTTGGAGCTGTGACCGAGAGGCCGAAGGTGCTCCCCTGCTAAGGGAGTATGCGGGCAAAACCTGCATCGAGGGTTCGAATCCCTCCGGCTCCGCCAAGACTAGAAACGCGACCCCTCGGGGTCGCGTTTTTCGTTGGAGGTCGGGATTTCCGGCCGAAGCGCGCGAGACGCGCTTCAGCCCTCACACGGCGTCGCGAGCGGTGCTCGCTCGGTCCGTGTTCGGCCCTCCGGTTCCGCCAAGACTAGAAACGCGACCCCTCGGAGCCGCCAAGCCAGGAAACTCCCGGATGGTTTCGTGGCCGCAACGCGCAGAATGCTCTGGTCTTGCGGTGGGATCGGGGCGCCAAGGTGGGTGTGGGCCGCAAGTTCTGGAATCTCACTGGAGCTGTGGGTGCTGACCAGGAAGCAGGTGCAGTGGTTCGTGGCTGTCGTCGCTGGATTGACGGCGGTGGCCTTGCCGATTGCGGCTTCGCTCTATCTGGCCCATCGCCAGGCGGAGCAGAGTGTGAGTGCGCGCACCATGAGCTTTGCGCGCGACGTGATTGCGCGGTCCGAGGCGACGGCGGACCAGATCGCCACAGGTATCAAGGCGCTGCTTGCCATCCCGGCCCAGGACCCCTGCTCGACCGAGCGTGTGACCATGATGCGGCGCATCGATCTCGGATCCAGCTATATCCAGGCCATCGGCCACATTGAGGGCAATGTGCTGGTGTGCTCCTCGCTTGCGTCAGGCAACGAGCCGCTGGACTTGGGGCCGGTGGACCTCGTGCAGCCCAACGGCAGCAAGCTGCGGCGCAGTGTCGAACTGCCCTTCGCGGGTGGCATGAAGTTCCTGGTGGTTGAGTGGCGTGGCTATGCGGCCATCGTTCACAAGGACTTGCCGATCGACATCACCAGCGACGTGAAGGATCTGGCGCTCGCCAGTGTTCCGCTTGGCGACTTGCAGCCGCTGACCTCGCGGGGGCGGATTGACGACACGTGGTTGGCGGCGGTGCGTGTGGGCGAGGCGCGAACCTTTGTTGACGGTGGCCATGTGGTGGCGGTGGTGCGATCCAAGCGCTACCAATTCGGGGCGATTGCGGCGTTGCCGGTGGCCGACTTGGAGGAGCGCACGCGTGCGGTCGCCCAGGTGCTGGTGCCGCTGGGCGTGGTGGCTGGCCTCGTGCTGGCCTGGGCGCTGATGGCCCTGACGCGCGCCCAATTGGCGATGCCGGCGGTCATCCGGTCGGCGCTGAAGCGGCGCGAATTCTTCATGGTCTACCAGCCGATCGTTGACCTGCAGACCGGGCGCTGGGTGGGCGCTGAGTCCTTGATCCGCTGGCAGCGCCCGGGCGGGCAATTGATCCGGCCCGACGTCTTCATTCCGGTGGCTGAGGAGACGGGGCTGATCAAGCGCATCACCGCGCGCGTGATCGAGCTGGTTGGGGCTGACGCGGGCAACTTCTTTGAGCGCTGGCCCGACTTTCACTTGAGCCTCAACCTCTCGGTGGCCGACCTGCATGATGGCGCCACCGCTGCGCGCCTGCACGAGCTGGCGGCCGCCACCGGCGCGCGGCGCGGGCAGCTGCTGGTTGAAGCCACCGAGCGCGGGCTGGCAGACCCGAAGCGGGCTGGGCGGACCATCCGGCAGCTCCATGAGCTGGGATTGCTGGTGGCCATTGATGACTTTGGCACCGGCTACTCCAGCCTGTCCTACCTGGAGCAGCTGGACCTGGACTACCTCAAGATCGACCGAGCCTTTGTCTGCACCATCGGCACCGGCGCAGACACGCGCCAGGTCGTGCCCCACATCATCGAGATGGCCAAGTCCTTGAAGCTGCAGATGATTGCTGAAGGCGTGGAGACCGAAGCGCAGGCCCAGTACCTGCGAGAGCAGGGCGTGCAGTTTGCGCAGGGCTGGCTCTATGCCAAGCCCATGCCCTGGGCCGACCTGGTGGCGGGGCTTGAGGCTCAGGGCAGCTAGCTCAGGCCTCAGCGAAGAACTTGCTCGGTGGCATGCCCACCGTCCGCGTCACCCAGGCCGAGAAGGCGCTGGCGCTGTTGTAGCCCAGCTCGCTGGCGATGTGGCTCATGGGACGGCGGCGGGCGGCCAGGGTGAGGGCGTGGGCCAGCAGCATCTGGGAGCGCCACTGGGCGAAGCTGGTGCCCAGCTCCTCGCGGAACAGGCGCGAGAGCGTGCGGGGGCTGGCGCCCACCTCGGCGGCCCAGGCCTCGAAGCTGTCTTGCCGGCTGGGCGATTCGAGCATGGCCTCGCAGAGCTTGCGCAGGCGGGCGTCGCGGGGCAGGGCGATGCCGAGGCTCAAGGGGCGGGCGCGCTGCAGCTCGCGCACGATGAGGCGGCTGATGTCGAGCTGGCGGGCGGCCTCCTCGGGCTCAGGGTCTGGGGCCGGGTCGGGCAGGGCGCTCAGCTCCAGGATCAGCGCGCGCAGCAGGCCCGAGACCTCCAGCACCCGGTCACGCTGCCAGGCCTCGCCGTCGAGCTGGCCGTGGTGCAGGTAGAGCGTGCGCAGGTGGGCTTTCTCGATGGTGGTGACCGCGTGGGTCACGTTGGGCGGGATCCAGACGGCCCGTGAGGGCGGCACGATGAAGGTGTGGTGCTCGGTGTTGACGCGCACGGCACCGCTGACGGACAGCACCAGTTGGCCCCAGTCGTGGTGGTGGGGGTAGATGTCCTCGTGGTGGTCCAGCACGCGCGCCTTGCCGCGCAGCGGGCGCTCGGGCGTGGGCTGGAACTGGGCGGGGTTGGCCGGCGGGTGGCTGGTTCTCGGACCGATGCGGCGGGGTGTGGAGGCCATGACCGAAATTCACAAGCAGTTGTCGAATCATCGTAACTTGGCCGAGCCTGCCTTGCCTACATTGGTGACATGAACACGACCACCACGCGCGCCTTGCCGCGCAGCGGGCGCTCGGGCGTGGGCTGGAACTGGGCGGGGTTGGCCGGCGGGTGGCTGGTTCTCGGACCGATGCGGCGGGGTGTGGAGGCCATGACCGAAATTCACACGCAGTTGTCGAATCATCGTAACTTGGCCGAGCCTGCCTTGCCTACATTGGTGACATGAACACGACCACCCTCCCGCACCCGCTGGCCGACGATGACGGCGGCAGCCAGCGCCGGCGCGACCTGGCCACCATCAGCCTGATCGGGCTGGCGCATGGCACCTCGCACTTCTTCCACATGATGTTGCCGCCGCTGTTCCCGGCCTTCATCCACGACTTCGGGCTCAGCTACTCGGAGCTGGGCTTGCTGGTCAGCACCTTCTTCATCGTTTCGGGCGCCGGCCAGGCGTTGGCCGGCTTTGTGGTGGACCGGCTCGGGGCGCGGCCCGTGCTGTTCGCCGCCATGCTGTGCTTTGCGCTGGCCTCGGTGGCAGCGGGGCTGGCGCAGGGCTTTGCGGGCCTCTGGCTGGCAGCGCTGCTGGCCGGGGTGGGCAATGCGCCCTTTCACCCGGCGGACTTCACCATCCTGAACAAGCGGGTCTCGGCCGCACGGCTGGGGCATGCGTTCTCGGTGCACGGCATCAGCGGCAATATCGGCTGGGCGGTGGCGCCGGTGCTGTCCATCGGCCTCATGAATGCCGCGGGCAACTGGCGTGCAGCTTATGCGGGCACGGCGGTGGTGGCGCTGGTGGTGCTGGGCGTGCTGTGGCTGGGCCGGTCGGCGATTGACGACCGCCTGGGCAGTTGGGGCCATGCCAAGGCAGCGCCGGGCGCCAAGGAGGAGCACCCGCTCGCCTTCCTCAAGCTGCCCTCGGTGTGGCTGTGCTTCTCGTTCTTCTTCTGGACCACGATGGCGCTCACCGCCATCCAGAGCTTTGCGGCGCCGGCGCTGAACCAGCTCTACGGCCTGCCGCTGGCCCAGGGCGCCTATGTGGTGACCGGCTACATGCTGGCCGGCGCGGCGGGCATGCTGGTGGGCGGCTTTGTGGTGGGGCGCGGCTTCCCGCTGGAGCGCATCATTGCGGCGGCCATGGCCTTTGCGGCGGTGATGCTGGCCCTGGTGGCCACGGGCTGGCTCAGCGGCGTGACGGCGGCTTTGCTGGCCTCGGTGGCGGGCTTTGGCACGGGGCTGGCCGGCCCCTCGCGCGACATGCTGATCAAGCGCGCGGCGCCGCCCGGCGCCACGGGCCGGGTCTATGGCACCGTGTACTCGGGCCTCGACATCGGCTTTGCCATCGGCGCCCCCATCTTTGGCTGGGTGCTGGACCACGGCATGGCCGGTGGCGTGTTCGCAGGCTCGGCGCTGGCGCTGTGCGCGGGCATCAGCTCGGCCGCCTTGGTGGGGCTGGGCGTGGCGCGGCGCAAGGCAGCCTGACAATTCCGCGCTTTGCCGGACACCTGCTCAATGCTCCAACTCGAACTGCGTGGCGACTACATCGAACTCGACAAACTGCTCAAGGCCTTGGGGCTGGTAAGCAGTGGTGGCGAGGCGCGCATGCGCATCAGCGAGGGCGAGGTGCAGGTGGATGGGCAGTTGGAGCTGCGCAAGACCGCCAAGATCCGCGCCGGCCAGCAGGTGGCCTTTGCGGGGCAGCAGGTTCAGGTGCTGGGCAGTAGCGCCAGCAGTTGATCCAGCCCGCCTTCGTTGATGGCCACCATGGCCTGCTCACGCACCTTGGGCTTGGCGTGGTAGGCCACCGAGAGGCCAGCCTCGCCCATCATCGGCAAGTCGTTGCTGCCATCGCCCACGGCCATGGCTTGGCTGGGTGAGCAGCCGATGGCCGCACAGCACTCCAGCAGCATGCGGCGCTTCTCTGCACCGTCGCAGATGTCGCCCCAGGCCTGCATGACGACGCGGCCGGTCAGCGCGCCGTCCACGATCTCCAGCTCGTTGCTGCGCACGTAGTCCATGCCCAATTCGCGGGCTACGAAAGCCGTGAAGAAGGTGAAACCGCCCGACACGAGCACCAGCTTGAGCCCGGCGGCCTTGAGCCCCGCACACAACACGCGCGCACCGGGGTTGAACTTGAGGCGCTCCGCCAGCACCCGGTCCAGCACGCTGGCCGGCGTGCCCACCAGCAGCGCCAGGCGGCGCCGCAGGCTCTCCTTGAAGTCGGTGATCTCGCCGCGCATGGCGGCCTCGGTGATGGCGGCCACCTCGGCCCCCTTGCCGGCCATGGCGGCGATCTCGTCGATGCACTCGATGCTGATCAGCGTCGAGTCCATGTCGAAGGCGGCAAGCTTGAAGTGGGCGAGGGGCGGCAGTTGCAGGCCGGGGCGCAGGACGATGGCGGTCATGGTCAGTGGGGCTTGGGTTGGCCGAGCAGGCGCAGCACCTCGCGCACGGCTTGGGCGCGGTCCTGCGGGTTGCTCAGGGCTTTTTCGATGCGGAGCTTCTCGTTGCCGACGAGCTTGATGTTGCGGTTCTTCTGCACCAGGTCGATCACGCGCATCGGGTCGATGGGCGGGTTGGCGCGGAAGTTGACATTGATGATGGCCGGGCTGGCGTCGATCTTGATGACGCCATAGGGCTTGGCCAGCACGCGCAGGCGGTGCAGGTCGAAGAGGGTCTGCCCCTGGCTCGGCAGCTTGCCGAAGCGGTCGGTGATCTCTTCGAGCATGGTGTCGATCTGCTCGGCCTTGTCGGCGCTGGCCAGGCGCTTGTAGAGCGAGAGCCGGGTGTGCACGTCGCCGCAGTAGGCGTCGGGCAGCAGGGCGGGGGCGTGGAGGTTGACCTCGGTGGTGCCGCCGAACACGCCGGTGGGCGAGAGCAGGTCGGGCTCGCGGCCGGACTTGAGCGCCCGCACCGCCTCGGCCAGCATCTCGTTGTAGAGCTGGAAGCCGATCTCCATCATGTTGCCGCTCTGGTTCTCGCCCAGCACCTCGCCGGCGCCGCGGATCTCCAGGTCGTGCATGGCCAGGTAGAAGCCCGAGCCCAGCTCCTCCATGGCCTGGATGGCGTCGAGCCGCTGGGCGGCCTGCTTGGTCAGGCCTTGCAGGTCGGGCACCATCAGGTAGGCATAGGCCTGGTGGTGGCTGCGGCCCACGCGGCCACGCAGCTGGTGCAGCTGCGCGAGGCCGAACTTGTCGGCCCGGCTGATGACGATGGTGTTGGCCGAGGGCACGTCGATGCCGGTCTCGATGATGGTCGAGCACAGCAGCACGTTGTGCTTGCCGGCCACGAACTCGCGCATCACGCGCTCCAGCTCGCGCTCGGGCATCTGACCATGGGCGACGACGATGCGCGCCTCGGGGATCAGCTCTTCCAGCTTCTGGCGCCGGTTCTCGATGGTCTCGACCTCGTTGTGCAGGAAGTAGACCTGGCCGCCGCGCTTGAGTTCACGCAGCACGGCCTCGCGGATGGTGCCGCTGCTCTCGGCGCGCACAAAGGTCTTGATGGCCAGGCGCCGCTGTGGCGCGGTGGCGATGACACTGAGGTCGCGCAAGCCCTCGAGCGCCATGCCCAGGGTGCGCGGGATGGGCGTGGCGGTGAGCGTGAGCACATCGACCTCGGCGCGCAGGGCTTTCATGGCCTCCTTGTGGCGCACGCCGAAGCGGTGCTCCTCGTCGATCACGAGCAGCCCAAGGCGTGCGAACTTGACGTCGGGCGAGAGCAGCTTGTGCGTGCCGACGACGATGTCAATGTGCCCGGCCTCCAGGCCTTCGAGCGCGGCCTTGATCTCCTTGGCCGAGCGGAAGCGGCTCATCTCGGCCACCTTGACGGGCCAGGCCGAGAAGCGGTCGGCGATGTTTTGGTAGTGCTGCTCGGCCAGCAGCGTGGTGGGCGCCAGGATGGCCACCTGCTTGCCGCCCATCACGGCGAGAAAAGCCGCGCGCAGCGCCACCTCGGTCTTGCCAAAGCCCACGTCGCCGCAGACCAGGCGGTCCATGGGTTTGGGGCTGATCATGTCCTGGATGACGGCGTGAATGGCCGCGCGCTGGTCGGGCGTTTCCTCGAAGCCAAAGCTGGCCGCGAAGGCCTCGTAGTCGTGCGCCGAGTAGCGGAAGGCGTGGCCCTCACGCGCGGCCCTGCGGGCGTAGAGGTTGAGCAGCTCGGCCGCTGCATCGCGCACCTGTTCGGCGGCCTTGCGCTTGGCCTTTTCCCATTGGCCGGAGCCGAGGCGGTGCAGCGGAGCTTCTTCAGCCGAGACGCCGGTGTAGCGGCCAATCAGATGCAACTGCGAGACGGGGACGTAGAGCGTGGCCTTGTCGGCGTACTCCAGGTGCAGGAACTCGCTGGGCCCATCGCCCAAGTCGATGTTCATCAGCCCCTGGTAGCGGCCGATGCCGTGGTTGATGTGCACGACCGGGTCGCCGACTTTCAGCTCGGACAGGTCCTTGATCAGCGCATCGACGCTGCTGACCTGCTCCTGCTTGCGGCGGCGCCGCGTGGCCGGCGCGGTGGCGTAGAGCTCGGTTTCGGTGACGAGCTGCAAATGCTGATCGCCATCGACCCAATGGAAGCCCTCGGCCAGCGGCGCCGCGGTGATGGCGAACTTCTCGTCGCCCGCAAGAAAGTCCTCAATGCCCGCACACGAGGGCGGGTCGATCTTGCTGTCGCGCAACTGCTCCAGCAGGCTCTCGCGGCGGCCTTCGCTTTCGGCCAGCAGCAGCACGCGGTGCGGGGTGGACTGCAGGTGCTGTTGCAGGCGGGCCAGCGGCTCCTGCGCGCCGCGCTCGACGCTGATGTCGGGCAGCGGGCGGGCGTAGTCGGTGGGCTCCTTGCCGCGCACTGAGAGCACGGCGTGCGGGTGCGTCAGGCCGAAGAACTCCTCGGCGCCCAGGAAGATGTCGGCCGGCGGCAAGATGGGCCGCTCGGGGTCGTGCTGCAGCAGGCGGTGGCGGTCGCGCGTGTCGGACCAGAAGCGCTGAATCGCTTCATCGACCTCGCCGTGCAGCGCTACCGCCGCACCAGCGCCGAGGTAGTCGAAGACGGTGGCCGTCTGCTCGAAGAACAGCGGCAGGTAGTACTCGATGCCGCCGCCGGCAAAGCCCTCGCCCATGTCCTTGTAGAGCCGCGCCTTGGTGGGGTCGCCGTCCATCTTCTCGCGCCAGCGCTCGCGGAAGAGCTTGCGCGCCGGCTCGCTCATCGGGAACTCGCGCCCCGGCAGCAGGCGCACTTCGGGCACTGGGTAGAGGCTGCGCTGGCTGTCGGGGTCGAAGGTGCGGATGGAGTCGATCTCGTCGCCGAACAGGTCCACCCGGTAGGGCTGGGGCGAGCCCATGGGGAAGAGGTCGATCAGGCTGCCGCGCACCGCGTACTCGCCCGGCTGCACGACCTGCGAGACATTGGAGTACCCGGCGAGCACCAGCTGCGCGCGGAACGAGGCCTCGTCGAGCCGCTGTTTCTGCTTGAAATGGAAGGTGGTGGCCGCCAGGAAGCTCGGCGGCGCCAGCCGCACCAGGGCCGTGGTGGCGGGCAGCAGCACCACATCGACGCTGTGCTCGCGCTGCGATTGCAGCAGCGCCCAAAGGGTGGCCAGCCGCTCCGAGATCAGGTCCTGGTGGGGGCTGAAGCTGTCATAGGGCAGGGTCTCCCAGTCGGGGAACACGGCCACGCGCAAGCCTGGCGCAAAGACCTTGAGCTCAGCCTCCAGCCGCTGCGTGTCCGCCGGGTCCGCCGTGACGATGGCCGTGAGCCGGCCAGCCTGCTGCGTGGCGAAGTGGGCCAGCAACAAGGCATCGGCCGAGCCGACGGGGCGTGGGACGGTGTACTTCTTGCCCGGAGCGAGGGCGGGGAGCTTGGGAGACAGCATCGAGCGCACAAATGAAAACAGCCCCGAAGGCGGGGCTGTCGTGATTGTAGGAAGCCGGTCTGGGGTGATTACCAGCCGATCTCCTTCAGCAGGATCAGGGTCAGATCCTTGGGCGCGGTCACGCTCTGGGTCAGATCGCCGTTGATGGCCGGTTCCATCAGCAGATTGGGCGAGGCAACGGTCGAGAAGTGCGAAACCGACGAGCCCGGCTCAAACGGGTTGGGTGCATACATCAGCATGCGTCGGAACGCATCCATGCCCGCCACGTTGGTGCCAAACAGCCCGATGGTGGCCAGCACCCCCGAGCTCGTGCGCGAGCGCGTGGCCGTGGCAGCCAGCAACGCCAGCCCGTCTGCCTGCGTGATGCGAACCGCCGGGATGGTGATGGTGGGGTCAGAGCCACCTAGCCCAGGAGGAGGGCCGCCAGCCACGTTGTCAGACACCAGCACGCCAATTGCACCGGCGTTTTGTGCGTTCTTCACCTTGATCGTGAAGGCGCAAGTGCCACGGATCACCAGCGCCACATTGTTCTTGGCCGCCAGCGCTTGGGTCGGCGTGAACGTGCTGCAAGCGTCAGACAAGCCCGAGCCCGCCGTGATGGGCATGACTTTGCCCGCGACTGGGGTCATCAGCGAAGCGCCAAATGAGGCTTCTCCCACGGCGTGCAAGCCGGCCGTCGCCCCTGCGGTGCTTCCACCGACGAAGACGCCCGGATTGCCGACACGAAGCACGCCCGGGGCTGCAGCGTTCACCAGGGGGCCGCTCCAGACGAGCTTGTCCACGCTGATGGCAGAGGCGGCACGCTCGGCATCCGTCATGTCCTTCCAGACCTTGCCGGTGTTCCCATCCATCAGGAAGTGATCCCAGACCGACGGAACCCCCACGAACTGAGCCCCAGTGCTGCCATTGGTGAATGTTTGGAAACCAAGGCCGTGGCCCATCTCGTGCAGCAAAACCTCAACAAAGTCGACATTGGCCCCGTGGGCGCCATCGACGCCCAGGTAGAACGTGGTGCCTGTCAAGCAACCAGCTTGGCCGAGATTGGCGTTGAAGCGGGCGTTAATCTGCGGCGACCCTGCATCGAGATCGACACCCGCGATCTTGTTTGCCAGCGCATAGGGGTACCAGGTTCCGGCTTTGGGGCTGGACGGAAAATCCGAGAACACCTCCGTCGCGCCAGCGCTACCCAGCACTGCGCTGCTGGCGTTGCAGCTCAGTGCAACGAACTGGGCGTTGATGACGATGGGGGTGGCAGACGTGAGCGTCGCCCCCCACAGATTGGCGGCGTAAGCGAAGGCGAAAAGCCGCTGCGCTCCTAGCGTCGTGCCGGGATTGCCGCCGACTGGAACGGCTGGCGTCGGGTCGTTGAAGCCAACGCCTGGGCCGTTCAAGTTGTTGATGATGATCGTGACGGCCGCTTGGCTGCCCTGGCTGAAAAATGCGCTGGCTGCCAGAAGCAGGGCGCTGACCACACGAAGCGGCCGAATCAGGTCACTGCGAGTCATGGGCGTGCTCCTTGTCGTGGGGCGCCACCGAGCGGGTAGCCTTCATCGGCGCCAGGGTCTTGGCGATCGCAGATTGCTCGCCCTGAACGCAGTTGAAATCAATGCCTCCATCGGCAGTCTTTGTGGCGACGGAGTAGGCGTGGTGCTCGGTGCCGAGCATCACGCGCTTGGCGCCATTGGGCAGGACGTCCACGCGAGTGGACGAAGTCGTCACAGCCGCGGCGGCCTTTCGTGTGGACGTGCTGCTGCTGGCTGCGAGGACCTTGCTGGCAGCGTCCAGCGCAGCGATTTCGGCGGCGTTCGGGGCGCGAAGCATGCCGGTCTCAGCGTCGCGCACCACGCGCAAGGCAGCTTCTTCTGCGAAGGCTGGCTGAGACAACACAGCGCCAGCCAGCACAAGCGGCGCTAGCAGCGGCAGGGCAAGACGGGGAGGGCACTTGGTCATAAGCGCCTGGATCTCTGATTTCATTTCGAATCCTTTGATGGGTGGACCAAAACGGATGCGTCGAGCACTTGGGGCGCGGGCTCAGGCTTGCCTGCCGGAGCGGCGTCGTGCGGCCGCGGCGCCAAGCAGCGCAACGCCACTCAGAGCCAGGCTCATGGGCTCAGGCACGGTGCCGCGGCTGCTGACAGTCACCGTGTCGATCCCGGCGTAGTCGGCGATCGCAGCGTCGCCGGCGTATTCAAAGGCAATGCGGCCGGTCAATGCCGAAGGCAAGTTCACCAGGAACTCTTCCCAACCCTTTTGCGACGCGGTGAGCGTGCCAAGCAGCTGAAAGGCGCTGGTGTCGAGTCCGGCGCCGTCGCCGAAGTACACATTGAAGGTGTCAACAAAGCCATCCGCAGCCTCGCCCCGCGCGAAAAAGCTCAGGCTGGCGCTGCTTCCCAACGAGATCACCGGGCTGATCAGCCAGTTGGACAAAGTCCCCGAGCCGTCCTTCGCACTAAGGAAATTGACGCCCGCATAAGAGTTGGTGGGACCTGCATGCGCCTGGAATATGTCCGGAGTCCCCTGGAACCAGGATTCGCCAGCAGGGGAACTCAGATTGGTCAGCGTCCAGCCTGAACTTGCCAAGTCTTCGAAGCCCTCGGAATACAAGACGCCGCCTTGCGCGGAAGCTGCCAGTGCAATCGCGGCCAAGCCGGTACACAGGCGTCGTTTGATGGACATGAGATCACCTCAGTGGTTGTTGGAGAAGCGCTCGCCAGCCAGTCGAGATCGGTCGATCGCTGCAATCCGGGCACGGGGGTTACCCGTGCGCAGAAGATCTAGCCTATGCGTAATGCGTCACGAAAGGTTAGATCTAACGAAGGCACATCCCCCTCGACCAAGGGGGGTGCTAGCCCCCTAGGGCAGACCAAGAAGAAACCCTTAGCCCACCGCCCGGGCCTGGGCAGTGGCCGTCAGGCATGCCTGGGGAATCGGGGGGACTTCAGTAGCGCGTTTTCTCAACGTACATATCCGCATCCGCCCGCTTGAGCAGGGTGTCGCAGTCCTGCCCGTCCTCGGGGAAGAGGGCGAGGCCCACGGCGCCGCCGGCGTTGTCGGGGGCGCCTTCGATGTTGGCCAGCGCTTGCAGTGGCTGCTCGAGCAGGCGGCGCAGTTGGTCGCGCAGGCTTTCGGCTTCGCGGCGGCTGTCCACGCTGTCGATCAGCACGACGAACTCGTCGCCCGCATAACGCGCCACCAGGTCCTGCTGGCGCACGGTGGCGTGCAGGCGGGTCGCAAACTCTTGCAGCACGCGGTCACCCACGTCGTGGCCGAGGCGGTCGTTGATGGACTTGAACTCGTTCAGGTCGATGAAGAGCAGGGCAAATGGCCGGGCGTCCTGCCGCCGGCGCTGGTGGCTGACACGCTCCTCGATGCGGCGCAGCAGCGCGTCGCGGTTGGCCAGGCCCGTCAGGGTGTCGGTGAGCAGGCGCGTCTGCATGGTGGCAAAGCTGCGCGCCAGTTCGCCCAGCTCGTCGCGGCGCTCCACGGCCAGTGGGGTGCTCATGTCGCCATCGCCAATGCGCCGCGCGGCCTCGGCAAACTTGAGCAACTGATGCCGCACGGTGCTCAGCACCGAGAGCCCGATGACGGTGGTGCCGGCCGCAAAGAGCAGCGCGACGGCGAGGGTGATGAAGAAGTTCCGGGTGATGGAGTGCAGGAAGTCGTCACGCGGGACGGCGACCATCACGATCCAGTCCAGGCCGGCGTCGTCGCTGATGCGGGCAAAGCCCATTTCCACGGCGTCGCCGTTTTCGTCGGTCAGGGTGGCGGTGCGGGGGCCGTCGGCGCCGCCCTGGGCCAGCAGCGCCTGGGTGCGCGCGTAGGTGGCGCGGACCAAGGCGTCGGCGCTTTCGGCGGCGTTCAGCCGGGTGGGGCGGCCCTCAGCGCCAGGCTTGAGGTTGGGCCCGCGCGAGACACCGATCAGGTCGCCATTGGGCTCGACCACCATGGCCAGGCCGCGCTGGCTGATGGACAGCTTTTGCAGGAACTGGTTGATCTGCAGCAGGGAGAGGTCGGTGGCGACCACGCCCTCGAACTGGCCTTCGGTGCCGAGCACGCGCTTGGCGCGGGTGCAGACCAGCTCTTCGGTCTTGAAGTCGATGTAGACGGCCGTCCAGGCATTGGCCTGCGACTGCCCGGCCTTGAACCAGAGCCGCTCGCGTGGGTCGTAGATGCGGCTCTCGGTCGTGGGCGCAGCCAGGGCGCCGTTGATGCCCTCGAAGCGCCGGATCGCGCGCGCACCTTCGCCCTTGAGGCGCAGCCGCAGCTCGGCCTCGGACGCCGAATACCGCCACAGCCCGAAGAAGCGCCCGTGCCGGTCGCCGAAGTAGGCGTAGTTGTTGGGGTCGCGGTGTACCGAGGTGGCCAGCCAGAAGCGCGTGCGCAGCTGCGGCAGGTCGGCCTCGATGTCGGGCGGGGCGGTCATGCCCGTGGGGAAGGCGGCTTCCAGCACCGCCTCGGACCCCGACACGTGCTTGGCAATGGCTTGCTCGATGCGCAGCACCGTGTCGGTCAGCAACTTGGCTGAAAGCGTGTTCACGGCCTCGCGGCCCGAGGCGTAGGACAGAGCACCGATCACGGCAGCCAAACCCAGGACCAGGCCCAGATAGGGAATGGTCAGCAGGGCGCGGAGGGTCATGCCGTGGCGGGTGAACATGGGAGGGTGTCCGGGGGGCAGTGAATCTGAAATTGTCCTATGCAGTAAACAATGGGCGGCCGGGCGATCGAATTCGAGGTGTTCGGCAGCCCTGTGTCTTGGCAATCACTGATGGAGATGGCGCGATGCGCAAACGGATGTTCCTGGCTGTCCTGGTGGTGCTTGCGGGCGTGCAGGCTCCGGGCTGGGCCGCACCGCAGAGTGAAGCCTTCAACCGCTGGCTGGAGCGCCAGTGGCAGCAGACCCTGCAGCGCCAGCCCGTGCTGGCCACGTCGATCGGTGACCCGCGCTACAACGCGCTGCTGCCCAACACGGCGTCGGAGGCCTGGCGGGCCGAGCAGCGCCAGCTGCTGCGCACATCCTTGAGCGAGCTGCGCGGCTTCAAGCCCGAGCAGTTGGAGCCCAGCGAGCAGGTGTCCTGGCGGATGCTGCAGCGCGAGCTGGTGTCCGACATCCGCGGCGAGCGCTTTCCTGACTGGCAGATGCCGCTGAACCAGTTCGGCGGCATGCCGTCTTTTCTCGCGCAGATGGGCAGTGGCGGCTCCATCCAGCCCTTCCGCAGCACGCGGGACTACGAGGACTGGCTGGCCCGCCTGCGCGCCATCCCGCCGCTGTTTGATGGCATGGTGCAGGACCTGCGCCTGGGGCTGAAGCGTGGCGTCAGCCAGCCGGCCTTCATCATGCAAAAGGTGCAGGCTCAGTTGGCCGAGTTGGCCGTGGAGGACCCCGAGAAGAGCCTCTTCTGGGGGCCGCTGCGGCAGTTCCCCGATGGCATCTCGGCCGCTGACCGCGAGCGGCTCACCGCCGCCTACCGTGAGGTGCTGCGCAACGAGGTGCTGCCCGCCTACCGCCGCCTGCACGACGCCGTGCGCGACGAGGCCGTGCCCCGGGCGCGGCGCAGCACCGGCTGGTCCACCCTGCCTGATGGCAAGGCCTGGTACGCCTACATGGTCCAGCAGATGACGACAACGGCGCTTGGCCCCGAGGTCATCCACCAGACCGGGCTGCGCGAGGTGGCGCGCATCCGTGCCGAGATGGAGCAGGTGCGCCGGCAGGTGGGTTTTGTGGGTGACCTCAAGGCCTTCTTCGCCCACCTGCAGGACGACCCTCGCTACTACGCCACCGAGCCCGAAGCGCTGATCGAGGGCTACCGGGCGCTGCAGCGGCGCATCAACACCCTGACGCCCAAGCTCTTCGACATCGCCCCCAAGTCCGACTACGAGGTCAAGCCGGTGGAAGCCTTCCGCGCCGAGAGCGCAGCGGGTGCGTCCTACCAGGCCGGCGCAGCTGATGGCTCACGGCCTGGCATCTTCTATATCAACACCTTCAACCTGCGGGCGCAGCCGCTCTTCGGCATGGAGACGCTGTCGCTGCACGAGGCCTCGCCCGGGCATCACTTCCAGATCGCCATCGCGCAGGAGGACACCGCATTGCCGGCCTTCCGCCGCTTTGGTGGTGGCTACGTCGCCTACTCAGAGGGCTGGGCGCTCTATGCCGAGAGCCTCGGCAAGGAGCTGGGCCTCTTCACCGACCCCTACCAGTGGTACGGCCGCCTGTCGGACGAGATGCTGCGCGCCATGCGCCTGGTGGTGGACACCGGCCTGCACGCCAAGGGTTGGAGCCGCGAGCGCGCTATTCGCTACATGCGCGACAACTCCTCCCTGGCCGAGAGCGATGTGGTGGCCGAGGTCGAGCGCTACCTGGTGATGCCGGGCCAGGCCCTGGGCTACAAGGTGGGCGAGCTGGAGATCCGCCGCCTGCGCCGCGAGGCCGAAGCGGCCTTGGGCGAGCGCTTCGACATCAAGGCCTTCCACCGCGTGGTGCTGCGCGCCGGCCAGGTGCCGCTGGACGTGCTGGGCGTGCTGGTGCGGGAGTGGGTGCGAAGCAGGCGTTAGGAGCTGACGGCTCTACTCCGTCGTCGCCGCGCGCAGCGAGGCCACCACCGGCCGCTGCAACACCCCGCGCAGCAGCCACCAGCCCGCCAGCAGGGTGAGCGCCGCGCCAGCCCCGGCCGTGAGGCCAAAGGGCAGGGGCGAGGGCTGCCAGGCAAAGTCGAACACGCGCCGCGCCAGCAGCGCCCCGATCACGGTGGCCGAGCCGCCGGCCAGCACGCCCGCCAGCAGGCCCACGCCCAGCAGCTCGGCGCGCTGCACCTGGCGCAGCAAGCGGGCCTGGGCGCCCAGCGCGCGCATCAACGCAAACTCGCGCGCCCGGGCTTCACGGGTGGACGCCAGCGCCGCCAGCAGCACGATCAAGCCCGTGGCCAGCGTGAACAGAAAGAGCGCTTGCACGGCCTGGATCACCTGGTTGATCACGCCCTGCACCTGATCGAGCTGGGCCGTCACGTCGATGGCGGTGATGTTCGGGAACTCGCGCGCCAGGCGGCGGTCCAGCTCGCGCGTGGCGGCCGCATCGCCGGGCACGCGGTAGGCGGCGATGTGGGTGGACGGGATGTTGGCCAGTTCGGCATTCGGAAAGAGCACGAAGAAGTTCACCCGCATCGAACTCCACTCCACCTTGCGCAGGCTGCTGACGCGCGCCTCCAGCGCCTGGCCGGCCACATCGAAGCGCAGGCTGTCGCCCAGCTTGAGCCCGAGGGTCTTGGCCAGGCCCGCTTCCACGCTCAGGCCGCCGGCTTCGTCGTCCACCCACTGGCCGCCCGTCACCTGGTTGTGGCTTGGCAATTGGGCGCTGTGGCTGAGGTTGAACTCGCGCTCGGCCAGGCGGCGGGCTTGCGGGTCGGTGTAGGCGTCGAGCTTGATGGGCTCGCCATTGATGGCCGAGAGCCGGCCCCGGAACATCGGGTACCAGTCAAAGTCCTTCACGCCCGCTTGGCTCAGCGCGCCGCGGAAGGCCGCTGCCTGGTCGGGCTGGATGTTGATCACGAAGCGATTGGGCGCCTGAGCCGGTGTGGCCGAGCGCCAGGCGTCGATCAGGTCCGTGCGCAGCAGCACCAGCAAGGCCAGCGCCAGCAGGCCGAGTGACAGCGACGTCACCTCCACCACCGCCAGCCCCGGCCGCGCACTGACCTGCCGGGTGGCCAGCAGCAGCCAGCGCGGCCAGGCGGCAGCCGAGCCGCCGCGTGGCAGGCTGCGGCGCAGCAGGGCCACGCACAGCCGCGCCAGCAACGCAAAGCAACCTGCCGCGATGCCGAAGCCCGCCAGCGTGATGCCGCCCAGCATCCAGTCATCGGCAATCAAGGCCAGCACGCCGGCCAGGCCCGCCACACCCAGGCCGCCCACGATCAAGCCGCTGGCGCGTGGCGCGCCAAAGTCGCGCCGGATCACGCGGATCGCGGGCACCGCCGCCAGCTGCAACACCGGCGGCAGGCCAAAGCCCACCAGTAGGGCCAAGCCCAGCCCCAAGCCCAGCACGGCGGGCAGGGCGCCCGGGGCGGGCAGGTCGGCGCTTACCAGGCCCGACAGCAGCGCCACAAAGCCTTGTTGTGCGATCAAGCCCACCAACACGCCCGCCATCGCCGCCAGCAGCCCGGCCAGCATGAACTCCAGCGCATAGACCGCCGCAATCCGGCGCTGCGGCTGGCCCAGCACGCGCAGCATCGCGCAGTCGTCCAGATGCCGGGCTGCAAAGTCGCGCGCGGCCAGCGCCACCGCCACGGCGGCCAGCAAGGCCGAGAGCATCGCCACCAGGCGCAGGAACTTGCCCGCGCGGTCCAGCGTCTGCTGCATCTCGCTGCGGTTGGCCTCCAGCGATTCCAGTCGCACACCGCGCACGGCCTGCTGTTCAATCGCCGCACGCGCTGCCTTGGCAAAGTCCTTGGCCTGCGGGCCCATGCCGGCCATGCGGTAGGTGACGCGGCTGGCCGGCTGGATCAGGCCTGTGGCCGCCAGGTCGGCGCTGTTCAACATCACGCGCGGCGCGAAGTTCATGAAGCCGGCACCCCGGTCGGGCTCGACGTCGATCACCCCCGCCACCGCAAACTCGCTGTCACCCAGCCAGAGCGTGTCGCCCAGCTTGAGGCCCAGGCCCTGCATCAGCGCCGGGTCCACCCACACCTCGCCGGGTTGCGGCTGGCGGCTCTTGGGTGCCGGAGGCTCCGACAGCTTCACCTGGCCCCGCAGCGGGTAGTTGTCATCCACGGCCTTGACCGACACCAGCCGGGTGTCCCCGCCCAGGTCGTCCGGCAGTCGCGCCATGCTCGGGAAGGTGACCGTGCGTGAGAGCCTGAGCCCGTGCTGAGCCGCCAGGGCTTCGAGCGGGGCCGGCGTGGGCTGGTCACTGGCCACCACCACATCGCCGCCCAGCAGCTGCGCCGCGTCGCGCTTCAGGCCGCGGTCCAGCCGGTCCGACAAAAAGCCCACTGCCGTGGCGGCGGCCACGGCCAGCAGCACCGCCAGACCCAGCAGACGCAGCTCGCCAGCCCGCCAGTCGCGCCACAACTGCCGCAGCGCCAGTCGCCAGACCGATGGGGCTTTGAACGTGGTCGGGAGGGCGGCCGCGCCAGTCGCTTGTTCACTCATGGCGCGCACTGTAGGCGGCGCCCGCAAGACCCCACGGAAGTCATCCGCACCGGCACCTGCGGGCCAGCCCGCCGCCCGTCAGCCCCTGCCTATAATTCGCAGCCTCGCGGGTGTAGTTCAATGGTAGAACGGCAGCTTCCCAAGCTTCATACGAGGGTTCGATTCCCTTCACCCGCTCCACTGCATCAATCTGCGGACTTCCGCAGAAGTCCAAGAGAGTCTGCAAGTCGTTGCCACACAAAGACTTTTCCTCTCTTTGATGTTCTGCCGAGGTCCACTTCGATCCGCCGACAGCCGGGACTTTTGAGTCCACAAACAAGTCCATTTTTGCGGGCGCGGCTGATTCCGGATTGTTGATGGAGGGGCGAGGTCGACGTGACCAGCATCTGGTTCCTGACTCATATTCAGGAGCAAGAGCATGGCACTCTCAGACCTGGCCGTTCGACAGGCCAAGGCAACTGGCAAGGCATACACCCTCCCTGACTTGGATGGCCTCTCCCTGGCCGTCACGGCTGAAGGGGGCAGGACTTGGCACTTCCGCTACTACTGGGCGGGCAAGCAGAAGCGGATGTCGCTCGGCACCTACCCGGAGGTGACGCTTCGCGAGGCCCGCAGCCTACGCGATGAAGCGCGCGCCCTGCTGGCCAAAGGCATCAATCCCCGCGTTCACCGCAAACAGAAGCGCACCGCTGTCCGACTCGCCGACGAAAACACCTTCGAGGCGGTGTATCGCAAGTGGCTCAAGCATCGCGGGCTCAGCCTCAAGGAAGGCCGGCAGACGACCCTCTCGATACTTCCGCGCATCTTCGACAAGGATGTGTTGCCGACCTTGGGCAAGCGGTCGATCTATGAGATCAAGCGTCCCGACCTCTTGGAGGTGATCGCCAGAATCGAGAAACGCAGGGCGCTCTCCGTCGCCGAGAAAGTCAGGGCGTGGTTCAACCAACTGTTCCGCTACGCGCTGGTGATCGTGCCGGGCCTGGAGCAGAACCCTGCCTCCGATCTCGACGTGGTGGCGCTGCCACTGCCGCCCGTCAACCACAACCCGTTCCTGCGCATGGCCGAGTTGCCAAAGCTGCTGCAGAGGCTGCGCAGCTATCGCGGCAGGCGGCAGACCCAGCTCGGGCTGCGGCTATTGCTGCTGACCGGCGTGCGAACCGGAGAGCTGCGACAGGCGATGCCGGATCAATTCGACCTGGACCGTGGGCTGTGGATCATCCCGCCCGACGTCGTAAAGCAACTCCAGGTGGACATGCGCAAGAAGCGGCAGCAGCCGAAGGACATCCCGCCATACATCGTGCCGCTGTCGATTCAGGCCATGGAGATCGTCCGGCACCTGCTGGATGAGTTCAAGCCGGCCCAGCGCCACCTGTTCCGGCACGACAGCGACCTGAAGAAGCGCATCAGCGAGAACACGCTCAACGGTGCGCTCAAACGCATGGGCTATCAGGAGCGCCTTACCGGACACGGTATCCGCGGCACGATGTCCACTGCGCTCAACGAGATCGGCTACCCGAAGGTCTGGGTGGATGCACAGCTCTCGCATGTCGATCCCAACAAGGTCAGCGCGACCTACAACCATGCCGAGTACGTGGAGCAGCGTCGTCGCATGATGCAGGACTGGGCCGATCGGCTCGACCTCTTCGAGCAGAACCAGGTCGAGGCGGCCAGCATGCCGCTCACCGTGCATCTGGAAGGCGTGCCCGCATTCCCGAGTGAGCAAACCGCAAGCGCACCCTCCACGCCGGTTGCCGCTTCGCCAATCCTGCTCGTGACGAAGCCGGGTGACGCCATGCCGTTGGTTTCTGCCGCCGCGCATCGGCTGCCGGCGGTTCCACCCCCTCGATCGGCCGCGCCGCTGGTGCCTTCGGACATTCAGCGCGAGAGGATGGAGCTGTTCGATGTCTTCGAAGCGCCGCACAACCTTCCCGTCGCTGCGTTTGCCAAGATGGCGGGCAAATCCCGCAGGTGGATCAGCTACGAGATCAAGGCGGGCAACTTGCTGGCGTTGAACGTAGGCAACCGCGGCCAGCGCGTGCCGGACTGGCACCTCGACCCACTCAAGCACGAGCTGATCCAGTCCGTCCTGAAGCTGACCAGGGGTGCAGACCCTTGGCAGATCTACCATGCACTGCTGCAACCGCGCTCGATGCTGAGGGAGCGTTCGGCACTGGAGGGCGTGACGGCCAGCAATCTCGACAAACTCGTCATGGCAGTGAGCACAGCCGTGAAGGAAAGCGAATGGACCCCACTGCAAGTCGGGGTCGCCTAGCAGCAGGAATGCGGGATCGCGGCGAAACCGCGATCCCCGCGCGTTTGTCAGTCAGGACACCAAGCGCGCGCGGCGGGCGAATCTTTCCTGGGAGTCTGACAAGGAAGCGTTGCGGCGGAGCAGGTAAGCCATCACGATCGTTGGTGCGCCGGCCAGCGGCCGCACGGCGATGCCTCGGCGTAGGTAGCTCGCCAGTCTCGCGGCAGGCGCAATGGCGATCCCGTACCCGGCGGCAACCAGCGTCATCGCCACATCGAATGTCGCCACCGTTTGCTCTCGCTCTTGCAGCGCGTTCTCGAACACGCGCTGTACGGTCATGCGCCATGGTTCATCGGCCGTGGACTGCGAGCAGATCAAGGGCTGCCTGAGCACTTCCTGGCGCGGCACTTCACGGTAGGCCAGCAGGTGGGAGCGCTTGGCCACGGCGACCGCCAGCGTGTCATGCCACAGCGGCTCGCATATCCAGCCAGGCCACTGCCAAGCAGCCGCAGACAGGGCGAAGTCGAAGCCGTCGCCCGGCAGCTCCGCACCGCGACCGGGGTCTGTCCATCCGGCCAGGACGGCATGGGTCTCCGGCTCTTCGGCGCGCTGCAGGGCGAGCACGTCGGCGAGTTGGGGAGGCACCCATTCGCCGAGAACGGCCATGCGAATTTCGGCGGTGATATCACTCGATTCCACGTCCAGCTCCCCCAGGCGGTGAACTCGTCGCAACTGATCTCGAAATCGTTGAATGAGTTAAGTTTAACGTGGTTTAAATCGTGCCCGTGTTCGACGCTCTTGGCAATGCCAAAGCGTTCGATCCAAAGGGGCCGCCCCACCGGCACCACTACCTACGAAGCGGAACCAGCCATCGCGTTTGGGGCTGCCGTGCGGGAAGAGAGAACCAACCAGGGTATTGCTCAGGAAACGCTGGCCCACATGGCCGGCATCGAACGGTCGCACATGGGCAAGATCGAGCGCGGCGAGCATGTCCCGACGCTCCCTCTCATCCTCAAGATTGCCCGTGCGCTGAAATGCAGTTCCGCCCACTTGATGACCCTGACCGAAGCCAAGCTGGCAGAGTCGGCCCCATCCGCGGATTGAAGCCGGCCCGCACAGCGGCCGCATGCCTACGCCTGATCGGCGTCCTTGCCCCCAAGGGCTGAATCTTCGCGCTTTGCGGCCTCGTTGAGGAGCCGCAGGTATGGGTTGTCTGGCGGCGTCTCCTGGAACAGCGTATCCGGGCTGGCGAGCAGGTAGCCGTGCAGCCGGCGCGACTTGCGCGGCCCTGTGACTTCGCAGGTCCAGATGTTCAGCCCGCTGGGCTGCTTGCGGTGCTGCCCCAGCTTCTCGAATCGCTTCTGCACCCACTGCCACCCCTCCAGCTCCTCCTGCTTGGCCAGCGCGGCGACTTGAAGGTACTCCTGTGCATAGCGCTGGAACACGCCGGGGCTGACGAGGTAGGCCGTGCCGGCGACGGTATGCACCAGGGCCTTGGCGTCGTTGATGATCAGCTTGCGCGTCTGGATGCTCTGACGCAGCCAGGTCATGAAGTGCGCCCCGGAGGGCTCCGCGCGATCCTGGGAAGGCGCGGGGCTCATCTGCGGCGGTGGCACGGTCAAAGGGGCCGGCTCGGGCTCGGCAACAGGGCAACTTGGGATCTCCGGTGCTGTGGGTGGAGCGGTGTCGCCCAGCAGGTCGAGCAGCGCGGCCACGCCGGTGTCTGTGGTAGCGCATGCCATCGGCGGTGTGCTCGCGGGTGCCGCTTCGATGCCTTCCGCGCGCGGCCCATCGGCCACCGCCGGCGCCTGTGGCGTCGGCTCCGCTTGTTCCTCTTCGACCTGCACACGGCCTGCGAACGGCGCCGGCCGGTCGGCGGCATCCCAGATCATCGCCGGCGAGAGTTTCAGGAAGGTGAAGGCGTGTGACCAGCCGGCGTCGCTGGTGACGGCAGCCTTCCAGATCGCCTTGCCATCCGGCGTTGGTTGCACGATGCCGTGATCCTGCAGCACGTTGAACACCGCCGTATTGCTCGACGGAATGCCATCGATACCCTGCGACAGCAGATGTGCGCGCAGTTTGTCGGAGACGGTCTTGCTCACCAGCCAGAGCGCGTCCTGGGTCAGCCAGCCGTCCGAAGCCTGGGGCTGGTTCAGCTTGAACTCTTCCTTGAGCAGATAGCGCAGGCCGTCGAGCAATTTGCGTTGCAGCGCATGCTTGGGCGCCGCCAGCGCCTTGCTGGGATCGCCGCCGAGTTCCTGGGCGACCGATGCCTGGTCGGCCTGCACGACCAGCTCGCCGAGCGTGCCGGCGTGCTCGTACTGGCCGGCCAGCACGTACAGCAGCGCGGTCCAGAGGTCGGGATAGCCGCTGAGCCAGTCGAAGATGTCCCGATCGAGAAGGCGCGCGTAGAGCAGCCCGGTGGCGGCGCTGTGCAGGCGGTACTCACGCTCCTTTCGGTAACGGAAGCGGTAGGGTTTTCGCAGTGGGCCGTGCCAGGGATGCCAGACGCTGCCGTCGGCATGCTCGACGTGCAGATCGACCGCAATCTTGCCGATGTCGTGCAGCAGGGCCGCGTAAGCTGTGCCTGCGGTCCAGGCTTCGGCCTGGGCCGCCTGTGCCTCCGGCGTGACGCCCGCAGGCAGCAGGTATGACTGCCGCAATTTCAGCGCATAGGCGACGATCTCCAGGCCGTGGTCCAGCATGCCGCCCGGATAGGCGTGGTGGTGGCTTTCGGAGGCCGGGAACTGCTGGACCAGCTCGGCGTAGCGCTCAAGTGGGGCGAGGTAAAGCGTGGCGAACTGTCGGCGCGAGAGCGATGTGCGCTGCCAGATGTGTTCCAGCAGTTTCTGCCGACGCGGCGTGGCCAGCAGCG
This sequence comes from Roseateles paludis, assembly GCF_039872745.1. Taxonomy (NCBI): domain Bacteria; kingdom Pseudomonadati; phylum Pseudomonadota; class Betaproteobacteria; order Burkholderiales; family Sphaerotilaceae; genus Roseateles; species Roseateles paludis. Next base: position 440,429 of record NZ_JBDPZD010000002.1, on the reverse strand, counting down.
ATGCGGCCGACTCGGGCCGCGTCAGCCCTTTGGGTGTCTCGATGGAGGGAGTGGATGGTGCGCCGGAGGCCGGCAGCATCCGTTTGCGAAACAGCGAGAGCATGGCGAACCTCGGATGAGGGGCTGCTCAGGGGTGCCTTTTGGCCTTTTCGGGTAGGGCCTTTCCCCTTGGCCCCATTCCCTTGCCCCTTCCCAGCCCTTGCGGCCTTTTCGGAAGCCTTTGGGTATAGGGGCAGCGCGTGTCGCGTGCCGCAATCAATGCGGCATGGGGCAACCCCGGCAAGCCGGGAATACTGCTGTCGCCGCGTCAGATCTGGCCCAGGCCGGCATCGAGCGCAGCGGCTTGCGCGGCGAAGTCCTTGGGGCGCTTCTTGCGAAAGGTCTCCAGGTTGTTGAGCTTCCAGCGCAGTGCCGGCAGTTGCGCAGCGTGCTGGCATTGCACCAGCGACCAGTCCGGTTCTGCGCGTACCAGGCCGCTCAGGAACCGCCTGTGCGCCTTCGTCAGCCGTTGCTGCAACTCGCGTCGCAACTGCGCGCGAGCGTCCAGCAGCGTGTCCAAGGGGCAGTCCACTTCGGCCATACCGACAAAGGCCCGTTCGTACTCGCCGGCGATGTCCTTGTCGTTGCCGAACAGCACTTCGTGGGGCGGCCGGTTGTGCCCGGCCAGGTAGACCACGAAGCACTCGACCATGCCATCGCTGATGCCGCCCGATTCGTAGAGCTGCCACACGTCGAACAGATCGCGCGGATGCTGTCGATCCAGCGCAGCCACCAGCTTGCTGGCGTACAGTTCATCCGGCGCCAGGATCGGCAGCTCGAACTCGACGCCGAACAGATCGCGGGTCTTGGCGCTCAGTGGTCGTCGCTCGACGGGCAGCACGCTGCCACGGAACACGACATTGACCTCGACCTTCACTTGGCCGACGTCGTTCTCGACGATCAGCTTGGTGTCCCCCAGGTCCTTGGCGCGAACCAGGCGTGTCTGCACACCCAGTGGTGCAACGCGCGTGGCGATGGCGGCCAGCTCCTGGTTGATGGCTTGCAGCGCTTCGTCGCGCGGCGTCTGCCACGGGAGGTACACCACGTCGATGTCCACCGACAGGCGTGGCATGTCCTGCACGAAGAGATTGATGGCCGTGCCGCCCTTCATGGCGAAGATGCCATTCGCGAAAACATCGGGCGCGACGGCCAGCAGCAGGCGAACGGTGTCCGCGTAGGTCTTATCCATGAGGTCTCAGGCTCAGCAAGGTGCCGTCATCGAGCCGGCTCATCCAGCGCGTGTTGCTGCCGGTGCGAACCGGGTACTGCTCCAGCAGGGCATCGACATCCACGATGCTGGACTCGCGCGCCCAGGTGAGGAACAGGCGCACGGCCTTCACGCTGGCGCAGCAGGACAGCAGTTGCCCGAGCAAGTCCTTGCGGGGGGAACGCAGTCCATCAAAGATGTTGCGGGCCTCTTCGAGGCCCTGCTTGACGCCGGCTTCGTACAGCAGCTCCAGAACGGCACGCTCGGGGGCTGCCACCCTCAGATCCTCGGGCAGGCCAGGCGGCGTGGTCAGGGTCTTGCTGGCCAGCGCCGTGTCCGGCCAATCGAACAGGCGGGCGTGGACGTAGCGGGCCGGAAAGCGCGAGGTGAACCAGGCCGGCAACGCGAAACGACCGTCGCCCCATAGCACCAGCGTCTCCCGGCTGCCCAGGTTGTGCCGCACACCCTGCAGGGCCAGGGCGCTCTTGCCGCCGACGTGCAGGCCGGGCACGCGCTGTTGCAGGAACTTCAGCGCACCGTAGACCCCGAACTCATCGTTCGGGAAGGCATAGACGCCATGGGCCAGGCGCACGAGCCACCCACCGTCGGCATAGTGGGCGGCGAGCTGTGGCGACACCCCGAACTGGCTCAGGGTGGCAAGGTCGAACGGCGCCCCGCGGGGGAGCCCCGCCTGCAGTCGCTTGATTATCTGATGCCTAAAATTTCCATCCATGCTATAAAAATAGCACGAAATCCAATCAATCCCTAGAACCATCGCAAGAGCGCGCATGGAAAGTAGCATCATATTTGAGTTCTAATGCAGAATCTAATCGCCCTGCGACCCAAGCCGACCCGGCTCTGCCAGCCGCAACCCGCCCTCCTGATCGCGGTCTATGCTGGAGGGCAAGCCACAACCGGCCGCTCCTGAGGTGAGGCACCACCACTGAAACCGAGGCACATGAGCATGACCACCAACACGCACAACGGGCGCTGGAGCCACCGGCTGGGCCGGGGGGCTGCCCGTGCCTGGCGTGGATACCTGCGCCGCGAGCAGCGTGTCGCCGGCTGGCTGGTGGCGCGCGGGGTGCCTGCGGGCGCGACCACGGCGGTGCTCTGGATCATCAAGCTCGCCGTGCTCGGTGCGCTGCTCTACTCCGCGTTCTGGCTGGCCCTGCTGCTTGCCTTTGCGGTGACTGCTGCATGGCTCGTGCAGCACGACGACCCTGATCAAGAGGAACCGCAACCCGAGTGGAGGGAAGGTCCCAACGGCTTCGGGCTTTATGACAAGAGCGACTGGCGCATCGACCCGCATGTGACCGACGACGACTGAACGGCGGTCACTTCTTCGATACGGCGCTCATTGCCATACCAGCGCCACGCCCCCCAGCGCCCTTGGCGTCCGAGGTGGCGGTGGACAACCCCTGCACGATATTTCCCGTGCGCACGCCTGCCCAAGCCAATGCCATCACCCAAAACGTCGGCAGCACGATGAACATCATCGCCATGACGAAGTTGAGCAACATGTCGCCAAAGGCGTTGTTCAAGCCGATCAGCGGGTCGAAGTTCGTGTGCGGCCTGTCCGCGCCAAACCCCCAGCCGTAGAGCGCATCCAGGATCGTGCTGTCGATCCAGCGCGCGAGCTGGAACCAGAAGTCCACGAAGAACAGCGCGAACTGAACGCAGCTCACCGTCACCACCGTCTTCAGGTCGTAGGTGCCGATCAGCAGCACCAGCGGGATGCAGATGACGAGCGCCATCTTGAGCATCGTCAGCACCATCGGCAGCGCCTGGCGCACCACATCCATCGCCGGAAAGAAGCCCAGCGAGCCCACGGTCAACCCCAGGTCGCTCGCGCCGCGCGTGACGATGTTCGGCAAGGTCTTGTCGATCTGCCCACCGTAGTCGGTGTAGACCGCGCCCTGGTTCATCTTCTGCTGTCGCGGTGACACCACGGCGCGGATCACCGAGTCGTCCACTTCGCTCTGCGACAGGAAACCTGCCCAGCGGCCGATGCGCGACAGCAGATCCGGGTCCACCTGTGCCAACAGCCGGCTGCGCAGTCCCTGGCCGCCATCGGCCCACCACTGTCGGCAGGACGGATAGCCGCCGCCGCTGTCCACCTGTGCCAGCCCTGCATCGCGGGTCGCGTCGTAGGGCCAGGCCGTGCGTGGGGTCTTGGAGCGATAGGTGTCATAGAAGCCGGGCGTGTCGAGGAAGTAACTTGACCCGATCCAGGTGACGTCGTTCATCTGCTCGTCGGAAAGCGTCGGTCGGTTCATGAACAGCTTGGCGCGCGACGGCCCGTAGCAGTCGTGCGTGAAATCGGCGACCTCCTGTGCCAGCACCGGATCGTCGATGCGCGTGGCATCGACATCCATGCGGATCTGACGCAGGTCCGTGCCGCAGGGAATCGCCGCCACCGCGGCGCCCGTCACGGCTTTCGACAGCGCATGCATGAAGAACCACCACACCGGCACCAGCGCGCTCTGATCGTTGAGCGCCGTGTAGACGTTGGACCAGCCCGTGTCGTTGGGCAGCGGGACGTTGACCTGGCATTGCGCGGAGCGCGTGGTGTCGAACTTGATCGTGGCGAGATCCACCGGGATGAACGGGATGCCGGCGAACAGGATGACCACGATCGCCACCCACACCCGGTTCTCGATGCGCATCGACGACAGCACGCCCTTGTTGCCTTCGTCCGCGCCTTCGCTGCGGGCCTTGAGCCATTCCTGGATCACGATGGCCACGAACGGCAGCGCGAACACGCCGCTGGCCACGAGGATGCTCCAGATGCCGTTGTTGACCACCCAAGCCACCAGGGTCAGGTAATACTCCAGATAATCCGTGGTGTAGAGCGTCATGCCCGTCTCCCGGTCTCAGCCGTGCCGCAGCAACTGGCTGCCTTCCAGCAGCACGAGGGCTGTCACGGCCGCGATCTCCGTGCGCAGCAGGCGCTGATGCGTCTCGCGGGAGGGCTCCCGCCGCAACAGGCGCCGACGCATCCACCACCAGCCGTAAGCCGTCGCTCCGTAGAGGCACAGCCGCCACACGAAGAAGTGGCCAGCGTGCGCCTGCAGCCAGTGCTGCCAGCCCTCGACGCCGCCGACCACGTGGATGCCCGCGATGTTCACCACCGTCGCCGCGGCCACCACCAGCAAGGTCCACAGCAGCGCCACGCCGACGCGGCGGTTGAACAGCCATGGCAGCCGCAGCCAGGCCAGCCGGCTCATGGCGTACCGCTCCGCGGTTTCTGGACTTCCCGCAGACGGTCGCGCGTGGTGTCGCCCTCGAAGACGCCGCGCGAGCCGGCGGCGCGGGTGCTGTGGCGCTGGATGATCGCCATCGCCGAGTTGCCGGCCAACGTGCGCCGCAGCTCCAGCTCGGTCTTGAGGTTGTTGATCTCTTGCTCCAGCGCGGCGTTCTCCTGATCGACCGCCTGCACGGCCAGCTCGTTGGCGGCGACGTTGGGCTCCTTCTTGCCCGTCAGCAGCGTGCGCTGCAGCAGCAAGGCTTTTTCCAGCACGCTCGACAGTGCGGCCTCGGATGCGAGACGCCGGCCCAGCACGTCCTGATCGGGCTCGTCGCGTAGCGCTTCGATCACGCCACGGGTGATCGGCAGCGAGCTGCTGCCGGCGGCTTCGAGATGGGCCGGCGTCGTCGGCCGCGCCCCTGTCACCAGCTCTTGCAGCGCCTGCAGCTTGGTTTCGTACTCTTCCTGGATCATCGGCGTGAGCCCGACGCCTGGGGTGGTCTGCGTCTTGGTGCAGCTCTCGCAGGTGCGCTGCTCACGCTCGCCCAGCACGCGGATCGCCCAGGCCGAGGCCGCCTGCGGCGATGGCCAAGTCTGGCAGGTCAGGCGGTTGCCGCAGGCGCTGGACGCAATCGGCGACGTATCGCCGACGCTGCGGCCGTTGAGCAGGTTGTAGCCCACACGGGTCACGTCGCCCACCACCTTGATCGAGCTTTGGCCGTTGCCGCCGGCATTGCTGCCGCCAACCCAGGGCACGCCGTTGTTGCCCCGGTTGGTCTCGGCCTGCTCGATGGCGGATACGGCATCGGTGCTGGCGACCGCATCGCGCAGCGCGAGGCCCTCGGCGAGCTGGTTCCAGCCGGCTTGGCCGCCAGCCATGTCGGCCATCCGCTCGGCGATCGCACGGCAGGTCATCTTGGAGCGGTCAAAGTCCAGCCGCGCCTGCAGGATGCCGTTGGTGAGCAGGTTGTAGAGCCCGGGATCTGCGCGCTGGATGATCAGCGCCGGCAGCGACGCCACCGCAGCGGTGGCGTTCTGGATCACGTTCGACATGATCGTCTGGAAGCCGTTGGTGATGCCGTTCAACTGGTTCTGCAGCGTCGTGGTGATGCTCATGTCGCCGCAGATGAGGTTGCTGTTCCAGCCGATGCCGACACCGATGCTCTGCATGTTCCCCGCACCGCCCATGGACACGGCCCGACCGCCGCCGATGCTGTAGAGCACGTCGTCGCCGATCACGCTGCCGCTGACGTTTACGCCATTGGGGTCGATGCGGGTCTGCGCCCAGGCGGCGCCGACGGCCATCGTGATGGTCGCCACGAGCAGCGTGGCCCGCAGGTGCGACTTCGCGCGGCGCAGGAAGTCAGGGAGGGAGGCGTTCATCGTGGGTTCCTCACATGAAATCGACGCTGCCGAGGAAGACCTGGCCACGGCGCCGGCAGCAGGAGTACGGCCGCCACAAGGCCCAGGCGTAGTCGCCTTGCTGGGCCTGCACGCGGGTGCGGCTGTGCGGGAAGACCACGCAACTGTTCGAGAGCGTGGGCGTCAGCTCCTGCCACTTGCCCGTCGAGGCGTCGGTCTCCATCAGCGCGCCGGCCGGCCAGTAGCCGTCACGGGCGTTGGCCAGCAGGGGCTGGTACACGTGAATCTGGTTGCGGCGCGTCACGATGTCGCCCGCGCGCTGCGCGACCACGGCGCCGCTCTTGTGGTCGTCGGTCTGGTGTAGGAAGCCGCCGCGCGGATAGACGTTGCCCCACAGGTTCAGGCCGGCGCGCGTGCCGATCTCGCGCCGTCCGGGAATCAGCGCTTCGGGATAGAACGCTTCGGGGATGTTGTAGCGCCAGGCGATGGTATCGAGCGTGCTCAGCAGGTAGGGCATGAAGGCCGTGCCCGCACCCTCGCAGGAGTAGCCCGAGGCGGCGGCGAACTGGCTGAATACCAGACCGGCGGGGTGGCCGATCACGTCAGCGTTCTTGAACTTCGCCAGGTTGTTCTCGTTGTCATGGTTGGTGGTGCCGTCGCCGCCGGCTTTGGCGGTCGGATTCGGCATGCTCATCGCCCGCACTTCCAGCCAGGGGTTCTCGCCCGTGTTGCTGTAGCTCGACACGACGGCATCGGGCACGTAGTGGCGTACCTTCACCGAGGTGCGCACCGAGCAGCCGAACGGCGTGCAGTACAGCCAGTAGCAGATGCCGACGACGCGGTACTCCAGGCAGTCGGGCGACAACGCCGACGAGACGATGGTGGCGGTGTTCAGGGCGAACGCCGAGGTGGCCGCGCCCAGCATCAGCGAGGTGACGATGGCGCGCAGGCGCCGGGAAGTCATCAGGCGGCTCATGGCCGTGCGCTCCGGTAGGCGTCGATGCGCGCGACGGCGTGGGCCACGTCGGGCTCGCCGTAGACCACGTAGCGCCGATCGACCACCACGGCAGGGATCTTGACGATGCCCAGTCCCCAGGCATCGGCGACGCCCTGATAGGCCTGGCCGATGCGGCGCTGCAGGTCGACGCCGCCATCGAGCAGCCGCTGCCGTACCAGGGCCTCCGCCTGGGCTGGGTCAGCGGGCAGGCGCGCCGTGAGTTCGGCCTCGATGTGCGCCGGCTGGTCCAGCTCGATGACGCGCACGCCGGCCGGGGCCTGCACCGGATGACGGCTGTCGGTGACGACGAGCATGTCCGCCGCCACCGCGACCGGTGCGAGCAGCGCCAGGCACAGCACAGCGGCCAGAGGGCGCCGTGAGGCGGCGGGAAGATCGAGTGAAAGAGCCGGCATGTCGCGCCTCCGCGGAGTCGATGCAGCCTGTAGTCGAGCGCAAGGCCAGCCCGCGAGCGACAAAGAATCCGACACCGGCGGGCTCCGATTTCCTGCAAGCCGGCGCCCAAAGAGAACGGGAGCCGAAGGCTCCCGTGGAGGACAACAGACGAGCACCGTTGCGGCGCAATGGAAGGACGCGGCTACAGCAGGCCTTGCTCGGCGAACGAATACGGCGTGCCCTTGCCGACGATGAAGTGATCCAGCACCCGGACATCGACGGTGGCCAGGGCGCTCTTCAGCCGCTCGGTGATCGCACGATCAGCGGCCGAGGGCTCGGTGTTCCCCGAGGGGTGCTGATGCGCCAGGATCAGCGCCGAAGCGTTGAGCATCAGCGCACGCTGGACAACCACCCTCGGATACACCGAAGTCTGGTCGACCGTGCCCTTGAACAGCGGCTCAAAGGCGAGCACCTGGTGCTGGCTGTCGAGGAACACGACGGCGAAGATTTCGTTCGGCTCCGCGACCAGTTTCAGGCGCAGGTAGTCACGCACGGCGGCGGGACTGCCCAGCGCTGGACCGGCCTTGAACACGCGGTTCTCCAGCAGGGTGATGGCCTGCCGAATGATCCAGTCTTCGTGCTGGGCGGCGATCAGGGTGAGCGACTCCGGGCGGGAGTCGGCGATGACGAGAGACATGACGAACCTCCAATGGATGAGATCGGAGGGCGCCTGCCCCTGGAGGGCAAACCCTCCTGGGGACGATGGGGATGGAACAGGTGACGAGCGGGCATCCACCACCGCGGAAGCAGTGGCTGTTCGCGTCAAGGGATGCGATGCGAACGGGTTTCGATCAACGCGGACAAGCCGCGCCGTAGCCTCGAAGATCGATGGCTACCTGGGCATGTCGCCAGCAACGCTGGTGGGCATGTCTGGGGGATGTGAGGACTCGGCGCCCGCCGTGTCGCTGGCAGCCAGCAGGTCGATGGCCGAGAGCAAGGCGTCGCCGTCCATGGGGCCGTGCAGCAGGAGCGTCTTGCCTGACTCGCGGTCGCGCAGTTGCAAGGCCGGCGTGGCGGCAATGCTCTGTCGTGCCGCCTCCGCGGCCTGGGCGCGGATCACGGTGTCGGGCCGCTCGCTGTCGAGGCACTGCTGCAGGGTTGGCGTGAGGTCGGGATAGCGCAGGCCCTCCGGCAGGCCCTGGCCGTCGCCGCGGGTGTGCGCGTAGAGCCACGCCACCGCCTGCCAGAACGCGGCATGCCCGCCCACCTCGCCCGCGCACTCGGCCAGGCGTGCCCCGGCGGTCGCGGCGGGCTCGTGCATGGGCAGCGGCAGGTGATGCCACTGCCAGTTCACCTCGGGGTGGGTGTCGATCCAGCGCTGGAGCGTCGGGAAGTACGCCCGGCAGTACGGGCACTCCAGGTCGGCGTAACCGACCACCGTGAAGCGGGCATCGCTGCGGCCGTACAGCCACGGCGGTCCGGCCGGCTTTGGTGGCTCGGACACGGTCGTGATTGGATGCGTGAACTCCGGGGCCGCATCGGGCGTGCGCAGGAGCAACCACCCGGCGGCGCCCACCACCGCGACCAGCAGCGCGACCGAGGTATGGCGTCGAGTGAACGAAGACAGGCACATGCTGTTCCTCCTTCAGGCCAATGCATCCAGCGCCAGCGGCTCGATGCCCCGCGCACGGTCGATCTTCTCGGCCACGCGGAAGGCGGCATCCAGTTCGTTGATGCCATGCTGTTGCATGAGCTGGTAGCGCTCGGCCTTCTCCTCCGGTTCGGTCATCGCCATCGCCAGGTAGAGGCTGGGCGGCACGGCGCGGAACAGCACTTCCATGCTCTTGGAGAGGATGACGCCCTCCGAGAAGGCGCCGGCCTGCTTGCGCGCCGACAGCATCAGCGCCTTCTGCGAAGCGTTGAGTTCACGGAAGCGCGCGACCTTCTCCACCTCGTCCGGCGGCATCGACAGGCAGATCCACCACTCGATCATGTTGAGCATGGGCTCGGCCGCCTTGGGCAGGTCGTCGAGGTTCTGCGTGGCCAGCCAGAACCAGGCGCCGAGCTTGCGCCACATCTTGGTGATCTTGACGATGTACGGCGAGAGCAGCGGGTTCTTGGTGATGATGTGGCCTTCGTCCGTCACATTGACGATGGGTCGGCCCAGGTACTGGTCCCGCTCGGCGATGTTGTTCACCGTGTTGATCAGCGAGATGTAGGCAATGGAGAGCTGCGCGTTGTAGCCCTCGCGGGCGAAGGTGGCGAGATCCACGATCGTGATGTCCGCCTCGGGCCACGGTGTTCCCGGACGGTCGAACATCTCACCGTCCACGCCCTGGCAGAACATATCCATCGCGTCCGCCATCTCCTGCAGCCGCGCCCGCCGGGTCTCCGGCAGCGTGGCATCGCGGCTGCGCTCGCGCAGCGCGTCGCGCACGTCCCGCGTGAGCACCGTGCGTTGCTCGGCCACGCAGCGCCGCGCCGCGTCGAGGATGCACTGGCGGATCAGGCTGCGGTCGGCGCGCGTCATGCGCGCTTCCTCGCGCTCTTCACCGCCCGTGATCATCAGCCGCGCCGTGATCTCCAACTCGCCGAGCACGTCGCGCTGCTCGTCGCCTTCCATCGCCGCAGCAGTTTCGGCGCGGTCCTCGTCGAGCGCGTCGGCGTCGAGGGTCTGCACCTGGCCCGGCGTATCGACCAGGCGCCAGGCATCGGCAAACGGGGCCAGGCTGACGCCCGAGCCTGGTGCGAGCTTCACGCGGTTGACGCTGAGCCCAAGGCGCACGGCGAAGTCGCCGAACAGCCCGAACGAGTTGCCCGCTTCGACGATGAACAGCCGCGGCCGGTAGATGGCGGTGACCTGGTTGAGCAGGTTGTTGAGGGTCGCGGATTTGCCGGAACCCGTGGGACCGAACAAGAACAGATGCGCATTCATCTGCCGGTCGAGCCGGTTCAGTGGGTCGAAGCTGATCGTGCCGCCGCCGCGATTGAAGAAGGTGATGCCGGGGTGGCCTGTGCCCTGGCTGCGGCCCCAGACCGGCGCCAGGTTCGCAGCGTGCTGCGCGAACATGAGCTGCGTGTACCACCCGCGCTTGTCGGCGGTCGGGTCGTAGACGCAGGGCAGCCAGCGCAAGTAGCTGTTCAGCGGCGCCACCTCGTCTTCCTCGCGCACCGGCTGCAGGCCCGCGTTGAGCATCACATTGACGAGCTGCAGGCCGCGCGCGTCGAGCTGAGCCTGATCTCGACCACGCAGGTAGAACGCCAGCGCGCCGCGGTAGAGCTTGTGGGCGCTGCCGATCAGGCCGCGGGCCTGCTGCACGTCCGCGCGCGTCTGTTCGGAGGCCAGGGTTTCGCCGACGGCCTTCTTGGCGAGGTGATTGAGATGGCTTTCCAGCACGTCCTGCGGTGTCGCCACCACGGTCAGGCACATCACCGTGTCTTCCGGCATCTGGTCGAACAGCGCGTTCATGGCGTCGCCGCCCTTGCGCGTCTCGCCCGTCAGGTGTCCGGTCGCCGGCGGCATGCGCAGGCGATCCATCACGATGACGCGATGCGGGAGCCCATCGAAGAACCACAGGCCCTGCTCGACATCCGAGCGCGGCGGGCCGAAGAACAGTCGCTGCGCGAAGTCGGTGCCGCTGGCGAGTTCGACTTCGCCCTCCTCGGTCTCGTCGGGGTAGCGGGTCAGCGCATAGAAGCGCTCGCGGTCTTCGGCGCTCGGGCCGAGCAGGGTCGGATGCGGGTTGAACCAGCGCAGCAGCCAGGCGTGGATGTCCGCCGCGCCGAGCCGCCGGGCCTTCACGCCGGCATTCGCCAGCCCGCCCACCAGCCGGTCGCAGATCGTGGTCAGCGCCTGCTCGGGCGACTGGCCGCGCCGCGTGGCCGCAGCCGTGGGCGTGCGGCGGTAGACCACCATACGCACGCGCCGCACCTGGCCGCGCCACGGCAGGCGGGTGACGGTGGTGTCCTCGAACAGCCCGCCCGGCTTGGCGATGGCGCGCAGGTGGTGGGCAAAGAAGCGCTGGTAGAACTCGCTGAACGCGCTGCCCCGCGCACGCGGCTGCACGTAGCCCGCCAAGTTGCTCAGGTAGGGGTTCCAATCGGCTTCATCCTGGGCGTAGAGCTGCACCACCCAGGGGTTCTCATCGAGTTCGTCGAAAGAGTCCTGCAGGGCGTTCTCCAGCGCATCGCGGGCCTGCCACAGCCAGGCCAGCTCGCGGCCTTCAGTGCCCACTGGCAGCAGCTCGAAGAACGCGGCCACCGACTGCCCATCTTCGAGCAGCATGGCCTTCGAGCCCGGCAGGTACTCGGCCCACGGCAGCATGTCCGCGAACGACGGCGCGACGGTGTAGAGCGCATCGTGGTCGGCCTGGGTTGCGGGCCGGCGCTGGCCGGCGAGCGCGCCGCCGGGCTCGGGTATGCCCTGCGCGGCCAGCGTCGCGACATGCTGCGCCCAGGCGTCGTCCGCCGCCTGCGCACCATCCGCCGGAGGAGCGGCTCCCTTGCGCGGCCACGGCATCGACCAAGCCATCAATAGTCCTCCACCCGCTCGCCGGGCATTGCGTACTGCACGCGCTGGTACAACGGGAACACCGTGCTGTAACCGGGCACCGGCACCGGGTCGGTGCCGGCCAGATGCGGGAACACGTACATCACCAAGTCGGGATTCGGCAGGCGATGAAACTGCCGGTAGATTTCGTTGCTCGCGGTACGCGTGTAGCGCTCCTGCACGGCGGGCGTGGCCTGCACGTCGGCTTCGTTCAGCGGCCGGCGCAGGCCTTGGCGTGCGTCGAGCAGTTGCCGTGCGGTGGGGCCGCCGCCTTCGCCGCCGCCGGTCTCCTGCTGCCAGATGTCGAGCATTGTGTTGTGGCCGTGGGGCAGCAGCTTCTCCTTGCTGGTCGCACAGCCGCCGAGCAAGACGGCCGCCAGCAGCACGGCGGTCGCGTCAATCCAGGTCCGAGGCATGGGCTTCTCCGATGCGGTGGTTCACCCGACGCCCCTGGGCGTCGTGGTCGATGTGGAGCGGCTGCTCCAGATGCACGGCGACCCTGGCGCCGGGCTGCACGTAGACGGCCGCGAAGGCCTGGCCATACAACTTGTTGACCCAGTCGGCCATGTCGCGCACGCCACCGGCCAGGATGCGGCCCATCGCTTCGTTGCCGCCGATGCCGACCGTGCCGAGCGAGCCGTTGCCGTTGGCGACCACGGCGACGCTGCCGTTGTCGGATTTGATGAGCGAGGCCGCGCCCGCGCCGGCCGCAGTGATCAGCGCCTGGCTGCCGAGGTACTGCTGCGCGTTGCTGCGCCGCTCGCCGCTGACGCAGGGAATGCCGTAGGGATCGCTGATCCAGCCCAGGCCGCCTTGCGTGGCACTCGTCGTGCTGTTGGCGCTGGCTTGCCCGCCGCGCTGGTCCCGGTTGCCGTCCTCGGGCACGGTGCGGATGGTGCCGTCGTGGAACACGAAAGTGACCGAACGGATTTGCCCGCGCACGCACGAAAGCGTCCAGTCGCCCGAGGCCGTGCCGCTGACCACGGCGCCGGCCACGTCGGGGATGTCGATGCCGTTTGCCGTCAGGTTGTCCGGGCCGATCAGCACCTTGAAGGGGTACGGGTCATTGACCGTGCCGTCGATGGGCACGCGGCCGATCAGCGCCGTCATCGCCACCGAACCCATCAGCGTTGCATTGCGCGGCACCGTGTAGAACGGCGTCGTGGTAGCACCCACGGCGCCGACCACCGCACGCCCGCCGGCGTCGGCGACGGACTCCGCGGCGGCCGACAGGGTTTTCTGCGCCGGGCCGAAGCTCAGCGGAAAGCTCGGTTCCTTGCTGCTGTTGCGGGCATCGGTCTTGGCATCGCCCGGTTCGACCCAATGTGTGCCGTTGCCTGCGCTGCTGCCGTCATTGTTGCCGAAGCGCTTGCCGTCGCCTTCTTCCAGGCCCAGCCCGACGGGCAGGTCGACCTGGCCGCCTTTGCCGGAGAGGCCATCGAGCCGCTGCTGCAGATCCTGCAGCAACCCCTGGGTCTGCTGCTTCTCGCTCACCACCTGCTCGCGTTCCTGCTGCAAGCGGCTGCGTTCGCTTTCGAGCGCGGTCTGGATGCGCTGGTCGATCGCGCTCTCGCGGGTGCGCAGGCGCTCGTTCTCGGTCTTCTGCTGCCGGTTGTCGCCCAGCGCGGTCTGCAGTTCGGTGCGCAACTGTTTCACCTGCGCGACCAGCGTGGCCACCGTGTCGCGCGGCGTGTCGCCCTCGATGCCCAGGGCCTTCATCTCCTCGGGCGTGAGCGGGTTGGCCGTGCCCGACAGCGCGGGCCGCTGGCCGGCGGGGCCGGAGAACAGCTTGATGCCGACGAACACCAGCAGCAGGATCACGGGGATCAGCAGCCACTTGAGCAGCGGGTTACTTTTCATCAGACGCTCCTCCTGCCGTGCCGGCGGCACCGGACGGCGGCAGATTCACGCTGGCGTCGATGGGGCTCAGCCTGGGCAGCAGCGCCTCGGCCAGACCGCGGCCGCGCGTGACCAGGTAGACCACGGTGGTGTCGGACGCGTGGCCGGCCGGCCCCAGGTTCGGGTGCTGGAAGGTGGCCGCCACGAAATTGCCCTGCAGCGCACGCGGATCGAGGTCCAGCCAGCGCGCCGCCGTGTTGGTGAGCCGCACCGCCGTCACCCACTGGTCTTCGAGCCGCCAGGCGGCCAAGGCCCGCGCCTGCACCGGCAGCGTCGGCAGCAGGGTGTCCAGCGGGAGGTCGCGGCGCAGGTTCACGCGGCCGATCCCGGCGACCGGCTCGACGGTACGCAACGGCGCGTACAGATTCTGCGCGGCGTAACGTGTCAGCACGACCGGAGCGGGTGTTTCGCGCTTGCGCACTGGCCGATCCGGTGCGGCGGCTTCCGTGGCGCTGACCGCCTCGCCGCCGTAGCGCGTGGCGGGCGACTGCTGCGCGTCCACGATGCGCACCGGCTCCAGCGGGGGCTGTCCGTCCTGCGCTGGTTCGGCGGCGATGTCGAGGAGAATCAGCGCGCCGGACTCCACGTCCTGCAACTGCAGCCGCGTCGGCGGCAGCGGCTCGCTCGCCCGCAGGTAGATCGCGCCGCCGGCGCTCTGCACCCGCAGGTGCGCGGCCGCGCTGTCCGGTACGCCGACACGCACGTTGCGGTCGATGAAGATCACGCGCTCCTGGCCGACCACCAGCGGCACCGCCAGCGGCAGGCGTTCCCAGCGCAGGATTTCTTCAGCCTGAGCCGGCGCGAGCGCGAGCCACAGCAAGACGCCGGCAGAGGCCGACAGGGCATGGCGTTTCATGGGGAGTCTCCCTGCGAGTGGCCGGATGCGGCGCCGGGCGTCGGTGACGTCTCGATGCGCTGAGGCGCGCTGGCATGGCAGTCCAGCGCCAGGCCGAAGGGGTTGCGCTCGGGATCGACGTCCATGCGCACAACCTTCAGGGCGTAGCGCACCAGGGCACGCTTGACCTGCTCGGAGCCGTGGTACTCGTCGGCGCTCACGTCCAGCGTGACGATCCAATCGCGGTCGGAAACCGCCTTGACGCGCGTGCTGGGGCTGTCGCCATAGCCGCGGCCGGGAATCTCGTAGATGCCGCGCACGCGCTGCCGCAGCTCGCCGCTTGCGCGACGGTACTCGTAGTCCTGTTGCAGGAAGGCCCGGCAGCTCGGCGTCAGGTAGGCCGACAGCGCGTGCAGGTTGCGCGGGTAGTCGGTCTCGCCGTTGGTGGGCCAGCGCTGCACCTGCTGCCAGATGTAGAAGCTGAACGCGTACACGCTCTCGGGCGGCACGTCCCACCACTTGCGCACGCTGCCCGAGCGCAGGTCGGGGGGCACGTGGATGGTCAGATCGCGCGGCGCGCTCCACCAGCCGAAGCCGAGCAGCAGCGCCACCACAAACAGCGCCGCGCCGCCCAGGCGCAGCGTCTTCACGTGTGCCTGCAGGTGCGCGACCTCATTCTTGAAACGGCTCATGCCGCACCTCGGTGGGCCGTGCGCCGTGTGCTCCACCAGCCCGTGCGGATGATCAGACGGCACCCGCCCAGGTGAGCGGCGAGCACTGGATAGCGCAAGGTCAACCGCCACTGAAGCTGCCGGTACAGCCAGGTGTCGGGCCGGCCGCGCTTCTGGCTGCGCAGGAAGCCACCGCCGACGAAGACGCCGAGCGCGATGCCGGCGACGATCAGCGTAGGCACCATGGCAATGCTGCGCGTCAGCCAGGCCAATGGCACACCGAGCACGAGCCCGGCGGCCGCCGACAGGCCAGCGCAGATCCACAGCTCATCGGCGGTCAGTCCGCGCACGACCACCGGCTGGCGATTCAACCGGTGCGGCAGGAACGTCACCAGCGCATCGCGCGCTGTCTCCGCGGGGGTGGCCATCACGTGCAGCCCTTACAGCACGCCGGTGGCTTTGGTCAGCAGCCAGATGCCGACGACCAACAGGATCGCACCCACGGCGACCGTCAGCCCGAACTGGCCCCAGGTGGCGCGGCCCGTGTGGATCTCCGAGTAGCGTGTGTAGGCGTGATAGCAGACACCGACGAACATCGAGGCGACCACGAGCAGCGCGATCAGCAGCACGATGTCGTAGCCGTAGTTCTGCAAGGTCTGCAGGATGCCGCTGCCCTGGCCGCGCGAGGGGTCTTCCATGGTCGGCAGGCCCTGCGCGAACGCGGATGGCGGCAGTCCCAGGAGCGCCAACGGCGCCAGCAGCGCGGCGATGCGCGAGGGAACGCGAGAAGTAGTCGGAGGCGTGTGCATGATCGATGGCCCTTCGTGGTGGTCAGGAGAGGAGGAAGAAGGTCAGCACCAGGTACATCGCGACGAAGCGGATGCAGACGCCCAGGAACTGACGTTGGTTGATGCGGTTCTCGGCCCAGCCCACGTAGGCCGTGCGCATGGCCCACACGCCCCACAACAGCAGCACCGCGAACACGAAGCCGAGCACCACGACGGACACCGCCGAAGGCGCAAAGCCGCCGTTGGCCTGGAAGGCGGCGATCTGCTCGGCGGTCATGGCGAGGGCTCCTCCTGTTCGTCGCGGCGCAGGTAGTCGCCGGCCAGCGGAACGGGATCGCGCGGCTGGGCGCGCTGAGGCACGAGGAAGTCCTGCACGCCGGTGCGCACGCGTTTCAGGTCGGCGCGCAGCCGGGCGTAGTCGAAGTGGTAGCGGGCGCGCGCCTGCGGCGCGGTGGTGGTGGCGTGCTCGACCAGTCGGTCGATCAGGTCGAGCTGGCGCGCGAGCGCGGCGAGCTGCTCACGCTCCGGGGTGTCGTCGGCAATGGCGGGTTGCAGGGCCGAGAGCGACACGGCCAGCAGCACGGCCAGCGAAGGCCATGCGGATGCGCGGCGGTTGGTCTGTCCCATCGAGCCATTCCCCGTTGATGCGGATGGCCAGATGCTGTGCCGCGCTCTCGCTTTGCGCCGCAGGGAATGGGAACTACGGGTTGACCGGATTCCCAGGCCGAACTGGCCATCAACTGCGCAAGGCTCCCCGGATTGCGGAGTTGGCCAGCGCCTACCGCGGCCTGGTAGAATTGGCTAAACTTGGCAATCCAAGGCTACGAAAGGCCAAATCGGATGGTTTCCGGATGACTGAAGTCGAGAGCGAGATCCTCACGCTGGAGGAGGTCGCGGCCTACCTCAAAGCCGGGAAGCGGACGGTCTATCGCCTTGCCCAGAAAGGAGAGATTCCGGCGTTCAAGCTTGGAGGTACCTGGCGCTTTCGCCGCTCAGAGCTGGATCGCTGGATCGCCGAAAGCATCAGCAAGAAGAAGCCGGAGGCCGAGTGAGCGTGCGCCAAGTCAACGACCGAATCGCATCCGGAAAAGAACAAGGGGGGGGATCGCCGTTGACAACACAGCAGCTTCTAACGCCGCACCAGAGCCAGTACTTCGCCTGGCTGCTGACCCGACGCGCGGCGGGCGACTCTGTGGAGTCGCTGGCCTCAACCTTGGTCGATTCGCAAGTCGATCTGAATCCTCATCAAGTCGAGGCCGCGCTCTTCGCTTGCCGCAACCCGCTCTCACGCGGCGTGATCCTCGCCGACGAGGTTGGTCTGGGCAAGACCATCGAAGCCGGTTTGGTCATCTCCCAACGCTGGGCCGAACGGCGACGGAAGATGCTCATCATTGTTCCGGCGAACCTGCGTAAGCAGTGGCACCAGGAGTTGCAGGACAAGTTCGGCCTGCAAGGGCTGATCCTTGAAGCCAAAAACTACAACGCGATCCGCAAGCAGGAGCGGCAGAATCCATTCTTGTTCGCGTCCGGCCCGATCATCTGTTCCTACCAGTTCGCAAAGGCCAAGGCCGACGACGTCAAGGGCATTGACTGGGACTTGGTCGTGCTCGACGAAGCGCATCGCCTGCGCAACGTTTACAAGACCAGCAATGTCATCGCCAAGACCCTCAAGGAGGCGTTGTCGCGCGTTCACTCCAAGGTGCTTCTGACCGCGACGCCGTTGCAGAACTCATTGCTCGAACTCTATGGGCTGGTCAGCTTCATCGATGACCGCGTGTTCGGAGACCTTGATAGCTTCCGCTCGCAGTTCACTGGCAGAGAGCAATCCTTCAGCAGCCTGCGTGACCGGCTGGCCCCCATCTGCAAGCGCACCCTGCGCAAACAGGTTCAGCCCTACGTTTCGTACACAGCACGCAGGGCCATCGTCGAGGAGTTCACGCCATCGAGCGAAGAGCAGGAACTTTCCAGGCTCGTCGCCGACTATCTGCGCCGCCCCAACCTCAAGGCCCTGCCCGACGGGCAGCGCCAACTGATTTCACTCGTGCTGTGGAAGCTGCTTGCTTCCAGCACGCACGCGATTGCGGGTGCGTTGGAGACAATGGCCAAGCGTCTCCAGGGCGTGCTGGATCAAGCTCCCGTGGTTCCCGATCTCGCCGAAGAACTGGACGAGGACTACGAGTCGCTCGACGAGACCGCCGACGAATGGGAGGACCAAGAGCCGGGCAAAGAGGCAACGAACCGCTCCGAGCGTGATGCCATCGCGCACGAGATTGAGGAACTTCGCCACTTCAAAACGCTGGCAACCAACATTCGTGACAACGCCAAGGGTAAGGCGCTACTCACTGCGCTGGTTCGCGCCTTCGCCGAACTGGATCGGTTGGGCGCGGCCAGAAAGGCCATCATCTTCACCGAGTCCAGGCGCACGCAGGAATACCTCCTCAACTTGCTGGCCGACACGCCATACGGCGACGGCATCGTGCTCTTCAACGGCACCAACAGCGACCAGCGCGCGCAGGCCATCTATAAGGACTGGCTGAAACGCCACGAAGGCACCGACCGCATCACCGGCTCCAAGACCGCCGACACCCGCGCAGCCCTGGTCGAGCACTTCAAGGAGCGCGGCAAGGTCATGATTGCCACCGAGGCTGGGGCCGAAGGCATCAACCTCCAGTTCTGCTCGCTCGTCATCAACTACGACCTGCCCTGGAACCCGCAGCGCATCGAACAACGCATTGGACGGTGCCACCGCTACGGTCAGAAATTCGACGTGGTGGTGGTCAACTTCGTCGACCGCAGTAATGAGGCCGATGCACGGGTGTACGAGCTGCTGTCGCAGAAGTTCCAGCTCTTCGAAGGTGTATTCGGGGCCAGCGACGAAGTTCTCGGCGCCATCGGCTCCGGTGTCGATTTCGAGCGGCGTATCGCCGAGATCTACCAGAACTGCCGAGAGCCCGAAGAAATCAAGTCCAGCTTCGAGCAACTCCAGCTCGACCTCTCCGGCGAGATCAACGAGGCGATGGTCAAGACGCGGCAGGTCTTGCTTGAGAACTTTGATGAGGAGGTGCAGGAGAAGCTGCGCATGCGGGCAGACGACAGCCGCAACGCGCGCAACCGCTTCGAGCGCATGCTGATGGACCTGACCCGCGCGGAACTGGTCCATTGCGCCGCCTTCGATGACGACGGCTTCGATCTCCGCCACATACCGACTGGAATCGAGCATGGCGGTCTCGCGGGCATCGAACTGGGGCGCTACGAGTTGCCCCGCCGCTCCGGCGACGCGCATCTATACCGCATCAATCATCCGCTGGCGCGATGGGGCATCGAGCAGGCCAAGGCTCGCGTACTCGACGGGGCTCGACTCGTCTTCGACTACAACGCCTACGGTTCAAAGATCAGCACCCTCGAAGCCTATCGCGGCAAGGCCGGATGGCTCACCGTGAAGCTGATCTCGGTCGAGACTTTCGGCAACCAGGAGCAGCATCTGCTGGTTGCCGCGGGCACGACCGACGGCGTCGTGCTCGCGGAAGAAGACCCGGAAAAACTGTTGCGCCTGCCCGCGACCACGCAAGCAGCCAGTCTGTTCAACGCCCCTGACGCCACCCTGCTGGCCGACGTGGAGACCCGCAAGACAGCACTCCTGCGCGATGTCAACGAGCGCAACCTCGGTTACTTCGAGCAGGAAGTCCAGAAGCTGGACGCCTGGGCGGACGACCTGAAGCTGGGTCTGGAGCAGGAGATCAAGGAGATCGATCGCGAGATCAAGGAGGTACGCCGCACGGCCGCGACCTCACCAACCCTCGAAGAAAAGCTCTCGTGGCAGAAAAAGCAGCGTGAGCTGGAAGGCAAGCGTAGCAAACTGCGCCGGGAGCTGTTTGCCCGGCAGGACGAAGTCGAAGCGCAGCGAAATGACCTCATCAGTCAGTTGGAAGTGCAGCTCCAGCAGCAGGTGGAAGAGCGCACGCTGTTTACCGTCGAATGGGAGCTGGTCTGATGGCAACAGTTGTCGCTCGGCCCCTCGAACTCGATCTGCTATGCCAGAAACTCGATGCAGATTACTCCACCCGAATCACGGGAACAGGGAACACGCCAGAATCTCGGCGAAGCAACTTTCTGTCCAGGGCAATTGCGGCATTCGTCCTGCATGAAGACGCTGGCGCCAATCTCGATGAGTCCGTGGCCGCCAGCATCGATGGTGGTCAGGATCATGGAATCGACTCAGTATTCGTTTCAACGGATCAGACGATCTGGCTGGTCCAATCCAAGTTCAAAGAGTCAGGCACTGGCGAGCCGGAACTCGGCGAGGTATCCAAATTTCGGGACGGCGTAACCGACCTTCTGCAAGGACGCTGGAATCGTTTCAACAACGCCTTGCAAAGCCGCCAAGCGGCAATCACCAATGCGTTGAACAGCGGTGTCTGCAGGGTCAAAGTCGTGCTGGCCTATTCCGGCACGGCGGTGTCCGATGATCGGCGCGACATCTTTGCCGACTTGGAGCGTGCGTTCAATGGCGCAAATCCGGGCTTTCTTCGATGCCATGCCTATGGGCTCACGACCCTGCACGATCTGCATCTGGATGGGGTTTCGGCCCAGCCCATAGAAGCCGAAGTCGAATTGAAGGACTTCGGTCACACGCAAGAGCCCTACCGGGCGTTCTACGGGCGCATGGACGCCAAGCGGCTCGCCGATCTTTGGGCGGCACACGAGGAGCATCTGGTTGATCGGAACATTCGCCGGTTCAAGGGCACGACCACCGTCAATGCTGGACTAACCGAGACGATTCGACAAGAAGCACAGCACTTCTTCTACTTCAATAACGGCGTCACCTTCCTCTGCGACTCCATAACGGAGCAGCACCCCCGCGACCCGCATCGGCAGACTGGCACGTTTCGCATTCGAGGCCTATCCATCATCAACGGCGCGCAGACGGTTGGGGCGATAGCCCGCGAGCCACTGGCCCACTACGATGCACATCCCACCATAGTCATGGCGACGTTTGTGTGTCTTGAGAACGCGCCTGATGGCTTTGGTGATCGTGTCACCCAATCGCGTAACCGCCAGAATGCCGTTGAGCTGGAAGATTTTGCTGCGCTCGATGAACGGCAGGCCATGTGGCAGCAGACCTTGCAGATGGCGGGCATTACCTATCTGGTCAAGCAGGGGGACGACGATCCGCCGCTATCGCCGACCTGCTTCAGCGCGCGTGAACTTGCGCCATTCCTGGCTTGCACCGTAACCACGAACGACTGGCAGGACTACGTGACCGCCGCCAAGGCCGACAAAAAGAAGCTGTTTGGGCGGGAGGGGTTGGTATCAGCAACCGACCCCTTACGCCATTCCTACGAACGGCTCTTCGCCGACTCCCTCACGGCAAGGCAAATGTGGCGGATAGCCCAAGTCGGCCGAGTGGTCGTAGAGAAAGTCCGCGCCAGAGCCACTGCCGAAGGTGATCCCGCCAACTTGCCAGCGGGGGCACTCCCTGCACGAGAGATTCTCAATCACGGCGCTTGGCTGGTTCTACACGTCATTTTCATCCGGCTTCAGTTTCAGAACGGACCGATGCTGGCGTTGACCCAGGATGAGATGACAGCGATTTCACGCGAAGTCGATCTTGTTTCCGAGCGCCTTGTGAGTGCCGTCCAAGGCGCGCAGTGGAACAAGCAGGCGCGCAGCATCTTTGAGAACAAAACGGACTGTCGAACCGTGAAAGGCCGTTTGATGGCGGCCTTGGCGCAGCAGAGCCAGGGAGGAAATCAATAGTGCAAGCAAACATCAAAGGTCTGGTGGATCGACTGGAGCTTTCCCAGTCCAAGGCAATGATGCCTCTTTACGAGGCTATCTCGAATGCCGTCGATGCAATCGAAGAACATCAAGACGGCTTCAGCAATCATTTGATTCGCATCCGGCTGGTAGCTTCTACCGATCTTGCTCATCAAGCTGGCGATGAGACTCTGGTCGTGGACGGCTTTGATGTCATTGATGATGGCGTTGGCTTCAACGAAAAGAATTTGGCCTCGTTTCAGGAGGCACACACGCTTTCCAAGGTGAAGGTCGGTGGTCGAGGTGTCGGACGCTTCACCTTCCTGAAGGTCTTTTCATCCGTACACATCCGCAGCGTCTTCAAACGCGACGGTAAGGCTTTGCTGCGCGAGTTCGACTTCAGCATCCAAGATGAACTGAAAGGTGCAGACACCACGTCTGAAGTCAAAGAGGCATGTGGCACGCATACCTCCATGCGGGGCATGGATGACAAGTTTCGGGCTGGGTGGCCTACCCAGCCCGAGACCATCGCTGAACGCATCATTGCGCACTTTCTGATCCGGTTTGCGGCCCGCTCCTGCCCTCCGATAGCTCTGGAGTCTCCTGGACACGCTCCGATTGACTTGCATGCCCTGTTTCAGTCCACCGTGCTGGCGCACATCCAAGAGCAGTTCTTTGAGGTTTCCGGCCATACATTCGCCTTGCAGGCTTATCGCCACCGAGACGGACGCTCGCGCCACGAACTCAATTTGTGTGCGAACGGGCGGGAAGTCACCACAAGCAAGCTGCGTGACCTGCTTCCGGAGCTTCCCGAAAGGCTGATCGACGGGGACCAGGAGTCGTACACCTTGATCGTGCTGGTCACCGGGGAATACCTGGACGACCATGCCAACCAAGAGCGCACGCGCATCGCTTTCCAAAGCGATGAGGAACCCGAACTTGAGCAGTCGCTCGTCTCCCGGCGCGCCCTGAACCAGGGTATTGCGGGCGCGTTGCGCCCGCTGCTCTCGGGCGACTTGAAGTCAACGAACGAAGAAAAGCGGGCTCAAATCGAGAAATTTGTGGAGCAAGCCCCCGAGTACAGGGCGCTCACGCACCCTCGCTACAAAGAAGTGATCGAGCAAAAGATTCAGCCAGGCCTGTCTGAAGACAAGCTGGACGAAGCTCTTCTGCATGTGAAGCGCACCATCGAGGACGACATTCGCAAAGAGGCCAAGCATGTCGCGGCGCTCTTCGAAACCGAAACCTTCGAACAGTACCAAGAGAAATTTAAGGAAATCGCGGAAAAGGCCAACGAAATCGGCAAGGCCCAGCTTGCTGCCTATATTGCGCACCGCCGAACGATCCTTGACTTGGTGAACAACAGCCTCAAGAAAAAACGCACGGATGACAAATACCCGCTCGAACGAGTCTTGCACAAGATGATCTTCCCCATGGGGACGACCTCGAAGGACATCTTCTTCGAGCAGCAGAACCTCTGGGTGATTGACGAGCGGCTGTGCTATCACACCCTGCTCACATCAGACAAAAAGCTGAAAAGCGTCGCTGGGCTGGACGACACCTCGGGCCGCGAGCCGGACATCTTTGCATTTTTTTATGACACACCCATCGGTGTCGCTGAGGCAGACAGCCTGCCTGGTGGTGGTGTTGTCATCATCGAGTTCAAGCGGCCAGGGCGGGACAATTATGACAAAGACCCCGCTGATCAGATCATCCAACGATTCCGAGAAATCTCCGAAGGGGGCGTCACGGACGTTGATGGGCGGCAGATCAATCCCGCCAGCCTGCGGTACACCGGGTATCTCATCGCTGATTTAATGCCGTCTTTGCATCGACAAGTATTCGGACGTTACCACCGCACCGCCGACAACGAAGGGTATTTCTCCCCTTTGGCGACTGGCAACGGGTATATCGAAATTCTCTCCTACGACAAGCTCATCAAGGATGCAGAACGCCGCAACCGCATCCTGTTTGACAAGCTTGGACTGCACAAGCATTAAGGTGGCATGACCATGAGCAAACAAAAACTAGAACTTACCTGGATCGGGAAGGAGAAGCGGCCCAAGCTGGAGCCCCGCATCCTGCTCGAAGACCCCGAGAAGTCATATCACGCCACGCATCGCGTGTCGGATGGCGACATCTTCGACAACCGGCTGATCTTCGGCGACAACCTGCTGGCGCTCAAGGCGCTGGAGCAGGAGTTCTCAGGCAAGGTGAAGTGCATCTACATCGACCCGCCATTTAATACGCAACAGGCATTTGAGCACTACGACGATGGATACGAGCACTCCATTTGGCTTGGACTCATTCGCGATCGCGCCGAATCGCTTCGGCGATTGCTGTCCGATGACGGAACGATGTTTGTGCACATCGACGATAACGAGCTCGGATACCTGATCGCGTTGTTGGACGAAGTGTTCGGGCGGGCGAATCGGGTTTCAGTGGTGACCTTCAAGCAAGGATCAGCTACCGGCCACAAGGCAATCAATCCAGGCGTTGTGAGCACCACTAACTTCATTCTGATCTACGCGAAGAATAAATCGTTGTGGACGCCCAATCGAATCTTCACGGCCCGTGCAGAGCGGGACAAGCGCTATGGGCAATTCATCGAAAACTACGAAGAGCCCTTCTCTCGTTGGCGATTTGTCACGCTTGCTAGCGCGTTCGCAATGAATCTCGGTATGCCGGAACGCGGCCTCAAGAAGACCTTGGGGGATCTGTACGAGGAGCAGCTTTCCGAGTTTGTGATGAAGAATGCGGAGCGTGTAGTTCGTCTCGCACGGCCAGACTACAACGCCGTTAGCAGTGAAGCGCGGGAGATGATTGACAGATCGAAGGCTCGATCCGGCGAAGTCTTGCTGCTAGAACGCGAATCTCATTCGAATATGTACTTCGTCAATGGAGAGCGAATCCTCTTCTACTCGGATAAGCTCAAGTTCATTGACGGGAAGTACGTGGCTGGTGAGCCTTTGACCAGCCTATGGGATGACATTCTCTCCAATAATCTCCACAACGAAGGTGGGATCAACTTCCCAAAAGGAAAAAAGCCCGAGGGGCTTATCAAGCGATGTCTTGATCTGGCAACCAAGCCTGGCGACATCGTTCTTGATTCTTTTGCTGGCTCTGGAACGACTGGGGCAGTCGCCCACAAAATGGGGCGTCGCTGGATCATGGTGGAGTTGGGCGAGCATTGTCACTCCCACGTGATTCCCCGCCTGAAGAAGGTGATCGATGGCGAAGACCCGGCAGGTGTCACTGCAGCGATGAGCTGGAAAGGCGGCGGCGGCTTCCGCTATTACCGCCTTGCCCCCAGCCTGATCGTCAACGACCGCTGGGGCAACCCGGTCATCAATCCAGAATACAACGCTGCGCAACTGGCCGAGGCGCTGGCCAAGCTGGAAGGCTTTGCCTACGCTCCGTCGGAAACGCACTGGTGGCAGCACGGCCACTCCAGCGAGCGCGATTTCATCTACGTCACCACGCAGAACCTGTCCGCTGAGCAACTGCAAGCCCTGGCCGATGAAGTCGGCCCGGAGCGGAGCCTGCTGGTGTGCTGCGCCGCTTTCCGCGGAGTCACGGCGACCAAAGCGGCGGAGCGCTGGCCGAACCTGACGCTGAAGAAGATCCCGAAGATGGTGCTGGCCCGCTGCCACTGGGGCCGTGACGACTACAGCCTGAATGTGATCAACCTGCCAATGGCGGAGATTGAGAAGACCGAGCCTGCGGTCACGGTTGATAACAGCAAGAAGATCAAGAACAAGAATGCGGCCCTCGCCAACGCGGGACAGGGCGGCCTGTTTGGGGAGAACGAATAATGAGCACCCGCGTCCTGCACGCCGTTACCGGTCGTCTGTCTCTTCGTCCGCCGCAAACCGAGTCCCTTATCAAGCTCGCACGCGCCCTCGATGCTGCGCCCGAGCTATTGGGTCACGAGCGCGATGTCTCGGCCATTCTGTCCACGTTGAAGGCCGAGTTCAGCACGCTGGAGGACTTCGAGCGCGAGTTCCCGTCGCTGTGTTTCGCGCTGGCCACGGGCGTGGGCAAGACGCGCCTGATGGGAGCCTTCATCGCCTACTTGCATCTTGCGCACGACATCAACAACTTCTTCGTGCTGGCGCCCAACCTGACGATCTACAACAAGCTCATCACGGACTTCACGCGCAACACGCCGAAGTACGTGTTCAAGGGGATCGCAGAATTCGCGCAGCAACCGCCGCTGATCATCACCGGCGACAACTACGACCAGACCGGTGCAGCGGTAGGCGATCAATCGATGGGCTTCGCCCACGACGTACGCATCAACATCTTCAACATTTCCAAGATCAACTCCGAGGTACGCGGAGGCAAAGAGCCCCGCATCAAGCGCATGCGGGAGGTGCTTGGCGACAGCTACTTCAACCACCTGGCTAGCCTGTCTGACCTGGTGCTGCTGATGGACGAATCGCACCGCTACCGGGCCAGCGCCGGCGTGCGCGCCATCAACGAACTCAAGCCGCTGTTCGGTCTGGAAGTGACAGCGACGCCCTTCGTTGAGTCCAGCCGAGGGCCTGTGCCGTTCAAGAACGTGGTGATCGACTACCCGCTGGCGCGAGCGATGGAGGATGGCTTCGTCAAGGAGCCGGCCGTGGTCACCCAGCGCAACTTCGACGCCAAGGCGCACACGCCCGAGGAGATCGAGAAGACCAAACTGGAAGACGGCGTGCGCTTGCATGAGACGACCAAGGTCGAGCTGCTCACCTACGCCCGCGAGAACGGCGTCAAGCCGGTCAAGCCCTTCATGCTCGTCATCGCTCGCGATACCACGCACGCGGCGCAACTCTTGGCGCTTCTGGAGTCGGGAGCCTTCTACGAGGGGCGCTACCAGGGCAAGGTGATTCAGGTCGATTCCAGCCGCACCGGCGCGGAGGAAGAAGAGATGATCACGCGCCTGCTGGCCGTGGAGAGCGTGGACGAGCCGACCGAGATCGTGATTCACGTCAACATGCTCAAGGAGGGCTGGGACGTGACCAACCTCTACACCATCGTTCCACTGCGCGCGGCGAATGCCCGCACGCTGATCGAACAGTCCATCGGACGTGGCCTGCGACTGCCCTACGGCAAGCGCACGGGCGTCGCGTCGGTGGATCGCTTGAACATCGTCGCGCACGACAAGTTCCAGGAGATCATCGACGAGGCCAACCGAGGCGACTCGCCGATTCGCCTGAAGCAGGTCATCCTCGATGCACCGAGCGCCGACGATAAGAAGGTTAGCGTGCAGGTCGAGTCGGGGGCAGCGGCTCGCCTCGGTTTGACGGACACGCCGGTCGTGCAGACGGGCCCATCAGGTGTCGCCAATGGAGCGACAGCCACCGCCGCGCCGGCCCCGGTGTTCACCACCGAGGCGGAAAAGCAGGCCGCGCGCGTGGTCATGGACGTCATTGGCAAGTACGAGATCAGGCGCGATCTGGTGCCTACCAGCAGCGCGCTGCTGAGACCCGAGGTGCAGAAGGAAATCCTGGCGGAGGTGACGGAGCGGTTGAAACCCCTACAAGGCGAATTGCTGGCGGGCGCGGATGAATCAGTCCCCGCACTTGACTTGTCCGCTGTGGTGGCGAAGACCACCGAGATCGTGGTGCAGCAGACCATCGACATCCCGCGCATCGCGGTGGTGCCAACTGGCGAGGTCACGACGGGCTTCCACGCCTTCAAGTTGGACCTGAGCCAGCTCCATCTCCAGCCTGGCCAGCGTGAGATCGTCGGTCAGATGCTGCGCACGAACGAGCAGTTCACCCTGGCCGCCGAAGTCGGGCTGCGGGAACAGCGCCCGGAGGACTACATCGTCCACGCCCTGGTGGACTTCGACGACATTGACTACTTCACCCACGCCGATTTGCTCTACGACCTCGCGGGCCAGATGGTGCAACACTTGCGCGGCTATCTGTCCGAGGACGAGGCCATCAGCGTCCTCGATCGTGACCGCCGCTTGATCGCACGGGAAATCCACGCGCAGATGATGGCCCACTTCTGGGAGGAGGCGACTGAGTACGAGGTTCAGGTCAGTCGCGGCTTCACTGAACTCAAGCCTTGCAACTACACCGCCACGGCAGGCCAGACGGCCCACCACTTCCGGGAGACCGTGACCGAGACCAGTCGCATCAAGCAGATGCTCTTCGGTGGCTTCGCGCGTTGTCTGTACCCGCTGCAGAAGTTCGACTCGGATACCGAACGGCGCTTCGCCATCATCCTGGAGCGCGACGCGACGAAGTGGCTCAAGCCCGCGAAGGGGCAGTTCCAGATCTACTACAAGCTCGGCGCCGAGCAGCCGGAATACATCCCCGACTTCGTGGCCGAGACGGACGCGACCATCTTCATGGTGGAGACGAAGGCACGTGCCGACATCAACACGCAGGAGGTTCAGGTCAAGGCCGCTGCCGCCATGCGGTGGTGCAAGCACGCTTCCGATCACGCGGCGAACGTTGGCACCAAGCCCTGGAAGTACCTGCTGGTGCCTCATGACGAAGTCAGCGAGTCGAAACGGCTCGCGGATTACCTGCGCTTTGAGGTCAAGACGTAGTTGAGCTGCCCTTGATCGACTTCGGTGAGCAAAAGCGATTCCGGCAAGGCACCCAGGCGGCGGGAAATCGCCGCTTCACGGGCATGATGAACCGGCAGGGAAGAGGAACAAGAAATGCAGAAACCCGCCGCACCGCAAAAGACCGTCCTGGAAACGATTCTGGACTGGTCAAAGGATCGTCCACTCTGGCAGCGTGACGCCCTGCGCCGCATCATCGCAAACGGCCGTCTGACGGACGCCGATATCGGCGAACTCGTGGACCTTTGCAAACAGGGCAAAGGTGCACCCGTAGGCGCGCTGAAAGCGGTACCGCTGGAGAAGGCCCACCTTCCGGCCAACCCCGGTCAGATCGCTGCGGTATCGCTTCTGTCGATCGCCGACGCGACCGGCGTGAACAACCTTGCCGCCGGCCAGACCCTCGGCTTCGAGCCGGATGGAATTACGATCATCTACGGCGACAACGGTGCGGGCAAGTCCGGCTATGCACGCATCCTGAAGCGCGCATGTCGTGCAAGGCATGCCGGAAAAATCGAACCCAATGTGTATGCCGATCAGCCCCCGAAGCGCGTCGGCGCGAACATCGCGTACGGGGTCGGCGGTGTGCCGCAGCCGGTCGAGCAGTGGCAGAACGGCGCAAATCCGCATGCAACGCTGTCTGCAGTGAGCGTGTTCGATAGCGACTGCGCCTCAGTGCATATCCGCGAGAAGAACGAAGTTGCATTCCGGCCCTTTGGTCTGGACGTACCGGATGAGCTTGCTGCAGCCTGTCAGGCGGTGAAGGATGCCCTCGCAGCTGAACAGAAGCAGCTTGAGAAGGCCCGCAATCCGATCTTTGCGGCGCCGACCTGGAAGGCCACCACGGCCGTGGGGAAGGCGCTTGCCGCGCTGAACGCCAACACAGACGCAAAGAAGATCGAAGCCCTGGCGGCGCTCTCGGCAGACGAAAGCGCCCGTCTTGAGCGTCTGCGGGAAGACTTGTCGAAGAATCCGACCAAGGCAGCGGCGGAACAGACCGTCAAAGCCGACAACGTCATGCGGCTGATTACCGCGGTGAACAGCGTTGAAGCCAGAACCACCGATGAGGAGCTTCTGGCAGCCGCTGCCCTCGCCAGGGACGCACGGTCGAAACGGGACGCTGCACGTCTTGCCGCGGAGAAGGCCTTCACGGGCGAACCCCTTGCCGGGGTCGGCGGCGAGACATGGCGGGTGCTTTGGGATTCCGCCCGCCGCTACTCGACGGAGATCGCATACCCCGGACAGCCGTTTCCGCCGTCGGCCGAAGACGCGCATTGCATGCTTTGCCAGCAGCCATTGGAAGCTGAGGCACGTGCACGGATGGCGCGCTTTGAGGATTTCATCCAGGAGGACACGGAACAGCTGGCACGCGAGGCAGAGAAGGCGGCTCAGACCGCACGTCAGACCATAGCTGCCGGGGCAATCGGCACGCGGGCGGTGAAGGCCAGTCTCGACGAGCTGGGCCTCCAGAATCAGCTGCTGCAGCAGCAGACGCGCCGCTTCATCGCCGCCGCCCGGCTGCGGCGCCACGTTCTGCTCAAAGCCTTGGGCGGAAGCGGCGAGGTACAGCTTCCGCCCGTTCCACTGTCGCCGCTGCCCGATCTCGGCCAGCTTCAGACCACGGTCCGCAGCTACGCCGCCGAGCTGCGCAAATCCGCTGACGCGGATGAACGCAAGAAGCTCGAAGCCGATTTCGCCGAGCTGAGCGACCGGGCACTGCTCGCCGGCATGCTGCCGGTCGTCACTGACGAAATCCAGCGGCTGAAGACCATCCGGTTTCTGACCGAGTGTGCGGGCGACACGGCGACGAACACTATCACCAAGATGGGCAATGACATTGCCGACACCGTGATTACGCCTCGGCTGCGCGACAGATTTCAGGAAGAGATCGTCAGGCTTGCGGCCTCGAAGGTTCGCGTCGAAATCGTGCGCTCCGGCGGCAAGTACGGCTCACCGCAGTATCAGGTGCGCCTCTTCGCAAAGCCGGATGCGAAGGTCCACGAAATCCTGAGCGAAGGGGAAAAGACCTGCGTGGCGCTGGCCGCCTTCATGACCGAGCTTGCCACCGCGATGCACCGCTCTGCTCTGGTCTTCGATGACCCGGTGTCCTCGTTGGACCATCGCTGGCGTGGGCAGGTGGCCAAGCGTCTCGTGGAAGAAGCGGAGAACCGTCAGGTCATCGTCTTCACGCATGATCTGGTGTTCGTGAACGATCTGAATGACCACGCGACGAAGACCGGGCGGGCAGTGCGGCTCACGACGCTCAGTCGTGGCGCCGCGGGAGCCGGTATGGTAGCCGACGGCCTGCCCTGGAAGGCCCAGAGCGTCGAAGATCGCATCGACAAGCTGGAGAAGGCTGCACGTGCGGCAAAGCTGCTGCATGACAACAACCAGGAAGACGAGTACGCGGTCGAGGTGGCAAAGCTCTACAACTCGCTGCGCGCCACATGGGAGCGCGGCCTGGAGGACATCGCTTTCGTCCGCGTTATTCAACGCCATAGGGACTACATCAACGCCAGGGACCTGAAGAAGGTCAGTGCGCTCACCGAGGCTGACTGCGATGCTTTCGCCGCCGGATTCAAGAAGTGCTGCGACATTGTTGACGCACACGATCCATCCAGCGGTAGGAATGCCGTGCCGCCACCACCTGCTGATCTTTTTCAGGACATCCAGGCTTTGAAGAACTGGGCCGCGTCTCTGCGAGACAGGCAGAAGAAGATTGCTTGAGATGTATTCGTTCACGCCGATGCTGGAGTACTTGACGAAGCAGAGAACCGAAACTGTGGCATCGTTCATCTGATCTGGCGCAGGGCTGCAGCTACAGATATTTCTTGAACGTCGCCGCCGCAATGCACACCGCCACGCCGAGCAATGCGGCGCTGGGCAGCAGGATCAGCAGCGGGTTCACGCTGACCGGCAGTGCGAGGTAAGTCACCCACGGCAGCACGGCCAGCGGGATCAGGCTGGCCCTGGCGCGGTGATAGATGAACCCCGATTCGCGGCCCGCTCCGAAGCGGCGCACATCCCGGCGCACCAGGCCGTCCACCAGGCCGACGAAGGCGGACATCAGGAACAGCGGCAAGGTCAGGCACAGCACCAGCAGCCGCACGAGGAAGACCAGCGTCGTGTAGGCCGCCGCGATCAGGTAGCTCTCCACGTTCACGTAGACCAAGCCGATGTAGTAGCGGAAATCCTTGGTCGGGCGATGGCTGCCGGCGCTGGCCTGCGCCGAGGCGTCGCGTATCCAGTCCAGCAGACCGCTCTTCACGAACAGCCAGTCGTAGCCCTGCTCGACCAGCCGGTGCGCGGTGCGGCCAGGCTCCTGCACCAGCGCGCTGCGCGTGAAGTGCGTGGAGAGCTGATCCAGCTCGTAGTGCAGCATGCCCTGCGCGTGGCGCCAGCCCTGATCGGGCCAGAAGAAGTGCATGCCGACGCATTCGATCAGGATGCACAGCAGCAGCGCGCCGCACAGCACGCCGAAGAAGCGGAACGGCAACGTGACCAGGCCGGCGATCAGCCCCTGCTGTCGTTGCTGCTGGCGCTGTGCCGCGACGGCCGGGTCGCTCATGCTTCCACTCCGTCAGCGGCGGTCGCCATCTGTTTGAAGTCGTCCAGCAGGTCGGCGGGCAATGCGCCGTCCTGCAGGCCCTGCATGCCTTGGTTCTCCCACCAGTCGCCGGCCTCGACGTAGTGCTGGCGCATGTAGCCGGCCAACTGCTGCAGATCCTGGGGCATGGCCTCGTCGGGGTCGGGGGCCGGCAAGGGCATGCGCACCTTCCAGAGCGTGCCGCCCTCGATCAGCGCGAAGCATTGCCCCTTGGGCAAGGCCACCACATGTGCGGGCTCGATCAGCGGCACGCTGGTCGTGCTGATGCGGTCCTGGGTGCTGGACGTGAAGGCGGTGTTGCCGAGCGGATCGGAGCTGTCGGTGGCGCCGCTCATGATCGCGGTGGCATGGACATCGACCTTGGGCAGTTGCCGCGTCAGCAGTTCCGCGGTGGCGGTCTCTCTTACCCTCAACATGAAGAGGTTGTTGAAGTTGCCGATCACCTGGCCTGCTTTGGCGCGGTTGCCGATGCGCGCCTCGATGTCCGAGAGCGTCTGCGTGTAGGCCGTCACCTGCACGCCCGCGCCGCCCCCCTTGTTGACCATCGGGATGAACTCGTCGCCCATGAGTTCGTTGAACTCGTCGGCATGGACGTTGATGGGCACCTTCACGCCGGTCGCCGATCCGGGCAGGCCGTCGTCGATGCCGAACTTGTAGATGTGCCCCGCGACTGAAACGAGGTCGGAGAACATGGAGTTGCCAACCGCTGCGGCCACTTCGGCATCGGACAACGCATCCAGCCCCACGTAGACCACCGCGCGTTTGCGGATGATTTGCATCCAGTCGAAGATCGGCCGCGGGTCGGACAGGTCCGAATAGTTCGGTGCGAGCAGTTGCGCGATCTTGCCGGTGGTCAGCTTCTCCAGCAGCGGCAGGAGGCTGGCGACGATCTTGTCGAAGTAGGTCCGGTCGTAACGCACGGCGCTGCGCAGGCCATCGAGCACCGGGTCGTAGACGCGCACCTGCGACAGGTACTGCTCCAGCGCCACGACGCGCTTCTCGCGCCCGATCATGTTGCGCGGGATGTTCTTGTCGTTGAGCCTGGCTTCGAGCTGGACGATGACCTCCCAGGCCTTCGGCTCGTTCTTGGCGAAGTAGTGCTGGGCGTACTCGATGAACAGCGCGTCGATGTTGATGACGTGGCGCTGGATCAGCAGGTAGTCGGGCCGCTGCCCCAGCTCCACCAGGGCGCGGGCGATGATGTTGACGAAGCGCCAGGCGAACTCGCGGAATGCGGCGCTGTTGCCTTCGCCGGAGAGCTGGCCCGCGATGCGGGTGGCGACCTCGGAGATGCGCCCGAAGCGGCCCACCGCGTTGTAGCGCGCGCTGATGTCCGGCCAGCCCAGGTGGAAGACGTAGAACTCGCCTTCGCGCCCCGCGCGCTTGGCCTCCACGTACATGCGTTTCAAGAGGTCGGCATCGCCCTTGGGGTCGAAAACGATCACCACCTCGTACTCGCCTGCCGCATTGCGACGGCGGATGTCCTGCGTGATGAACAGCTCGGCCAGCCGCGTCTTGCCCACGCGCGTGGTGCCGAGCACCAGCGAGTGGCCCACGCGCTCGCCCAGCGGCAGCGTCACGTCGGTCTCGTGGGGTTCGATGCCGTGCAGCCGTGGCTGTCCGCCCACCGGCGGCAGCGGCCGGGCCGGATTGAAAGGGCTGTCCCAGGCCAGGACCCGCGCAAGCTTCGATAGTGGAAACGGCGCGAATTCCAGCCGCTCCTCCATCCGCCGCGCCGCGCGGTAGATCGCCGTCGGCTCCACGAAGCGGCGGAACTCCGGCCGGTAGGTCTGCATCAGCCGGTGCGTGTGCCGCTGCTCCCACTTGAAACCCCGGCCGATGAACAGCCGTTGCTGGCTCACCGGCACGTCGCGGCTGGTCATCACGTAGCGCGGCAGGCGGCGGATGTTGCGGCGATAGCGCAGGATCGCCCAGGCATCGCGCAGGCGCATCGCGCCGAAGGTCAGGAAAGCCAGCGCCGCACCCAGGCCGAGCAGCGGATTCAGCGCGAGCGACCACGGTGCCACCAGGCACAGAATCGCGGCGCCGGTGCAGACCGCCACGGTGTAAAGCTCCACCGCTGGCCGCAGCAGAACCTCGACCGCATGCGGCTGGGCCATTTGCGCACCTACTGCTCGACGCCGGTGGACGTGATGAGCACCGGGTAGTGGCGCAGGCCCAGGCGCTGGGCCAGGTCGTCGCCCGAGGCCGGCGCGAGGGTCAGGCCGGGCGCCAGGTGGCGCAGCTCGACCAGCGCCGCCATCGACTCCACGTTGACCACCAGGCCCACGGCGCCCAGCTCTCGCAGCGCGGCGTGGCGCTGCCGCAGCCAGGCGCGCGAGCGTGCGTCGTCGCCGACCAGGAACAGCGGCGTCAGGCCCGGCGCGCGGATCACGCGGCGCGGCACGTCACCCGGCGACAGGTTCGCCGAGCGCACTGGCAGCATCGCGGCCTCGGCCGAGTTGCCCACGCGCGGGCGTGGCAGCGGGGCTGGCCGCGCGGTGTCGTCCGGCTGCGGATTCAAGGGCTGGTAGTACGGCAAGGCGGACGCGCCGCCACGGTCCTCGACGACTATCAGCGGCGCGGAGGCGGTCTGGGCGAAGATGGTGGTCGTGGACAGCAGCCCGATGGCGGCGATGAGGACGATGTGGTTCATGGCGTGGTGGCCTGGAGGGTTGCAACGGGAACGACGGGGTCGAGCACGCGGGTCAGGTGCCGATGCACGCTGCGCCGGTAGCGCGCTGCGGGGGCGCCCCCGGCCGGGCGGTGGTAGCGGCCGATGGCGAGCAGCCAGTCCTCGCCCGGCGTGTGCTGCTCGCGCAGGATCTCGGCGGCGATGGCGAGGTTGCGGTACGGGTCCAGAAGCTCGCAGGGCTGCGCATAGCGCTGCGCGTGGTAGCCGAGATTTACCTGGCCGAGCCCGGCGTCGATGCGGGTGGCGGACGTGTGCTTGAGTGCCTGGCGCAGTCCCGCGCAGGCCTCGGCGCGGGTGGCATAGCGGTACGGCTTGCCGGCGACGTTGAGCGTCCACGGCCAGGGCACCAGGCGCCCGCGCAGCTGGGTGCCGCTCTCCTGCAGGGCCACGGCGTACAGCACCGCCGCCGGCACGTCCGCACGCTGGGCAGCCAGTTGGTAGGCCGGCGGAGGGACTTCCCGCGCCGGCGTGGCAAAGGCCGAGGCGCCGGTGGCGAGCAGCGCGGCGCAGGCGCCCCACAGGGCGCGGCGGCGTTGAGTGGCTACTGGCGCTGCCATTGCCCGTTCACCTCGCGCACCACGGCCGGCAGTTCACCGGGCAGGCCGAGCGACAGCCAGCGCCCGGCGTCGTGGTTGAGCGTGATGGTGCGGGCGCGCACCCGGGCCGGGTCGATGCCCGCCTGGGTGGCCCACTGGCGGATGCGCGCATCGTCCTGGCGGCTGCCGACCATGTAGAGATCGAAGGCGGTGCCCGCGCCCTGCAGCTGCTGCACGCGCTGCGCGCAGGAAGCGCAGTCGGCCTTGACGAAGACGGCGAGCCGGCCGGAACCGGTGTTGCCGGCGGCCAGCGCCTTGGCGCCGGGCAGGTTCACGCGCGGCTGGCCGGGCGCGAGGCGCTGCCAGGCTGCGTCATAGGCGCGCTGGTAGGCGAGCAGCTTCTCGACGCGCCGGGCCTCCATCCGTACCTGCAGCTCCGCGTAGCGCCTGCGTTCCTCGTTACTGCGGGCCTCGATGCCCAGGGCCGTGAGCGGGTCGATCTGGGGGGAATGCACACCGAGCGGCCCCTGCATCAATTGTCGGAAGCGTGCCCACTCCTCGGGTTGCAGACCCCAGTCCCGCGCCTGGCGCTCGTCGAGCGCCGCATCGGTGTTGGGCTGCACCTGGGCGGGCACCATGCGCGAGTTAGTCACCGGGGCCGGCTGGGCGGATGCGCCGAAAGCGGTGAACAGGCCGAAAGCGGCGAACAGGCCGACGGCGGCGAGCGATGGCCGCAGGTTCATGGCGACCTCCTACGGCACCGCAACGCGCTGCGTCTGGCCGTTCACCTGGAACACGCCCGCCTGCGCCTCGATGGACTGCAGTTGCCAGCCGCCCTCGGCCTCGCCCTCGCGCAGTAGCCGGGCGCCCGCGAGCGAGGCCGCGGCGGTGGAGGTGATCGACAGAAAGCGCTCGCCTCCACGCAACTCCACGCCGAGCACTCGGAACGGCGGCTCCTGCACTTTGGGTTTCGTCGCAACCGCAGTGCGCGGGCGAGCGGCGGATGCCACCTGCCGGGTCTTCTCCAGGCGGGTTTCGATTCCATTCACGCGCGCCTGCAGCGTCTGCAGGTCGATGGCCAGGGTCCTCGCCTCATCGGCCTCTTCGAGGCGCGTCATCCGTTCGTCCAGCGCCTGCCGCGCGGTGGCGAATTCGGCCTGGCTGATCGGCGCCGGCCGGCGCTTGTCCGCATCGGCCTGTTGTTCGAGATCGGCCACGCGCAGGCCCAGCGCATTGACCTGCGCATCCTGTGCGCTGCTCTGGGTCTGTTCGGCGAGCCGCGACAGGCCGACGCTGTTGATGAGTGCTACGGCACTGATGAGCACCAGCCAGAAGGCCGCGGCGACCTTGAGGCAGCGCGTGCGGGAATGGCGCTCGGATGGCGCTTGGGGAAAGGTCATGGCTGCATCTCCTCGGGCCGGTCGGCGTCCGGCACAGGCGTGGCGGTGCTGGGCGGGTTGGCGGAAAGGAAGGTGGGAGCACCGTGCCGGCTGAAGCAGACCTGGCGGGTCAAGTCATCGACCGACAGCTCCCAGGCGGGGCCGGCAAGGGTCAGCAAGGCATCGCGCAGCATCAGCGGGCCCAGGCGCAGGTGTGCGGCGGGCAGCGGCAGCGCGTAGAGCGTGGCAGCCTCGGCCACATCGCAGAGCCGGTAGCCGGAGCGCAGCAACACATGGCGCATGGCATCGCCCACGCTGGCATCGAGCATGGGCGGAATCGAGACCTCCACCGCCTGCTGCAAGAGATCACGCTGCGCAGGTTCCGGCACCAGCTCGACCAGGGTGTAGCGGCCGTAGCGGGCCACCGGAACCAGCCCCTGGTTCACCACCGAAGCTATCTCGTCGGGTGGCGCATCTAACTGATCAGGGGTGGCCGGTGTCGTCGTGCAACCGGGCAGTAGGCCGCTGAGCACGGCGAAGATGCAGAGGAAACGAGGCAAAGACGGCAGCATGTGGCACCCCACGGTGACGGGATGCCTTCACCATTGCAGAACCGTGCTGCGCGGGATGCCGAAAATCCGCAACGCGCGGCGCCCCATTTCCCAAGGGAGGGGCATATATCAATCAGCCAGCGTGACTGGCTCGCTGCTGGGCCGGAACTGCGACGATGGATCTATAGAGGCTGGAACGTGCTGCCGGGGCTGGCAGCTCGGTGGGAGGCAGGGCAACGCTCTTTCTCACATAGACGGAAGACAGGGGTCATCGAATCATCGCCAGGAGGCCAATGGCGACAACGACGCCAATGACGCCTGAAACAGCGACAGCTCCCCATGTTCCCAGCTTCGGCTTGAGCCAGTAGTAGCAGCCAAAGGTGACCAGTCCACCGACGAGACCGAACAGCTTGACGATGATCACCGCCACGATGGACGGCCACAGCCAGTCCCACGAGCCGGACTTTTTTTCGGGTGCAGCGACTGGTGCCGTTGCGGGTGCGGGCGTCTGCGGCTGCGACGGCGCGTTCGGGTCTTCGTAAGCCATGGGTTCCTCCCCTGTTGGTTATCACTTTCCTGCCGCGTTCAATGCGCTCATCAGGATCAGCACGGCGAAGACAGCGGCGGTACACACAAGCGCGCGAAACACTCCCCACTTTTTATGGAGCACCACTGCGTTGGCGGATGTATCCCACAGGGTCGTGCCGGTCTTCGTGAGCCGCCGATACGCGAACAGTTGCGTGAACAATGCGACGAACGGAATGCCCAGCCCGACACCCTGAATAAAGACAAGAAATGAGCGGTTCAGCGCCTCTGAAAAGTTCAGCAGGTCGCAGCCCGGATGTGCGACCCTGATGCCAAACAGCCACTTCGCCGGAGTCGTCCCGAACAGCGATAGAAGCAGAGCCTCGGCGGGCAGCCAGATCAGATACAGCACGACACTGGCGATAATGGGATTTTCGATTGCCTTTGCGAAGCCCGCTGCCTGCTCTGGCATCGTCGCGCTGAACGCGAATATCAAGAGAAGGAACAACGCGAATCCAGCCGTGCAGATGTCAACCGTGCGTGCAAACAACCGCCTCCACGGGTGATGCTGCCCGCCAAGAAAACTCTTGCTTTGATCGACGGGTGCGTTTGGTTCTTGGGTGTAGTCGCCGGAGGTTGGCGACGGCGCGTTGGGATCTACGTAGGCCATTGGCTGTTCCTCTTCTTCTTATCGAATCGCGATACTGCTCTTCAGTCGGTTGTGGGCCGCGATTGCCTGCGGATCGCCTTCGATATACGAAAGCGTGATCAGGGCTTTTTCAGCGCCCAGCGGCACATGGTATTGAGTCACCCGCATCGTCTCTGCCGAGTTGGCCGACGATGTGCGTCCGTAGCGAATGATCAGGGCGGTCTGGCCTCCAATTGGTTCGACGGCAAAGCTCGGGCGTCCAACTTCCTTCATGCCGTACTTCGCCATGCCCGCCCACATCGTTGGGGACTCCTCGCGCCACACGTCCGCCAAGTCCTTGAGCACCTGCTGCTTGTTGGCCAGAACCTCCTGCCGGACATCCGCTTGAGTAAGCGGCGGCTCCATCGGGATGAACGACACCCGGACAAAGACCCGCGATGGTGCTGGATAGGACTGCGCCGAAAGCGATGCCACATGCTCAGTGGCAACCCCGGTGACCTTCTCCGCAAGCTCCTTGACGCGCCTGCGCTGTTCCGCATCGCTGATCGTCCAGTCGCTCGGAACCTCAAGCTGGACTCGGCCTTTGACGTTGAGCTTGGTGTAACCGGCTGACTGCGCGGCAACCGACAAGGCGACCGAAGCCAACAAGCAGAAGCACAGGGCGGAGAATATTGTTCTTGCTTTGTTCATCATCAGTTCTCGGTGAGGAGGCTGTTCAGCAGCTCCTGCTGGACAGATTGCAACTGACCACGGCTCTGCGGCGAGCCGGTGCCTTCATAAACGCTGATCGAGAGCGGGAGGGAGTTCAGGAGCGTGATCCCGCTGATCCCCGTGACCGGTCGGCTGGTTTCCCCAACGCTCATGTTCATCCGCATGGAAAAATAGACCGCGTTCCCGTCCCGCCCAATCGGCTCAAACTTCATATCAGACAGGCTGATCTCGCTGTTCTCGAACGACGCTTTCAACCGTCGATTGAGTTCGGCTGAGTTCACCCGCGGACTCGACTTGGAAAGACTGGAAAGGAATGCCTCTCGCGGCATTTCGATTCGCTGGAAGTTCCCCTTCGGGCCGATGAGCTGGATCTGCAGCCAGTGATCCAGCATTTCCCTCCGGCCCTCGCGGTAGTCCTCCAGCTCGGAACAGCGGACTGCCGCATGCACGAGGCGGGAACCTTCTCCGAGGGAGCGTCGTGCCAAGTCCATCAGCTCCACTTCGCGCGCCGATTTGCCTGGCGTGCAGTAGCCACTCGGATTTGAGAACACGATCTGCTGGCCGAGCACGTTCACGGATTCCGTGGCTGCGTTCCGGTGGCTGAATGCCTCTGGAGCAGGCTGCTGTCTCGGTGTGACTGGCACAGCAGTCGGCGGTGGATAGGCGGCGACGGCCGTGGTGGGTGCTTGCGCAACCGGAGCCGTCGTCGAAGGGGTGGACTCGTTCTTGGTCGCGTTGACGAAGATGATGAGCAGAAGCCCGATTCCCAACCCGATGCCGACCATCCACTTGCCGGTGGTCACATCGGAAGAAGTGTCGCCCTTTCCCGTTGGCGGCTGAGGTGTGGCAGAAGCAGCCGGGCTTGCCTCGGCCCGCACGGGAGGAGGCTCTGGAGGTGGTGGGGCGCTCGGCGGCGGGGCGACTTCCGGAACAGGTTTGCTGGCAGGACGATCCTCTTCTACATCCGAGACGAGTGTCGAGAGGCCGGAGAAGCCCGTGGCGTTTCCTTTTTGTTTGTCGTCAGCAGCAGCCACGGCTCCTCATCTCCATCTCATAGCCGCAGCTTGGTGTAGACGCCTTCGACCATGCAGTCGTCGCCATCCTCAAACCGCAGCCTTCCGAAACCGGAAGGCGAAATCGTCAGGTATGCCTCCTCGCCGAGCGCGAGGGACAGGCAACTCGATGTCTTGATGTACGAGTTCGTCCCGAATACCTCATACCAGCCATCGTCCTCGAGACTGACCGTCACCACGTATTTCCCCGGCTCCTGCTTCGACAGGCCAAAGACCGCCTTCACATCGCACTTGTCCTTGCTGTCGAAGAAGATGACCTCGCCGCCATAGCCTGACGTCTTGAGGATGGCCTCCTCGGAGTAGGCGTAGACGTAGCAGTAGCGCGTCTGGATGAAGATGTCCTTGCCATCGATCTTGTAGACGTTGCTGCCCTTGCGGTTCAGGTTGACCTCGTAGTTCTCGGCCAGAGCAGGCGCTGCCTGAAGGCTCATCAATGTAGCGAGCGTCGCCAGAAGTGACTTCTTCATCGGCATCACCTATTGGGATTGGACGCTCGACAAGCGGCTCTTCACGAGGTCGAGCTTGGCCTTGTGGGCCAACGGCCTGTTGAAGACACGGTTCTGGATCTGGTCCGACACCTTGCTGATGGCGATGTACGCCATGCTCAGGCCCGACTCGCGCTCGGACGCCTTCTTCTCGATGAAATCGTAAGGGAAGTTCTCGCAAAACTTGTGGAAGCCGGAGAACTGAGCAACATCCTTCGTGAACCGGAAGCCATCCGGCATGAGTCGCGAGCGTCGGGGGTGATAAAGATCGACGAACAGGATGAACCACTCGGCTCCATTGAATGACACGGCCTCGAACACGTCCACTGTGCCGATGGCTCCGAGGCGGTGGAACAGGATGCGCTGGCCGGACTGAGTTTCGAGTCTGGAAAGATACGCCAACTGACCAATTGGCCCGTTGACCGGAATCGGGTTGGTCTCGGTGAAGCCGAATGGGCCAGTGCCGTTTGGGTCTTTGTCGTAGGCCGGGGCAGACTCCAGCATCGCCTTCATCGCCGGATGAACAAGTTCCAGTTGAAACTGCTCGTCATCGAGGACGCGGTGGATGTGCGCCATTGCTTCGCGCAGCGCCTTGTCTTCCTTGTTGCCTCCAAACAGGTTGGACAGAAATCCCATAAATACTGCTCCGCTGGATGCTTGATTAAATCACTGCAATAGATCGCTCAAACGGCGCATTCCCGGCTTCTTGAAGCCCATGCGAATGGCCTGTTCCAGAATGTGGGTGTTCGCCCCGTGAATGTAGGAAATTCCGGCGTTGACCTTCTTGTCATCCTTGGCTCCGATGCAGAACGAACCATCCGCGCTCCACACATGGACTTGACCCCATGAGCAGCGCACCTTCTCGTTGGAGCCGAGGAACTTGCGCCGCACGAGCGTGATGCCATCGTCGTGCAGGAGTGCGTCGCCGAAGTGCAGGTCGCGCCCATCCTTCAGGGCTTCGAGCATCTCGGTAAGAAGGCGCACGCAGACTGCCCGCCAGAGCTTGTCGATGAACGTGGTGTAGACG
Organism: Roseateles paludis; assembly: GCF_039872745.1. NCBI lineage: Bacteria > Pseudomonadati > Pseudomonadota > Betaproteobacteria > Burkholderiales > Sphaerotilaceae > Roseateles > Roseateles paludis. Next base: position 398,876 of record NZ_JBDPZD010000002.1, on the reverse strand, counting down.
TCTTGCTTCTTCAGTTCCACGACCGCTTCGGAATTCCGGTTGCCGAACGCAATCGTGTAGGTCGTTCCGGTGGGAATGCCATTGACGGAATGGCTGACGCCACCCCAACGAACGCGCGTGATCGAGTCCAGCGGAAAGTTCTGGCCCTTCCACGAAACGCCGTCTGGGGAAATGCTCAAGGCATCCTTGAACATCACGCCAATCTCGGCGCGGTAAGTGATTTCGCGCGCCCACTCGTCTTTGCGCGAAGCGGCCTGCTTGCGTTGTTGGAAAATGTCCGCGAGCGCGTCCGCGTCCTCCTCGACGCGATCAGCGATTTCTGGAACCTCAGAAAAAAGTTCCTGAATCAACCCGGTCAGTCGCTTCGAATGAGCGAGCATGTCGTGCTTGTTGAACAGGTCGATGGCAAGGCCGCGAATCTCGTAGGCCAAGTCGCGGCTCGCTTCGTGGTCGATGCCGCGCGCTTTCGAACTCAGTTGAATGGGCTGGGCGATCTTGTCCCAATTACGCGCAACTGCATCGAGCTTGTCCACGTAGGGCTTGACGGCGGCTTCGCCGGAGCCGGCGTGGTCTCTGGCCGCCTTGATGAGCTTGTGGACGTTCTCGGCCTCCTTTTGCAGGATGCCGTGAGTCTCTACCTCGTAGCTGTCCACTAGGTCATCGATCAGTCCCGGCGCATGATCCTCGCCGCCGGAGGTCACGCCATCCACTGTTTCGGTCATCACTTGGATGAGCGTCATCGGCGGCAGCCTGTCGAGCGCATCCTTGATGGCACCACGGTAGTACCGCTTGCGCTCCGTCAGTTCGGCTTCGATCTGGTCGAGCGCACGCACTTCCGGAAAGCCGGACACAGCGCGATCCTCGTTGATGTCGCGCAGCACCTCCTCCGGAGTCAGCTCATCGGCGAGGTAGGCGGCTTCCATGATGAACCCGGCCAAGTCGTCCGCATCGTGCTTACCATCCACGGCTTCGAACGCGGCAGCAAGCAGATTCAGGTGGGCAAGCGTGGGCAGGCCAGACTCCTCCCTTATCGCCATCGGGTCGTTGAGCAGGTTTTCGACCAACTGGGTCGCCTTGCGCGGCGAGACGCCGGGAAGCCACGCGATCTCCGCGCTCAACCGGGTGCGCGGGTTCGTCAAGTCGGACCGTGCCTTCTGGCAAACGTCGTGATCCAGTTCCAGAGACTTCTCTTCCGCCAACTCGACGATGTGCTTGCGGTTGTCGCGGGTCGTCACGCCCAAGACCGCGAACGCCGACTGATGCAGTGCGGTTGTGGTGAGGCGAGGCTCCTGCTTGATCGGCGGTGGCGGCGGAGCAACTCGCTGTGGGGCTGCCGGAGGAACGGGTGGAGGCTGTCGCGTCGCTGCTGGAGCCGAGGGGGCTGGCGTGGGCGTTGCCGGTTGAGGTTGCGCACCGAGCATTGCCAGAAGCTGCGGATCTTTCAGCGCATCGAGCGCCTGCACGAGTGCTTCGCGCGGGACGGATAGCTTCTTGCCGCTGCGCAACTCATGGCTGTATTGCGCAAGCTGATCTTTTGACGACAGGTGATCGGACAGGGCAAGCGAAACGGCATACTCGCTGTTCGTGCCCGGCGCGGCACTGCAGCTCCGGCAGGCGAGCAGTGCGCCGGACTTCGCGGAACCGCATTTGAAGCAGATTGCCATTGTCATACCGGAAATCACTCATCTCTCGTAAACGGAAACGCACTTGTCGCCAACCTTTCGGTACCCGTCATTGCAGTACCAGTTGGAGCCAGACACCCAAGCGTTGTCAGGGACAGTAAGTGCTACGCATTGGTCTCCGACTTTTCGGAATCCATCGTTGCAGTACCAGTTAGAGCCGGATACCCAAGCATTGCGAGGAACATTTAGCCTCTCGCAGCGGTCGCCGGCCTTCCGATAGCCATCGTTGCAATACCAATTCGATCCCGACACCCAAGCGTTGTCAGGGACATTGAGTGCTACGCATTGGTCTCCGACCTTTCGGAACCCGTCATTGCAATACCAGTTGGAACCAGATACCCAAGCATTGCGAGGAACAACCAATTTCTCGCAACTGTTGCCGACTTTCTTGTAGCCGTCGTTGCAATACCAGTTTGAGCCTGATACCCACGAATTGGCTGGAGGGCCTGACCTCTGCACGCTTGGCGATGGAGGAGCAGACAACGGTGCAGTTGCGGTCGTAGCGGTTCTTGGTGGAGCTTCCTGCACGACCGGATCGTTGGCACTCCAACCGCCACTTGAGCGTGCAGGAGCACGCTGTAGCTGAAGCAGCAGCACTTGATCTGCCACGCCAGTCGCGGCCAAGCCTCTGTCCTCCTGGAATGCGATGATGGCCGAGCGAGTGCCCCGGCCCATCAACCCATCCGGAGTCCCTGCGCTGTAGCCAAGCTCATTGAGTTTCTGTTGCACCGCCTGCACCGCCTGCACCGTCGCATCCGGAGCCGCGCGCGACGGCGCGGGTTTCGACAGCGAGCCAGTTGATGGACTACGAGCGAATTTGTTTCCGCCCTCGGCCTGAAGTTGACTCCGGTACGGCTCAACATCCCGCCGCGCACTTTCCAGCGCGCCGCTGCGATAACGGAAGCTCCCGCAGCGGCTGTTGTAGTCGGCCACCATCGCGTTGAAGCGATCCACGTCTGAGTCGATGTAGTTGTTGAGAGCCGATTTCGCACCCTCCATGCGGATGTCCTCGGCCAAGCAGTAGCGAATCTGCGCCGTTGAAAACACCAAGTTTTGCCCAACAGGCGGCATCGATTCCTGTGGGCGAGATGGCGCTTGCGGTTCAGCAGGCGGCGGCGAGTAACTTGGCGTCGCGGTCTGCGCGGGAGGCGAGTAGGCCGGAGTTGGAGAGGTCGTGCTCTTGTCCGACTGACCGATGAGCCAGAGCACGCCAATGACGGCGGCAATGCCCAACACCCACTTGCCGCCGGACGATCCAGAGGACGGCGGCTGCGCAGGCTCTTGATACGTTTGGCGTTGGCTCGGCTGCGGCTGCGCGGGCTGCGCGGGCTGCGGGGCGGGATGTCCGGCACCCGGTGCAGCGGCAGCAGGTTCTATTTTGGCGGCAGGGGGCGGCGTCGTGTCCACGTCGGACACGAGCGAGGAAAGGCCTGCGAAGCCTTTGCCTTCTCCCTTCTTCTGTTCTTCTTTTCCCCCCGTCACTACCATCTCCCCTTAAACGAATCCGATTCGCCGTTTGGTTTCGCCACCCTCGCGCTCCCGCGCTGGTGATGCACGCAGGGCGGACAACATGCTGGCCTGATCCAGTTTTTCCTTGCCAGATCGCGCCGCCAGCCTCGCGCCTTCGCGCACCACAAAAGAGACGTCGGACAAGGGCCTGCCAGCCAGCTCCTTCGCCAGCGGCTTGGAATCCACGTCCGACTCCTTCGGCAAGGAGGAGAGCAGCTTGTCCAGCAGCGACTGCACTTCAACCTCGCTGGCGAAATCCACCTTGATGACGTGATCGAAACGCCCTCGGCGCTGGATGGCCGGGTCGATCATGTCGATACGGTTGGTCATGGCGATGATCAGCACGTCGTTCTTCACCGCCTCCGGAATGCGGCGCAGGAACTCGGCCATTTCCTCGACGCGGTGATGACCCGACCCCATCTCGCGGTCGGCAAGGAATGCCTCCATCTCGTCGATCACGAGGACGGACGGCGCGTTCTCCATCGCCTTGTCGAACACCTGCGCGACCTTCTTGCTGGTCTCGTGGATGTAGGGACTGGCGACGCTGGAGGCGTCGATCTGGAAACTTGGCCAGCCCAGGAAGTCCACCAGCCGGTCGACCGCGAAGGTTTTGCCGCAACCCGGAGGGCCGTGCAGGATCACCGCTGACGGGAACTCGATGCCGAGCGCCTTGTAGCGGTCGCGGTGCAGGATGATGTCGACGATATGCTCGTTGAAGAAGGCCGCCAGTTCGGGACGCCCGGCGAGTTCGAAGACCTTGTTGGGTTCCGGCTCGGCGCGTTTGACTTCCTCCACCTTCTCGGCGGGGGTGGCTTCCGTTTTTTTGACAGGAGCCGCAGGCTTGCGCTCCAGCGGGATGATTTCAGCGACTTCGAAGCCCGCCGCTTGCACGACATCCTTCAAATGGCCCGCACCGAGCCAACTCATGGACTGACGCAGCCGACGAAAGGATGTGGCCGGAATGTTCGTGCCGCCCGTCAGCCAGTAGCCGAGCACGACATCGTCGCCGGTTCTGGAGCTGATGCTGTAGGTCGGCAGCAGCCGCGTGATCTTCTCGATGTAGAGAGCGTCTTGCAGCGGGGAGTCCGCATCGATGTCGCGCGTAGCCTTCAACGCCAAGGCGAAGGAAAGCGCCTCGGCCTTGTTGTCGGGAGACTTCGCTTCGCTGACCGGGCAAAGCGTTTGGCTCGGCCCGCACGAGATCGACCGCAATTGGCGGTCGCCGAACTGCGAGGCGTTGAACGTCCCGTCTTCAATCAGCCCCGCGTCCAGCCAATGCTGCGCCAGCGAGTCCAACACGACGAGCGCGCGCCCGCCGCCCATCGATTCGTAGATCTGCCAATCCGTGCCCTCGAAAAGCGCGGCGCGAACTTTCGCGCCGTCTGGCAGCTTGAATCCGATGGGGAGCCATGCGTCGAGGGCCATGTGATCAACTCCGAACGATATTGGCACCGGCCATCATGTCGTCGTCACCCGCAGAGCCGACTCGGATCGAGTCGAGGTTGACGACCACCGCACGCAACTTGTCGATGTCGTTGGCCTTGAGTGCTTCGGCTCCAACCGCCACGAGCTGCGCGTGCTCTCTGGCATCGGGGAAGAGGTAGGTGTCTTGCGCCAGCCACTTGAAGCGTTCGATGACGAACCAGTCCTGACGCCACAAGATCATGAAGTTGCGGCCGCGCAGATCGTCCAAGTGCGACTCGAAGTCGCTGCTGTTGTTTTCAAGCGCGCGCTGTGCCGTCTTGACCAGGTTGTCGAACGACGACGCTTCCGTGGGGCGGGCGTGCTGGCGGACGACCTTGTCGAAGAAGTCAACCGCCTTGTCCAGTTCAAGCTGGCGGATGTCCTTCAGGTGCTCCTTGCGCGTCAGCGCCAGCAGGCGCTTTGCTTCCTGCACGTTGTCCATTGCCTGCTTCGCCGTTTCCGGGTCGGCCTCACCGGGCTCGATGGTGCTGGCCTGCTCCAGTTTCTCGCGGGCCTGTTCCAGACGTGGGTCATCTACTTTGGTTGCCATCTCTTCGAGACGCTCCAGCGTGTGCTCCGACTGCTCCTGAATATTCTTGGCCTGATTGGAGTAGTCGATCTTGCCTTCCTGACTGGAGTAGTAGTTGCGTCCGCTCTTGAATGAACCGCTGATCGACGGCACCGAGACTTCCAATTGGATGTTGCCGGAGTCGAGCACTTCGAACTCGCAGACCATCTCCGCGCCTGCGGCGATGACGCCGTCGTCGAAGTCCGTGCCCTTGATCTCGAACATGCCAATGAAGCGGTTGTCGTTGATGGGGTCGGAGATTTCGCCTTCCCACAGCTTGAACTTGATCGACCCGGCGCTTCCGGCCTTGAGGGATTCGCCTGCCTTAAAGGACTTCTTGCCCTTCTTGGGTAACTGGTCGCCTTCACGCACGAGGTAGTCCAGCACCAAGCGCCCACCAACCTTGTCGCGGGCCTCCACGCCGATGGAGTGGGACGCGGGAATCGCGTCGATGCTGGCGGCAGTGCGCGCGATGACGATCTTGTCCTCGCGCAAGCCCACGGGCGCACCGTTCGAGTCGAACACGAACACCTTGAAGATGTTGTCGCCGGGCTTGGTCAGGCTGAGTTCGACGCTTGCGCCATCCTTCAGCGCAACGCGGCCCGACGACCAACCGGTGTCCAGACTGTCGATCTGGAACTCGATGCCCGCAGGCGTGCGCCCGCCGAGCTTGGCGACGATCTTGGCTCTCGGTTCCGGTGTGCGCGCGATGTAGTTGAACGAAAGGTCGAGCGCGCCACCGGCGCTGATCGCACCACGGGCACTCTTGCGCCCACGGCTTTGCGAGGTCCAGTCGATGGATTCGGCAAACACCGCCGCACCCTCGGCAACCGCCGTCATCGGGTTCACGTCGGTGGACGGCGCAACGCCAAGCTCGAAGGCGACCTTGTCGCGCAGCGGCTTGTATTGCGTGGGGCCGCCCACGAACACCACGCGCTCGACATCGTGCGGGGTCAACCCGGCCTTTTCGAGCGTCTCGCGGGCGGACTGGATGGAGTCTTCCACCTTGGGCGCGATCAGCTCATCGTAGCGTTTGCGATCAATGGTGATGTCGATGTAAATCTCCTCACCGGCCTGATCTCGGACGCCCAACTCGGTTTCGGGAAGGCTAACGACCGTTGCTTCCTTCTGCGACAACTCGATCTTGGCCTTCTCCGCCGCCCACGTAGCCATCCGCAGCAGCGACTTGAACTGCGGATTCGCGGTCAAGTCCTCCGGCAGATCGAAGTTCTCCATCAGCCACGGCTTGACGATGTTGTCGAACAGGATGCGGTCGAAGTCACGTCCGCCGCACATGGCAATGCCGCCGTGGGCGAGCAGGTTCACCCGGCCAGCGATGCTTTCGGCGATGGCGATGTCGAGCGTGCCGCCGCCAAGGTCATAGACGACGAACACGCCATCGTTCTTGCGCTGGCGCATGACGCTCATCACGGCGGCCACTGGCTCTTGCATCAACGCGACACGTCCGAGGCCAGCCGCATCGGCGGCGGCCATCGTCGAGTCCTTCTGCATCTGGTTGAACGCGGCCGGAACCGTGATGACGGTGCCGGTATCGCCATCGCCTCGAATTTCCTCCGGCAAGTAGCCGAAGAGCGAGCGCAAGACTTCGGCGGAACATTCCTCCGGCGTCATCGTGAGGTTGACCGCCGGCAGCTTCACGGGCGTGCTCGTGCCCATGAGCCGCTTGAACAGCACCGCAGCGTTGTCGGGGTTCTTCGCGGCGCTGTTGTAGGCGCGCGAGCCGACATACTTGTTTCCGCGCCGGTCGATGAAGATGGCGGACGGGGTGACGTCGTGCTGTTCCGGACTCTTGTAGAGGTGAATCTTCTCCCCGTCGAACGAGCAGATGGCACTATTGGTCGTACCGAGGTCGATGCCGACGTATTTCATGCTTCCACCTTCCTGAGCATTACCGTGCCTTGTTTGCGCAGACCATTCGGCCCCATGATGATCGGCTCCAGCATCTGATCGACGAGCAGCACGTCGTCAGGGCCGAAGTCGCCCAAGTTCAAGGCGGATGCCGCCATCCCCGCGTCGTAGGGCTGCCCCTCGACGTTGACCAGCTTCAGGCCGTTCGAATCGAGGTTCTCCTCGACCTTTTTCTGGAAGTAGCGAAGCTGGTTGATGTAGCGGCCTGACTCGCCCGCGTCGAGCTTGCTGACCACCTTGCCGAACAGACGCGAGAAGCGCCAACTCTCGACAGCGATGTCGATCAAGGACTGCTCCATCTGCTCATTGCTTTCGCTCTGCTGGGTCATCAACCCCTCCTGTGGTTACGTCCTATCGGCTTTTCCGCCCTTCGACTGCTGCTGAATCCATTCCGTGATCTCCGCCTTGGAGAACCGCCAAGTCCCGCCGACCTTAAATGCGGGGATCTTCTTGGCTGCAGCCAGCCTGTAGATCGTCCGCTCCGTGACCTTCAGGAACTCGGCGACCTGTTTGAGGGTGAGGATCTCGCCCTCGCTGGTACTTGTAGGCATGGTGATGATGGCCAGTTCAAGTCAAACTATGACAGAATAGTGCAGAATTTTCAGGGCAACAATGACATTCGTCATGGCGGCCACCCTGCTGTGTGCTGCTTGCATCCTGAAGTGGGCCTGGTTCTCGGACTCCCCTCCCGACGTGATCAGCTACCCGCCGCTGGATCAAGAACTGCGGAACAAGGAACGGAAAGCCCGCGGGCTTTGCTGAAAAGGAAGGAAGCGGCCCCCGAAGGGGCCGCCAAGTCCAGCAACGCTCAATGCACCAACTGCCGCGCCAGTGCCACCTCCACCGAGTCGCCGTCCTGGTTCAGGACATCCAGCCCGGATTCGGGCACATCGCCGGAGGTGGATTGCGACACCATGATCTTCCTGGCCATCAGCCCCAGGCAGGTCATCTGCGAGGAGTTGGCATAGCCGAGGTAGATCACACGCACCGGCTGCTTCTGGCCGATGCGCCACGAGCGCCGTGCGGCCTGCTGCAGCGAATACACGTTGTAGCCCGACTGCATGAACACGATCGTCGGGAACTCCAACAGGTCCAGGCCGGTTTTCACCAGTTCGGGATTGGTGACGAGCACGTCGATGCCGCGGTCCAACTGCTCGGCGATCCAGTCTTCCCGGCGGGAGGCATCCACGCTCGCGCGCAGCACCGCCACCTTGAAGCCTTCCTGCTCCAGCAGCACCTTCAAACGCGACGTGGTGTCGCGCGTGCCGGTGTAGACCGAATAGACCAGGGTCTTGCGACCTTCTGCCTTCTCCTGCTTGCAGATATCGATCAACTCGCGTTCCTTGGGCATGACCTCCAGCTCGTTGAACTGGGAGGGCACGAACGCCAAAGTGTTGCGCGTGCGCGGATGCACCACCGTCTCCGACCGGAAACACGTGTCCGGCCAGGCCAGCAGCACGTTGAGGACCACGCCCAGCAGCGTCGTGTCACGCTTCGCCAGGGCTTGCTTCAGCTCCGCGGTCAGCCGTCCCGCCAGGTCGCGATAGGCCGCGGCTTGCGCCGTGTCCATCGTGACCTCACGGAACTCCTCGTCGTAGGGCGGCAGCACGTTGCCGCCGATGTCCTTCAACTTGAGGAAGACGGTGAACGGCAGGACGCAACGCAGCACGCCCTTCGGACCGAAGCCCGGCGCCTTGACCGTGCGCACCGATACCTTGGTGCCCTTGGCGGTCTTGTGCGCCGTGCCCGTGCTCTCGGAATAGATGTCCTTGAGCACGCCGTGATCACGCATGAACGCCATCGCGGCCGACGTCATGGAACCTTGCTTGGTCGGCCGGTAGCCGTCTTCGATCATCCGCCCAGGCAGGGCGCGAAACAGCAGGTGGAACAGGTCGTCGCCGTAACCGCCCATCAGCGTGCCGGTGAGCAGCAGCGTCTTGCGCGCCTTGGCCGCCAATACCCCCATGGCCTGGCCCTGTGCGGAGCCGCCGTTCTTGTACTCGTGCGCCTCGTCGGCGATGAGCAGGTCGAACGTGCCTTGGGGAAGCTGCCTCTTGATGAACTCGGACGGCTGGTAGCCGCCCTCGCCGAAGCCGAACTCCATGTTGGCCATCGCGCGTTCCATGCGATGCGCTTGGCGATCCGAGAAGACCAGCTCACCCCGGTCGTCCATCAGGTTGATGAACTCGTGGATGTTGTCGCCGAGCATCGACGCGAGGAAGGCATCGCCGAACTTCTGCATCAGCTTCTGCGCGGTGACCTCCCCGATGGTCGGGATGCGCTTCAGGGCTTTGAGTACGGTCGAGGACTGGTCACTGGCGGACAAGCCCCTGGGACGAATCAGCGTCCACAGCGGTGCGGCGCAATGGCTGCACTTGCGGCGGGACTCCTCGGCTTCGAGTTCGACCGGGTTGATGGGATCGCCGTCGAGGTCGGTGATGATGTGGCCGCAGTCCGGGCACGCCGCCACGTCGCCGTGGGGCGTGCGCCGCCGGGTGAAGACGGGCTTCCAGTGGAACCCCATCCGCATCCGCACGCGGCCCAGGACGAAGAACTCCTGACCCTGCGCCGGTACACCCAACTGCTCGCGCAGCTTCAGCAGCTTGACCAGCGTGTCCGGGCCGTTGAGCACCCAGACCTTGGCGCCGGCCACCGTCTCCTGGATTTCCCGCCGCCACTTGTAGACCAGATGCGGCGGAGAAAGAACCAAGGTGCGGCGGTAGCCTTCGGCGTTGAGCACGGCGGCGGTGGCAATACCCACCGTCGTCTTGCCGCATCCCATCTCGCCATTGACGATCGCGGCGCGTTCACCGCTATCGACCAGCAGCTCGGTGACGGCATGGACCACATCGGCTTGCGCCTGGAACAGCTTGCGCTTGAGGGCTGCGAGGATGAGTTGCCGATGTACCCGCACCTGGCCGGTGTAGACCGGGGGATTGGCACGGTTGAGCGAGTCGAGCAGCTCGTCGCCGAACTCCGACACGAAGTCGGTCAGGGTGATGGCGAGCGGTGAAGATGCGGCTTCGAGCAGGTCGCCCTGCACGGGCGAGGCATCGGAAACAGCCGCGGGAACAGTTTCGAGATCAAGTGACATGGTGATGCTCCAATGAAAATGGGGCATGCACCGACCCCTGCGGGGCGATGGCATGCCCCAGGGGTGGGAAGAGAAAGACGGCCGAGCCGTCAGAGGACGATCAGTACTCGGATGGCAGCAGCAGCGTGGTGACGCTGCGGTCCCACTCGGTGATGATCCAGAGCTTCAAGGTCGGCGTGACCTGGTAGGACGAGAACAAGCGGTCTCCGGACTTCAAGGCAGCGTCGTTGGAACGCCGGTCGCAGTCATCGAGATCGCCCCAGTCGCAACGCAGGTGGCGGCGCAGATAAGGCACCGGATTGAACTGACCCTGCTGGACCAGATCGTTGATGCCGGCGGTCATGACCACTTGTCCGGATGGGAACCGTGGTTGCGAGACGAGATTGAGAACAGCGAGTGCCATGGTGATTTCTCCTTCAGAAAGAAAAAGAGGCCACGGCACCCCATCGGGGCGACATGACCCCGGTGGGTGGACAAAGAAGGCGGCGAAGCGCTGGCGGCTTGCCGTCGGGGAACAACGATCAGCGGATGGTCAGCACCTCGCCCCGCGTGGCGGAGCCCGGTGTCATGTCCCAGGCGCGGATGACCGGCACGAACTTGTCGGTGAGGATGCGTGTCTCGGCCACGGAGCCGTCGTCGCGTTCGGTGTATTCCGTCTGGAGAGTCTTCTCCTTATGGGTATCACCTTTCACGACGAGCGTTCTGCCGCTCTTCGAGGTCACGACGCCCGAGATCGCGCCAGCGGCCAGAGCCAGAGCGAGATGCCAGTGGGACAAGGCCCGCGCCGGTGGACGCAGCGACTGCTGCGCGGCCCCCAGGTGGGTGTCGAGCGACGGCCATAACCCCTGCAGTCGGCAGACTTCATCGGCGAACTGCTCAGGCTCCATCGTCACGCGATAGAAGTGCTCCGGCTCCGCGGGAGACACTGGGACGGTGTACGGCAGGAACGGCCATTCCACTGGCAGTTCCTCGGCCTCAGCATCGCCTTGCCCGACCTGCAACAGCAGCCCGCGCACGGCTTTGGCCGAGTCCGACGCCTGGTCGCGCTGGCGAGCCCGCCGACCGAAGATCACCACCTGCTTGAACTGCGCCTCTACCGCACGGTAGATCCGCAGGTCTGCGAAATGGCGCGTCAGCCATCCGACCAGCTCCGGATCGAGCACGTAGGACGGCACGATGAAGATCAGCACACCGCCGTATTGCAGCAGCGGCAGGCTGCGCTGATAGAACAACTTCTCCAGCCTGGCACGGCCTTGACCCTGGTAGCCCATGTTGCCGTTGGCGTCCTTGCTCAGGTCACCATACGGCGGGTTGAGCCATAGCAGACCGAAGGCCTGCCGCGAGATCAGCGCGTCCATCAGGTCGCCGTGCAGGCAGTGATCGACCAGTTGCCGGGCGTGGCGCGCACGCTCGGCGTCGTACTCCACGGCGAACGCCTGCACCTGCTCGCGCCCGAGGGCGTGGGCGGCTTCGGCGATCGCCACGCCTTCGCCGGCGCAGGGATCGAGGATGGAGAGCGGGCCAGAGGCTGGCGCCAGTGCGGACAACGCCCGTTCCAATGTGGACTCATCGGTGGGGAAATAGCCGTTTTTGATGAAGTTGCGCGCAAGGCGCGGGAACATGAGAGCCATGGGAACCTCCTGGAAGGAAGTGGGATGAAGAAAGATGGGCACGCGCGCCGCGCATGCCCGTACATGGAGATGACTCAGGCCACGCGCCGAAGCGGTGCGCCGGAAGCCAGCTCGTACCGCGACGCCCCGAGGGTGCTGTTTCGGATCAGGTCACCCAGCGCGGCGGTCAGCGCCGGGACGTCGATCGCCAGCCGATGACCTTCCAACGCGCCGATGGCGGATGGCAGGCGGCTCAGCATCGCGCGGGCTTGCAGCAGTTCCAGCACGGTGTCGCGCCAGTGATCGAGCAACGGCAGTGGGCAGGTGTCCTGCACCAGCGTCCACAGCCGATCGGTGCGATGCGATGAATCCCTGGGCAGTAGGGCCAGCGCGCTGGCGTTGGCCTTGTCGGGCTTCACGCAGCGGCGGTCGAACAACCACAGGTTGACCATGGAACCGAACAGCGTGCGCCGGAAGACGCGGGTGCTGCGCTTCTCCAGGTTCTCGACATTGCCGACGAAGACCGGGATCGAGCCGCCCTGTTCGTTGATGACGTGGAACTGGTCCAGTCCCTGCTCGTCGCGCCCGAGGGTCAGGCGAGCCAGGAACTGCTGGATGGCGGTGTCGCGCGCCCAGACGGACAGGAAGACCAGGTTGCCGCTTTCGTCACCGATGCAGCCGTCGGCCATCAGGTCGGGGCATTCGTCGATGCGATACAGCGTCTTGAGAGATGAAGGTGCAGGCATGGTGATGTCCTCGATGAAGAAGGGACAGCACTGCCCGCAGGGGCAGGCACTGCCCCATGGGGTGGAAAGGAATTGCTCAGTCCGGCGCCAGCGCCGGCGTGGCCGGTGTGCGGCGACGCGCGTGATAGGCACGCACGCCTTCGCGCCACTCTCGGGACTGCTCGGGCGCCATGTCCAGGTAGGACAGCGGGCACGAGTAGTAGTACGGGTGCATCGACTCGTCCATCGGCTTGTAGCCCCAGCTTGAGCCGGAGCCTTCCAGCAGGTGGCAGGCGATGAACGTGGTGGATTGACCGATGTCGAGCTTGTGCACGTCCGGCTGTTTGGCCGTGATCCGAACCACCGACCACAGCACGTTGCCGCGCAGGGTGTGGGTGATCGTTTCGTAGCGCGCTGCTTCGCTCTCGTCCGGTCGGGTCAGCTCGCCGATCAGCGCGCTGCGGGTCCAGTTGGAAAAGGTCCAGCCCATGAGGGTCTCCTTGAAGAAAGAGCCGGAGTCCCTCCCCATCGGGGAAGGACCCCGGCGGGTGGTGGAACGTCGTTTTCGCGACGGATGAATCAGGCGCTGGCGAGGTGCCAGTCCTGGGACAACGGTGCGAACGCGTAGCCCAGCGCACCGAGACGGTCGCGCTGCTGACGCAGGACACGACGATCCACGGTTGGATCGAGCTTGACGCTGCTGCCCAGCGGCCACAGCGCGCCGAACAGCGCGGTGTCGTCGTCCTCGGCCGAGGCCTGGGTCGACGGCTTGGCAACTGCCGCGGTGCCGAACGGCGTGGTATCGACCAAAGGGTCCTTGCCCTTGCGTCCCTTCGCCTTGGCGGGTGCCGGGGCTGCGGTAGGCACGGGTGCTTGCGCCTCTTCGTCGATGGGATCGACTTCCTGCGGACTCAGCCGTCGGGCCTCGTCGCGGCTCAGGGGATCGATGCTGGACAAGGTCATGCCGCCCAGGTGGGCGCGGATTTCGATCACCATCCGCCCACTGGTGTTGTAGGTGGAGGGCCGGATCTCGGTGATGATGAAGTCGCCGTCGTACTTGCCTTCGGCGTACTGGTCGAGTTCGGCATTCTTGATGACGAACTCGCCGATGGAAGTCGCCAGGCGGCCGACGTTGAAGTCGCCGTTGCGGCCGTGGATGGTCTTGATGGCCAGTTGGCCTGGAACAGTGATCATGGATGGCTCCTTTCGACGAATGAGCGATCGCGTGCCGCCAGCGCCGAAGCGCAAGCGGTGCTCGATCGAAGGGGAAGAGAACAAGGCCCGGTGCATGCGCACGGGGCCTTGCGGATCAAAACGACTCGGCCAGGGCCGGCGCTTCAGCGGGTGCTTGGGCGTCGTTGCTGGCGGCGACTTCGGGCGCAGGTGCGTCCTCGGTTGCCGACGTGCTGGAGGGTGCGGGTGCATCCTCGCTCGCCGCGTCATCGGTCGTCTTGGGCTCGGCCTTGTAGACCATCTCGCCATCGACCTTGATCCAGCTCACGAAGAGCAGGCGAGCCTTCAGGCTGACGCCCTGCTGGCCGGCGTTCTTCCCCTTGGAGTAGGTGAAGATGTCGGTCCACAGGTCGCCGAGGCGGAAGCCGATCAGCACTTTGCGTTCGGCCTTGACGGCCTCTTCGCAACGGCGGACCAGATGCTGAGCTTCGCTGCCGGACACGCGCACGTCGAAACGGCGGTATTCGGGAGCGTTGCTCGGACCATTGAGCGCTGCGATGTCGCAGGCCAGGAACGGCTCACCTTTCTTGGGCTTCACTTCGCGGATGCGATTGAGATACCCGAGGCCAGTGATGTGCAGGTCGAAGTACGATTTTTCGGATGAAGTGGTCATGGTGAATCTCCAGACTTGAGGACAAGAAAAGCGGAGACACACCGGCCCTGGCGGGGAGGTGTGGAAACCCCCGCGCGGGTTGTGGGTCGTAAGACCCGTGAACAACTGTCGTGGCATCTCCATCGATGACTCGATGGACGTTCGCGCTATGGATGCCGAGAGCGAACTGGTGCGATCAACGCGGCCGAAACCGTGTCGTAGCCTTGAAGACCTTGGCTACCTGGGCATGCTGCTGACGGGTGTCAGCGGAACATGGCAGCAGCGTGGCGCCTGCAAAGGCGGGCCGCCAGAGGAAATCGGCATCGGCGATCTTCCCGATTGGTCAACCACCGGGGGAATGAACCAAAGAAAAGCCCCTCGATCGAGGGGCTGTGAGAGAACACAAGGGTAGGTTCAGTGCCGCACACCGGGCGTCTTGCCCGAAATCATTTCCACGCGGATAAACCGCCAACTGCCGTCGTCGATCAAGCGCTCCAGCGTGTCACCGAGATCGTCGAAATAGACGTCATCAACACGCTCGATGCGCTCGCCGTCGCGATGCAGTTCGACCACATAGACGTCACCGCCCCGGTCGTAGCTCACCGTGACCTTGCCGCTGAATTTTCCGGTCTCGACCGTGAAGCTGATGGCCGGCGGCGTGGCGATGATGTCCTTCGGCTTCGGATCGACCAGCGTAAAGTCGCGGGCCTTGGCATCGACCAGAAGATGGCTGATGTGACGATGACCGTCCGGTGCCGGCAGCTTCTGCAACTGCTGGATCAGTTCGGCCAGTTCCGGGCAGCGTGCTGGCGGCACAGGCAGCTCGGCGGTGGCGTCGCCCAGGATCACCGACTTGACGGTGTAGGGCGTGCCATCGGACAGGTATTCCGTCTTCTCCCGAGGGGTGCCGACACGCTGACCATCGAAATGGCGCCGCGCATACGGAACGACTTCGACCTTGCTGCCTTCGGCCGGCACAGCAGTGACCAGATGGCGATCGACCACGGCGAACTGGGTCGGCTTGACCTTCACGATGATCGCGTCATCGGTGACCGCGATCACCTTGCCATGGAACGGACTGGGATCGGTCGCGAAGCCGAGCATGGTTCTCTGCGGCGTGCCATCGTAGACGTTGAACTTGAACGACCGGGCATTGCGAGGCACATGGCCTGCGACGAGAGTCGGCATTTGAGAGCGGATAAGAGCGTGGTCCATGGGAATCTCCTTGAAGAAAACCAAGGGACGCCCGCCCCGCCACCGGGATTGGGAATCCCTGGTGGGTTGAGGTAAATGGCGCGGGATGCGCCGGGGATGAACAACGACCTCTGCGGAGAACCGCACCGTAGCCTTGAAGGTCGATGGCTACCTGGGCATGTTGCTGACCTCAAGTCAGCGGAACATGGATTCAGAGTGCACTGGCTCCATTGACCTGCCGACAAAGAATCGGCACCCCGGCCAGGTCGGTTTCCTGCACGCGAAAAAAAACCCCTGCGAACAGGGGCTGTGGCTTGGGGGGTGGCGTCACTCCTCGAAGATCGGCAGGCCTTCCAGGATCTGCGCGTCCGCATCGAAGATCAGGATGCGCACGTCGGCCTCGGCTGCCAGATGCAGGACGTCGACCAGACTCTCGGGCATGGCCTTCCTGAGATGCTCCCGACGCAGGTATTCGGCCGTGATGCCCTCGATGTGGCCGAGGTTCTCATCCGACCAGGGCGTGGCGATCAGCTTGACGCCGATCGCTGGGCTGTACGGGATGCGGAAGGCGACGAACAGAAACCGGGCCGGCGTTGCGATGTCGGCCAGCTCGGCGAGGTAGCGCCCGGCATCTTCGGTGATGTGGGCGGAACTGATCTCCCAGCAGCGGCTGTAGAAGCCGGTCTCGAAAGTCAGGCGCCGGATGACTTCGCGTGCAGCCTCGTCGGAATAGGTGTCGCCGACATGGACAGGTTGGCCGAAGTCGTCGCCTGCAACCGCATAGGTCACGGTTCGCACGATGCCCTCGGTCTGGCATTGATCCTCGAGTTCCTCGCTGATCTCCTGACCTTCGGTGATCAAGGCAAAGTCGTTGCAGAAGATGCAGGGGAACTGTGCGACTTGAGCGTCAGGCAGATGCGCCTGGCTGGAATGAAGCAGCCGCCAGACTGGTGGGCTGTCGTCCTCGTAGGTGATGCAAAGTGTGCGGACGGTGCTCAGGTTCTGATAGCCGCGAACGAATGGATTCGGTTGGATGGGCATGGGATTTCTCCAGCAGAGAATAGGCGGAGCTATCCCCTGCTGGGGATTAAGCCCCAGCGGGTGGATGTGGATAAAGTGGTGGTCGCTCAGGCGGAGCGGCGGAAATTGACGCGCTTGCTCAGTGGGCGGGCATGCCTGCTGTCGGTGCGTCCGATGGGGGATAGGTCACGGCCAGGACATGCCTGCCGTTGTGGTCGCGGAAGCAGGTGCCGTTCGGTACGGAGACCCAGGTGATCCAGTCATGGACCTCCAGCGTCGTGCCGCGAACGAGTCGGGCGCGGAACCAGCGGCCAGGAAGATGACCGTCGCCATAGAACCCGGCTGCGGTTCGTGCGTGGTGCTCGTTGAGGCGGCGGACGATCTGTCTGAGCGTCAGCGATGCATGTGGACGGGGCATGTGTCACTCCTGAGAAAAAAAGGAGGGACATGGCCCCGACAGGGACGCATGTCCCTCGTGGGGTTGGATGAAAGGCGAAAGCAGGACGGCAGGCAGGCTCACCAGCCGTTGTAGTTGAGGATCAGGTCGGCGATCACCTTGCGGCGTTCCAGATCGAGACCGCCGAAGTCGGACAGCCCCTCGAAGCCGCAACGCTTGAGCATCGCGCCGCCTTCGCGGGCGTTGTAGAAGCTCACCATCGCGGACAGGAACATGCGCTGGCCACTGCTCAGGACACCCAGGGCGTCGTTGAGCATCAACATGTTGGGCCGCAGCTCCCACTTGGTCGTGGCACGCTGCAAGCCTTCGCGGGTGCCATCGCCGAACCATTCGGCACCGGCGATCTCGGCACCGCGCTTCCAGGCCTGGAGGAACGCGGACGGGGCCTTGGTGAAATGCGCATCTTCCCGCGCGATCTGATCGAACACTTCTTGAGGCAATGACAAGCTCATGAGGAATCTCCTTGGATGGCAGGGGCAATCACGGGTGCGATCGCTGCGTCCACGCGCCTGTCGCCAGGGCTTTGGCTGCGGCGTCGCGGCTGGGGAAGTACTCGAAGGACTCGCGGGAGCAAGGTCCGTCGTGGTCATCGAGCGTGCCGATGTAGTAACCAGCGGCACTGCGAAGAACCTGCAGAGGCAGGCGCTTGTCAGCAAAGGTCTGGGCCAGGTAGCCGATGGAATCGGCTCGGACCGCCTGTGCCGTGATGGGTGGCGAAGTGGAAGCAAGGGACATGGGACTCTCCATGGGGAAAAATGGAAAGCGCCCATCCCGACGGGATGAAGGAACTTCCCGTGAGGTGGATCGAAGCATCGACGCCAGGTATCGGCGGTGTCCGCGCGGGCGATGCGAAGCGGACTGGTTCGGTCGACGCGGAAGGTTCCGCGGCGCAGCCTTGAAGACCTGAGCTGCCTGGGCATGGTGCTGACGGAGTCAGCAACGCATGGGCTTAGCTTCGGAGAGCAGTGCGAGCCTGTCGTGCAACAAATCGAAGCTGCACCGTTCCTGATTTCCCAGATAGGCTGTCGCCATGAAGCAGCGCACACGAAAAGGCCCCGCAGTGCGGAGCCGGTTGTGAAACAGGGAGCAGAGGTTGTAGGCCGTGCGGCCGGCGTGTTTCAGAACAAGGAAAGACCAAGGTGCCGAAGGCTGGAGGCCTTCGGCTGGATGAGAAAGGAATGCCACCCGTGGGCTGCTACAGGCGTGGGGCCGTCGTCAAAGCCGCCGCTGCACCAGCAATCGCACTCGACCGGTATCGTGGCTGGGGTCGATATCCTCTGGCACGCATCCGCGCACAAAGGGCGCCCGTTGTTTCACCGGCGGGCACCGGCACCGAATACCGTCGACCCCGAAGAGTCTCCTGGCGGCTCGCGAGGCAAGGCGCCAGGAGACTCTTCGGAGTGAACGGAAGAACCGCGGATCAAGGGAATCGCGTGGGGCGCCATTCGCGGACCAACTGCCTTCTCGCCCTGCGGCCACACGTGCCAGTCAGGACGCGCACACCGTCGCAGAAGGGATCGCGTGCTGGGGAGGCCCCGCAACGCGCGGGGCGCATGCCTCGCCACCGGGGGAGCGGCAGGCGCGGCAGACGTGTTTTCAGGCGTCAGGACGCCTTGGGTGACGCGCGCCGCTTGCGCGGCGCCGGGCGCTTGCCCGTCGAAGATTCGACAGGCAGCGTGCCCTTGCAATCTGGGTAGCGGCCGCACGACCAGAAGACGCCGCTCTTGCCGGTGCGCTGGCGCATCGGCGACGTGCACAACGGACAGGTCGGCGCCGGCGGCAGCTTGAGGGACAAACTGGCGCCGCGGTACTGCTGGACCAACTGCGTGACCCAGGCCGACTGCTTCTCGATGAAGGTGTCCAGCGTCATCTGGCCGGCTTCGATCATGTCCAGCGCCTGCTCCCAGATTGCCGTCGTGCCCGGATCGGCAATCGCCGCCGGCACCGCATCGATCAGCGTGAAGGCCGCATCCGACGCGCGGATGGCGCGGCCTTTCTTCAGCAGATAGCTACGGCCCAGCAGGCCGTTGATGATGCTGGCGCGCGTGGCTTCGGTGCCGATACCCGTCGTTTCCCTGAGCTTCTGCTTCAGCCGCGGGTCGGTCACCAGCTTGGCAACAGCCTTCATGGCTTTGATCAGTTCGCCCTGGGTGTAGGGCTTGGGTGGCAAGGTCTTCAGCGCCTTCATCTCGACCTGTTCGACGCCGCACCGCGTGCCGCTGGCCAGCGGCGGCAGGATCTGACTGCGCTGCGCCGGCTCATCATCCGACTTCTCCGGACCACCATTGACCAACGCCAGGCGCCAGCCAGGCACGACCACCTGCTTGCCGGTCGCCTGCAGTGGCTGGCCACCGCTGGTCAACACCGCTGTGGTCCGATCGAACTCATGGTGCGGCAGGAACTGCGCCAGGTAGTGGGACCGGATCAGGCCGTACACCGCCTGTTCCTTCTCCGACATGGCCGAAAGCCGGGTGGGTTCCAGCGTCGGGATGATGCCGTGGTGAGCCGTCACCTTGTCGTCATTCCACGCGCGTGAACGTTGGCTGCGGTCCAGCTTGTCGATCAGCGGTCGCAGGCCGGGATCGGTGGCGAGCAAGGCATCGAGGACGGCCGGCACTTCGGCCAGCATGCTTTCGGGCAGGTAGCCCGAGTCGGAGCGTGGATAGGTCGTCGCCTTGTGCGTTTCGTACAGCGCCTGGGCAATGTCCAGCGTCTCCTGCACATCGAGGCCGAGCTGGCGCGAACACACTTCCTGCAAGGTACCCAGGTCGAACGGCAGCGGTGCGGCTTCCCGCACGCGCTCGGTCTCGACCGACACCACCCGCGCCTCGCGGTCGGCGCGGATACGATCGGCTGCGTGCTGCGCCACCGGCTGCTGGAGGCAGCGTCCCGCCGCATCGGAGGTGCTGTCGGGCGGCAGCCAATGGGCGCCGAAGGAGTGGCCCGACTGAGCCAGCAAGACCTCGACCGTCCAGTACGGCACGGATACGAACCTGGCGATCTCGCGGTCGCGGTCGACCACCAGGCGCAGCGTGGGGGTCTGTACCCGACCGACCGACAGCACGCCCGAGTAGCCGGCTTGGCGTCCGAGCACGGTGAACAGCCGGCTCAGGTTCATGCCGATCAGCCAGTCGGCACGCGAGCGGGCCAGGGCCGAGTAGTACAACGACAGCGTCTCGGCCGAAGGCTTCAACGCGCCCAGCGCTTTGCGGATCGATGCATCGTTGAGCGCCGACAGCCACAGCCGCTGGATTGGGCCGCGGTAGCTGCACAGGTCGAGGATTTCGCGGGCGATCATTTCGCCTTCGCGATCGGCGTCGGTGGCGATCACCAACTCGCTCGCTTGGGCGACGAGGTGCTTGACCACCTTGAATTGCGCTGCGACCGAAGCCTTGACCTCGACGCGCCAGCGCTCGGGAATGATGGGTAGTTGCTCGATGGACCAGCGCTTGTACTGCTCGCCGTAGCCTTCGGGCGGAACCGCTTCGACCAGATGGCCGATGCACCAGGTCACGACGGTACCCGAACCGCTGTAGCAGCCGGAACCTCGTTGGCCGGCGCCCAGCACGCGGGCGATGTCCTTGCCTTGCGAAGGCTTCTCGCACAGGAACACGCGCATGGAGCCTCCTCGGATACGTGCTGTTGATCGGATGGACGACAGCATGTCCGCGCAGGGAGAACTCGACAGCAAGGAAGCGGAACGGGATGGACACCGATTTGTGTGGACGACAGGAAAACGCCGCCCGCAGCGGTGTGGGCAGGTCGCTGCGGAAGCCGTTACGGAAGCGTCGTGTCGGGAGGGCGACTGGAAGCCGATGGACGTCGATGACGCTATCCCCAGGGGATAACTGGTGCATGGCGGGCGGTTGACGGTTGCTACAGCCGCCCTCGAAGGACATCTATTGGCCGGCGGCCGGCTTGGTGCCGAGCACCACCGCCTCGACGCGATACGGCAGGATGCCCACACGCCTGGCCTCGATCTTGAACGTGACCCGTTCGTTCTCGTCGGCATCCTCCCACTCGTCGCGCACCGTGCGGCCATCGACCAGTACGCGCATGCCTTTCTGGTAGAGACTGGCCCAGTGCTCGGCATCGCGATGCCACAGTTCCACCGGCGCCCAGAAGCCGCCGCGGTCCTCGTATTCACCGTCTTTCTTCGGCACCGGGTTATCGAAATAGACGTTCAGGCGCAGCAGCCTGCGCGGCTCGTCGTTGCCGTTGGTGAACTCGCGGTACTCGGGTGCAGAGCCGATGTTGCCTTCGCCGCTGAAATGCGTGCTCATGGTGCCTCCTGTCGCGTGGTGGGTTGGATCGAAACACCGTGCCCGTGGTGGACACGGCGCAAGTAGACCGCTTCGGCCTGGGACATCTTGTCGGCGCATTCCAGGGCCTGGCGGGCAATGCTGTGAGTCAGGCTGATCTGCATGTTCAGCGCGATGCGCTGCAGCTCCATCGCGTAGAGATCATCGACCAGGCGATCGGGCGTGGACGGGCTGGCGATGAGGTGCTGCCACAGCGTCACACCCATGCTGGACCGGTCGAGGTTGCGCCAGCGCAGGAACGTCGTGCCTGCGCCAGTGGTCTGCTGAGCCAGTTGCGAGCCGAGCAGGTTGAAGGGGTAGGTGCGTGCCTGCGGCAGCACTCGTCTCATCGCCAGCGCGATCAAGTCGTCGCGCAGCGCCATGCATTGGCTGGCCCAGGCATCCAGACTTCCCTTACCTTTAAAAGGCTTCAAAAGGCCTTTTAGGTAGGCTGCGTGTTCCAGTCGCTGGAAGTCGGGCTGTTCCAGCGGCATGAAGTGCCGAGGCGCCGCGGAGGATTGCGCCGTCATGCTGGTTCATCCCCATCGGTGGATTCGCTCGCCTTGGCGGACTTCCTCGATCTCTTGGGTTTGTCGGGCTTTGCGGTGTCCTCGGCCGTCGCATCGGCTACGGCCTCGTCCGCGGTGTCCGCCAATGCGCTGGCCTTGGCCTCGGCAGGTTCGCGCTGCATGGCGGTCAGTGGAGTGCGGCGCATCAGGGGCGGCGCGAAGCGCGAGCGGTGAGTGCCTTCGAGCACCTCCTGCGGCAGTGGCCCGTATTTTTCCAGTGCGGCACGCGCTGCGGCGTTGTTCGCAGCGAAGTCATCGCGCTGGGTGCCCGAATAGCGGTACTGCTGGGCCAGGGAGAACAGGCTGCGCAGCGCGTGCGCGCCATCATTGAGCCAGCGCTCCAGCGTGCTGCGGTCGATCAGCGCCGTGTGATGGGCGAGGATCAGCTTGCGCGCCAGGTCGTCGTAGTCGGCCAGCAGGTAGACGGCGGCAAAGCCGAGCTGGGCATTCACGAACAGCGGCAGCTTCACCGGCTGCACATTCAAGTTCTCGCCCAGGCTGAGCGCGGGAGGAACACCGGCCAAGGCCTGGTCCACCTGTTCGCGCAGCGCCTGCAGTCGTGTCTTGGTGTCGCCGAGCTTGTCCTCGATGCGCAACATCCACCAGTCCGAGTAGGGATCGTCCTGTTCGGCGCCGCGCTTCATCTTGTTCATGATGGAGATGAAGCCGTTCAAGCCGACGATGCCGGCCTTGCCTTCGGCTTGGGCGCGCCCATGCCAGATGCGCGAAGCGTGGTGGGTGTGCAGCGTCAGCGACATCGCGCTGCGCAGAGACCCGAGGTTCAGTTGCAGTGGTTCATTGGCCATGTTGACGACTCGCGAATAGGAAACGAGTCGCCAGCATCGGCATCGGCCGGAAGGCTGTCAGTCAACAAACCGCAGCCCATGCGCGCCCGGTTTGTTCCGCACGGAAGGCTGTGTGTGCCGGCTATCCCCTGGGGATAGGTCGGCGGGGTCGTTCGCGGCTCGCGCGGTGGTGAGACCGCGCTGCGGGTCTATGCCTCGCGAGGTCTGTACCAGGCGGCCCGTTGCCCCTCCACCTCACGGTAGCGAAGCTCGAACAAGCGGCACTCGTGCACCACCTGCCGCCAACTGCTGCAGCCGTACTTGGCTGGAAGCTGCTCGGGATGCCGGTCCGCGATCCAGCGGCCAGCGGCGACGATGGGTGTCCAGCCCTCGACGGCCAACTGCGCGGCGGCCTCGCGCAGCGCGCGAACGATGCCGGCGGCCGGCCAGTCCACCGTGCCGTCCGGCGCGATGCCATTGACCACCAGGTCGTGGAACACATCCGACTGGACGAACTCCGCTGCCAGGCGCCGCGCCTGATCCATGTGCTCGGCCCAGCCGCGCAGCTGCTCGAAGTGCTGATCGATGCGCGTGTAGGCGGAACCGAGTTCGTCCTGTGCAGCGCGGCACCCGTCCACGGTCCATAGATCGTGCTGGTCGATGAAGTGGTGCACCAGGGTGTTGCGCAGCGATACCAGGTCTTTGAGGTCGGCCTGGGTCTTGGCGTAGTCCTGCGCAGAGAGGCTCAGTTGCACGCGCGTGCGAAAGGAAATCACGTCGCCGGGAAGATCGTCGTCGCGTTCCTTGCCACCATTTCCATCGGTGACGACATACGAACCAAACAGTTGTCCGACCAACGTGCCCAGGGTCTTGGCCGCGGCATCTTCAATCCGCGCTGCGCGAATGGCCTCCAGCGAATGCGCCGGGCCTGAAATCTCGTGGTGCGCCACGATGGCTTTCATGAGGCGCTCGTATTGTTGAAGGCGCAACAGGCATCTGCCCAGCAAGCGCTGAACGTCTCGCTGTAGTGGTTGCAGTGCGTTTGTGACGGGGGAAGTCGTCATGTCCATCATCGGCCGGGCTCGTGCGTGGCTGTCCTCGTCTGATTCACAGGCGACAGTTTCGCCTGTCGTTCGGCGGGCGACAATCGAGCGCGGCGAAAAGGTGCCTGTTCCAGCTATCCCCTGGGGATAGTCAACATCAGCGATCACGCAAGGCTTCTCGGAGCTGTGCCAGGTAGGCACGTGCCACCTCGGGGTCAGTGGCACGGGATGCCGGTGGTGACGATGGCGCAGGTGGCGGGGGCGCTGGCGGTGCCGATGTACTTTCTCCGGCCCAGGCCTTGAACTCTCCGCGGATCGCCTTCTGGATGATGCCGAACAGATAGCCGGCCGGGTTGCGCACAGTGCTGTTGCGGCAGCGTGCGGTCCATTCGTCGAGCACAGCCTGTCGCTGGGCTTCCTCCACCTGTTGCAACGCCACCAGCGCGCCGGCCTGCTGCTCGTCCTTCAAGCGCAGGAAACGCTCGGGCAGCCGCAGGTTCTGCAAGGCCCTCGCGCGCGGTACTGTACGTACTTCATTTATACGATCATTACGTACTGTACGGTCCTCCTTCGGAATCCGAAGAGAGCCGTCCGGCGCGGGTTTCGGCCGTGCTTCGGATTCCGAAGACGGGCGCGCAGCATTCCGAAGAAAGGCATCCCGGCCTTCTTCGGAATCGTAGTCGGCGACCTCCTGTGGATAACTCTCCGCCGCCAAGCCGTGGCGTGTCATGCGCTGCGCCAGCACCTGCAAGCGCGTCGGTAGCGTGCGGCCGCTGAGCAGCGGGTCTTCGGCAATTTCCTTGAGCGTGTTCATGCCCACGATCTGTACCGCCTTGGCGGCATGGGTCAGCGCCTGGCTGACCAGGCCGAGGTAGTCGGTATCGAGCTGCATCGCCTCGAAGGGTGTCAGCGGTTCGTCGTGCAGCACGTAGAGGTTTCCCTGGATGCGACCGGTCTTCGGGTCGCGCCGTCGTCGCACCAGGCTCAGCCAGCGCGTCAGCCGCAACAACGTCAGGGCGCGCGCCACGGTCTCGTGCGATGCCTGCGCCGCGCAGGGCATCGAGGCCAAGTAGGGGCGCAATTGGTCGTAGGTTGGAAAGGCGGTCACGCCGTCGTCGTTGAGCTGCAGGCGGAACACCTGCCAGGCGTTTCGCTCCAGCGGCGTCAGGCGCCGGTCGAGGAACAGCCGGCGCGGCACGCTCTCATGGCGGTTGCCGCTGTAGAGGAAACCGTCGGCGGCCGGCGCCGTTCCCTGCGCCGGCTGTAGGTGCTGCAGGGCCTCGTCGAAGAGCGCGGACAGCGCAATGGGGCCTTCGCGCCGTGGTGCGCCGCCCGTGGTCATGGCTATGCCAGCCCCTGGTCGATCCAGTTTCGTATCGCCGCCCACACCACCGACATCGGCAGGCTCATCGCCTCGGCCAGGTCCATGGTCAGCGCCAGCATCGCCATGTCATCGGTCAGGGCGATATGGCGCTCGGTGACGGCGGCCTTCCAGTGCTCCCACAAGGCCACGTCCTGCGCCTCGTTCAGCACCGGATGTCGGCCCTTGCGCTTGGGCAGGCCGAGGATGTCCCGGCGCAGCGCCACTTCCTGATGCGTGAGGCCGTAGAACTTGCTCACCATCTCCGTGCTCGCACCCAGCCGCAACATGCGGTCGACGGTGGCGATCTCCCGCTCCACGTCATGTACCCGGCTCAGCAATCGCTGCAACACCTCGCGGTTCACCGACACCGAACACCAGGACACCGTGGCATTGACCAGCATGCTCACGAGTTCGGGATGCTTCAGCGCATCCAGCTCCTCCTCGCCGAAGCCCATCGCCTTGCAGCGGCGCAGTTGGCCGTTGCGCAGGTCATGGAGCGCCTGGGCGATGACGGCCTGGTTGAGCGGGTGCGGTGCCGACATGGGAGCCTCCTGCGCGCTCAGGACTCGTGGTCCGGGTCGCCGGCTTCCAGATCCAGCAGCCGGCGCGCCAGGCGCAGCAGACGGAACAACTTCACCAGCCCGGCATCGCTCAGGCGCGCGCCAAAGCCGCCATGACCGTGCAGCAGCGGCCCAAGGTCATCGGCCAGCCGCGCCCGATCCTGCCCAGTCGCGGGTGCCTGTGCGGCGCTCAGCGCCTGCAGCAGGGTCAGCACCGCGTGCGCGAACGCCGGCAGCTCCTTCGCCTGGCCTACGGCCGGCGTCACGCAGACGAAGCCGATGCCGCCGTCGCTTGCTTCTATGTGGTCGGCCACCGCCGCTTCCTCGGCGATCTCGCGCGCGAACTGCGCGATATGCACGCGCAGGCGATCCGGTACGTCGAGGCCGGGCTCGATGTACCAGACATCCGAGATGGGATAGAGCCCGCCGGCCTGCACGGGGATCGCCCGCAGCGCATCGGCCTCGAAGTCGGGCAGCTTGTCGCCGAGCTGGTCCGCGACCATCCGCTGGATGGACTGCAGGCGCTCGGTGGTCGGTGCCGGTGTCACGATGTGCCCTTGCAGGCGCTCGTCGCGTTGCCCTTGCTGTTCCTCAGGCGCTTCGGGCGATGCAGGCGGTGTCGCTGCTGGCGCCGGAGGCGCGACCGGCGTGGTGTCGCGCGGCACAGACGAGGCGGATGGCTGCTGAGGCGCGGAGATCGGCGGGGGAGGAGCAGCAGGCACGACAGGCGCTACCGGTGGCGTCGGAGCCGCCGGTTCGCTGGTCAGCGCACGCTGGCGGCTTTCGCTGTCGTTGATCTCCAGAGCCAGCGTGTCGTAGTCCGCCTCCAGCAGCTCGGCCATCTGCCCCACCAGCTCGTCCTGCACCCGCTGCGGCGAGAAGTCATCCGGCTGTGTGTCGAACTGCGTCAGCACGTCCTGAAACAAGGTGGCGAAGTCCACGGCCACGGTGCGGCCGAGCGCACGCCGCTCCCAGGTGCGCTCGCACGCCTTGCGCAGCACCGCGAGCCGGTCCACCTGATGCCGACCCAATCCGCCGTACAACAGGGTCGGGATCGCCGGCAGCAGATAGCGCACCGCATCGTTCATGCGGCTGATGTGTGACTGCGGCACCGGATAGCCGTCGGAAGTCAGCCGCCGCGCGAGTTCGCTCTGCGACAGCGCCTGGCCGCTTTCCTGCTCGTAGAACTCGCGCGCCTTCTCGATGCCCAAGGCACGCTCGATGAAGGTCAGCCCGCCGCGCAGCTCGTTCTCGGCCAGGTGCCCGGTCAGCGCCACGATTTCACCGCGCGCCGGCCACGGGCGGAACAGGCACGCAATGCGGAAGAAGCGTTCCTCCTTGGTCTCGCTCCACAACTCGCGCAGGATCGCCAGCCGCGTGTTGCCGCCGTTGCGAATGATGTAGTGCGCCTCGCCCGGTCTGCGCGTGATCGTGGGGGGCGCGTCCAGCCCGCGTTCGCGGATGGACGCCTTGATCTCCGCATAGGCCGGGTTGCGGGTCACGCGCGGGTCGTGGTCGTAGGGCCGCAACTGGTCCAGGGTTACCACCATCGGCGTGTCGGCGATGGGGTCGCTCAAGGTCGCGGCCGAAGGGCCGCTGCGCTCGAAGCCGGTGGCCAGCAGCTTGGCAGCCATGTCCTGCGGCGTCAGCTCAGCCACGGCCGTTCTCCTGCGCCTGCCGGTCGGCGCGGCGAAGTTGCGCGCGGGCATTGCGGTCGGCACGGTGGTCGCTTGCAGTCGAGCTGGTGTAGATCGACGCGCAGCCTTGTTTCGTGAATTTCAGGTGCCCGCCGGACGTGCGCACCACGCGCCAACCTTCGCCCAGCGCGAACTCGATCAACGCGCGCAGCCGTTCACGGCCGCGCGCCAGTTCATGCACGCTCGCCATGGCCGGCCCCTCCCGCATCGGCCCGGCCGGTGACCAGCGCGAGGCGCTCCCGCCACGCGGGGAACAGCTCGCCAGCCAGCGCGCGCATGGTCTCCAGCGCCGCGGGCGCCGCGCGGCCCGCCGGTTGGCGGTACTCCACCCGATGCACCGGCAATCCTCGTGTCGCAGCGCGCGGATAGGCTTCGATGGCCGGCACGTCGGTGTCCAGCACCTGCACGCCGGCCTGTTCTTGGAACACCTGTCGCAGCGCCTGCTGGACCAGCCGCGCGTTCGACGACACCGGATGCACACGGTTGATGAGCAGGCGCAGCGGCGGCGGTTCGATGCCCAGGTGCCGATACGGCGAGATGTCCTCGATCAGTTGCAGCGTGCCGCGCCGCAGCTCGCGCGCCGCGAGGATTTCCGGCGTCACCGGCGACAGCGCCAGGTCGGACGCCAGCACCGCCATCTCCAGCAGCACGCTGCGCGCGCCCTGGGTGTCGATCAGCAGCAGGTCGTAGTGCTCGCGGAAGACCGGCAACAGGTTGCGCAGCCGCAGGCGCCCGTCGGGCGCGTGCAGCAGCAGTGTGTTCAGTTCGCCGCGGTCGTCGTTGGAGAGCACTAGGTGCAGGCCCGCGATCGCGGTGCGCGACACCAGGTGCTCGATGCGCCGCTCGTTGAAGGCGAGCATCTCGTAGATGCCGCCGGGCGCACGCACGTCCAGTGTGAAGTAGCTCGACAGCGTGGGCTGCACGTCCAGGTCCAGCAGCAGCACGCGCAGCCCGGCATCGGCGATGAGGCCGCCCAGGTTGGCGGCCGTCGTGGTCTTGCCCACGCCGCCCTTGGTTGAAATGATGGACACCACCTGCATGAGCTTCTCCTCGTCGAATGGCATGAACCGAGAAGAAGCGTCAGGCGCGTTCTTTGAGGCGATCGGCGATCCACTGTTCGATCTCCACCGAGTCCCAGCCCACCGCGCGCACGCCCAGGCGCAGCGCCTTGGGGAACTTGCCATCCTTCATCAGGCTGTAGATGTGCGCGCGCTTGAAGCCGGTCTTGGCTTCGACCTCAGCGCGGCGCAGGATGCGGTGTTCGGTCGGTGCCGCCGTGGCGGTGGTCTGCGAAGACATGAGGGTCACTCCTTAACGCTCAGTGGCGCTGATTGGCGTGACTCGAATTAAGAACGCCGCGTTGAAGAAAGACACCGCAAATGCGGTATCCGCGACCGCAGATACGGTCTGGCATCGCTCAGGAAGTTGTGCTCTGCAAATTGCGCCGAGCCAGTGCGAACTTGGCCTGCAGGGTGCGCTCGGTGATGCCCATCGCGTTGCCGTGGTGCGCCACCATCGCGCTGATGATGGCATCCTGCGTCAGGAAGCTGGAATACGGCATGCCGCTGGGAGACTTGCCCAGCAGCAGCGTCAGTAACCCGCCAACGATGTTCAGGTAGGTCGATTCGCTGCGCGGCCCCGGCGTGTTTGCACGCTCCGCGTCGGCCGCGCAGGCGGCGTGCGTCTTCAGCAGCGCCTCGTGCTCGGCGCGCAGCGTCTCGTGCACGCCCAAGTGTTCCGCCAGCCGCGCCTTGATCGCTTCCCGCTCGACCAGCAATGCGCCCACTGCGTCCAGGCTGATCGCCGGGTGAAGCGCACGCTCGATCCCATCGAACAGAAACGCCGGTTTCTCGCCGGGGTAGTAGTGCGCCATCCAGGCTTTCAGATCGACGTGCCGCACGGTCAGCGACGGGTCGTCCATCGCCAGACCCTGCGTGTCCCGCCCCAAGCCCTCCTTGCCATACGGCATTTCGCCGTGGGCCAGCGCATCGAAGATTCTTTCGGCATTCAACCGCAGCATCGGCCAGCGCGGAAACTCCGTTGCCTCCGGCAGAGGTCGCTGTCCCAAGGTCGCCAGGATGCGCCGCTCGAAGCGCAGCAATCCGCTCCAGCGGATTGCCGCCTCGATCGGGCGGTAGTAGGTCTTGGCGCCATCGGCCATGCTGCTCGACTTCGGCATATCGCGCGCCTCCATTCGTCATCGCACCGAGTCCACGCCGCGCACCCGCCGTACAGGCAGCGTGCGTGGCTGTCCAGGAATCTCCGGGCGAAACGAGCAGGTGGCGAAGCGGCGAAGACCGTGGCATCGGTGATGCCGCCGGTTTCGTTGCGAGATGTGCGCCTTGTCGCGCATGGCGCCATCACTCACAATTCGTAAGCCGCGAAACGTGCTGTCACCAGCGTCATTCGCGGGCACCATGCCTGACCCGGATAACCAGGCCGAAGTCTTTGCAGGGGAAAAGGCCCAGTAAAGCGCGATCAGCTCAACACGCCAGAGCCGATGCGCATACGGCAAGCACTGTTGCACCGCGCGTCTTCGCTGTGACGCGACGCGATGGGCATGCGAGTTTCATCGCAGGATGCCAACCGCAAGCGCGAGCAACGCCTGAGTGCAGCACGCCCGTGCACCGCGTCAATGGAATCCCGCTATGACAAAACAGGTCTGGCGCTTTGACCAAAATGGAATCGGTCAACCCGCCTGAAGCAGCCTCATGCGAGCCGTTGCGTATCCAACGGCATATGGCCGACACGCTGCGCACGGTCGATGAAGTGGCGAAGCGGCTCCGACATCGTGCCCTCGGGATGTAGCACGTAGGTCGTCAGCGCCGCCGAATCTTCGTCCAGCGGCCGGACGATCACGTCTGCCTGCCGGCATGCCACCGCGTGCGCCGCTGTGGAGAATCCCACGCCATAGCCGGCCGCCACCAGGGCCAGCATCAGCGAGTGGGTCGTCACGTACTCGGCCACGACCGGCGGTGTCTCCACCAGGCGCAGCAGGCGCTCGCATTGCCGGCTGCACTCCTGACAAACCTGCGGGTGACACAACACCAGCGGGTAGCCCACCACCTCGTCCAGCGGTACCCGCTTGTGCGCCAGCAAGGGGTGCCGCGCGGGTATGGCTACCACCAACGGGTCTTGCCACACCGGCCTGGCGACCACCCCGGCCTCCATCTCGCCGGCCATAGCAAAGGCCGCGTCGTACAGGTCATTGCTCAGCCCGCCCACCACCTGCGACAGCGGCGCCTCGAACAGCCGGATGCCTACTTCCGGCGCCTCCTCCCGGCACAGCGCGAGCAACGCCGACAACCGGGTCCGCCCGACGCCGCCGGCCAAGGCGATGCGCAGGGTGCCTCGGTGTCCAGCCGCCACCGCCCGCGCCTTGGTCTGGGCATGCTCAAAGACCATCAGCACGCGCCGGGCCTCCTCCAGGAACACCTGCCCGGCCGGGGTCAAGCGTATGCTGCGCGGCGTGCGCTCCAGCAGCGTCACGCCCAGGTCCGTCTCCAGTTGGCGGATCGTGCGCGACAGGGGCGACTGCTCCACATGCAGCCGCCGCGCCGCTCGGCCAAAGTGCAGCTCCTCGGCCACGGCGATGAAACAGCGAAGATGGCGTAAGTTCATGCAATTCCCCCCAGAAAGTGGAGTCCATTCCTCTGGCCGTAGGGAACGGCATGAGTGCTTCCCGGTGGCGATGCCGGTCACAGAGGCTTTCCAGTTGTCGCCATCCGGCCTTCAGTCGCCGGCGAGGCGGCGAGTGTCCAGGCAAGGCCGGGTTATTCCATCGGTGTTGCCATATCACACAAAACCACGGACAATCAATAATAATTCTCATTAGCATCTGTGTCCGAATGGAGTGAAGCCGATCAAGCCCGACGTGGCGAACCTGTCCGTCACCACCCACGGCAGCGTGTTCTGGAACGACGAACGCATGGGCGACGAGCAGCTCGCGCAGCGGCTGCAGGCACCGATCGCGAACTCCGACACGCGTGAGCGCCTGCGCTCGGTGCTCGGCACACCGGCTGATTTACCAGCCTTGCGGACGCAGCATCGTCTTCACGGCCCTGGTTCGCAGGAACGCCTGCGTCATATTGCTTGGCCGCCCGCCCTGGCATGGCAGCAGCAAGCACTGGCCATCAGCATTCAGTGTCCGGCTGTGTTCGCCGGCCAGCTCCGCGCGTGTCGGCGACGGGCCTGCTCCCGACAGGCATGAGTGCTTCGACGCGATGCAATCGAAGGAGGTGCTGACGGGATGCGGATGTAGATGCTGGCGCCCGAAAGGCCGAACCAGAAGAAGACAAACAGGAGGTGGCCTTGGATTTCAGATTGCTGCGTTACTTCGTCGCAGTTGCGGAAGAACTGCATCTGGCCCGTGCAGCCGAGCGTCTGGGCATCGAGCAATCGCCTGTGTCGCGTGCGATGCGCGACCTGGAAAGCCAGCTTGGCGTGCAGTTGTTCGACCGCAGCACACGCCTGACGCGGCTGACCTGGGCCGGCCAGGTGTTCCTCGGCGAATGCCGGCGCGTGCAGGCCACTGTCGAGCAGGCCGTCAAGAGCGCCAAGGCGGCGGCGCAGGGCTACCAGGGCTATCTGCGCATCGCCATCTGCGACAGCTTGGCGCAACCCCGCATCGCCACCTTGCTGGCACGCAGCCGCGAGGATGAGCCCGAGCTGGAGATTCGCGTCGTCGAGCTGCCGTTCGCGCAGCAGCTCAAGGTGCTGCACAACGATCTGCTGGACATCGGCTTTGCGTTGTCAAACGCGGTGCATGATGGCGTCGTCGCCGAGCCGGTGTGGACCGATCCGCTGTCGGTGATCCTGCCCGCACGCCATCCCTTGCTGGCACACGTGCAGGTGCCGCTGGCCGAAGCCCTGAAGTTCCCGCTGGTTCTGTGCCATCCCGAATCGGGATCGGGCTGCCGCCATCAGATTCAAGCGATGCTGCAGGATGCAGGCGCGCCACTCAAGCTGGTCGATGACGTGACCAGCCTGGGCGTGATGCTGACCCTGGTCGGCGCCGGCTACGGCATCGGCTTCGCCATCGCCTCGCAGGTGCAGACGCTACAGCGCCCGGACATCTCCATTCGTCCCCTGGCCGGCACCCCACCGATGCTCTCTACCTACCTGCTGCGCCGCAAGGGCGAACCCTCGGAGCCCATGAAGCGGTTCATCGAGCGGGTGAAAGACGGGGCTGCGCCGGTCGATGATGAGCCAGTCCTTTGAGGACGGCAGCTCGCCTGTCCGTTGCGACCTGTGGCGTGGTGTGCCAGAAGACAGATAAACTTCAGAATGAATCCGATGCTCTGGCTGTCGATGGATGTGCTTGGCTCGCTTTGGATCACCCGCAACGGCCTGCGTTGACCAGGCCGAAGATTTGAGTCCACAATCGAGTCCATTCCGTGACGCCAGGATCGGAAAAGACGTTCGTAATCAACGAGCTAGAAACCGGGTGCTGTTCCCTTCACCCGCTCCAAATGCAGACGGCCCCATCGGGGCCGTTCGCATTTGGAATGGGCGTCGGGATGAGGACCCTCCGGGGTTCGCTCAAGGCCAGCCAGTGGCTGGCCTTGGACGTGCCGCAGGCACGGGCCTGAGCCTTGCGAAGGCCGAGTCATCGCCTAGAGGCGATGGCGAGCACTCCCTTCACCCGCTCCAAATGCAGACGGCCCCATCGGGGCCGTTTCCATTTGGGCCATGCGTTGGCTGTCGCCGCTGTTGGGTCCGAGATACAGCTGCTCGTGGGCACCGCGTCAGCTTGGTGCGGTCAGCCTTCGTGGCTTAGTGGCTCAATTCGTCAAATTGCAGCCAGCTCCCGCCCGCCGGCGAACGCTATGCCTCAAATTGCTGCATGCCGGGGCGGCCATGCCCTTCTCCCTAGGGGAGCGTTTCCAAAACCGTACGGACCCGTAAAAAACTGTCATTAATTCACAAGAGAATTCGTCACGACCCGCTTCAGGCCCCGCAACAAGGGCTTGGAGCTTTGATGTTGGATGTGGCGTGCGGGCTCACAAGGCCCCGAAATTCAGGAGTGTTGAGATGGCGAACAAAATGACCCTGTCGGCCTTGGGTGCCGCCGTGGCCCTGCTGGCGGTATCAACGGCGTATGCCCAGCAAGCGGCCGCCAACGCGGACGCCGATGAAGCGGGTGCCCCGCGCGCCAAAGAGGACTCCGTGCGTCTCGGCACGATCACCATCGTGGGCGAGGGCAACAACCGCGGTGCAGGCCAGATCCTGAACGAGGATGCCTCCAAGAGCCGCAGCACGGTGACCAAGGCCGCGACCGAGAAGGACCGCGCCACCGGCAACCCCTACCAGGCCCTCGCTCTGCTGCCCGGCATCAGCACCTTCAACTACGACGCCACCGGCCTCTTCGGCGGCGGCCTCACGGTGCGGGGCTTCAACTCCGACCAGCTCGGCTTCACGGTGAACGGTGTGCCGGTCAATGACTCGGGCAACTTCGCCGTCTATCCGCAGGAGTACGCCGACCAGGAGAACCTCTGCACGCAGAGCGTGACCCAGGGCAGCCCGGATGTGGAGTCGCCGCACGCCGGCGCCACGGGCGGCAATGTCACGGTCAATAGCTGCGACCCCGAGAACGCGCGCCGCTTTCGGGTCTCTCAGACCCTCGGTGGGCTGAGCCTGACGCGCAGCTTCATCCGCTTCGACACCGGCCGGATCATGGACGACAAGCTGAAGATGTTCTTCAGCTACTCGCACACCAAGGCCGACAAGTGGAAGGGCAAGGGGACCGGCAAGAAGGACCACTTCGACGCCGCCTTCCGCTGGGACATCGACGCCGAGAACGTCATCCTCGGCTCGGTGCTCTACAACTACGCGATCAACAACAACATCTACAGCGTGAGCCTGGCGCAGCTCGATGCCAATGGCTACTACTACGACTTCGGCGACACCTTCGTTGGCCACCTGCCGCCGGTGAAGGGCACTGCGCAGCGCGAGACCAGCGCGACGCCGGGCTACTACAAGCTGTCCTTCAACCCCTTCCGCAACGCCATCGTCTCGCTGTCGGGCTCGTTCAAGCTGGCCGAGAACACCTCGCTGAAGATCCAGCCCTACCTCTGGTACGGCTTCGGCAACGGCGCGCTGCAGCAGCAGACGGCGCTGTCTGAGACGGCCTTCCTGAACAAGACCACGGGCAAGACCGGCGCGGGCGTGGACCTGAACGGCGATGGCGACACCCTGGACACCGTGATCGTGGCGCGCGGCAGCGTGACGCGCACCTCGCGCCCCGGCGTGACGACCGAGCTGAACACCCTGGTGGGTGACCACCAGATCCGTGCCGGCCTCTGGATCGAGCGCGCCGACCACCGCCAGACCCAGCCCGCCGTGCCGGTGGACAACGACGGCAATGCGCTCGACATCTGGCTGGAGAAGGGCCAGATCCTGCGCCCGGACGGCACGCCCTACCAAGGCCGCGACTGGCAGTCCATCAGCACGGCCAGCCAGCTCTACATCAGCGACAGCGTGAACTTCCTGTCCGACAAGGCCACCTTCACCTTCGGCCTGCGTGCGCCGCGTGTGTCGCGCAGCCTCACGAGCAATGCCAACGAGACCTTCACCACGGGCTACAAGATGGTGCGCCGCTACAGCGACGTGCTGCCGCAGGCTGGGGTGCGGGTCAACCTCGACAAGGCCAACCAGGTCTACGTCAACCTGGCCAAGAACTTCCGGGCGCCGCCCAACTTTGCGCTGACGGGCAACAACGTCCGCCTGGTGGGCTCCGAGGTGCAACTGCTGCGTGAGGCCCTGCCCGAGACGTCCGTCATGACCGACCTCGGCTACCGCTACCAGGCCAAGGCGCTCTCGCTGTCGGCCACCTTGTTCAACTCCGACTTCAAGAACCGCCAGTCCAACGCCTTCGACCCGGTCACCCAGAACAGCACCTACCAGAACGTGGGCCGCGTCAACAACCGTGGCTTGGAGCTGGAGGCTGGCTCGGCACCCTTCCTGGGCGGCTTCACGGCCTATGGCTCGCTGACCGTGCAAAAGACCAAGGTCAAGGACGACTTCCAGGCCTCGGCCACCGTGAGCCTGCCCACCACCGGCAAGCAGCTGACGCTGACACCCGAGACCATGATCGGCGCCTCGCTGCAGTACGCCAGCGGCCCGCTGTATGCGCGGGTCAAGGCCAAGCACACCGGCCGCCAGTACGCCACGCTGATGAACGACGAAGAGGTGCCGAGCTACACCCTGCTCGACTTCGACGCCGGCTACAACTTCGGCAACGTCAGCATGCTGAGCAATGTGCAGATGCGCTTCAACGTCAGCAACATCACCAACCAGAAGTACCGCACGCCGAGCTCGGGCACCACGATCAACGCGGTCAAGTACGGCACGGTGAATGCCAACACCGTCTTCTACTACCTCGGCGCCCCGCGCCTGGCCTCGCTCACCCTGAGCGCCGACTTCAAGTAAGTCGGCCCGGCCCCGAGGTCGCCGCAACGGCCGCAAGCGCAGCAGGGCTGCCTTGCGGCTTTTTTCCGTGGGCGTTCAGCGCCCGAGTTCGCCCAGGCACAGGTACTTCAGTTCGACGTATTCCTCGATGCCCTGGCGCCCACCCTCGCGCCCGAAGCCCGACTGCTTGATGCCGCCAAACGGCACCTCGGCCGTGGCGACGAGGCCGGTGTTGATGCCCACCATGCCGAACTCCAGTGCCTCAGCGACGCGGAAGACGCGTGCGATGTCGCGGCTGTAGAAATAGCTCGCCAGGCCGAACTCGGTGCTGTTGGCCAGCGCGACGACCTCGTCCTCGGTCTGGAACTTGAACACCGGGGCTACAGGGCCAAAGGTCTCCTCACGCGAGCAGAGCATTTGCGCCGTGGCGTTGGCCAGCACCGTGGGCTGGAAGAACTGAGGCCCCACCTCGGCCGCTGGCTCGCCGCCGGTCAGGACCTTGGCGCCGAGCGCGACGGCATCGGCGACGTGGCTCTCTACCTTGGCCAGCGCCTGGGCGTCGATCAGTGGGCCCACCTGGCTGCCTGGCTCCAGGCCGGGCCCGAGCTTGAGCGTCGCCACCTTGGCGGCGAACTTCTCGACGAAAGCGTCGTAGATGCCTGCCTGCACGTAGAGCCGGTTGGCGCAGACGCAGGTCTGGCCGGCATTGCGGTATTTGCTGGCCATCGCGCCGCTGACCGCCGCCTCCAGGTCAGCATCGTCGAAGACGATGAAGGGCGCATTGCCGCCCAGCTCCAGGCTCAGCTTCTTGAGCGTGCCAGCGCACTGGCGCATCAGGATGCGGCCCACCTCGGTGGACCCGGTGAAGGACAGGTGGCGCACCACGTCGCTCTCGCACAGCACATGGCCGATCTCGATGGACTGCGCCGCATCGGCCGTCAGCACGTTGAGCACCCCGGCCGGCATGCCCGCGCGCTGGGCCAGTTCGGCCGCGGCCAGGGCCGTGAGCGGCGTGGCCTCGGCCGGCTTGATGACGACGGTGCAGCCGGCCGCCAGCGCAGGTGCCACCTTGCGGGTGATCATGGCCAGCGGGAAGTTCCAGGGCGTGATGGCGGCGCAGACGCCGATGGGCTGCTTCAGCACGATGTAGCGCTTGCCGGGGTCCGTGCTCGGGATGGTTTCGCCGTAGATGCGCTTGCCCTCCTCGGCAAACCACTCGACAAAGCTGCCGCCGTAGCCGACCTCGCCGCGGGCCTCGGCCAGTGGCTTGCCTTGCTCGGCGGTCAGGATCAGGGCCAGGTCGTCCGTGTGCTTGAGCAGCAACTGGTGCCAGCGCTGCAGCACGGCGGCACGCTCCTTGGCGGTCTTGGCGCGCCAGGCAGGCCAGGCGTTCTGTGCGGCGGCGATGGCGGCCTCCGCCTCCAGCCGGCCCAGGTTGGGCACCTCGGCCAGGGCCTCGCCCGTGGCGGGGTCGTCCACCCCGAAGCGGGCCGCGCCCTCGACCCACTCGCCGTTGATCAGGGCCTGGGTGCGCAGCAGGCTGGGGTCCTGCAAGCGGCTGAGCAAACTGGCGTGATCCATGGTGTGTCTCCGGGGCAAGGCGGTCACTCTAGCTGAGGGACAATCCGCTCTCTTTGCCCTGCTGTTACAGGAAGCACACGGACATGAAAGCCGCCGAGATCCGCCAGACCTTTCTGAAGTTCTTTGAGTCCAAAGGTCACCAGATCGTCGCCTCCAGCCCCGTCGTCCCCGGTGACGACCCGACGCTGCTGTTCACCAATGCCGGGATGAACCAGTTCAAGGACGTGTTCCTGGGCTTCGACAAGCGCGCCTACAGCCGCGCCGCCACCAGCCAGAAGTGCATCCGCGCAGGCGGCAAGCACAACGACCTGGACAACGTCGGCTACACCGCGCGCCACCACACCTTCTTCGAAATGCTGGGCAACTTCAGCTTCGGGGACTACTTCAAGCGTGACGCGCTGACCTTTGCCTGGGAGCTGCTGACCGTCCACTTCAAGCTGCCCAAGGACAAGCTCTGGGCCACGGTCTATGCCGAGGACGATGAGGCCTATGGCATCTGGAAGGACGTGATCGGCCTGCCCGCAGAGCGCATCGTGCGCATCGGCGACAACAAGGGCGCACGCTACATGTCCGACAACTTCTGGATGATGGGCGACACCGGGCCTTGCGGCCCCTGCTCCGAGATCTTCTACGACCACGGCCCCGACGTGGCCGGCGGGCCCCCTGGGTCGCCGGACCAGGACGGCGACCGCTACATCGAGATCTGGAACAACGTCTTCATGCAGTTCAACCGCACTGAAGACGGCGTGATGCACCCGCTGCCCAAGCCCAGCGTGGACACCGGCATGGGCCTGGAGCGCCTGGCCGCCGTGCTGCAGCACGTGCACAGCAATTACGAGATCGACCTGTTCGTGAAGCTGCTGGCCGCTGCCAAGGCAGCCGTCGATGCCGCCGGCGCCGGCGACTGCGATGCGGGCAGCCCCAGCCTCAAGGTGATTGCCGACCACATCCGCGCCTGCAGCTTCACGGTGGTCGATGGCGTGATTCCCGGCAACGCCGGCCGCGGCTATGTGCTGCGCCGCATTGCCCGCCGCGCCATCCGCCACGGCTACAAGCTCGGCGCCCGCACGCCCTTCTTCCACAAGCTGGTGGCAGCCCTGTCGGCCGAGATGGGCGAGGCCTACCCCGAGCTGCGCGCTGCCGAGAAGCGCGTGACCGACGTGCTCAAGCAGGAGGAGGAGCGATTCTTCCAGACCATCGCCACCGGCATGGAAATCCTGGAAGGCGCGCTGGCCCAGGGCAATGTGGACGGCGACACCGCCTTCAAGCTGCACGACACCTACGGCTTCCCCGTGGACCTGACCGCCGACGTCTGCCGCGAGCGCGGTGTGAGCGTCGATGACGCACGCTTCCACGTGCTGCTGGAAGAGCAGAAGAACCGCGCCCGCGCCGCCGGCAAGTTCAAGATGGCCCAGGGCCTGAAGTACGAGGGCGCTGCCACCAGCTTCCATGGCTACGAGCACTTGGTGTGCGAGACCAGCACCGTCACCGCCGTCTACGTGGACGGCGTGCAGGTGGCCGAGGCGCAGGCCGGCGACGACGCCGTCATCGTGCTCGACCACACGCCCTTCTACGCCGAGAGTGGCGGCCAGGCGGGCGATGCGGGCGAGCTGCGCAACGCCACCACCCGCGTGGTGGTGGACGACACCACCAAGGTGCTGGCCGATGTGTCGGGCCACCACGGCCACATCGTGGAAGGCTCGGTCAAGGTGGGCGATGTGTTCACCGCCCGCGTGGACGCCGAGCGCCGTGCCAAGACCGTGCGCAACCACAGCGCCACCCATTTGATGCACAAGGCCCTGCGCGAGGTGCTGGGCAGCCATGTGCAGCAAAAGGGCTCGCTGGTGACGGCCGAGCGCACGCGCTTTGACTTTGCGCACAACGCCCCGATGACGGCCGAGGAGATCCGCGAGGTCGAGACGCTCGTCAACGCCGAGATCCTGGCCAATGCGGCCGCCAATGCGCAGGTGATGAAGCTCGACGACGCGCAGAAGTCGGGCGCCATGATGCTGTTTGGCGAGAAGTACGGCGAGAGCGTGCGCGTGCTGTCCATCGGCTCCAGCAAAGAGCTGTGCGGCGGTACCCACGTCAAGGCCACGGGCGACATCGGCCTCTTCAAGATCGTGGCCGAGAGCGGCGTGGCCGCTGGCATCCGCCGCGTGGAGGCTGTGACGGGCGACAACGCACTGGCCTATTTGCAATCGCTGGAGACGGCCGTGCACGGCATGGCCCAGACCCTCAAGGCTGCGCCCGGCGAGCTGGGCTCACGCCTGCAGGCGGTGCTGGACCAGGTCAAGCACCTGGAGAAGGAACTGGCCGCCGCCAAGAGCAAGCTGGCCTCCAGCCAGGGTGACGAATTGCTGGCCCAGGCGGTAGACGTGAAGGGCCTGAAAGTGCTGGCGGCCCGCCTGGAGGGCGCCGACGCCAAGACCCTGCGCGAGACCCTGGACAAGCTCAAGGACAAGCTCAAGTCCGCCGCCATCGTGCTGGCTGCCGTGGACGGCGACAAGGTGCAGCTGGCCGCCGGCGTCACGGCCGACGCGATGGCCAAGGTCAAGGCTGGCGAGCTGGTCAACTTCGTGGCCAGCCAGGTGGGTGGCAAGGGCGGCGGCAAGCCCGACATGGCCATGGCCGGCGGCACCCAGCCAGCCGGCGTGCCCGCTGCGCTGGCCAGCGTGGCAGCCTGGGTGGGCGAGCGGCTCTGACGCATCGTCCACCCCAAAGCAAAAGGCCGCTCACTGAGCGGCCTTTTTCATGCGGCGCGGAGCTTCAGGCTGCGACGGCGGCGTCCATCAGGCCCATCTCGGCGCTGCTCATCAGGCCTTCGATGTCCATCAGGATCAGCATGCGGTCCTGGATGGTGCCGATGCCGGTGATGAAGCGCGTGTCCACGCTGCCGGCGTTCAGCTCGGGGGCAGGGCGCACGGCGTCCTTGCTGAGTTCGAGCACGTCGGAGACCGAGTCCACCACGGCGCCGACGACGCGGTTGCGAACGTTCAGCACGATGACGACGGTGAAGCTGTTGTACTCGGCCGTGGGGCAGCGCAGCTTGATGCGCAGGTCCACGATCGGGACGATCACGCCGCGCAGATTGACCACACCCTTGATGAAGTCGGGCGCGTTGGCGATGCGGGTCGGCTGCTCGTAGGAGCGGATTTCCTGAACCTTCAGGATGTCCATGCCGTATTCCTCGTCGCCGAGTTTGAAGGTGAGGTATTCACCCGTGGCGACTGCACGGCTTTCCTTGCGGAGGGCGGGAACATTGCTTTGCATGGGGAGTCCTCTCCTGGCTGGGGGATCAGTGACGTGAGCGGCGCACGAGGCTGCCGATGTCGAGAATCAGGGCGACACGGCCGTCACCCATGATGGTGGCGCCCGACACGTCATTGACCTTGCGGTAATTGGCTTCGAGGTTCTTGACGACCACCTGCTGCTGGCCGAGCAGCTCGTCCACCAACAGTGCGACGCGGCCGCCTTCGGCCTCGACCACGACCATGATGGATGAGACGTGTTCGAAGTCGAAGCGGGGGACTTCGAACACTTTCTCCAGTTCGATGACGGGCATGTACTCGTCACGCACCTCGACCACGCGGCCGGTGCCGGCGACGGTCTTGATGGTGTCGGCCTGGACCTGGAAGGATTCGACCACCGAGGACAGCGGCAGGATGTAGCACTCTTCGCCCACGCCCACGCTCATGCCGTCCATGATGGCCAGCGTCAGCGGCAGGCGCACCGAGACCTTCATCCCGTAGCCTTCGGCCGAGTCGATCTCGACCGTGCCACCGAGCGAGGTGATGTTCTTCTTGACCACGTCCATGCCCACGCCGCGGCCGGACACGTCGGTGACCTGTTCGGCCGTCGAGAAGCCTGGTGCAAAGATCAGGTTCCAGCACTCGGCATCGGTCATGCTGTCCGGTGCGTCGATGCCTTTCTCGCGGGCCTTCTTGATCAGCTTCTCGCGATTCAGGCCACGGCCGTCGTCACGCACTTCGATGACGATGCTGCCGCCTTGGTGCGAGGCCACCAGGGTGATGGTGCCGGTCTCGGGCTTGCCCTTGGCAACGCGGTCGGCCGGCATCTCGACGCCGTGGTCGCAGCTGTTGCGCACCAGGTGGGTCAGCGGGTCGGTGATCTTCTCGACCAGGCTCTTGTCCAGTTCGGTGGCTTCACCCTGGGTGACGAGTTCGACCTTCTTGCCCAGCTTGGCGGCCAGGTCGCGCAGCATGCGCGGGAAGCGGTTGAACACGGTCGACATCGGAATCATCCGGATCGACATCACCGATTCTTGCAGGTCGCGGGTGTTGCGCTCCAGGTCGGCCAGGCCAGCCATCAGCTGCTGGTTGAGCGAGGGGTCGAGCGACTGGCTGTTCTGGGCCAGCATGGCCTGGGTGATGACGAGCTCGCCAACGAGGTTGATGAGCTGGTCGACCTTTTCGATCGAGACGCGCAGCGTGGTCTGGTCGAGGCCACCGCCTGCGGGCTTGGCATCTGCCTTGGGCGCAGCGGGGCGCGTGGCCGGAACCACCGC
Source organism: Roseateles paludis (assembly GCF_039872745.1). NCBI lineage: Bacteria > Pseudomonadati > Pseudomonadota > Betaproteobacteria > Burkholderiales > Sphaerotilaceae > Roseateles > Roseateles paludis. The sequence continues at coordinate 356,963 of NZ_JBDPZD010000002.1, read as the reverse complement.
CGCAGCGGCAGCTGCCTCGGCGGCTGCGGGCTTGGGCGCTTCAGCCTCGGCGGCAGCGGCGCCAGGCATGCCGGGCGCGTCGTCAAAGAAGCCGTAACCCGGGTCGCTGCTCGGGGCCTCTTCCTTGGGGGCGCCGGGCGAGTTTTCGTAGAAGCCATAGCCCGGGCCGAGCGGCGTGAGCTTGACCTGCTCGCGGGCGACGTGGAAGGTGAACAGGTCCAGCAGGTCGTTGTCGCTGCTGGAAGTGACGATCTTGAAGCGGCGCACGCCGTCGGCAGCCTGGCCGGCGTCGAGGGGTTCGATGGTGCCGAGGTCGGTGATTTCCTTGAACAGGTCCACCAGGTTGTCGGCCACTTGCGGGTCGGGCAGGGGGCCGACCAGCAGCTCCAGCATGCGAACGTCGTTCTTGAGGGGCTTGGCCGCAGGGGCCTGGGCGGCTGCCGGGGCTGCTGCGGGTGCCGCGCGCGCTGCCGACGGGCCGGCCGTGGGGGCGGTGCCGCCTTCCACAAAGCCGCGGATGTTGATCAGCAGATCGGAGGTGTCGAAGGGGTCGGCACCGGAGCCTTGGTGGCGGCCCAGTTGCGCGCGCAACGCATCGCCCGACTGCAGCAGCACGTCGATCATGGCGGCGTTGGGCTGCAGCTCGTGGCGGCGCAGCTTGTCCAGCAGGGTCTCCATCTGGTGCGTCAGCTCGGCCACATCGGAGAACCCGAAGGTGGCGGCGCCGCCCTTGATGGAATGCGCGCAACGGAAGATGGCGTTGAGCTCTTCGTCGTCGGCGGCATCGACGTTCACATTGAGCAGCAGCTGCTCCATGTTGTCCAGGTTCTCACCGGCTTCTTCAAAGAAGACCTGGTAGAACTGGCTGAGGTCGATACCAGCGCTGATGTTTGCGCCTTCTGAGGTCATATCACCCATCGCTTCGCTCCCTGTGGTGGCGGTGGCTTCAGCGGATCACCTTGCCGATCACTTCGATCAGCTTGGCGGGGTCAAAGGGCTTGACGAGCCAGCCGGTGGCACCAGCCGCGCGGCCCGCCTGCTTCATCGCGTCGCTGGACTCGGTGGTCAGGATCAGGATGGGCGTGGCCTTGAACTTGGGGTTCTCGCGCAGCTTCTTGGTCAGGCTGATGCCGTCCATGCGGGGCATGTTCTGGTCCGTCAGCACCAGGTCGAAGTCGCGCGTGCCAGCCTTCTCCCACGCGTCCTGGCCGTCCACGGCCTCAACAACGTTGAAGCCGGCGTTCTTGAGCGTGAACGCGACCATTTGCCGCATGGAAGCCGAGTCGTCGACGGCAAGGATGGAGTGCATGTCGGATTTCTCCTGGGGCTATCGTGAGGACTAAAACAGTTCGATGGAACCAGCGTCCATCTCATCTTGCGTCACAGGATTGGGACGCAGCGGTGCGGTCTCGACAACGGCGATGCCATCGGCGTCATCCATGCCGAAGGTGTCGCGTGCCAGTTGGTCGGCACAGCTGCGCAGGCGCTGGCCGGTGTGGGCGATGAGCTGGGTGGACATGTCCTGGAACTGCAGGGCCGTGATGGCGCCTGCAATGTGCTGCATCACGTCCTTGAGCGGCGCCAACGCGGGATCACCCTCGCTCTTGCTGAGCATGGTCATCACCAGGCTGGAGGCCGAATAGAAATGGTTGGAAAGCGCTTCACCCGCGTCATCCAGCAGACGCTGCAGACGCTCGAGATCATTGGTCACCGACATCAGGTGATCCTGAAGTTCGGCGGCCAGCAGCAGTGGCATCGATCCAGTGGCGTCAGACTGTTCTTCGATCTGCATCATGTCTCCAAACGGCTCTCTTTCGAGAGTCGGCACGTGGGCGCGAGTGCTTCGTTCACGTGAGCGTGCATCATGGCATGTTGAAACCTTTTGTCGCCCCCGTCCAGGCGCCAAAGCAGCCCGTTGCGCTGCATTTCTCGCCCAGAGCGTGCGCAAGTTGACACTCGCGCGTTGCGCCCAGGGAAATGGCCGGGCGGCCGAAGATTCCAGCAGCCTGTCGGGGGCGGCGATTTCGGGGGCCGCCGGTGCGCCGGCGGCATACTTCGCCCCCATGACGCTGGCCGCCAACGACCCCTCTCCCCGGCTCCTGCGGGTGCTTCATATCGAGGACTCGGAGCTTGACCATGACCTGATCCAGGCCGAATTGCGGCGTGGCGGCCTCAGGGTCGAGATGCGGCGGGTGGACACGCTGCGCGGCATCGACCTGGCGCTGGGCGAGCGCTGGGACGCCATCGTGTCTGACTACGGCCTGCCGGGCTTCACTGGCTTGATGGTGCTGGAGGACCTGCGCCGCCGGGGGGTGGAGATCCCGTTCGTGATCGTCTCGGGCGAGATCGGCGAGGACGCCGCCGTGAGTGCCATGCGCAATGGCGCGGCCGACTACCTGCTCAAGAACAACCTGGCGCGCCTGGCCCCGGCGCTGCAACACGCCGTGGAGGCCGCCGAGTCTGAGCGCGCCCGCCGCCTGGCGGATGCCGAGCTGCTGCGCTCCAAGCAGCGCCTGCACGAGCTGGCCGGCCACCTGCAGACCCAGGTGGAGCTGGAGCGCGCCGGCGTGGCACGTGAGATCCATGACGACGTGGGCGGCGCGCTGACGGCCATCAAGTTCGACCTGGCCTGGATCGACCGCCATGCCCAGGAGGCCGACGTGCGCCAGCGCGTGCAGATGGCGCTGGAGGCGGTGAACTCGGCCATCGAGGCCAGCCAGCGCATCATGCAGAACTTGCGGCCGGCCATCCTGGAGCAGGGCCTGAGTGCCGCGTTGCAATGGCTGGTGGGCCGCTTCGAGCGCCGCACCGGCATCGAGGTGGCCGCCCGGCTGGCTGACGACCGGCAAGAGCTGCCCCCTGGCGTGCCCCTGGTGGCCTACCGCACGGCGCAAGAGGCGCTGACCAATGTCTCCAAGCACGCGGGCGCGACCCGGATCGAGATGGACCTGAGCCTCGACTCCGGCGCGCTGACGCTGGAGATCCGGGACAACGGCAAAGGCCTGAGCGCTGAAGACCTGGCCAAGGAGCGCTCCTTCGGGGTGCGCGGCCTGCACGAGCGTGCGGCCACGGTGGGCGGCTGGATTGACCTCAGCGGCGACCAGGGCGGCACCTGCCTGACGCTGACCATCCCGCTCTCCACCGAGCGGTTTGAGGCTGTGGAGGCCGGCGCGTGATCCGCGTTGTGCTGTGCGATGACCATGGCTTGATCCGCCGCGGCATCCGCGACACCCTGGCCGACGGTGGCGACATCCAGATCGTGGGCGAGGCCGGCGACTACGGCGAGCTGCGCACCGTGCTGCGCCAACTGGGCGAGGGCGCTTGCGACGTGCTGGTGCTCGACATCAACATGCCCGGCCGCAGCGGCCTCGACGTGCTGCATGCGCTGCGCGAGGAGGGCGCGGCCATCCGCACCTTGATCGTCTCGATGTACCCCGAAGACCAATACGCCATTCGCGCGCTGCGGGGCGGTGCCTTTGGCTATGTGAACAAGGCGGGCGACCCGGCCCAACTGCTGCAGGCCGTGCGCACCGTGGCCCAGGGCCGCAAGTTCGTGACGCCCGAGATTGCGCAGATGCTGGTCGAGAGCCTGACGGCGCCTGCGCCCGAGCAGGCGCACCAGAAGCTGTCCGACCGTGAACTGCAGACGCTGGTGATGATCGCGTCGGGCAAGCGGCTCTCGGACATCGCCGAGGAGCTGATGCTCAGCCCCAAGACCGTCAGCGTCTACCGTGCCCGCGTGCTAGAGAAGCTGAGCCTGGCCAATAACTCCGAGATGACGGTCTACGCCATCCGCAATGGGTTGGTCGCTAGCTGACCGTCAGCTGAAGGCCGCCAGCAGCCGCTCCAGCGCCGCGCTGAAGGGGGTCTGCATCAGCGGCAGCGTGGCCACCATGCCCAGCAGGCCCACGCTCACCGTCACAGGGAAGCCCACCGCGAAGATGCCGATCTGCGGCGCCACGCGCGAGATGATCCCGAGCACCAGGTTGACGAAGGTCAGCATGGTGATCAAGGGCAGGGCGATCCACAGCCCGATCTGGAAGATCTCGGCGCCCCAGGTCTGAGGCTGGGCCGCGCGCAGGAAGGCAAAGGGCTCCTGCCCGACCGGGAAGCTGTGAAAGCTCTGCACCAGGGCCTGGATCAGCAGCAGGTGGCCATTGATGGCGATGAAGAGAAAGGCCACCAGGCTGCCAAAGAAGCGGCTCGTGGCCGTGCCCTGGGCGCCGGTGCCGGGGTCAAAGAAGCCGGCGAAGTTCAGCCCCATCTGCAGCCCGATCAGCTCGCCCGCGAACTCCAGCGCGGCGTAGACGATGCGCACCGCAAAGCCCATGGTCAGCCCGATCAGCACCTGCTGGGCGATCAGCAGGGTCAGCATGGGCAGCGAGTCCAGCGGCACGGGCGGGATGGCGGGCAGCGAGGCCTGCGCCGCCACCGAGATGAACAGCGCCAGCCCCACGCGCAGCCGCATCGGCACCGTGCGCTGGCTGAAGGTGGGCATGCCCGAGAACAGCGCCAGCGTGCGGATGAAGGGCCAGAGCAGCGGGTTCAGCCACGCCAGCAGTTGGGCTTCGGTAAAGCCGATCACACCACCACGCTCGGGATCGCTTGCAGCGTGCGCTGGATGTAGTCCACCAGCTCGGTCATCATCCACGGCCCGGCCACGGCCAGCACCAGGATGGCGGCCACCACCTTGGGCACGAAGGACAGCGTGGCCTCATTGATCTGCGTGGCAGCCTGGATCACGCTCACCACCACGCCGACGACCAGCACGGTCAGCAGCACCGGGGCGGCCACCAGCATCAGCATGTAGAGGCCTTGCTGGCCGAAGGTGAAAACCTGTTGCGGGTCCATGGTCTAGGGCCTGTTAACACTACGGAAATGGGCCGCGAAGGCCCGCCAGAAGGGGCTAATCAAGGCGCGGCTCGCCGCCCGCACTCGTGTGCGGGCAAGAGGCGCAAC
>NZ_JBDPZD010000002.1:0-351994 GCF_039872745.1 Roseateles paludis | reverse complement strand
TGACCAAAGCAGCCGCATCCAGCGTTGCAAATCCTCGCCGGGGTCTACCCCGGCTTGCGGTTTGCGCCTTGCCTGCGGCTGCTTTGGTCACAACGCGACCCATTTCCGTAGTGTTAACAGGCCCTACTCCTAGGCGAAGCTGGCGGCCAGTGAGCCGAGCAGCAGGTTCCAGCCGTCCGCCAGCACGAACAGCATCAGCTTGAAGGGCAGGGCGACGAGCACGGGCGACAGCATCATCATGCCCAGGCTCATCAGCACGCTGGCCACGATCATGTCGATGACCAGGAAGGGGATGAAGATCAGGAAGGCGATCTGGAACGCGCTCTTGAGCTCGCTCGTCACGAAGGCCGGCACCAATACCTTGAAGGGCACGTCCTCGGCCTTGACCTTGGCATCGAGCTTGGCGAGGCGGGCAAAGAGGGCAACGTCGCTCTGGCGGGTCTGCTTGAGCATCCAGCCGCGCATCGGCACCTCGGCGCGCTTGAGGGCTTCGTCAAACTGGATCTGGCCGGCGCTGTAGGGTTGCCAGGCATCGGCGTAGACCTTGTCCAGCGTCGGGCTCATCACGAAGAAGGTCAGGAAGAGCGACAGGCCGATGATGACCTGGTTGGGCGGTGCCGACTGCGTGCCCAGCGCCTGCCGCATCAGCGACAGCACGATGGCGATGCGCGTGAAGGCCGTCATCATGAGGAGCACCGCAGGCAGGAAGCCCAGCGCGGTGAAGAACAGCAAGGTCTGGATCGGCACCGAGTAGCTGGTGCCACCGGAGCCCTGGCCGATCAAGAGCGGCAGCGTGGCCGGCGGCGTGCTGCCACTGGCTTGCGCCAAGGCGCTGCCGGCCGTGAACAGCAGGGCCAAAGAGAGCCACTTAGCGCGCATCGGCGCCTCCGTCAGGCTTGCCGGCGAGCTTGCGGCCGAGCATCTGTGCAAAGGGCGTGAGCGCCGCACCGCTTGGCGGTTCGGCCTGCGGCGGCAAGGTATGCAGGGTTGAGATGCCTTGCGGCGTGGCACCCAGCACCAGCCACTGCCGGTCCTCGCCCTGGCCCACCTCAACAATCAGGATGCGCTGGTTGGTGGACAGCGGCAGGCTGCTCACCACGCGCAGCAAGCCGCCCATGCCAGCGCCGCCCATGGGCGTGCGCTTGAGCAGCCACAGCGCCAGCGGAATGACGGCCAGGATGGCCAGGAACCAGAGGAGGGAGACGAAGCCCGAGGAAGCGTTCATGCCTCGGCATTCTTCGCGTCAGCTTGAGCCCGCGAAGCGCCCAAGAAGGGGCGAAACCTGCGGCTATTTCGGGCAATCTAGGCCGCGGCGCTACCCAGCGGCCACGACTGATCCGGCTCCGCCGGTCAGTCCGTGGCGCCCCCTAGATTCCGTTCTCAGGGGGCTGGCGCAGCCAGCAGGGGGTGGGCCCGTTCATGCGCCCTTCGAGAGGCGACGCATACGCTCCGACGGCGTGACGATGTCCGTCAGTCGGATACCGAATTTGTCGTTCACCACCACCACTTCGCCCTGGGCGATCAGGTAGCCGTTGACGAGCACGTCCATGGGCTCGCCGGCCAGGGCGTCGAGTTCCACCACCGAGCCTTGGGCCAATTGCAGGATGTTCTTGATCGGGATGCGGGTGCGGCCCAGCTCCACCGTCAGCTGGACGGGGATATCCAGGATCAGGTTGATGTCGCCCTGCGCACCACTGGTGCCGGTGGGCGCGAAGTTGGTGAAGGTCGGTGTCGAGACCTGCTCCACCGGCGCGGCGATCTCGGTGGCGGCGGGCTCGGCGGGTGCGGAAGAGGCCTCGGCGAGCGCAGCCGCCCACTCGGCCGCCATCGCGTCCTGTTCGTCGTCGGCTGGGCCTTCGAAGGTGTCGTCGTCAGGTGTCATTGGTCGGGGCCAGCCAGCCTTGTTGGGGTCCGGTCAGCATCTTGTCGATCTTGAGGGCATAGCGCCCGTTGGACATGCCGTAGTTGCAGTCGAACACGGGCACGCCGTCCACCTTGGCCTGGATCATGGGCTCCAGGTCCAGTTCAATGAAGTCGCCCGGCTTGAAGGCGATCAGCTGCTCGATGGTCGCGGGCGCGGTGCCCAGTTCGGCCACCAGCTCCACTTGCGCGTCCTGGATCTGGTGCTTGAGCAGGTTGATCCAGCGCCGGTCGGGCTCGGAGGAGTCGCCCTGCGTCGTCGAGTAGAGGACGTCGCGGATCGGCTCCAGCGTCGAGTAGGGGATGCAGAAGTAGATCGAGCCGCTCGACTCGCCCACTTCCAGCGTGAAGGCGCACGAGACGACGATCTCGCTCGGCGTCGCGATGTTGGCGAACTGGGGCTGCATCTCCGAGCGCTGGTACTCCAGCTGCAGCGGGTAGATGCCCTTCCAGGCCTTTTCGTACTCGGCGGTGATGACCTCGACCAGGCGCAGGATCACGCGCTGCTCGGTGGGCGAGAAGTCCCGGCCTTCGATACGCGCGTGGAACTTGCCGATGCCGCCGAAGAGCGAGTCGATCACCGCGAAGACCAGCGTCGGGTCGCAAACGATCAGGCCGCTGCCGCGCAGGGGCTTGACCTGCACGATGTTGAAGTTGGTCGGCACCACGATTTCTCGAAGGAAGGCCGAGTACTTCTGCACCTTGATGCCGCTGATGGCGACTTCAGGGCTCTTGCGGATGAAGTTGAACAGCCCGACGCGGATGTTGCGCGCAAAGCGTTCGTTGATGATTTCCATCGTGGGCATGCGCCCACGGACGATCCGCTCCTGGCTGGCGAGGTTGTACTCGCGGATGCCACCTTCCTCGATCTCCTCCTGCTCCAGCTTCTGGCTCTCGCCAGTGATGCCTTGCAGCAGTGCATCGACTTCGTCTTGGGAAAGGATGCCCTGATTCATCGTGCGACCTCACAAGGCACGGCGCGCTCAGCGACAGGGTTGACGAAGGAGGACATGGTCGGGACTTATTGAACAATGAAGGACGAGAAATGCACGCCGGTGACCGGGCTGACGACGGCGGGCTTTTTCTTCTTCTTTTTCTTGGCGGGTTCGTCGCCGTGGCCGGTGTCGGCCTCTTCGTCCAGCTCGATGCCCAGCGGGCGCACGGCTTCGCGGTTGATCTCTTTGGCGAGTTGCAGCTTGCCCTCGCGGCTCAGCAGGTCGGCGGCGACCTTGTGCGACAGCAGCATCAGGATGTTGCCCCGGATGGCTGGCATATAGGCCTTGAGCTGGTCGGCGATCTTGGGGTCTTCGATCTCCAGGCTGATGCCGATCTGCGCAAAGCGGTCCACGTCCTTGTCCGCCAGGTTGACGGTGAAGGGGTCCAGCGGCACGAAGGTGGGCGGATGGTCCTTCTTGGCGTGGTCCTTCTTGGCCGGCTCTTCCTTGGCGGGCGTCGCGTCTTCGCCCTCTTCGCCGTCTTCGGCGGGGGGCTTTTTCTTGAGCAGGAAGAACGCAGCGGCGCCCCCGATCACCACCACCAGCAGGACGGCGGCGATCAGGATGATCAGTTTCTTCTTGCCTCCGCTCCCGGCAGCCGGGGGGGGCGCAGCTGCTGCTTCAGGGCCGGCCATAAGGACTCCTCAGCGGGTGCCCGCCAGAAGCGGGACACCTGAAATTTGCACCAATGATGCGGACCATTATGGGAGGCCCCTCTGAGGTAGAGCGGTCAATAAAGTTCGCTCGCGTGCGGCAATTTCCGCTCAAGCCTCAGGCAAATGTGTCGAGCAGGCCGCGCGGCGGCGCGACGCCACGGCGGCTGAGTGCGGCGGTGGCGACGTCGATGGCGTCCGGGGCGCTGCGGCTGCTGGTGCCGCGCACACCGGCGTTGCCGCTGCGGCGGCCTTCGTCGTCTGGGCTATCGGATGGGCTGCCCTGCTGGCTTTGCTGGAAGACGCCACCGCCCGCCAGCGTCAGCCCTTGCTCGCGCAGGGCGCCGGCCAGGTCGGGCAGGGCGCGCTCCAGGGCCTGGCGGGTGTCGGCCTGCGCGGCCTGGAAGGTGATCTCGGCCCGGCCCGCATCCACCACGATGTCGATCTGCACCGGGCCCATCTCGGCCGGGTTCAGCTCTAGTTGGGCGGTCTGCACGCCATCCACGGCCAGCAGGGTCACGCGCTCGGCCAGCTCAGGCGCAAAGGCGGCGCTGTGCACGGGGGCTTGCAGGGCAGGGCCGGTCTCGGCCGTTGCGGATGCGGGGCGCGCGTCCGCCACTGCTGCCGCAAAGCCGGCCGCCGGCACGCTGGACGCGTCGGCGCGGAAGGGGCCGGAGCCTGCCTCCGCAGGGTTGCCACGCGCCGGCATGGCCAGCAGTTGCTCGAAGGTCGGGCCCTGGGCGTCGCGCGAAGAGGCCTGGGTGGCCGTGGCGGTGCTGGCGCGGGTGTCGCTGGCGGTAGCTGCCGCCGAGCCTTGGGCGGCGGCACGGTTGGCGGCCAGCACGCCGGGGCTGCGGGCGGTGGTGCCGCGCGCCTTGGGTTCTGGGGTGGTGCTGGTGGCGTCGGTGGCCGCAGCGTCGGCGCCCAGCGGCTTGCGGCTGGTGGCGCGAGGGTCGGCGCCGGCGGCTTCGTTCGTGTCGGCCGTGGAGGCTGCAGGTGCCAGGGCCTGCTGCACAGCGGCGGCCAGCGGCAGATTGCGCAGCGCCTTGTCGCCAGCGTCAGCGGCTTGGGCCTCGGGCTTGGCCGCTTTGGCGGCGGGCAGCGAGACCTGGGCGGCAAGGCTGGGGTCGGCCGCTGCATCACTGGCCTTGCGCGCGTCGGCGCTGGCCGATTCGGCATCTCCGTCGGCGGCTTTGCTGGTGCTCGCGTCAGCGTCTGCCTCGGCGGCGGGCGGCGCGTCCGGCACCTTGGCCTTGGCGTCGGCGCTGCGGTCCAGGCCAGGCTGGCCGGCCTGTGCGGTGCGCTGGCGCTGGGCCAAGGCCCGGGCGGCGCGCACTTGGGCGGTGACGGTCTCGGACGGGCCTTGGGACTCCGCAGACGCGGCGGCCTCGTCCTCGGGTGTCGTGGGCTTGTCGCCGGCCTGGGTGGCAGCCTTGTCAGGTCCGTTGGCGTGGATGCCTTCGTTCAGGAACTGGGCGAAGGGCGGGGCGCCCGGCGGCTGGCCGGAGGAAGGCGCTGGCGGCTGTTGCGCGCCGGCGGACCGGTTGCTGAGGGAAACGGCAGGGTTCAGCATGGCATCAGTAGGTGAGGTGGGAGTGGGCCTGCTTGGCGTGCACGCGGGCCGCGAATTCGTCGGCGTGGCGTTGCTCCAGCCGCTGGGCGGCCTGGCGTTGCTCGGCCTGGCGGCGTTCGATGAGCTTTTGGATGCCGGCCACGCGCAGCTCGGCGGCCAGCAGGCGCTGGCGGGCTTGCTCGACGCGCGAGTCGGCATGGCTGCTGACGTGGTGCTGGCTGTGGACGGCTTGGTCCAGCCGCTGGCCGAAGGACTGGTAGCAGCCCACGATGTCCATCGCGGCAGCCTGGCTGGTGAAGCTGCTCGTCCAGCGTTGCTGGAACTCTTGCCGGTAGCTGGTCAGCTGCTCGTGCTGGTGGCGGGCGTTGTTGGCCTGTGCCAGCGCGCCTTGCAGGGCCTGGGCGGCCTCGTCACGCTCGGCGGCTGCACGCTCCAGCAGCAGGGTCAACACTTGCAAATTGGGGGCCGACATGCGCGCACTCCGGTTCCAGCCTCATCCGCCATCCTTCGGCAGATTCAGCGCCAACTTCAGGTGCCGTGGACCAGGCTTTGCAACTGTTTCGTCGATTCGTGAAGTCCTGCCGGACTGTGCATGTCCTGCTGCAGGAGTCGGTTCATGTCGGCGTGCAGTCGCACGGCCAGATCGAGTTCGGGGTCGCTGCCAGGGGCATAGGCCCCGAGCTGGATCAGGTCACGGGCTTTGTTGAATTTGGCCAGTAACTGCCTGAAGCGACGCGCGGAATCGAGCTGGTTTTGCGGCGCAACACTGGGCATCACACGCGAGATCGAACGCTCGACGTCGATGGCTGGGTAGTGCCCGGCCTCGGCCAGCTCGCGCGAGAGCACGATGTGGCCGTCGAGGATGCCGCGTGCGGCGTCGGCAATCGGGTCCTGCGGGTCATCGCCCTCGGTCAGCACCGTGTAGAAGGCGGTGATGGAGCCCTCGCCGGCCTGGCCGTTGCCGCTGCGCTCGACGAGCTGGGGCAGCTTGGCAAAGCAAGACGGTGGGTAGCCCTTGGTAGCCGGCGGCTCGCCAATGGCCAGGGCGATCTCGCGCTGGGCCATCGCGTAGCGGGTCAGCGAGTCCATCAAGAGCAGCACATGGCGGCCTTGGTCGCGGAAGTGCTCGGCAATGGCGGTGGCGTAGTGCGCGCCTTGCAGGCGCATCAGCGGCGGCGAGTCGGCCGGCGCGGCCACGACGACGGAGCGCGCCAGGCCTTCGCTGCCGAGGATGTCCTCGATGAACTCCTTGACCTCGCGGCCGCGCTCGCCGATGAGGCCAACCACGATCACATCGGCCTGGGTGTAGCGCGCCATCATCCCGAGCAGCACCGACTTGCCCACGCCCGTGCCGGCAAAGAGCCCGAGGCGCTGGCCACGGCCCACGGTGAGCAGGGCATTGATGGCCCGCACGCCGGTGTCGAGCGGCGTGCGCACCGGGTCGCGGTCCATGGCGTTGATGGGGCGGCGCAGCATGGGCTCGGTGTGCACGTGCTCCAGCGGGCCGCTGCGGTCCAGCGGGTGGCCGTGCGGGTCCACCACGCGGCCGAGCAGGCCGTCGCCCATGGGCAGGTGGGAGCCGCGGTCCTCGCCACGGCGCCAGCGCTGCAGCGGGCGGCCCAGCTGCGGCGGCAGCGGCGGCAGGGTGCGTGGCACCACGGTGGCGCCGCTGGCCAGGCCTTGCACTTCGTCGGTGGGCATCAGGTAGGCGCGGTCACCCGAGAAGCCGACGACCTCGGCGTTCACCGGCGGCAGGCCGCGTTGGGGCGCCGAGCCGCTGGACGGCATCTGGATGCGGCAGACCGAGCCCAGCGGCACACGCAGGCCGGTGGCTTCGAGCACCAGGCCGGCCACGCGCACCAGCTTGCCCTGGCACTCCAGCGGCTGGGCGGTGTTGGCGCCGACGGCGGCTTCGAGGTCAGACAGGTATTGCTGCCAGCGCTCGCTGCGGTCGGCTTGCGTGGGCTCGGCGCTCATTCGGCCTCGCTGCGGCGGTCTTCCCACAGGTCGGACTGGCCCAGGGCAGCCACGGCCTGCTGCCAGCGCGTGGCGAGGCTGGCATCGACGCTGGCGATGTCGGCGTCCACCTTCACGCCACCGCGTGCGATCTCGGGGTCGGGCAGCAGCAGGGCCTGGCGGGCGGCGAATTCCTCGCCCAGGCCTTGCTGGACGAGGGCCAGGTCGTCGGGGTGGACGCGCACGCGCACCTGGCGGGCCGAGGTCTGCAGGGCCTCGACGGCATCGTGCGCCACGCGGGCGATCAGCTCGGGCCGCGTGGCCAGCTCGCTGCGCACCACCTGGCGGGCGAGCTCGACGGCGATGCGCGCCACGCTCTGGGCCATGTCTTCTTCGAGTGCGCGGAACTCGGCGTCGAAGTTGCCAGCGATGGCGCCGATCTGGGCCGACATCTGCTGGGCAAAGCTCTGCTTGAAGGCGTCGAGCGCTGCCATGCCGTCGCGGTAGCCGTCCTGGTAGCCAGTCTGCCGGGCCTCGTGCAATTGCTCGTGCAGGCTGGGCTCGGGCGGCGCTGCCGGAGGCGGCGGGGGGGCAGCTTGGGTAGCTCGGGCGGCCGGGGCGGCGGCCTCAGCGGCGCTGCCCGAGCTGCGTAGGGGCGCAAAGCCACTGGCCTCAGCTTCGCCCAGCAGGCTGGGGTTCCAGGTGCGCACGCCTTGCAGCTCTTCGCCGGGGATGAAGCGCGAGTAGGTGGCGCGCCGCTCTTCACTGCGCCGCTCGGGCGGAGGGACTTGCCTTGGAGGCTGTCGGACCACGATGAGCGCCTATCAGATGAACTGATCGTCGCCGCCGGTGGCGAGCACGATCTGGCCTTCGTCGACCAGACGGCGGACGATCTTGAGCATTTCCTTTTGCTCGGCCTCAACCTCGGACAGACGCACGGGGCCGCGGGATTCGAGGTCTTCGCGCAGGGTCTCGGCGGCGCGGGTGGACATGTTGCGGAAGATCTTCTCGCGCAGCTCGGGCGAGGCGCCCTTGAGCGCCAGCACCAGGGCTTCGGACTGCACTTCCTTGAGCACGGCCTGCATGCCCTTGTCGTCGATCTTGTTGAGATCGTCGAAAGTGAACATGTTGTCCATGATCTTCTGGGCCAGGTCGGCATCGGCCTCGCGGATGTAGTCGAGCGTCGAGGCCTCGACGCTGGAGCCCATCAGGTTGATGATTTCAGCTGCCGTCTTGGCGCCGCCCAGCGAGGTCTTCTTCATGCGCTCGCCCCCGGCCAGGATCTGGCTCATGACCTCGTTGAGGTCCTTGAGCGCCGTGGGCTGGATGCCGTCGAGCGTGGCGATACGGATCAAGACCTCGTTGCGGTTGCGCTCGCTGAAGAGCTTGAGCACCGAACTGGACTGGTCGTGGTCGAGGTGGGCCAGGATGGTGGCAATGATCTGCGGGTGCTCATTGCGGATCAGCTCGGCCACCGAGGCCGCGTCCATCCACTTCAGGCTTTCGATGGAGGAGACGTCGCTGCCTTGCAGGATGCGGTCGAGCAGCAGGTTGGCCTTGTCTTCGCCCAGCGCCTTGCGCAGCACCGAGCGGACGTACTCGTCGGTGTCCTGCACCAGGGTGCTTTGCTCCAGCGCGACGGACTCGAAGCGCGTCAGCGCGCCGTCCACCTGCTCGCGGCGCACGACCTTGAGCTTGGCCATGGTCTCACCCAGGGCCTGCACTTCCTTGGGAGAGAGGTGCTTGAAGACCTCGGAGGCTTCTTCCTCCCCGAGGGACATCAACAGGATGGCGGCCTGTTCAACACCTTTGTCGTCCATCGCTCGGCTCCGTCAGCTGGTTTCGCCGGTCATCCAATCGCGCACGATGTTGGCAACGGCGACTGGATTTTCGCGCGCCAGGCCACGGGCGCGGAGCAGTTTTTCACTGTGGATGGGCGCTTCAAGCCGCGGGATGCCATCGCCACCGCCCAGCAGCACCACTTCGTCGGAGACCATCTCGTCCAGTTTTTGCGGCTGGGCCTCTTCAGGCTCGGGCGGGGCCGGCGGGGCCGCTGCGCGGATGGCCGGGCGCACCATGCCAAAGGTGGCGATCAGGGCAATGGCGACGAAGGCCAGCGGCACGATGGCGCTGCGCGCGAAGTCGATCAGCCAGGGCTGCTTCCACAGCGGCTCTTCCACGGGCTCGGACTTGTCGACGATGAAGGGCGCGGTGACCAGCTTGACCGAGTCGCCCCGGTCCGTATTGCTGCCAATGGCTTCCTTGACAAGGTCGGTCAGGCGGTCCAGCTCGGCCTGGGGCAGGGCGGCGGTGGTGCTCTTGCCCTTGGCGTCGGTCGTGGTGCGGTGGTTGACGACGATGGCGGCCGTGAGGCGCTTGACGGTGCCGACGGCGTTGCGCGTCACGCGCACGGTCTTGTCGACCTCGTAGTTGGTGACCTGCTCGCGCCGGCTGTTGGCATTGCCGCTGCCGCCATTGGCTGTTTGCAGCGGGCTGCTGGCGGCGTTGACGGGGGCGGTGGCGGGCACCGGCGGCTGGTTGCTGGCCGCGCCGGGCACGCCGGTGGGCTGGGCCGGGTTGGCGTTGTTCTGCTCGCTGGTCTGGCTGCTGCGGACGGTGGCGTTGGCATTGGTGCCCTGGTTGGGGCGGTACTCCTCGGCCGTGCTCTCGACCTGGGAGAAGTCCATGTCGGCTGAGACGGTGCTGCGCAGGTTGTCGCGCCCGACGACGGGCTCCAGCAGGTCGAAGATGCGCTTGTTGTAGTCAGCCTCGATCTGGCGCTTGTAGCGCAGCTGCTGGCCGTCGAGGCCGGAGGTGAGGTCGGTGCTGGATTCGGACAGCAGGGCGCCTGTCTGGTCGAGCACGCTGACGTCACGCGGGTTCATGGTGGCCACGGAGTTGGCCACGGTGCTGGTGATGCCGGCGATCTGGCTGCGGTCCAGCACATAGCCGTTGCGCAGGGTCAGCACCACGCTGGCGCTGGGCTTGACCTGCTCGCGGAAGAAGCCCGTTTGCTGCGGCATCTGCAGGAAGACCTTGGCGTCCACCACGCCCACCATCTTGGCGAACTGCGTGGCCAGGGCGCCTTGCAGCGAACGCTGGTAGTTGACGCGTTCTGAGAACTGGGTCTGGCCGATGGAGGTCTTGTCCATCAGGTCGAAGCCGTCGCTGGCCGAGCTGCCGCCCTTGGGCAGGTTGGCCTGGGCGAGCTTCTTCTTCAGCTCGTGGTACTGGCCGGCCGGCACCAGCACATTGCCGGCGCCATCAAAGCGGTAGGGCGTGTTCCAGGATGAAAGCTGGGCCACCACCTCGCCGGCGTCCTTGTCGGACATGCCGGGGTGCAGGGGCCGGTAGTCGCCCTGGTTGGCCCACAGCGTGGTGGCCAGCACGGCCCCCACCAGCAGCGCCAGGCCGGTGGCCAGCAGCAGCTTCTGCTTCAGGGGCAACAGGGTCAGGCGGCCGGCAAAGCCGGGCAGCTCGGCCGCGCTGGTGGCAGGCACCATGGACGACGCCGTGGCGACTTGCGTGGGCGTGACCGTGGCGATCGCGGTGCTGGGGGCGGGGAGGGCGGTGTCCATCGGAAGCTTGGGCCGGGTTGCCGCAGATTATTTGCAGGCGGCCCTCTCAAGAATGGGCAGAACAGGCCGATAAGGGCGCCCCATCTCCCACCTTGGCGGCGTTGGCGCGTGCTTAAGCTGTCGCCCCATGCAAGTCCAATTGCGCCCCTTCAACTTCGCCGAGGCCGTGGCCCGCGCGGGCCTCACGCCTGCGGGACAACCGCTCGGCTCCCCAGTGGCGCCCAAGCCCGAGGTGAAGGCGCCGAGCTTTGGCGACGCGATGACGCAGGCGCTCAAGAGCGTGAGCGCACAGCAGAACGAAGCCTCGCGCTTGCAGCGCGAAGTGCAGCTGGACAACCCCACCGTCAGCCTCGAAGAGACCATGGTGTCGATGCAAAAGGCCCAGATCGGCTTCCAGGCCGCGCTGCAGGTGCGCAACCGCCTGGTCTCGGCCTACTCCGAGATCATGAACATGCAGGTCTGATCCGCCCTCGCCGGGCCGATCACCTGTGGGGCAGTTCGTGCTTGAACCTTAGCCGGCGTGGGGCGCCGGGCTCCCGCCGCTCACCGGTCCAGCTTGCGTCCGGCCATCGCGCACATCGGGCAGAAGCCGACAAAGCCCGTCAGCAGTGCGATCACGCCGGTGCCGGCTATTGCATAGCCGATCACCGCGTCCGGCAGCCCGCCGAACAGGCCAAAGCCGACCATCCCGACACCAGCCGCGACACGCAGCGCGCGTTCCCAGCCCGGCAGGTTCTTTTTGTAGAACATGGCATTCCTTCAAAGCGGCAAGCGCACATCGCGCTCACTGGCTAAGAGGGCTGGGGTTTTGAAATCGGTTCGCGGGCCGCGTAAATTTTTTGCCCCGCGCTACTTGCAGACGGAATGGCGCGGCGCATCCGGCCCGCACAGGGCGGGGCGGCCCAACGGGTTCAGGTCGATGAAGATCTGGTGGTTGCGGTCGTTGGACAGGCCGATCTTGGTCCAGCCCACGGCCTGGCCCAGCCCGCCTTGGAAGGTGGCCGTTTGGCCGGCCTGCAGCAAGGTGCCCTTGTACTCACGGCTGACGATGCCGCCCACCTCGCAGCGTGGCGTGCCGGTGGCGCAGTTGCAGGGCTGTTGGTAGCTGGTGCCCCAGCACCAGTCACGCCCGCTCTGGATGCTGACGTAGGTGCTCTGCCCGCGGTTGACGCTGGCCTCGCGCGCACGGCGCAGGTCCAGCTCCAGCAGCTCGGCCACATGGCGCAGGCGCTGGCGCGCCAGGTAGTTGGCGTAGCTGGGCACGGCCGCTGCGGCGAGGATGCCGATGATGGCCACGGTGAACACGGCCTCCAGCAGCGTGAAGCCGCGCCAGCGCAGCTTCACGGCTCGACGCGCAGCAAGCGGCGGCGCTTTTGGGTTTGATCCACGTAGACCTGGAGCGCGCGGGCCACGGCGGGGTCGAGCTCGGTGAACGCGCAGCCAACGTGGCGGTGGGGCTGGCCGTCAAGGTGGCCGAGTTCGATGTGCTGGACGCACAGCTGGATGGGCAACTGGGTGGTGCGGTCGAGTTCGAGCGTCAGCGCGTCGCGCAACTCGCCGACGCCGCCCAGCTCATGGTCGGGCAGCAGTTGCAGGCCCACGCCGCCCACGCTGACGTCGCAGACGCGCGCGGCAGCCTGGGAGCCGTCCTTTTGCGGCCAGAGCACGCGCGGGTAGGCCGAGCTGAGCGGTTGCACCCGGAAGGCCTGGCGGCGCTGGAAGCGGTAGAGCCGCGTGGGCAGCGCGCTGCGCAGCACGGCGCCGTGCTCGCCCAGCACGATGACGGGCGACTCCAGCTCGAACTGCAGCTTGACCGAGCCGATGAAGGCCACGCCGGTGATCTCGCCGTCACGCACCAGTTGCTCGGACTGCCCGTCGGGGTCGATGCCGATCTCGAAGCCGAGCAGGTCGGCCTCGGGGCTGAAGGCGCAGATGCGGGTTTGCAGCGCAAAGCCGTCGGGGCTGCTGAGCAGCACGCGGGACTGCTCGCGGCTCATTTCAAGCAGATAGCCGTGGATCTCGTGGGCCGAGACGACCCGGAGCTCCTCGGGCGCGTGCGATTCGACGGAAAGCGGCTGCGACATGCCCGGCATCCTAGCTGCGGGCTGCGCGTCATGCTTGGGCAAGAGGGCGGCGAAGGGCGTGCAAATGCCATGCATCGGTGCATGACGGTGGCGCCCCGAGGCGCTGCGGCGGCTCAGTGCACGACGGTGGCGCTGGTGCCGATCAGGTGGCCGAGGTCGTCGATCCAGGGCTCGGCGAGGTTGCGGATCTCAGCGTCGTTGAGCAGGATGCGCTGCATGATGCGCGTCTTGCGGCGGGCGTCGTCGGGGGCCAGGGCCTGCTGGTGTGCTGCCTGCTTGAGCTGCGAGATCAAGAGGACGCAAGCGCCTTCCAGCTTGACGACTTCGTCCCAGTTGCCGGTGCGGGCCGCATTCAGCATGTCGGCGCTGGCCTGCTCGATGGCTTCGTAGTAGGTCAGGAGATCGGTGGTCATGTCTTCGGTCTGTTCAGGAGTCGGCCGATAACGGGTGGGGCGGGAGCAGGGGCGGGCCTTCAGGCCGCCACCGGCTCCCCCTGGGCGGCGCCACGGACCACAGGGTGGCTGCCGATCGAGTTCCAGGCCTCACGCACAGGAGTCAACACGCGCTGGCACTCGGCAATGGCGTCGAGGTCGCTGTGCAGGTTGGCTTGCGTGAGGCGCATGCTGGTGTAGATGTAGAGCTGGCGGAGTTGCTCCGACAGCTCGCCCCCGGCCGGGTTGAGCCCGGCCTTGAGGCCTTCGTCGAGGATGCGCACGGCGCGGGTGAGCGCGCGGCCTTTCAGCTCGACGTTGTTGGCCGCGATGGCGGCGCTGGCCTGGCTCATGGCGTCGAACAGGCCATCAAAGAGGAGGGCGACCAGGCGGTGCGGGCTGGCGCCCTGGACGTCTGTCTCCAGCCCGACCTTGGTGTACATGCTGGCCCGCTGGTTGCGGGCGGCGAATGGGGAGGAGAGATTGCCGTACATGCTGCGGGCTCCAAGAGGTCTTGAGCCGTTTTCGGCCTGCCGGCGGGGGAACTTGAGGACCCACAGCAGCATTGGAGCGCCGGATTCTTCCGACTATTCCGCATCTTGCGCTGCCACCGGGCGGCTCCCGGGGGCTGACAGCCTGCCGGAGCAGGTGACCTCCGGCGTCGTGGCGCGCAGCCGTTCAGCCGCTCTTGTTGAGCTGGGCGAGCTGGGTGGTGACGTAGTTGGACAAGCCGTTGAGCTTGCTCATCTGCACGTCCAGCGCGTTGTACTGGGCGCGGATGCGCGCCTCGGTCTGGGCGACGTGGTCTTCCAGCGAGGCGGTGCGCTTGTCGTTGCTGCTGATCTGCTTCTGGATGCCGGCCTGCCGGGCGGCGACACGGCCGTTGGAGCTGAGGGCGCCGTCCACATAGCTGCGGATGCGCTGGGCAAAGCCGTCGTTGGACGAATTGCCGCCGCTGTCCAGCCCCATGAACAGCTTCTTGAGGCTGTCGAGGTCGCCCATCGCGGTGTTCAGCTTGGTGTCCGAGGTAGTCAGGTTGCCATCGCTGCCAGGCTCGATGCCGATCTGGGTCAGGCGGTTGATGCTGCCACCCAGGCTGGTGGTGCCGCCGGCGATGCTGCGCAGGCTGGCCTGCAGGCCGATGGCCGTGGAGTCGCCTTGCAAGGCGCCCGCAGTCTTGCTGCCGGCGTCGTACTTGGTCTGGTCACGCAGCAGGGCGTTGACGGCGTTGTAGGCGGCGGTGAACTCGGCGATGGCCTTCTTGATGGCGTCCTTGTCCTGCCCGATGCTGATGACGGGCGGGAAGGTCGTCGTCTTGAGCAGGGTGATGTTGAGCCCGTCAATGGCCGACTTGAGCGTGTTGGACTCGCTGCTGATGTCGATGCCGTTGAGGATGGCGCGTGCATTGGCGGCCGGCAAGGTCTGCACCATGGCGGCGACGCCGTTCACCGGGTCGTAGGAGAGGTTGGACACACCGCCGCTGCCGCTGGCGACAAAGCCATTGCTCTCGCCGGTGTCGGTGGAGCGCAGCACCAGGCGGGCGCCGGTGCTGTCGTTGACGATGGAGGCGGTGACGCCGGCGCTGGCGGCATTGATGCGGTCGCGCAGGGTGTTCAGCGTGTCGCCGTCGGCCACGTCGATGTTGACGGCGGTGCTGCCGGCCTTGGCGGTGAAGGTGGGGTTGCCGTCCACATCGGTGCTGTGGGTGCCGAGCTGGATGGTCAATGTGCCGGCCGTCAGCGTGCTGGTGGAGCTGGCGTAGGTGGTGCTGGCCAGGGTCTGGGCGGTGGCCAGTTGGTTCACCTGGACGGACACATTGCCCACCGCCGCGCCGGCGCCGACGGTAGCGGTGACGGCTGAGCTGTCGGACGAGGTGGCTTGCGTGCCGCCCCAGGTGTCGGGCCGGGTCAGCTTGGCTGCCGCGTCACGCAGTGAAGACAGCGCGCTTTGCACCTTGCCGTAGGTGGACAGCTCGGTCTTGAGCCCGTCGGTGCGCTTGGCGATCTGAGTGATGGGGGTGCGTTCGACAGCGACGAGCTTGGCCACCAGGCTCTCGACATCGAGTCCGGATCCAATACCTGCTGAAGAAATCGTGGCCATGGCTATCGCGACGGTCAAAAGGCAAAAGGCCGATCGTCCCTGGGGGAATCGGCCATGTCGAGCGGAACTTTAGGTCCCGAGCGAGAAATATTTAGCGTTGCAGCAGCGCAAGCACCTGCTGAGGCAGCTGGTTGGCCTGGGCCACCATCGCATTGCCGGCCTGCTGCAGGATGGAGGCGCGGCTCATCATGGCGGTTTCTTGCGCGAAGTCGGCGTCCATGATGCGGCTGCGGGCGGCGGTCTGGTTTTCGACCGAGATCTGCAGATTGGCGATCACGGCGTCGAAGCGGGACTGGATGGCACCGTAGGTCGCGCGGGTGTTGCTGATGGTGTTGAGCGCGGTGTCGATGTTGTCAATCACCGTGCCTACGGTCGCAAAGTCGGCGGTGTTGTCGATCAGGGCCGGGAAGGGCGAGGTGCCCGCACCCAGGATGGCGACGATGTCGGCATTGGCCGTCAGGTCCAGCGCCGCGATCGAGATCGAGTCGTTCGTCGAGGTGTTGGCACCGATCTGGAAGGTCTGGGCCACACCCGAGACGTCTGCCAGGATCGGCTTGCCGTTGAAGGTCGTGGCGTTGACGATCCGCCAGATTTCCTGCCCGAGCTGGTCGAACTCCTTGTTCAGCGAGTCCTTGTCGGAGTTGCTGTTCGTGGCGTTGCGCGCCTGCACCGCCAGTTCCCGCATTCGCTGCAGGTTGTCGGCCACCTTGCCCAGCGCGCCTTCAGCGGTCTGCGAGAGCGAGATGCCGTCGTTGGCGTTTCGGATGGCGACGTTCATGCCGCGCACCTGGGTGTTCATCCGCTCCGCAATCGCGAGGCCGGCGGCATCGTCCTTGGCGGAGTTGACGCGCAAGCCCGACGACAAGCGCTGCATCGAAACGGCCAGGGAGCCCTGGGACGCGTTCAGATTGCGTTGTGCGTTGAGCGAATTGAGATTGGTGTTGATGGTCTGGGGCATGACGCACTCCTGAGTTCGACACCGGATTCAGCCCCTTCAAAGTTGGAGCGAATCCGTGTGATCGAATTCTGCGAGTGCGTTTCCCAGGCCTAAAGGCCGAAGAACAGGCAAAACCACGGCCAATACGGCGCCGTGGTCTTGGAGTTGCCAACCGCCCCGTGCGGTGGGCCTCTCGATCAGCCGCCGCGCAGCAGCGTCAGCACCTGCTGGGGCAACTGGTTGGCCTGGGCCACCATGGTGTTGCCAGCCTGTTGCAGGATCTGGGCGCGACTCAGGTTGGCCGTTTCGACCGCGAAGTCGGCATCCATGATGCGGCTGCGTGCAGCGGCCTGGTTCTCGACCGAGACCTGCAGGTTGGAGATCACGGCCTCGAAGCGGTTCTGCGAGGCACCCAGGGTGGCGCGCTGGCTGTTGACCTTGTCGATGGCGATGTCGATGTTGGCAATCACCGTGTCGATGGTGGCACCGACGGCGGTGTTGTCGATCACGGCACGTCCGGCGCCGGTGTTGTCGGTGCCGGCCACGGTGGTGATCAAGGGGTCGGCCGTCATGTCGGTCGTGGTGACGTCGATGCGGTCATTGGTCGTGGTGTTGGCGCCGACCTGGAAGGTCTGAGTGCCCGCCGACGTACCAAGAATGGCGATGCCGTTGAAGGTCGTGCCGCCGATGACGCGCTGGATTTCCTTGGCCAGCTCGCCGAACTCCTTGTCGAGGGAGTCCTTGTCGGCATTGGTGTTGGTGGCGTTGCGGGCCTGCACCGCGAGTTCACGCATGCGCTGCATCGCGTCGCCCACCTTGGCCAGAGCGCCTTCAGCGGTTTGCGCCAGCGAGATGCCGTCGTTGCTGTTGCGGATGGCGACGTTCATGCCGCGCACCTGGGCGTTCATGCGCTCGGCGATCGCCAGGCCGGCGGCGTCGTCCTTGGCGGAGTTGACGCGCATGCCGGAGGACAGTCGCTGCATTGCAATGGCAAGCGAGTTTTGCGACATCGCCGTGTTGCGTTGGGAGTTCAACGACGTGATGTTGGTGTTGATGATCTGGGCCATGACTCAATCCTTTCGTTGACGATCGGTTCCGGGGCGATCTGGGTCGGGACAGTTGCGATTCGCCTGGAGAGCCGGTGCCGGGCCCAAAAGACCAAGCACGACCAACCAGACCACGTAGTCCTCGAATGAATCGCGAACCCGTTGGACTGGTTATCGTCGAGTGCTGGATTGACTTGAGTGAATTATTTGGCGCGTAGAAGGACCACCCGCGGCGGCAGGTGGCCATCAAGGGGCTTGAGCTGGAG
This sequence comes from Roseateles paludis, assembly GCF_039872745.1. Taxonomy (NCBI): domain Bacteria; kingdom Pseudomonadati; phylum Pseudomonadota; class Betaproteobacteria; order Burkholderiales; family Sphaerotilaceae; genus Roseateles; species Roseateles paludis. The sequence goes on along the minus strand of NZ_JBDPZD010000002.1, from coordinate 334,455 downwards.
GGGTGAGTGCGACCGCCGTACTTGCGGGCGGTTCGCTCAGGGCCAGCGAGGCTGGCCCGGCGTCATCGAAGCAAGGACAGGACTTGCGATGGGATCTGATTCGCTTGCGCGATCATCGCGTTGCCTGCTTGCTGGAGGATGTTCGCACGGGAGAGGTTGGCGGTCTCGATCGCGAAGTCGGCATCGGTGATGCGGCTGCGCGCGGCGGACTGGTTCTCCACCGAGATTTGCAGGTTGCTGATCACCTGGTCGAAACGGTTTTGCGAGGCGCCCAAGGTCGCGCGCTCGGAGCTGACCTTGTTGATCGCCGTGTCGACGTTGGCGAGCACCGTGTCGATGGTGGCACCAGCGGCGGTGTTGTCGATCACGGCACGGCCTGCACCGGTGTTGTCCGTGCCGGCCACCGCGATGATGCTGGCGTCGGCCGTCATGTCGGTCGTGGTGACGTCGATGCGGTCGTTCGTGGTGGTGTTGGCGCCGACCTGGAAGGTCTGGGTGCCGGCAGCGCTGGTCGCGAGGATGGCGCGGCCGTTGAAGGTCGTGCCGCCCAGAACGCGCTGGATTTCCTTGGCCAGTTCGCCGAATTCCTTGTCGAGCGAGTCCTTGTCGGCGTTGGTGTTGGTGGCGTTGCGGGCTTGCACTGCCAGCTCGCGCATGCGCTGCAGCGAGTCAGACACCTTGGCGAGAGCGCCTTCAGCGGTTTGCGCCAGCGAGATGCCGTCATTGGCATTTCGGATGGCGACATTGCCACCGCGCACCTGGGCGTTCAGGCGTTCGGCGATCGCCAGGCCGGCGGCGTCATCCTTGGCGGAGTTGACGCGCAGGCCTGAGGACAGGCGTTGCAGGGAAGTTGCCAGCGAGTTCTGAGAACCCGAGGTGTTGCGCTGTGCATTCAGCGACAACAGGTTGGTATTGATGATGGCGGCCATGATGCGCTTCCTTTCGTGCTTCAAGACTCCCGGCGAAAGTGCCGGACGCAGACCAGGTGCCCGGGTTTGGCACCCGTGCTTGCCCGACGCCAGTCAACCGCTGAAGCCCCACCCCCGCGCAGATGCTGTGCGGGGTGCCACCTCGGCCGTCTAGCCGGACCACGAAGCCGTTTTCAGCTTCGATGGGATGGCTATCGGACGGCGCAAGCGGGAACTTGAGCCGTTCGTGTCAAGAGGTGTGATCTTTTGATAAGCGCCGCCTCCAAGGCCCTGTTTGGTCTATCCACGCTCACACCGGGAAGGAAGCGAACGGTGTGATGGATGTCACGGGACGACAGGGCTGGTGGTGGGGCTATCGGGGCTGAGCGTTGAGAGGTCTGGTCTTGAGTTGAAGCAGTGAAAGGAAGCGCCCCATGGGGTTGGGGCCGGTGTGAAAGGTTCTGAACAGGTCTGAAGCAGGAAGCGCCAGGGCGGGGAGGCGACGAATTGGGGCTGAAGCAGCCCGCCCTGTGCCTCTTGGTTTTCGGCCGCTGGCTGGAGGCACAGGCGGCGAGTAAAGGGCGGGCAGCCGCGCTTTTCAAAGCTTTGAAGGCGGGGGGTGCTGCCTAAAGTTCTCCGCAATCCGGCCGAGAACCTGCGCCGGTTTGGAGAGTCACTATGCGAGCCCCTGCCGCCATGCGCGCTGCCCACCGTCCGTCCGATGCGGCACGCCTCGCCGTGTCTGCCACACCGGGTGCCGCCCCCAAAAGCGAATCCAAGGCCCTGCTGGCCCGGGCCCGCAACGCCGCCTACGCCGAAGCGGCGCAAGGCCGTGTCGGGCATGGGCTGGGGGTGCTGCTGGACGCGCTGGAATCCGAACCCATGAGCCATGACCTGCTGTCGGACATGGCCGCGCTGCTGCTGTCCGCCGGCAAGCTGGACCACGCCGCCGCCTATGCCGAGCAGGCGCTGCAGGTTTGCCCGCTGCACGGGCCCAGCCTCTACGCGCTGGGCTTTGCGCTCTCGGGCAAGGGCGAGGTGGACCGCGCCCTGGGCGTGCTGACTGAGCTGACCACCGGCCGTGGCCGCGACAGCCTGCAGACCGAGGCTCCGGAGCTGCTGGCCGTGGCCCAGGCCGAGCTGGCGCGTTTGCAGACCCTGCAAGGCACTGACCGCGCGGCTGCCTGATCAGCACCCCCAAATTTCTTGCAGACCCCGCCTCGGCGGGGTCTTTGCTTTTGGGGGCCTGGGTGCAGCAGGCGGGCCTCGGGAATCTCGGGTCCGCCCGCCGACATCGCTGTAGGACTTTGCCTGACAGGCCGGTCGGAAGTTGCAGGACGCGCGGTACGGAAGTGGGCTGATATTCACCGGCATCTCGCGTTTTCAGAATCCGCTCCACGCTGAATCGATCAGCAGCCACCGATCCCAAACACTGGAGCCCGCGATGAACACCGACCAACTGCTCTCTGAGATCCGCGAAGCCAATCTGTCCTACTTGATGCTGGCGCAGAACCTGATCCGCACCGACCGTGAGCAGGCGCTGTACCGCCTGGGCATCAACGAGGAAACGGCCACGCTGATCGCCACGCTCAGCCCCGCGCAGATCATGAAGATCGCCGGTGGCAACACCCTGCTGTGTGCCTTCCGCATGAGCGACGACCTGGTCTGGGGTCTGCTGACCAGCCATGGCAAGCCTGCAGCGGCCGAGTCGGTGAACCGGCTGCACGCGTCCATCCTGATAGCCGGCCGTCACGAACACGCCTGACCTGAACAGCTGGCTTGGGGCGGCCCGGCGCTGCCCGCAAACACAAACACTGGAACCTGGAGACCACCATGCGCGTCAAGAGCATCCTCACCGAAGCCAAGCAGATCGAACGGGCCGTGCAGCTCATCCACCTCGGCGCGCGCCTGCAGGTGCTGGAGTCTGAGACCGACCTGTCCTACGAGCGCCTGCTGCGCCTCTACAAGGAAGTCTCGGGCCGCTCCCCCTCCAAGGGCCAGCTGCCGTTCTCGACCGACTGGTTCATGACCTGGCAGCCGAACATCCACGCCAGCCTGTTCCTCAACATCCATGAGTACCTGAACAAGGCTGCCGAGCTGGACGAGATCGACACCGTCATCAAGGCCTACAAGCTCTATCAGGAAGAGACGGCGGTGCAGGGCCTGGAGGCCATGCTCTCGGTCACCCGCGCCTGGCGCCTGGTCAAGTTCGTAGACAACGGCATGCTCACGCTCACCAAGTGCTCCAAGTGCAATGGCCACTTCGTGACCCACCCACACGAGATTGCCCGCCACTTCGTCTGCGGCCTGTGCAACCCGCCGGCCCGCGCCGGCAAGGGCAAGGCCCAGGGTTCCATCCAGATGCATTGAGGCCGCTACCCGCTGGCCGACACTGCACACCATGCCTGTGTTGCGTTGGCCGCTGTCGGCCCTGCTGAGTTGGTTGCTGGCCTGGGGCGCCGTCTGGCTATCGGGCCACTTGGGCTGGGCAGGCTGGGGCGCCTTGGCCGTGGGCCTGGCGGTGGCTGCGCTGCTGGCCATGCTGCAGCGCGCGCGCTGGCGCCGGGCCATCGTGGCCTTGGGCTTCCCGGTCTCGGCCCTCGCGCTGGGCTTGCCTGCCGACTGGCCGGCCTGGCTCTGGGCCTTGCCCTTGTTGCTGGTCTGGGCCGTCTACCCACGCCGGGCCTGGCGCGACGCTCCCGTCTTCCCCACCCCCGCCGGCAGCCTGGAGCCCTTGGCCTCCCACCTGCAGTTGCCGCCCACAAGCCGCGTGCTCGATGCCGGTAGCGGCGCGGGCGATGGCTTGCGGGAACTGTGCCGGGCCCTGCCGGGAGCGGCGGTCGAGGGGATTGAGTCCAGCCTGGCGCTGCGCCTGTTGTCGCGCCTGCGCGTGCCGGCGGCCCGCGTGCACGCCGGGGACATGTGGCAGCTCGACTGGGCGCCCTATCAACTGGTCTACCTTTTCCAGCGCCCGGAATCGATGGCGCCCGCCTGGCGCAAAGCCCAAACGCAAATGGCGCCCGGCAGCTGGCTCGTGAGCCTTGATTTCGCGATCCCGGACGTCTCGCCGCGGGCGAAGTGGCAAATCAGCACCGGACAGACCGTTTGGGTCTACCGCACCCAGGGACGGTAGCGACTGAAGCGCCGGGAGATGTCAGAAATGACCGGCAATCGCGGTCATTTGCCTGCACTGCCCCGGGTTGCCCCGCTGCATACTGGTCCGAGCACTTACGACCCCTCGCGCAAGCATGTTTGTCATCATCGGCTGGGCCGTCGCCATGGCCTGCATCTTTGGCGTGTACATCGCGCACGGTGGCAACATCGCCGTGATCCTGCACGCCTTGCCGTTCGAGATGACCACCATCTTTGGCGCGGCGCTTGGAGCCTTCCTGGCCAACAACCAGATGAAGGTCGTCAAGGCCACGGCCGCCGGCCTGGGCCAGTGCTTCAAGGGCAGCAAATACAACAAGGCCCGCTACATGGACCTGCTCGCGCTCATGTACGACATCTTGCAAAAGGCGCGCAAGGAAGGCCTGATGTCCATTGAAAAGGACGTCGAGGACCCGCACTCCTCCGCCGTCTTCCAGAAATACCCGACGGTGGGCAATGACCACCACGTCACCGAATTCATCACCGACTACCTGCGCATGATGGTCTCGGGCAACCTCAATGCCCACGAGATCGAGTCGCTGATGGACAACGAGATCGACACCCACCACGCCGAGGCCCACGCCCCGGTGGCCGCCCTGCAACGCCTGGCCGGCGGCTTGCCTGCCTTCGGCATCGTGGCCGCCGTGCTGGGCGTGGTGAACACCATGGGCTCCGTCGGCCAGCCCCCGGCCGTGCTGGGCGGCATGATCGGCTCCGCCCTGGTCGGCACCTTCCTGGGCATCTTGCTGGCCTACGCCTTCGCCGAGCCCCTGGCCGGCCTGCTGGAGCAAAAGGTCGAGGACGCCGGCAAGGAATTCCAGTGCATCAAGACCACCTTGCTCGCCAGCATGCAGGGCTACGCCCCGCAAGTCGCCATCGAGTTTGGCCGCAAGGTGCTCTTCTCCGGTGACCGCCCCAGCTTCACCGAGCTCGAAGTCTTCGTAAAGAAAAAATGAGCATGGCTCCGCTGTCGAGCCAGGCGGCGCAAGCCGCCGGCGCCCTTCCAGCGGCAGCCGTCGAACCGGCTTTGCCGGGCGACTGGCTGCGCCCCCCTGGGGGGGAGCGCCGCAGGCGCAACGGGGGGGGGCGATAGATGGCTGGGGACGCGAAAAAGCTCCAGCCAATCATCGTCAAGCGCGTCAAGAAGGGCGGGCATGCGGCGCATGGCGGGGCCTGGAAGATTGCCTACGCTGACTTCGTGACGGCCATGATGGCCTTCTTCCTGCTCATGTGGCTGCTGGGCTCCACGACCGAGGGCGACAAGAAGGGCATTGCCGATTACTTCCAGTCGCCCCTCAAGGTGGCGATGCTGGGTGGCAGCGGCGCGGGCGATGCGTCCAGCGTCGTCAAGGGCGGCGGCAAGGACCTCACCCGCGAGACCGGCCAGGTCAAGACCGGCGAGGTCGAGGCCAAGAAGCGCAGCTACAACCTCAAGGCCCTGAAGGAAGAGCAACGCCGGGCCGAGAAGGCGCGGCTGGAGCAGCTCAAGGCCAAGGTCGAGGACGTGATTGCCGCCAACCCCAAACTCACCGCGCTGGGCGGCCAGATCAAGCTCGACATGACCAAGGAAGGCCTGCGCATCCAGATCGTGGATGAAGGCAACCGCCCCATGTTCGACAGCGGCAGCGCCGTGGTGAAGCCCTATATGCGCGACCTGCTGCGCGAGCTGGGCCAGGTGCTGGCCGAGGTGCCCAACCGCTTGACGCTGGAAGGCCACACCGACGCCCAGCCCTTCCCGGGCGGCAACAAGGGCTATAGCAACTGGGAGCTGTCGGCCGACCGGGCCAACGCCTCGCGCCGCGAAATGGTGCTTGGCGGCCTGCCCGAGGAGCGCATGCTGCGCGTGCAGGGCCTGGCCGCCAGCAAGCTGCTCGACCCCAAGCAACCCGAGAGCCCGCTCAACCGGCGCATCAGCATCATCGTGATGAACCGGGACGCCGAAGACGCCGTGCTCAAGGGGGCGTCGGATGAGGAAGACAACGACGTGCCAAGTGCAGCGGACATGAGCAAAATGACGCAGTCTGCGGCGTCGGGCGCCGGCCGCTAGCGCCTAGACTGCATCATGAATAGCAGCACCGCTGCGAACGCGAAACACGGCAGTAGCACCACGCGAGGATCACCATGAGCGCTGACATGAAGTTTCTGGTTGTCGACGATTTCTCCACGATGCGCCGCATCGTGCGGGGTCTGTTGAAAGAGATCGGCTACAACAACTGTGAAGAAGCCGAAGATGGTGTCGAGGCCCTCAACATGCTCAAGGCCGGCAAGTACGACTTTGTCGTCAGCGACATCAACATGCCCAATATGACGGGCTTCCAACTGCTCACGGCCATCAAGGCCGACGCCAGCCTCAAGCATCTGCCGGTGCTGATGGTGACCGCCGAAGCGCGCAAGGAAGACATCGTGCAGGCCGCCCAGTCAGGCGCGGCGGGCTACATCGTCAAGCCTTTCACCAAAGCCACCCTGGAAGAAAAAGTCCAGAAGATCATGCAGAAGCTCGCGGCAGCGGCCTGAGCTGAGGGAGCCCCCACATGTCTTTGGAACAGTTGGCCAAACTCAGTTCGGGCATGGACCCGTTGCTGGTCTCCCCCGAGGTCTTCCAGCAACTCGGCACCATCACCCGTGTGCTGCACGACACCATGCAGCAGCTCGGCGTCATGCCCAAGCTCCAGATGGCCACCGACGGCCTGCCGGACGCGCGCAGCCGCCTCAGCTACATCGCCACCAAGACGGCGGCCGCCGCCGACAAGGTGCTCAACTCCGTGGACCAGGCCAAGCTGGATCACGCCGAGATCAATGCCGCCACCCGCCGCATGGCCGACGCCATCGTGGCCGACCCGGTCAAGGCCGTGGCCAGTGGCGCGGTGCTCAACTTCGTCAAGGAAGTTGAAGACCGCACCTCGCGCATCGACCAGCACCTGACCGACATCATGTTGGCCCAGGACTTCCATGACCTCACCGGCCAGGTGGTGGCCAAGGTCGTGACGCTGGCGAACGACCTCGAAGACAGCCTTGTCAAACTGCTCGTGCAGGTGGTGCCGCCTGAGCAGCGCGAAAAGGTGGACCCGAGCATCCTGCAGGGCCCGGTTGTGAACCCCGAAGGCCGCACCGACGTGGTGGCTGACCAGGGCGAAGTGGACGACTTGCTGGCCAGTCTCGGTTTCTGAGTCTCTGGTTTGCTCTGCACGGACGACCCGCTTAGGCGGGTCGTTTGCTTTTGTGGGTGGTGGTTTTGTTGGGGTGGTTGTGTGGCGAGGCCCACACCCACAAAACCCAGCGAACAGCGCCCCAGAACTGACCCCCAACTCCCCCCCTTTTCCCGCTCAAGTTTTCGGCCCCCCTCCGAACAATCGAGGGCATGGCCGACCATGATGCTCACGACCGCCACCTGCCAGCCTCGGCCAAGAAGATCGAACGATCTCGGGCCGAAGGACAGCTGCCGCGTTCGCGCGATCTGCCGCACTTCGCGGCGATTGGGGCGGGTGGTGCGCTGATCTGGTTTGCCGGGCCGCGCCTGCTGGGCGCCACGCTTGACCTGATGCGCCATGGCCTGCGCTTTGATGGGCACCAGCTCGCGGCGGCCGATTTCATGCAGTCTCGGCTGCTGGAGTTGACCCTGGCCTTTGCGGGCGTGGCCGGGCCGCTGTGCCTGGCCCTGACCCTGGTGGCCGTGGCCGGGCATCTGGGCTCGGGCGGGTGGAACTGGACGCTCAAGCCCCTGGCGCCCAAGTTCACCCACCTCAACCCCCTGACCGGCCTGGCGCGCCTGCTCAGCCCGCATGGCCTGGGGGTGGCGCTCAAGGCCACCTTGCTGGCCCTGGTGCTGGGCCTCGTCGGCGCCTATGTGCTGCGGCAGCGCCTGGCGTCCTACGTCAGCATCATGGCGGTGCCGCTGCCCTCGGCGCTGGCCTATGCGGCCGAGCAACTGGTGGGGGGCCTCGCCCTGGTGGTGCTGGCCCTGGCGTTGTTTGCCGTGGTGGACGTGCCCTTGCAGCGCCAGCTCTGGCTGCGCCGCCTGCGCATGAGCCGCGAAGAGGCCAAGCAGGAATTGAAAGAGGTGGAAGGCAACCTCGAGATCAAGCAAAAGGTCAGGGCGCGCATGCGCGAGATGGCCAAGCGCCGCATGCTGGCTGCCGTGCCGCAGGCCGACCTGGTGGTGATGAACCCAACCCACTACGCCGTGGCGCTCAAGTACGAGGACGGCAAGATGGCCGCGCCGCGCGTGGTGGCCAAGGGCGCCGACCTGCTGGCGCTCAAGATCCGCGACATCGCCAAGGACGCCAAGGTGCCGGTGCTGCAGCAGCCGGCCCTGGCCCGTGCGCTCTACGCCCACTCCAAGCTAGACCAGGAGATCCCGGCCGCGCTCTTCGCCGCCGTGGCCCAGGTGCTGGCCTATGTCTACCAGCTGCGCGCTGCCCTGCGCGCACGCATGGCGCTGCCGGTGGAGCCGCACCCGCACGTGCCGCCCAACTTGGACCCCCACAACGACCCGGACTGGAAGCCGGACGCAGACGAACTTGGCGATGAGGAGGCTGAGGCATGAACGAAATGCTGGCCAAGCTGCAATCCGTGCTGGGCCCCCGCGCGGGCGTGTTCGCGGCCCTGGGCGCGCCCATTGGCGTGCTGATGGTGCTGGGCATGATGGTGCTGCCCCTGCCGCCCCTGGTGCTGGACCTGCTCTTCACCTTCAATATCGCGATGGCGGTGATGGTGATGATGGTGGCCGCCAACATGGTGCGGGCGCTGGACTTCGCAGCCTTCCCGGTGGTGCTGCTGCTGACCACCCTGATGCGCCTGTCGCTCAACGTGGCCTCCACGCGCGTGGTGCTGCTGCAGGGCCACACCGGCCCGGCGGCGGCGGGCAAGGTGATCGAGAGCTTTGGCCACTTCCTGATTGGCGGCAACTTCGCGGTCGGCTTGATCGTGTTCGCCATCCTCGTGGTCATCAACTTCATCGTGGTGACCAAGGGTGCGGAGCGCATCGCCGAAGTCGGCGCCCGCTTCACCTTGGATGCCATGCCCGGCAAGCAGATGGCGGTGGATGCCGACCTGAACGCCGGCCTCATCAACGAAGCCGAGGCCAAGCGCCGCCGTGCGGAGCTCTCCGACGAAGCTGACTTCTTCGGCTCCATGGACGGTGCCAGCAAGTTCGTGCGTGGCGACGCCGTGGCCGGCATGCTGATCCTGGCCATCAACATCGTGGGCGGCTTCATCATCGGCGTGGCCCAGCACGGGCTCTCGGCCTCGCAGGCCGCTGACAGCTACATCCTGCTGGCCGTGGGCGATGCGCTGGTCGCGCAGATCCCGGCGCTCTTGATCTCGGTCTCGGCCGCCATGGTGGTGTCGCGCGTGGGCTCGGACAAGGACGTGGGCAGCCAGATCGGCCGCCAGGTCTTCGGCTCGCCCAAGGCGCTGGCCATCACGGCCGGCGTGGTGGGCATGCTGGGCCTGATCCCGGGCATGCCGCACTTCGTCTTCCTGCTGATCGCCTCGGGCCTGGGCTATATGGCCTGGTGGCTGCGCCGGCGCGAGCAGGCGGCCGAGGCGGCCAAGGCCGTCAAGCCGCTGATGCCCGTGGCCGAGCCGCAGGCTGAGGCCACCTGGGACGACCTCGTGCCCGTAGACACCCTGGGCCTCGAAGTCGGCTACCGCCTGATCGCCCTGGTCGACAAGACGCGCGAGAGCGACCTGCTCAGCCGCATCAAGGGCGTGCGCCGCAAGTTTGCGCAGGAGGTGGGCTTCCTGCCGCCGCCGGTGCATATCCGCGACAACCTGGAGCTGCGTCCCAGCCAGTACCGCATCCTGCTGCGCGGCGCGGTGGTGGGCGAGGCCGAGGCCTACCCGGGCATGTGGCTCGCCATCAACCCCGGCCACGCCGCGCAAAAGCTCATAGGCACCACCACCACCGACCCCGCCTTCGGCCTGCCGGCGGTGTGGATCGAAGAACGCCAGCGCGAAATGGCCCAAATGGCCGGCTACACGGTGGTTGATTGTTCGACCGTCGTGGCCACCCACCTTTCACACTTGATGCAAGTGCACGCGGCACGCCTGCTGGGCCGCGTGGAAACCCAGGCCCTGGTGGACCACCTGACCAAGCAGGCGCCGCAACTCATCGAAGACGTGATTCCCAAGATGGTCGGCATCGCCACACTGCAACGCGTGCTCCAGCTGCTGCTGGAGGAGGGCGTGCACGTGCGCGACATGCGCTCCATCATCGAATGCATGGCCGAGTACGCACCCACCGTGACCGACCCGGTGGAGCTGACCAAGCGCATCCGCACCCACATCGCGCCAGCCATCGTGCAGCAGATCTACGGCAGCGTGAAGGAGCTCGACGTGATCGCGCTCGAGCCCGACCTGGAGCGCCTCGTCACCCAGGCGCTCACCTCGCCGCACGGCGCTGCACTCGACCCCGGCGTGGCCGACACCCTGGCCCGCAGCGCGGCCGAAACGGCCCAGTCGCAAGAAGACCGCGGCGTGCCCGCCACGCTGCTGGTGCCCGACCTGATCCGCGCCCCGATCGCACGCCTGCTCAAGCGTGCCGCGCCCCGCCTCAAGGTGCTGGGCCACAGCGAGATTCCTGAGACCCACACCATCCGCATCGGCTCCATCATTGGAGGTACAGCATGAACATGCGCAAGTTCACCGCCCGCAGCACCCGCGAGGCGCTGGCCCAGGTCAAGGAGGCTTTCGGGCCCGATGCCGTGGTCCTGTCCAACAAGTCGGTGCCCGGCGGCGTCGAGATCATGGCCATGGCGCCCGAGGGCCTGGGCCAGATCGAGCAGGCCGCCCGCGTCACGCCCGCCACGCCCACCCCGGCAGCGCGTGCACCGTTCTCCGAGCGCGCCAGCGCCCCGGAACGCCGTGCGTCCAGTGCCAGCCGCCAGACCGTGGGCCGCGACGTCGAGCAACTCGCCATGAGCACGCTGTCCTTCCAGGACTATGTGCGCGAGCGCATGCTGCGCCGCCGCGATGCCGAGCTGCGCGGCCAGGTGGAACCCACGCTGGACGCCGCCCCGCTGCTGACCGCCGCCAAGCCCGTGGCCTCGCTCGACGAAGTGCGCCGCCAGCGCGAGGCCCGCGCCGCCGCCGCCATGGCCGCGCTGGCCCCCCGCAAGCGCAATGCCGAGCCAGAGGCTCCCACTGCACAAGCCGCTGAAGCGCCGCGCCGTGGCGCCGCGCCCCGCCACCTGCCGGTGCTGCGTGACGAGATCCGCATCCCCACCCAGCGCGAGACGCCGCGCTTCCAAGGCAGCGTCCCCACGCTCAGCGATATGGCCCTGCCTGCGGAGGCCTCGGGCTTGCCCGCACGGCGCGACACGCCCGACATGATGAATGAGCTGCGCCAGGTGCGCGGCTTGATCGAGGAGCGCTTCAACTCCCTGGCCTTCATGGAGAAGCTGCAGCGCCAGCCCGTGCAGGCGCGCCTGACGCAAAAGCTGCTGGAGCTGGGTTTCTCGCCCGCGCTCACCCGCAAGCTGGCCGATGCCTGCCCCAGCGAGTTCCCGCCCGGCGAGGTGGCTGACGAGCAAGCCTGGGCCCAGCATGTGCTGGTGCGCAATGTCCTCACCGACGAAGCTGGTCCCGCGCTGGAGGACCGCGGCGGCGTGTTCGCGCTGATCGGCTCCACCGGCGTGGGCAAGACCACCACCACCGCCAAGCTGGCTGCACACTTCGCCACCAAGCATGGCGCCAGCCAGCTCGGCCTGATCACGCTCGACGCCTACCGCGTTGGCGCCCACGAGCAACTGCGCGCCTATGGCCGCATCCTCGGCGTGCCCGTGCACACCGCGCACGACCGCGCCTCGCTCGACGACTTGCTGGAGCTGCTGGCCAACAAGAAACTGGTGCTGATCGACACGGCAGGCATGGCCCAGCGCGACAGCCGCACCCACGAGCTGCTGGAGATGCTGGCCCACCCGCGCATCAAGAAAGTGCTGGTGCTGAACGCGGCCCAGCAGGGCGAGACGATTGAAGACGTCGTCACCGGCTGGAAGGCCGCCGCCTGCGAGGGCGTGGTGCTGTCCAAGATCGACGAGGCCGTCAAGCTCGCGCCGGTGCTGGACACCTTGATCCGCCACCGCCTCAAGATCCTCGGCGTGGCCAATGGCCAGCGCGTGCCCGAGGACTGGCACCGCCTCAGCAGTGCCGACCTGGTGCAGCGCGCGCTGCGCAGCGCCGCCCCGGGCGCCTGGCGCCTGGCCACGGCCGACGTGAACCTGATCTTTGCCGGCGCGCCGGTGGCCGAACACGGCTTGAAGGCTTAAAGGCTTGAACTGGATGACCGACCCCAGCCAGCAGGTGCCTAGATGAGCAACCGACTCGACGACCAGGCGCAAGGCCTGCGCAGGCTCTTTGCCACCCCGCGTGCGCGCTGGGTGCCGGTGGTCAGCAACCCCGAGGTGGCCTCGTCCACCGCGCTGCTGGAGCTGCTGTGCCGCGCCTATGCCGATCTCGGCCTGCAGACCCTGCTGGTGGACGCCGGCGAGCGGGTGGAGACGACCTCCGAGCTGGCGGCGGTGGACATGTCCAAATGCATCGAGCGGCTCTCGGGCCGCGTCAGCTACCTGGCCGCGCGCGGTTTGCCCATGCGCTACCTCAACCACCACGGCTCGGCGGCCGGCTTCCTGGACGCCGTGATCGAGGCGGCCCCCCAGGTGGACGTGATCCTGCTGCACGCCGCCGCGCCTGAAATGGCCCGCATGCTGACCCAGCGGCAGCTGCGCCCCCTGCTTTTGGCTGACACAGACCCGCGAAGTGTGACGTCTGCCTATGCCAGCCTCAAATGGTTGGCCCAGCGCACGGGTTTGCTGGTCTACAGTGTTTTGATGTCCTGCCCTCCGCAACTGCGGCTGGCCACGCGTATCGCGCAGCAGCTGTCCCAATGCGCCGACACCTACCTGGGTGCCGCGGTGGCTGATGCGGTCTGCTGGGACACCCGCGCGAGCCGCGCGCCGCTGAGCGCCGAGGTGCTGCAGCTGGCCCGCGAGCTACTGCTGGCCAGCCCGCCGGGAGAGCGCCCCTCGCCCGCCCTGCTGGCCGACGCCCAGCCCCTGCGCCCGCTGCAGGCTCACGCTTCCGTTTTTGCCCACTGAGTCGCCGCCATGTACACCGCCAAAGGCCGTCTCGACAACAGCTCGCTGATCAAGCAGTACAGCCCGCTCGTGCGACGACTGGCGCATCAGATGGTGGCCAAGCTGCCGGCCAATGTCGAGGTAGACGATCTGATCCAGGTCGGCCTGATCGGCCTGACCGATGCGCTCTCGCGCTTTGATGCCGGCCAGGGCGTGCAGTTCGAAACCTTTGCCACCCAGCGCATCCGCGGCGCCATGCTCGACGAGCTGCGCGGCGGCGACTGGATGAGCCGCGGCGCCCGCCGCCAGCAGCGCGAGATCGAGGAGGCCGTGCGCCGCGTCGAGCAGCGCCTGGGCCGCCCGGCCGCCGAGGCCGAGATCGCTGCCGAGATGGGCCTGCCCCTGCCTGACTACCAGGACCTGCTGACCAAGGTGCGTGGCACCCAGCTCGTCTACCTGGAAGACATGACCGGCGCCGAGGGCGACGACGACTACCTCGACCGCCATGTGGCTGACGACGGCGCCAACCCCATGTCCCTGCTGCAGGACCATCGCATGCGCGAGGCCCTGGTGCAAGCCATCAAGAACCTGCCCGAGCGTGAGCAGTTCGTGATGAGCATGTACTACGAGCACGACATGAATCTGAAGGAAATCGCGGCCGTGCTCAATGTCACGGAGTCGCGTGTTTGTCAGCTGCACAGCCAGTCCATTGCAAGACTCCGGGTCAAACTGCGAGACTGGTGAGGGTAGGGCGCCGCAGGCGTAGCTGCCCCTCCTGCGTCTCAACACACCCTGGGCCTCCTACATGCTGAGCTGGAAACGAGGCGAGTCCTCGCCCCTCCCCGCGCCGACGCGCAGCTCGGGCCAGAGCGACCTGGCCCTGGGCGCGATTCGCAAGCTCTCAGGCTCGGTGTCCGAGGTGGGCCACGACGCGGCCGAAGTGCGCGGTGCGCTCGACGACGTGCAGCGTGTGGTCAGCGCCCAGGCCCAGGCCATGCAAGCCCTGGCCGACGAACTCAAGGGCGTGGCGCGCGCCCAGGTCGCCATCACCGCAGCCACCACGCAGAGCAACCAGTCGGTGCAGCGCGCGCGTGATGCGCTGGCCAGCGCAGGGGCCGAGGTCGAGGGCATGTCCCAGACCCTCAAGCAGGTCTCGGAGGCAGCGGCCGGCATCACCCGCATTTCGCTGCAGACGCGGCTGGTGGCCTTCAACGCCTCGGTCGAGGCCAAGCACGCCGGTGACGCCGGGCGCGGCTTTGGCGTGGTGGCCGATGCCATCAAGTCGCTGGCTGCCCAGGTCGAGACCTCGTCCAAGGCCATCGTCTCGGCCATCGCGTCGCTGCAGACGCGCATTGATCACTTCAGCACCCAGCTCGTGGAGCGCGACAGCGCCAAGCCGAGCGAAGTGCATGCCGCCTTCCGCGCCGTCGAGACCGAAGTCACGGCCATCGCCACCTCAGCCGGCCAGAGCGCTCATCAGGTCGAAGCCCTCAATGCGCGTGCGCGCGAGCTCGAGTCTGAGGTGGGCGAGGCCCAGCATGGGCTCAAGGTGGCCCTCGCCGGCAGTGACCGCTTCCTCAAGCTCTCCGAGGACTTGATCGAGCAGATTGCCGGCAGTGGCGTCGAGGTCGAGGACGGCGAGTTCATCCGCCTGGCCCAGGGCGCGGCGCGCGACATTGCCGCGCTGCTGGAAGAGGCCCTGCGCAGCAATGCCATCAGCGAGGCCGACCTCTTCGACGAGAACTACCGCCCCATCGAAGGCACCAACCCGGCCCAGGTGCTGACGCGTTTTTGCCAACTGACCGACCGCCTGCTGCCCGAGATCCAGGAGCGCGTGGTCCAGGCCAATCCCAAGATCGTGTTCTGCATTGCGGCCGACCGCAACGGCTACATCGCCACGCACAACAAGAAGTACTGCCACCCGCAGCGCAAGGGCGACACGGTCTGGAACACGGCCAACAGCCGCTACCGCCGCATCTTCAATGACCGCACAGGCCTGGCGTCAGCGCGCAACACCAAGCCCTTCCTACTGCAAACCTACCGCCGCGACATGGGCGGCGGCAAGTTCGTCATCCTCAAGGAAGCCGCCGCACCCATCGTGGTCAACGGCCGGCACTGGGGCGGCTTGCGCCTGGCGTTCAACTTTTAGTTCGCTGCTTTCGGCTTGGGCGTGGCTGGCGCCGCCTTCTTGCTGGCGCTGGGCTTCAGCGGCGCGGGCTCGACAAACTTCAGGTGCAGCAGTTGCTGCTGCGGCATGCGCTGTGATTGCCCATCCGGCCCACCCAGGTTGAGCGGCACACCAACAGCCAGGTGCAGGGTGCGCCCCACAAGCTGAGCCACGGGCACCGGCTCACCGATTGGCTCGGCCGAGGTGTCGAGCAGCCTCTCCACGTCACGCACCAGGGCCGGCGCTGTGCCCTGGCGGCGTTCATGGAAGTCCTGGCGCTCGCTCGGGTCCCCATCGAAGACGTTGTAGCCGCCCTCGCAGTGGGGCGAGGCGGGCGGGCAGCTCCGCATGACCAGCAGGTCGGCCGTCTCGGGCTTGCTGCGGTCGGCGTCGGGCAGCGCGCCGCTGGCAAAGGGCCGGAAGGCGGGGCTGCGCAGGTCCCGTGCGTTAAGCTGGGCCAGCCAGTCAGCGTCCAGCGAGGCCGCCACCATCACGCGCTCGCCACCGCCGGGGAAGCGCACCACCAACTGGAAGGGCCGCGGCGCCAGTTGCCACTCGCCGGCGGGGCTGGGCTTGAGAGCTTTGCCGTCCTGCTCGATGCCAAGCTCCACCGCATAGCGCGGGCTCTGCGCGGCGGCTTGCAGCATGCGCGGCTCAGCCCAGGCGCGGATGTCGGCCGCACGCTCGCCGCCGGCGGCGTCAACCACGCCGCCCGGGCGGGCCGTCTGGGACAGCGCCGGGCTCGGCAACAGGCTGGCGCCGCGTGCGGCCAGGTGCTCCACCAGTGCCAGCTGGCCGCCCATGGCCGCCGCTTCGATGGCGGAGATGCGTGCCCCGGGCGCGGCGTCCAGGCGCGCGCCGGCGGCCAGCAGGGTGTCCAGCGCGTGGCGATGGCCTCGGAAGGCGGCCATGGCCAGGGCCGTGGGCAGCTCATCGCGCACGCGCGGGTCCTGCTGGTCGGGCTTGGCGCCGGCAGCCAGCAGGCGCTCGACGCTGGTGAGCGCCACATCGACCTTGGGGCTGGCCAGCGCGACCTGCAGCGGGCAGCCTGCTGGCGCGCAGTGGTTGGGGTCGGCGCCACGGCGCAGCAAGGCCTCCAGCGCCTCATGCCGACCGGTCACGTCGGCGATCACGACGGCCATTGTCAGCGGCGACAGGCCATCCTCGGCATCGATGTTGACGGGCACCTCGGCCGGCACCTCGGCCAGCGTCTTGCCCGCATTGGGCCCGCCCAGCCGGGCGCGCCACAGCAAGTGGGCCTGGACGGCCGCCATGGCGGCGGCGTCCTTGGGCGAGGGCAGCAAGCCCAGTTGCACCCAGCGCAGCACCTCGCGGTTGAAGTCGTTGCCCATGGGCGTGGGGCCGCGCTCGCCCCGTTGCTTGAGCTGCACCACCGACCAGGACGCACTGCCATCGGCCTGCTTGCGGGCAAAGGGCAGGCTGATGTCGCCGGGCCGCGCCAGGCGCACCATCCAAGGCCGCAGCGCGGGCTCGATATCGGTCAGGAAGCGCGCACGCCGCTCCTTGCGCGCCGGGGCCGTGCTCGCATTCAAGGCGCCCACGCGCACCGCGTGCTCGGCGGCAGCGAGGGTGCTGAAGTCGGCCACGATGTACTGGTAGCTGTAGAAGCCCGTGCTGCTGCTGACGGCCAGGCGCATCAGCCGCCAGTCTTCGGCGGTCCAGGTGCTGGCATCGACTTTGTCGGGCGTTTGTGCAGAGGCAGCCGCAGTGAGCAGCGCGAACAGCGCTGGGAGCAGTTTGTGCATAGGGAGGTGTTGAGAGCGCGCCCGAGTGGGGCAGCAGGCTTACTTGCGCATCAAGGTGGACTTGCCGAAGAGGGACTCGATCAAGTCCACGGCGACCAGGGCCGTCTTGTTGCGCTCGTCCAGCGCGGGGTTGAGCTCGACGATGTCGAGCGAGGCCATCAGGCCGCTGTCGGAGATCATCTCCATGCACAAATGGGCCTCACGGTAGGTGGGGCCGCCGGGCACGGTGGTGCCCACGCCGGGCGCCATGCTGGGGTCGAGGAAGTCCACGTCGAAGCTGACGTGCAGGTGCGTGTTGGCGTCCATCGTGGCCAGGGCCAGCTCCATCGCGTGGCGCATGCCCACCTCGTCGATGAAGCGCATGTCGAAGACCTCAAGGTCTTGCTCATGCACAAAGCGCCGCTCGCCTTCGTCCACGCTGCGGATGCCGATCTGCCGCACCCACTTGGGCGAGATGGCCGGCGTGGCGCCGCCCAGTTCGATCAAGGCCTGCGGGCCAAAGCCGCACAGGCAGGCCACGGGCATGCCATGCACATTGCCGCTGGGCGTGAGGGTGTTGGTGTTGAAGTCGGCATGGGCGTCGAGCCACAGCACGCGCAGCTTCTTGCCTCGCTCGCGGCAATGCCGCGCCACGGCGCTGATGGAGCCGATGGCCAGGCAGTGGTCGCCGCCCATCAGGATGGGCATGCGGCCGGCTTGCAACTCGGCGTAGACGGCGGTGTGCACCTGGGTGTTCCAGGCCACCACCTCGGGTAGGTGGCGGTAGCCGTCCTGCGGCGGCAGCCAGGGGTTGACGGGGCCTTGCAGGTTGCCCCGGTCCTCGACCTGCGCGCCACGCGCCTGCAGCGCAGCTGCCAGGCCCGCCACGCGCAGGGCCTCGGGGCCCATGCTGGCGCCGCGTGCGCCGGCACCGATGTCGGTGGGCGCGCCGATGAGGGAGACCTGACGCAGGCGGGTCATGCTTAAAGCAGCGGCGTGCCGCCGAGTTCGTATTCGGTTTCCAGCAGCGACCAGGCTTCCTCGGCCGTCTCGACGTAGTGGAAGAGCTTTTCGTCGCCGGGCGAGATCATGCCCGTCTCGACCAGCAGGTCAAAGTTGATCAAGCGGCTCCAGAACTCGCGCCCGAACAGCAGGATGGGGCGGCGGCGGCTCTTGCCGGTCTGGATGAGGGTGAGCGTCTCGAAGAGCTCGTCCATGGTGCCAAAGCCGCCCGGGAAGCACACCAGCGCCACCGAGCGCATCACGAAGTGCATCTTGCGCAGCGCGAAGTAGTGGAAGCGGAAGCACAGCTCGGGCGTGATGTAGGGGTTGGGGCGCTGCTCGTGCGGCAGCACGATGTTCAGGCCCACGCTCTTGCCGCCCGCCTCGTGGGCACCGCGGTTGCCGGCTTCCATGATGCCGGGGCCTCCGCCGGTGACGACGTAGATGGGGTCGCCGCCCTGGAGGGTGTTCTCGGTGATGAGCTTGGCGAGTTGGCGGGCCTCTTCGTAATAGCGGCTCATGTCGAGCTGCATGCGCGCGCGGCGGATGGCGTCGGGCCTGCCGCCGGCCTCGGCCTCGGCCAGCTGCTTCTCGGCCAGGTCACGCGGCAGGATGCGGGCACTGCCGAAGATGACGACGGTGCTTTGCACGCCTTGCTCGGTCTGCATCAGCTCGGGCTTGAGCAGCTCCAGCTGCATGCGCACGGGGCGCAGCTCCTCGCGCAGCAAAAAGGTCTCGTCGGTGAAGGCGAGCTGGTAGGCGCTGCCGGGATGGTCGTAGTCGGGGTGGCCGCCGAGGGCGCCGAGTTCGTCCTGGGCCGAGGGGATATTGCGGGCGGTGAGGTCTTGGCGTCGGTTCATGGGGCGGATTCTGACCCGCAGACTTCGCAGTGCGGGTCACGTTGTAGGGCGATGCGGCTCCAGGCCATCTGGCGCGCGTCCAGCATCAGCAACTGGCCGAGCAGGGGCTGGCCGGTGGGGATGAGCAGCTTGAGCACCTCGGCCGCCTGGGTGCAGCCGATGATGCCCACCAGGGGCGCGAACACGCCCATGGTGGCGCAGACCACGTCCTCATGCCCGCTGCTGGGCGCAAAGAGGCAGGCATAGCAGGGGCCACCCTGGCGCGGGTCGTAGACGCTGACCTGCCCGTCAAAGCCGATGGCGGCGCCCGAGACCAGGGGCTTGCCGTGGCGCACGCAGGCGGCGTTGACGAGCTGGCGGGTGGCGAAGTTGTCGCAGCAGTCCACCACCACGTCCACGCGGGGCAGCTCGGCGTCCAGCAGGGCTTCGTCAGCGCGCTGCTCGATGGGGCGGACGAAGATGTCGGGGTTGAGCGCCAGCATGCGGCGCGCGGCCGAGGCGACTTTGGCGCGGTTCAGGCTCGCCATGTCGTGGGCGATCTGGCGCTGCAGGTTGGTCAGCGAGACGCTGTCGTGGTCGACCAGGGTGATGTGGCCCACGCCGGCTGAGGCGAGGTAGAGCGCCACCGGCGAGCCCAGGCCGCCGGCGCCGATCACGAGCACGCGTGCATCCAGCAGCCGCTGCTGGCCCTCAATGCCGATCTCGTCGAGCATCAGGTGGCGCGAGTAGCGCAGCAGTTGGTCGTCGGTCATGGGGTGCGGCTCCAAAAAGCGCGAAGGCCCGCAGCGTAGCGGGCCTTGCGGGTCAGTCCTGCGGCGTGAGCACGCTTACTGGGTCTTGGCCTCAGCCTTGTCAGGGCTGCTGGCCTTGGAGGCCACCACCGGCAGGCCCTTGAGCTGGTTGAGCGCCTGCAGCAGCGGGAAGTCTTCGGCCGAGCCGAACTCGGGCAAGGGCTTGGGGGGCTCGGCGCGCTTGGCCATCTCGGCTTCGAGCTTGGCGCGGGCTTCCTCGCGGGCCTTGATGCGCGCGGCGTCGTCCTTGCCATCGTCCTTGCCGCCGGCCAGGTGCTTTTCCAGGTCGGCCTCGCGGGTGCGCAGCGCGGCAAACACATTGCCCTCGGCGGTTTCGTCCAGCAGCACGTCGGGCGTGATGCCCTTGGCCTGGATGGAGTTGCCCTTGGGCGTGTAGTAGCGGGCCGTGGTGATCTTGAGCACGGGGCTCGGGCACTTGTCGAGCGGCACGCCCTCGTTGGCCAGGCAGATCGGTGTCTGCACCGAGGCCTTGCCGAAGGTCTGGGCGCCCATCACGATGGCGCGATGGTGGTCCTGCAGGGCGCCAGCCACGATCTCGCTGGCGCTGGCCGAGCCTTCGTTGACGAGCACCACCATCGGCAGGTTCTTGAAGCCGGCGGGCAGGCGGCGCAGCGGGTCACTGCTGGGGCTGCGGCGGTAGTCGCGCGGCACGGCGCGGAAGCTCTGGGCCGCTTCCACCATCTGGCCCTTGGTGGACACGACCTCGACGTCCGGCGGCAGGAAGGCAGCAGCCACACCAATGGCACGGTCGAGCAGGCCCCCGGGGTCGTTGCGCATGTCGAGCACCAGGCCCTTGAGGTTGGGGTCCTGGCGGTAGAGGTCTTCGACGCGGGCGACGAAGTCGTCCAGCGTGCGCTCCTGGAACTGGCTGACGCGCAGCCAGGCGTAGCCGGGCTCGATCACCTTGGCCTTGACGCTCTTGGTCAGGATCTCCTTGCGGATGATGGTGACCGGGAAGCTGCGGCTCTCGTTCTTGCGGTAGATGCTGAGGTTGACCTTGGTGTCCGGGTCGCCGCGCATGCGCTTGACGGCCTGGTCCAGCGTGAGGCCGCGCACGGCGGTCTCGTCGATGCGGACGATCAGGTCGCCGCTCTTGAGGCCGGCCTTGAAGGCGGGCGAGTCCTCGATGGGGGAGATGACCTTGACCAGGCCGTCTTCCATGCCGACCTCGATGCCGAGGCCGACGAACTTGCCGGAGGTGCCTTCGATGAATTCCTTGAGCGCCTGCTTCTCGAAGTACTGCGAGTGCGGGTCCAGGCCCGAGACCATGCCGCTAATGGCGTCGGTGATGAGCTTCTTCTCGTCGACGGGTTCGACGTAGCGGCGCTTGATCTGGTCAAACACGGCGACCAGTTGCTGGATCTGTTCCAGCGGCAGCGCCGAGAGGCTGCTCCGCGCATTGGCCTGCAATTGCAAGGTTGCGAGCACGCCCGTCAGGGCTCCCACTGCCATCCAACCTGCCACCTTCAACTTGGAGCTCATGTCGCGTCCTGTACGTGCAAAACCGCCTCCCCCATAGCCTATGGGGGCGGGCCAAGTATAGGTGGCGCCCTATGGGAGACCCTGTCGTGAAGCGGTGTTTCTCCGCGTAAACGGATGCTTTGCGGGACAGCTTCAGGCCAGGGTGTAGGCCGTCTTCACCGTGGTGTAGAACTCGGCGGCGTAGCGGCCTTGCTCGCGCGGGCCGTAGCTGGAGCCCTTGCGACCGCCAAAAGGCACGTGGTAGTCCACCCCGGCGGTGGGCACGTTCACCATCACCATGCCGGCCTGGGCGTGGCGCTTGAAGTGCGTGGCGTGCTTGAGCGAGGTGGTGGCGATGCCGCTGGACAGGCCGAAGGGCGAGTCATTGGCCAGGGCCAGGGCTTCGTCGTAGTTCTTGGCGCGGATCACGCTGACCACGGGGCCGAACACCTCCTCGCGGTTGATGCGCATGGCCGGCAGGGTCTCGGTGATGAGCGCCGGGGTCAGGAAGTAGCCGGGCTGGCCGTCCGCATTGGTGGCCAGGGCTTCACCACCTTGGAGGAGCCGTCCGCCTTCGGCCTGGGCGATGCCGATGTACTCCAGGTCCTGCGCCAGTTGGCTGGGGTCCACCACGGGGCCAATGTCGGTGCCGGCTTTGCGGGCGTCGTCGATCTTGAGCGCCTTCATCTTCTCGACCATGGCGGCGATGAAGCGGTCGTGGATGCCTTCGGTCACGATCAGGCGCGACGAGGCCGTGCAACGCTGGCCAGTGGAGAAGAAGCCGCTTTGCACCGCGCAATTGACGGCCACGCCGAGGTCGGCATCGTCGAGCACGATCATGGGGTTCTTGCCACCCATCTCGAGCTGGAACTTGGCCATGCGCGCGGTGCAGGCGGCCGCCACCTTCTGGCCCGTGCCGACCGAGCCGGTGAAGCTGATGGCGGCAATGCGCGGGTCGTTCAGCAGGGTCTGGCCCACCTCGCTGCCACGCCCCATCACGAGGTTGAAGACACCGGCCGGCAGGCCGCTGCGCGACAGGATGTCGGCCAGCAGCCAGGCCGAGCCGGGCACCAGGTCGGCCGGCTTGAAGACCACGCAGTTGCCGTAGGCCAGCGCCGGCGCGATCTTCCAGGCCGGGATGGCGATGGGGAAGTTCCAGGGCGTGATCAGGCCGACCACGCCGATGGGCTCGCGCGTGACCTCGACGCCGACGCCAGGGCGCACCGAGCCCAGCACGTCGCCGCTCTGGCGCAGCGCTTCACCGGCGAAGAACTTGAAGATGTTGCCGGCGCGGACGACCTCGCCCACGGCCTCGGGCAGGGTCTTGCCCTCTTCGCGGGCCAGCATGTCGCCCAGCTCAGCCCTGCGGGCCAGGATCTCGCTGCCGACGGTGTCGAGGATGTCGAAGCGCTGCTGCGGGGTGGAGAGGCTCCAGGCCGGGAAGGCCGCGTGTGCGGCCGCGATGGCGGTCTCGGTCTGGGCGCGGTTGGCCTGGGCGTACTCGCCGATCAGGTCGCGCGTGTCCGAGGGGTTGATGTTGCGCGAGACGGAAGCGCCGTCCAGCCATTCGCCGTTGATGAGGTTCTTGAACATGTGTGTTGGGAAAGCTTCAGCGGACCAACGCGGGCCGCTTGGGGTTGAAGGTCCAGCCGGGGATCAGGTATTGCATGGCGGCTGCGTCATCGCGGGCGCCCAGGCCGTGCTGGCGGTAGAGCGCATGCGCGCGCTCGACGGCCGCCATGTCGAGCTCGATGCCGAGCCCGGGCTTTTGCGGGACCTGGACGTGGCCGCCCACGATCTGTAGTGGGTCGAGCGTCAGGGACTGGCCGTCCTGCCAGATCCAGTGCGTGTCGATGGCCGTGACGCGGCCGGGCGCAGCGGCGGCCACGTGGGTGAACATGGCCAGAGAGATGTCGAAGTGGTTGTTGGAGTGACTGCCCCAGGTCAGGCCCCAGTCGCGGCAGGTCTGGGCCACGCGCACGCTGCCGGCCAGGGTCCAGAAGTGCGGGTCGGCCAGGGGGATGTCCACGCTCTGCAGCGACAGCGCATGAGTGAGCTGGCGCCAGTCTGTAGCGATCATGTTGGTGGCCGTGGGCAGGCCGGTGGCGCGGCGGAACTCGGCCATCACCTCGCGGCCGCTGAAGCCGTCTTCGGCGCCGCAGGGGTCCTCGGCGTAGGCGACGACGCCGCGCAGGTCGCGCATCAGTCGCACCGCGTCTTTCAGCAGCCAGCCGCCATTGGGGTCGAGCGTGACGCGCGCCTCGGGGAAGCGCTCGTGCAGCGCGGTCACGGCCTCAACCTCGGCCTCGCCCTGCAGCACGCCGCCCTTGAGCTTGAAGTCGTTGAAGCCGTAGCGGGCCTGCGCGGCCTCGGCCAGGCGCACGATGGCGTCGGGGGTCAGCGCTTTCTCGTGGCGCAGGCGCAGCCAGGCGTCGCTGGCATCGGGCGCGCTGTCGTAGGGCAGCGGCGTCTGCTCGCGGTCGCCGATGAAGAACAGATAGCCCAGCATCTCGACGGCATCACGCTGCTGGCCCTCGCCCAGCAGCGCGGCCACGGGCTGGCCGAGGTGCTGGCCCAGCAGGTCGAGCAGGGCGGTTTCCAGCGCAGTGACCACGTGGATGGTGGTGCGCAGGTCAAAGGTCTGCAGGCCGCGGCCGCTGGCGTCGCGGTCGGCAAAGCGCTGCTGCACCTGGCGTAGCAGGCCCTGCAGGGCGCCGAGCGATTGGCCCAGCACCAGCGATTGCGCGTCCTCCAGCGTCTGGCGGATGCTCTCGCCGCCAGGCACTTCGCCAACGCCGGTGTGCCCGGCGCTGTCGGTCAGGATCAGCAGGTTGCGAGTGAAGAAGGGGGCATGCGCGCCGCTGAGGTTGAGCAGCATGCTGTCCCGGCCCGCGACGGGGACGACGCGGTAGCCGGTGACGACGGGGGTGGTGTGGCTTGCCATTCGGAAACGAGTCCAAGCGGCCGAAACCAAAAGGGGGCAGCGGCCGCCGAAGAAAGGGTGGGTGCGGCGCCGCACCCGGCGGCCACGCCCGTTGGCCGATTACTGCGGGCCGAGCTTGGCCATCAGCGCGCCCAACTGTTCAACCTCTGCAGGCAGCAGGTCCGACAGCGGCGGGCGCACCGGGCCGGCGCTGTGGCCAGCCAGCGTCGCGCCAGCCTTCACGATCGAGACGGCATAGCCCTCGCCCTTGTTGCGCAGGGCGATGTAGGGCAGGAAGAAGTCGCGGATCAGGGCGTCGCAGGTTTCGGTGTCGCCGGCTGCGTGCGCACGGTAGAAGTCCATCGCCGTGCGCGGGATGAAGTTGAAGACGGCGGACGAGTAGACCGGGCAGCCCATGGCCTTGTAGGCGCCAGCAAAGAGCTCGGCCGTGGGCAGGCCGCCCAGGTAGGCAAAGCGCTCGCCCAGGGTCTGGCGGATGGACACGAACTTCTCGATGTCTCCGAGGCCGTCCTTGAAGCCGATGAGGTTGGGGCAGCGGTCGGCCAGCACCTGCAGGCTTTGCGGTGTCAGGCGGCACTGGCCGCGGTTGTAGACGACGACGCCGATCTTGACGCTCTTGCACACGGCCTCGACGTGGGCGATCAGGCCTTGCTGGCTCGCCTCGGTCAGGTAGTGGGGCAGCAGCAGCAAGCCCTGCGCGCCGAGGCGCTCGGCCTCTTGCGCGTACTGGATGGCGAGCCGCGTGCCGCCACCCGCGCCGGCCAGGATGGGCGTGCGGCCCCGGCAGGTGTCCAGGGCCACCTGGATCACACGGCTGAACTCGGCCGGCTCCAGCGAGAAGAACTCACCCGTGCCACCAGCCGCGAACAGCGCCGTGGCGCCATAGGGCTGCAGCCACTCCAGACGGTCGGCGTAGGCCTTGGGCGCGAAATTCAGTTCGGCATCGAAATCCGTGAGAGGGAAGGACAGAAGACCAGACTTGAGGACTTGCTTGAGCTCTTGGGGCGACATCGTGGTGCTTGAAAGAACAGCGAAGGAGACCGGCCGGGGGCGCGGACGGATGAATTTGTTGTATGTCATCGTACAACCACCGGAGCGCAATCGCAAGTCAGTCGGTCGGGATCTGCCCAATCCGACACGCTAAGCCCACTCGGTGCCGCGACAGATGCCAGCCAGAAGGCGCCGGCAGTGCGGATTTTGGCCCCTGTCGTGGGGAGGCCCGGCTCAGCTGGTCTGCGAGCGGCGGCGGCGTTCGCGGCTGTTGCTCAGGTGCATGCGCATGGCTGCACGGGCCGCTTCGGCATCGCCGGCGGCGATGGCGTCGTAGATGCTTTCGTGCTCTGCCTGCACGCGGCGCAAGTAGGCCAGCTCGCTGGCGCGTTCGGCGGCGTCCACCGACAGGCGGGCGCGGGGAATGATCTGGCTGCCCAGCGTCAGCATCAGGTCGTAGAAATGCGCGTTCTGCGTCGCTCGGGCGATCTCGGAGTGGAACTGGAAGTCCGAGGCCACGGCGTTCTCGCCGGTCTGCAGCGTGGCGGCAATCGCGTCCAGCGCCTGGCGCATGGTGGCCAGGTTGGCGTCGGAGCGACGCAGCGCAGCCAGCGCGGCGGCTTCGGTTTCGAGGCCGATGCGCAGCTCCAGCACGGCGATCACGTCCTGCAGGGTGCCGAGCTGGTCGGCGCTGAGCTTGAACGACGCGCCAGCCAGGCTGTCCAGCACGAAGGTGCCGACGCCATGGCGTGTCTCGACCAGACCCGAGGCCTGCAGCTTGGAAATCGCCTCGCGCACGACGGTGCGGCTGACGCCGAACTCGCTCATCACCGAGGCCTCGGTGGGCAGGCGGTCGCCGGGCGCCCAGTCGCCGCGCCGGATGCGCTCGGCCAGCGCTTCCACAAGTTCCAGCGCCAGGCTGCGGGGACGGCGGCGAAGGGGAGTGTCCATGCTGGGATCCGGAGCCTCGTGAAATGTCTCGGAGATCAACTTGGCAAAAGTTGCGCGACGTTTGGCCATGCAATCGCGGAGCCGTTGACAGCGCTGGCACCGCTGGTCGCGTCAAGAAAAAAGGCGATTGGAAATGAACCCAACCGCCTTTTAGAAGCCTGGTGCCGGCAAGAGGAGTCGAACCCCCGACCTTCGCATTACGAATGCGCTGCTCTACCAACTGAGCTATGCCGGCCACGCACTTGACGTGAGCCCGCGATTATAGAAGTAAAACGCCTCAGGCCTCCCCGGACGCCAGTGCCCGCTCGACGATCTCGCGTACATCGGGCGAGAGGTCGGGCTTGGCGGCCACGCGGGCCACGGCTTCGCGGGCGGCGCTGCGGTAGGGCTCGGCCAGTTGGCTCCAGCGGTCCAGCGCGCGTGAGATGCGGCTGGCCAGCATCGGGTTGAGGGCGTCAATGGCCAGCACCTGCTCGGCCCAGAGCACATAGCCGGCGGCGTCTGTGCGGTGGAAGGCCGCGGGGTTGAACAGCAGCAGCGAGGCCAGCAGGCTGCGAGCGCGGTTGGGGTTCTTGAGCGTGAAGTCGGGGTGCTGCAGCAGACTCTTGGCGCGCGCAAAGACCTTGCCGTCCACCTCCGGGGCGCGGGCCTGGAGGCTGAACCATTTGTCGATGACCAGGGCGTCGTCCTTGAAGAGCGCGTGGAAGCGCTCAAGCGCCGGCGCGGCCAGCTCGGCTTGGGCGGCGACGAGGGCGGCCAGCGCGCCGAAGCGGTCGGTCATGTTGGACGCGTCCTTGAAGCGTTGGTAGGCCTTGCCGGGCCAGACCGTGTCGCCCGTGGTCTGCGCATCCAGGACCAGCATCGACAGCGCCAGGTTCGCCAGTGCACGCTTGCCGGAGGAGACGGGGTCGGGCGTGTAGCCGCCCTGGATCTGGTTGGCCTCGTAGGCGGCGATCCAGTCGTCGCGCAGCGCGGCGGCCAGCTGAGTCTGCGCGGACATCACGGCGGTGTGGATGGCCTGCGGGTCCACCACGTCCAATTGCTCGGCGATATAGGCCTCGCCGGGCAGGGTGAGGGCGAGTTCCTTGAACGCGGGGTCGAGGTCGGGGTGGCGCAGCACGGCGCGCATGGCCTCGATGAAGGCACTTGAGAGCACCAGCGGCTGGCCAGCGCGCAAAGCGGCCAGGATGCGGTTCAGCGCCAGGCGCTGGCTGGCTTCCCAGCGGTTGAAGGGGTCGCTGTCATGGCGCAGCAGCACCAGCAGGGCGGCATCCGACAGGCCATCGTCCAGCACCACGGGCGCGGAGAATCCACGCAGCAGCGAGGGCACGGGCTCGTGCTCGATGTTCTCGAACACGAAGGACTGCTCGGCCTGCTCCAGCACCAGGGTGCGCTCGGTGGCGCCGCTGGCATCCAGCGCCAGGGCCTGGCCGTGGCGGTCCAGCAGGCCCATGACGACCGGGATCACCTGCGGCAGCTTGTCCGCCTGGCCGGGCGTGGCGGGGGTGTGCTGGCGCAGCTTGAGCGTGTAGGTGCGCGCGGCGGCGTCGTGTTCGCCCAGGGCGGTCACGCGTGGTGTGCCGGCCTGCGAGTACCAGCGCTTGAAGGCGTCGAGCCGCGAGGCGAGCGGCGAGCCGGGGTTGGCGTCGGCCATGGCGGCCGCGAAGTCGTCGCAGGTCACGGCCTGGCCGTCGTGGCGTTCGAAGTAGAGCTTCATGCCCGCCTCGAAGCCCTTGCGGCCAACCAGGGTCTGGTACATGCGGACGACTTCGGAGCCCTTCTCGTAGACGGTGGCGGTGTAGAAGTTGTTGATCTCGCTGTAGCTGTCGGGCCGCACGGGGTGGGCCATGGCGCCGCTGTCCTCGGGGAACTGCACGGCGCGCAGCGCGCGCACATCCTGGATGCGGCAGACGGCGCGGGCGCTGGGGCTGCCCGCCATGTCCATCGAGAACTCCTGGTCGCGGAAGACGGTGAGGCCTTCCTTGAGCGAGAGCTGGAACCAGTCGCGGCAGGTGACGCGGTTGCCGGTCCAGTTGTGGAAGTACTCGTGCGCGACGATGGACTCGATGCGAGCGAAATCGGTGTCGGTGGCGGTGGCGGGTGAGGCGAGCAGGGCGCTGGTGTTGAAGATGTTGAGGCCCTTGTTCTCCATCGCGCCCATGTTGAAGTCGGACACGCCGACGACCATGAAGCGCTCCAGGTCCAGCGGCAGGCCAAAGCGGGCCTCGTCCCAGACGATGGAGGCGACCAGCGAGTTCATCGCGTGCTCGGTCTTCTCCAGATCGCCCCGGCGCACATAGACCTGCAGCAGATGGTCCTTGCCCGCGCGGGTGCGGATGCGCTGCTCGCGCGTGACCAGGTCGCCCGCGACGACGGCGAACAGATAGCTGGGCTTGGGAAAGGGGTCGTGCCAGGTGGCGAAGTGGCGGCCGTTGTCGAGCTCGCCGGTCGCCTGCAGATTGCCGTTGGCCAGCAGCACCGGGTACTTCTTGGCGTCGGCGCGCAGGGTCACGGTGTAGACCGCCATCACGTCGGGCCGGTCCAGGAAGTAGGTGATGCGGCGGAAGCCCTCGGCCTCGCACTGGGTGAAGAAGCTGCCGCCCGAGGTGTAGAGGCCAGAGAGGGCCGTGTTCTTCTCGGGGGCACAGGTGCTGCGGATCTCCAGCAGGAAGTCGGCGTCCGGGGCGCTCTCGATGATCAGCTCGTG
Organism: Roseateles paludis; assembly: GCF_039872745.1. Classification (NCBI taxonomy): domain Bacteria; kingdom Pseudomonadati; phylum Pseudomonadota; class Betaproteobacteria; order Burkholderiales; family Sphaerotilaceae; genus Roseateles; species Roseateles paludis. Next base: position 305,684 of record NZ_JBDPZD010000002.1, on the reverse strand, counting down.
GCCCTCCTGGCGGAAGGACACGCTGCTGCCGTCGATCAGCACGCGCAGCAGGTTCAGCTCCTCGCCATGCAGGCGCAGCGGGCCGTGCGGCACGGCGTGGTTGCGCTCGATCTGCAGCTTCGAGCCCACGATGGTCTTGGCGGGGTCGAGGTCGAAAGTGAGTTCGACCTTGCGGATCCAGTAGGCCGGCTGCTGGTAGTCGGCGCGGTGGATCAGGGCGGCGGTGCCTTCACGCATGGAGAGTCCTTGGGATTCAAACGCCCTGTTTCAGGCTTTCGTGGATGAAGGCGTCGAGATCACCGTCCAGCACCTTCTGGGTGGCCGAGGTCTCGTAGTTGGTGCGCAGGTCCTTGATGCGGCTTTGGTCGAGCACGTAGGAGCGGATCTGGTGACCCCAGCCGACGTCGGTCTTGGTGTCTTCGAGCTTCTGCTGCTCTTCCATGCGCTTGCGCATCTCGTGGTCGTAGAGGCGGCTGCGCAGGCGCTTCCAGGCGACGTCACGGTTGGAGTGCTGGCTGCGCCCGTCCTGGCACTGCACGACGATGCCGGTCGGGATGTGGGTGAGCCGCACGGCCGAGTCGGTCTTGTTGATGTGCTGGCCGCCCGCGCCGCTGGCGCGGAAGGTGTCGGTGCGCACGTCGGCGGGGTTGATGTCGATCTCGATCGAGTCGTCCACCTCGGGGTAGACGAAGAGCGACGCGAAGGATGTGTGGCGCCCGCCGGAAGAGTCGAACGGTGACTTGCGCACCAGACGGTGCACGCCGGTCTCGGTGCGCAGCAGGCCGAAGGCGTACTCGCCCTCCACCTTGATGGTGGCGCTCTTGATGCCCGCCACGTCACCGGGCGTTTCGTCTTCGAGCGTGGCCTTGAAGCCCTTGCGCTCGCAGTACTTCAGGTACTGGCGCAGCAGCATGCCGGCCCAGTCGCAGGCCTCGGTGCCGCCGGCGCCAGCCTGGATGTCGATGAAGCAGTTGCTCGGGTCGGCCGGGTTGTTGAACATGCGGCGGAACTCCAGGTCCTCGACCGTGGCGCGCAGCTTGTTCGCGTCGTCCTCGATGGCCAGCATGCCGGCCTCGTCGCCTTCCTCGCGGCTCATCTCGAACAGTTCAGCGTTATCCGCCAGGGAGCTGGTCAGATGCCGGATGGTGTCCACCACCCCTTCGAGCTGGCGCTTTTCCTTGCCCAGCTCCTGGGCGCGCTTGGGTTCGTCCCAGACCTTGGGGTTCTCCAGCGCGGTGTTGACTTCGTTCAATCGCAGGGCTTTGCGATCGAAGTCAAAGATACCCCCTTAGCGCGTCGGTCCGCGCTGAGAGATCGGCGATCAGGTTGCCGATTTGATTGATGTGTTCGATGTCCATGGTGGGCACTGCTTTTCTGAAGCGCGCGATTTTTGCATGGAGAGCAGGCAAACTCCGGCCGCCGGGGTCATGGCCGCCGAGGGCGGCGCCCGGCCGGAGACCATCTGCATGAACCGACGACTTGTGCGGGCCTTGGTGCAATCCATCATCGCCGCCGCCACCCTCCTCGGGGCTACCCGCCCCGTCAGTGCTGACACCCTTCAGCCCCCCGTGGCGCTCAAGAAGCCGCGCGACGTCAGCGTCCACGGCGACCGCCGCATCGACGACTACTTCTGGCTGCGCGAGAAAGACAGCCCCGAGGTGCAGGCCCATCTGCAGGCCGAAGCGGCCTACGCGGCGGCGTGGTTCAAGCCCATTGAGGGGCCGATGGACCAGCTCTTCGAGGAGATGAAGGCCCGCGTGCTGCAGCGCGACCAGGCCGTGCCCGCGCGTCGTGGCCGCTACTGGTACGGCAGCCGCACCGAGGAGGGCAAGCAATACCCGATCTACTTCCGACGCCTGGCCCAGGGCCCGCAGCGCTTCTACAGCGAGCAGGCGGCCGAGGAGCCCATGCTCGACGTCAATGAGCTGGCCACCACGCGCAAGTTCGTGGCGCTCAATGGCATGGCCGTGAGCCCGGATGACCGCTGGCTTGCCTATGCGGTGGATGCGACCGGCGCGCGCGACTTCGAGCTGCACATCAAGGACCTGCAGACCGGCGAGGACCGCGTCGTGGCCACCACGCCGCATGCCGACGCCTTTGTGTGGGCCTCTGACAGCAAGACCCTCTTCTACATCCGCCACAACGAGGCCCGCCGCTCGCACCAGCTGTGGCGCCATGTGCGGGGCGCCACTGCGGGCGACGTGCTGGTGCACGAGGAGCGAGATGATCTCTTCAACCTGCTGCTGCTCAAGTCGCTCGACGGCAAGACCCTGATGCTGGGCGCCCAGTCCAAGGACACCATGGACTGGCGGCTGCTGCCGGCCGACCAGCCCACAGCCGCCTGGCGCGAGGTGCTGCCGCGCGTGGCGGGCCAGGAATACGCCGTCACGCCTTATGGCCGCGAGCTGCTGGTGCGCATCAATGACCGCGGGCCCAACTTCCGCCTGGTGCGCCTGCCCGTGCGGGCCGGCACCGGCCCGGTCGCCACGCAAGCCCAGTTGCGCAGCGCCGCGCAGCTGATGCCACACCGCGACGACGCCATGATCGAGAACGTGCTGGCCTTCAAGACCCACGCCGTCGCCCAGGTGCGCGAAGGCGGCTCGGTCAAGCTGCGCCTGCTGCGCGCGCAGGGTGGCAGCGGCGCGCGTGACGTGGTGTTTGACGAGCTGGCCTACAACGCCGTGCTGACGCCGCCCAGCGAGTTCGACGCCGACCGCGTGCGCTTCATCTACAACTCGCTGACCACGCCCAGCTCCACCTACGAGGCCGAACTGGCCACCGGCAAGCTGCACCTGCTCAAGGTGCAGCCCGTGCAGGGCGGCTACGACGCCAGCCGCTACGCCAGCGAGCGCCTGTGGTTCAAGGCGGCCGATGGCACCCAGGTGCCGGTCAGCCTGGTCTACCGCAAGGACCTGCGCGCCAAGGGCCCTCAACGCCTGCTGCTCTATGGCTACGGCAGCTACGGCATCCCCACGGACCCGCGCTTCACCAGCCCGCGCCTGTCGCTGCTGGACCGGGGCGTCATCTTCGCCATTGCCCACATCCGTGGCGGCGGTGACCTGGGCCGGCGCTGGTACCTGGACGGCAAGCTGGACAAGAAGATGAACACCTTCACCGACTTCGTCACCTGCGCCGAGGGCCTGGTGGCGCGCGGCTACACCCAGCCCTCGCAGCTCATCATCCAGGGCGGCAGTGCCGGTGGCTTGTTGATGGGGGCGGTTACCAACCTGCGGCCCGATCTCTTCAAGGCCGTGGTGGCCCAGGTGCCGTTTGTCGACGTGATCAACACCATGCTCGACGACACCCTGCCGCTGACCACCGAGGAGTACATCGAATGGGGCAACCCCAACAAGCCCGCCGAGTACGCCTGGATGCGCACCTACAGCCCCTACGACAACCTCAAGCCCGCCGCCTACCCGGCCGTGCTGGCGCGCACCGCCATCAACGACAGCCAGGTGCCCTACTGGGAAGCAGCCAAGTACGTGGCCAAGCTGCGCACGCTCAATAGCGGCAGCGGGCCGGTGCTGTACGACATCAACATGACCGCCGGCCATGGCGGCGCGTCGGGCCGCTTCGATGCGCTGCGCGAGGTGGCACGCACCTACGCCTTCATGCTCCAGCAGTGGGGCTTGCTGAAGTGAGCCGCGCATGAATGCTGACTTGATGCCCGCCCCCGCCCCTGCCACGCATTGGCAGCGCACCCGGCGCCTGACGCTGGGCCTGTTGCTGCTGTGGGTGCTGCTGGTCTTCGTGCCGGTCTATTTCGCGCGTGAATTGAGCTGGACGTTGATGGGCTGGCCGCTGTCCTTCTGGCTGGCCTCGCAGGGCTGCGTGCTCGGGTTCGTGGCCATCGTCCACCTCTATGCGCGCCGCATGGAGCGGCTGGACGCTGAGGCGCGGCTCAGCGAAGAAAGCCGCTGACCTCGGCCGCCAGCAGGGCTGGCTGGTCGTGGTGCAGCATGTGGCCGGCGTCGGGCAGCACGCGGCGCTGCAGCTGGGTGACCTGGGCCAGCCGGGCGTCAAAGTCCTCGCGCCGGTAGCGGCCGCCCCACCAGCGCAGCACCTGGGTGTCGGCGCCCTCGACCCACAGCGTGGGCGCCGTGATGGCGCGCCAGCAGGCGTCCACCTCGGCGGCGCGGTAGAGCACGGGGTTGACGCGCTTGTGCACGGGGTCGGCGCGCAGCGCATAGCCTTCAGGCCTCTTGCTGGCCCAGTGCGGCGCCAGCCAGGCGGCCTTGTCATCGGGCAGGCGCGGGTTGTTCTTCTGCAGCCGGGCGGCCACGTCGGCCAGACTGGCATAGGGCTTGAGCTGGGCGGGCTCCTTCAGCTCGTCCAGCCATTGCGCCAGGCGTTGCGGCGCGGCCTCGGGCGGGTTGTCGGGCAGGCCGAAGCCTTCGAGATTGATCAAGCGCCGCACCCGCTGGGGCCGTACCCCCGCGTAGCTCATGGCGATATTGCCGCCCATGCTGTGGCCGAGCAGGTCCACCGGGGCGTCGGGGCTGAGCTGGTCGATCAGGGCGTCGAGGTCGCCCAGGTAATCGGGGAACCAGTAGGCATCGCTGCCGCTGGTGTCCGAGAGCCCGAAACCCCGCCAGTCCAGCGCCACGATCTCACCTTCAAAACCCTGGGCCAGCAGGCTGTCGGCCATGAACTGGAACGAGGCGCCCACGTCCATCCAGCCATGCACCGCGATCACCATTGGTTGCCCAGTCACGGGTTTCCCCCAGCGCAGGATGTGGTGGCGCAGGCCTCGCAGAGTGAGAAAGTCGTCAAGCTGCGGATACACCGCGACATAGCAAGCACACATGCCGGCTACTCTAGAGCCTGACGACGGCGATGCAAGCATCCCTGTCCGTGGCTTCGTGGGCTTTCGGCCTGTCCAAAATTCAAGATATGTTTACCCGTAACAAACCTCAGATCCGCGCCGCGCAGCCCCAAGACCTGCCCATCATCGTTCGGCTCATCGAGGAACTGGCCGAGTTCGAGCAACTGACCCACCTGCTCGAAGTGACACCCGAGAAGCTCGGGCCCCACCTGTTCGGCCCCCGGCCGGTGGCGGAATGCCTGATCGGTGAGATCGACGGCGAGGCGGTGGCCTTTGCCATCTTCTACACAAACTTCTCGACCTTCCTGGGCAAGCCCGGCATGTACCTGGAAGACCTGTACGTGCGCCCCGCCCACCGCCGTAGCGGCCTGGGCAAGGCGCTGCTGGTACACATGGCCGAGCTGGCCTGCGCGCGCGACTACGGGCGCTTCGAGTGGTCGGTGCTGGGCTGGAACGAAGACGCGGTGCGCTTCTACCAAAAGCTCGGCGCCGAGGTACTGCCCGACTGGCAGCTTTGCCGCCTGACGGGCGACGCGCTGAAGCGCTACAGCGGCGAAGAAACGCCGGGCAAGTGGTCGGCCTCGTCCTGGCTGCCCCTGTAAGCCGCCAGCTGTCGGCGAGTTAGCGCGGGTTAACGCGGATCTAACGGGTCTGGTCGGGCTTCAAGCCCGCCACTAGCATCGGTCCCCCCTGAAGACGCGGAGGGACGCGCCGATGGCTGTCGATCGCTACACAGCGCTGTACAAGGCCTTTCGCTGGCAGGTTCCGCCGGACTTCAACATCGCGGAGGCCTGCTGTGGCCGCTGGGCCCGCGAGACGCCCAACAGCCCCGCGCTGATCGTTGAGAGCGAGTTTGGCGGCAGCATGCAGCACAGCTTTGCGCAGCTGCAGCGCACGGCCAACCGGCTCTCCAACGCCCTGGTGGCGCAAGGCGTGCGGCGTGGCCACCGGGTGGCCATCGTGCTGCCCCAGCGCTTTGAAACCGCCGTGGCCCACATCGCCATCCAGCAGATCGGGGCCGTGGCCATGCCGCTGTCCCTGCTGTTTGGCGCCGAGGCGCTGGAGTACCGGCTGCGCGACAGCGGCACGGTGCTGGCCATCGTGGCCTGCGAGGCGCTGCCCGCGCTGCGCCAGGCCAAGCCGCGCTGCGAGGCGCTGCGCCGTGTGATCGTGGTGGGCGAGTGCACGGCCGAGGTCTCGCCGGCCCTTGAAGAGATCGGCTGGATCGACGCCCTGCAAGCCGAAGAAGCGCGCTTCAAGTCCGCCGAGACCCTGGCCACCGACCCGGCCTTGCTGCTCTACACCAGCGGCACCACCGGCAACCCCAAGGGCGCGCTGATCCCGCAGCAGGCTTTGGTGGGCAATCTGCCGGGCTTCATCGCCAGCCAGAACTGGTTCGGTTTCGACCCCGAGGACGACGACAAGCCCAGCGAGGCGGTGTTCTGGTCGCCTGCCGACTGGGCCTGGACCGGCGGCTTGATGGACGCGCTGCTGCCCAGCCTCTACTTCGGGCGGCCCATCCTGGCCTACCAGGGGCGCTTCCAGCCGGCCAAGGCCTTCGAGCTGATGGCACGTCACGGCGTCACGCACGCCTTTCTCTTCCCGACCGCGCTCAAGGCCATGATGAAGGCCGAACCCCGGCCGCAGCGCCACCGCCTGCGCCTGCAGGGCCTGATGAGCGCGGGCGAGGCCGTGGGCGATGCCGTGTTTGCCTGGTGCCGCGACGAGTTGGGCGTCACCGTGAACGAGATGTTCGGCCAGACCGAGATGAACTACGTGGTGGGCAACTCGCACGCGGTCTGGCCGGCGCGGCCGGGCAGCATGGGGCGGCCCTACCCGGGGCACCGCGTGGCCGTCATCGACGAGCAAGGCCGCGTCTGCGCCCCGGGGGAACTGGGCGAGGTGGCCGTGCACACGCGTGACGCCCATGGCGACCCCGACCCCGTCTTCTTTCTCGGCTACTGGAACAACACGGCGGCGACGCAGACCAAGTTCACGGGCAATCCGAGCGACAGCTGGTGCCGCACGGGCGACCTGGCCACCCAGGACGCCGACGGCTATCTTTGGTACCAGGGCCGGGCGGACGACATGTTCAAGGCCGCCGGCTACCGCATCGGCCCCGGCGAGATCGAGAACTGCCTGGTCAAGCACCCGGCCGTGGCCAATGCGGCCGTGGTGCCCAAGCCTGACGCCGAGCGCGGTGCGCTGGTCAAGGCCTTTGTGGTGCTGGCCCCTGGCCGGGTGGGCGATGCGGCCCTGGTGGCCGCACTGCAGGCGCATGTGCGTGAGCGCCTGGCGCCCTACGAGTACCCCAAGGAGATCGAGTTCATCGACACCCTGCCCATGACCACCACGGGCAAGGTGCAGCGCCGCGTGCTGCGCCTGCGGGAGCAGGCCTTGGCGGAGGCATCGGCGGCGGCTGCAGTGGCCGCCTGAGATCCCCACCAGCCGCCACTCAGAAGGCTTCCCAGGTCGTTTCCGACGCGGGCAAGGGCGCTGCAGTGCGCCGAGCGGGCCGAGCGGGCAGCTCAGCACGAGCCGGCGCCACGTAGGCTGGGGCAGCGCGCTCCTGTTGCACCTGGAAGGCGCTCACCGCGCGTGACAGGCTCTCGGCCTGTTGCGACAGGCTGCTGGCCGCTGCAGCGCTTTCTTCCACCAGGGCCGCGTTCTGCTGGGTGACCTGGTCCATCTGCGTGACGGCAGCGTTGATCTGGTCGATGCCGCGGCTCTGCTCATCGGCCGTGCTGGCGATCTCGGTGATCAGGTCATTGACTTTGCGCACTTGGTCGAGGATGTCGCTCATGGCCTGGCCGGCCTCCGCTACGTGCCGGCTGCCGGCCTCGACCTTGTCGGCGCTGCTGCCGATCAGGGCCTTGATCTCGCGGGCGGCCTCGGCGCTGCGCTGGGCCAGCACGCGCACCTCGCCGGCCACGACGGCAAAGCCGCGTCCTTGCTCGCCCGCGCGGGCCGCCTCGACGGCGGCATTGAGGGCCAGGATATTGGTCTGGAAGGCGATGCCATCGATCACGCCAATGATGTCCACCACCTGACGGCTGCTGTGGCTGATGTCCTCCATGGTGCTGACGACGTTGTCCACCGCCGCGCCGCCCCGGCCCACGGCGTCGCTGGCCTGGGTGGCCAGTTGGCTGGCGGTGCGGGCCGTGTCGGCGCTTTGGCGCACGGCGCTGGTCAGCTGTTCCATCGAGCTAGCGGTTTGCTGCAGGCTGGAGGCTTGCTGCTCGGTGCGGCTCGACAGGTCCTGATTGCCGGCCGCGATCTGGCCGGATGCCGTGGTGACCGACTCCACCCCCGAGCGCACCTCGCCCACCACGTGGCGCAAGGCCTCGATGGTGGCGACCAGGTTGCGCTGCAACTCGCCGATCTCATCACTGCGGTTGATGGGCGCGTCCACGGTCAGGTCGCCGCTGGCCACGGTCTTGAGCGTGGAGATCACGCCCTGCACGGGGCGCGTTACCGACCGCGTCACCAGCACGCCGGCCACCACGGCCACCACTACGCCCAGCACAGCAGCGCCTAGCACCAGGGCCGTCACGCCTTGCACCGTCAGCACGGTGGCTTCGCCATCCTCTTCCATCAGCTTTTCCTGGAACGCCACCATCGCGTCGATCTTGCCCTGGTATGCCAGTTGGCGGGGGCGCACGCGCTCCAGCAGCACGCTGCGTGCCGTGGCCGTGTCCTGCTGCTTGATGGCCTGCAGGAAGGTGTCCAGCTCGGCGAGATAGGCGGCCCGTGTGGCTTCCACCTCGGTCAGGATGGCGTGGCCCTGTGTCGTGTGGACCGTGGCCTCCAGCTGCTTGTACTTCTCGTTGTTGATGCGGCCGGCTTCGGCGATGGCCCCCAGTTGTTTGCGGCGGTCCTCTTCGCTGTCCATGATCAGCAGATTGCGGGTGCTGCGGGCTTGCTGGTTGACTTGGTGGCCCAGCTCGTTGACGAGCTTGACCTTGACATAGCGGTCGTGCAGCACGCCGTCGAGGCGCTCATTGATGCTGGCCAGGCCCGAACGGGCGATCAAGGCCATGGCCAACAGCAGCAGGGTGAGTACACCGAAAGCCAGGCCGAGCCGGGTGCCGATGCGCAGGGTCTTGAACGCGTTCATTGGAGAGTCCGTCGGGGTAGTGGGGTTGTGGTTCAAAGGTCGCTCAGCAGGGCGGCCAGGTCGACCAGTTGCAGCAGTCGTTCGCCACTCGTGGTCTCGAGCCGGGCCAGCCCGGTCAGGTATTCGGTGCGCACCTGGTGGCCCAGGCGAGGGGAGGGCTGGATGCAGCTGGGGTCGAGCGCCACCACGTCGGCCACGGCGTCCACGACCAGACCAAAGGTGCGGTGCCCAAGGCGGATCACGATGGTCACGGTCTGCGAGTCGATCAAGGCCGGCAAGCCCAGGCGATGGCGCAGGTCGATCAGCGGCACGATGACGCCACGCAGGTTCATCACGCCCAGCACCTGGGCGGGCGCGTTGGCGATACGGGTCGCCGGCTCGTAGCGGCGGATCTCCTGCACGGCCAGGATGTCCAGCGCGTACTCCTCCTGGCCCAGGCGGGCGGTGAGCACTTCGCGCAGCGTGGCGCCGGCTGAAGCGCGGGCTTGGGGTTCGATGAGTGCGAGGGCCGTCATGATGATCTCCTTAAGTGATCAAAATGATAAATGTGATAGGCACATTGGCGAGCGCTATCCGCGCTTCGCCGGGGCGGAATTCGTGAGGGAGTGCGCAAAGCTGGCGCGCCAGATTTCGGGAAAGCCCGAATCCGGAAACCGCAAATCTGATTCGACCGGTGTCGCCGTCCCGGCGACCGGCGGGCCTCAGCTGCCCAGCTTCAGGTTCAGCTTGGTGCCGGGCGTGGGCACCAGGCGGGCGCTGTCGCCCCAGCGCTCTTGGCCGGTCAGCAGCAGGCAAACGCGGGCGGGCTCGCCGTCTTTGGCTTGTTGTGCGCGATCGTTGGCCGGCAGTTGAACCGCCATCAGCTGCCCTTCGGGCCGTTCGCCCTCGTGCCACTCCAGCTCGAAAGGGGCCTGCGGCGCACAGACCAGCACGCCCTGCACGTCCGGGAAGAGCCAGCGCAGATACCAGGGCAGCAGCTCGGTCTTGAGCCGGTGCGACAGGCGCATCAGCCGCCGAACCGTGGCCATGTCCAGCTGCTCGGGCGTGAGGTTCAGCTCCAGGCTGCCGCGTACCGTCATCTGCCCTTTGGCGGTGTTGGTTGCCACCTCGGCGGACTTGGCCTGCTCAGCCGGCAGCAGGGGCAGCTTGAAGCTGCCGTCGGGGGCGATCTGGATGGGGTGGTAGCCCTCGTCAGACGCGATGGCCATGCGCATCTGGGCGATGGGCACCTTGGACTTCTCGGCATCCACCTTCCAGTCCATGCGCACCAGGCCTTCGCCGTATTGCGCCAGCTTGCGCATCAGCTCATTGATGCGGCCGTAGGGCATCACGCTCTGGTCGCGCTTGAGCTGGGTTTCGACGGTGGGCAGCACGGCGGGCGTGTCCGGGGCGTCCTGGGCACGCGCCCCGCTGCTCAGCAGCGCGATGCCTGCCAGGGTGAGGTGCAGGAGCTGCTGCTGTGGGGCGGGGAGGCGGCGTTTCGTCATCACTCAGTTGTCCTTGGCGTGGCGCAGATCGACGCGTGCAGCTGATAGCGGCCCGGCCGGGCCGACCAGCCGTGCGTCGGCAGGGACAGCCTCAGCCCCCGTGAGCCGTACGCAGGGGATGGCGGGGGTGCCGGGCTGGGCAGCGGCACCCGTATCGGAAGCTGGCAAAGCTGAAGGTGCGGCGGGTGCGGCGAGCGGCAGCTCTAGGCGTCGCTGCACGGCGCCCTCCTGCCACTCGTAGGCGTACAGCCCCTCAGCGGCGCAGACGCGGATGTACAGCGGCAGCGGTGCCCGCACCGGCCGCTGGTACCAGCGGAAGAGCTTGTCGCGCAGCGTGAGCGCGACCTTGAGCAGGCGCTGCACCTCGCCCGCGCGCAGCGTGCTGGCGTCGAGCGTGGGTGCCAGGGTCCAGGTCACGGACAGGCTGCCGCGCTCGACATTGGCAGCCAGCTCGGCCGTTGCAGCGGCTGCGCTGGTGAGTGTCGGCAGATGGAAGACACCGCGCGAGTCCAGGCTCAGCGGCAGGTAGGCGTCATCGGTGGCGAGCGCCAGCTTGAGGGGAGAGGGCAGGGCGCTGGACGACTTGGACTTGAGCGTGAAGTCCCAGCGGTACAGGCCCTCGCCCCACTGATCGACCCCTTGCAGCCAGGGGCGGATCTCGCCGTAGGCCAGCGCGTCGTGGTGGCGCTGCAGCGTCGTCGAGACCGTGGGCAGGACAGCCGGTGCGGCGGCGGGCTCGGCGACCTGCTCTGCCGCGTCTTGGGCCAGCGCCAGGTTGGCCAGACCCAGCGCAAGCACGATGCACAGGACGGCGGCGGCAAGCGCGGTGAGCGTGGGGCGGAGGTGGTTCATTTGGCGCATTGGCCGCGTACTTCGGCGGCGATCCAGAAAGGCAGGCTGAGCAAGCCCATGCCGCCGCCCGCGTACTCGCCCTTGCCGCAGTCGCCCCGCCCGGCTTCAGACATGGTGCGTGCGAGGCGTTGATCGCGGGTTTCGCGCTGCGGCAGGCCCGTCTGGGCCACCACGGCCAGCGGCGGGTTGCGGGCGGCCTCGCGCACGGCGCGGCGCGTGGCTTCGGTGTGCAGCAGCAGGGGTTGGGGGGCCGAGGCGGGTGCTTCGGCCAGTGGGGCAGCAGTTGGCGCGGGCTCGGCACGCTGAGCCGGTTCAACCGGCTCGGTGTCCGCACGGGGCAGCAGCACGATGGCCGGTGGCGGCACCGAAGGGCGGGGCAGGGCCCGCAGCGCCGGGGGAGGTGGTGTGATTGACTGGCTGGGCGGCAGGGCAGCTGGGCGTTCGGCGGGGATCAGCCGCAGTTGCAGCCGCGCCTGTGGCTGCGGTGCCTGGCCTGGGCGCAGGTTGAGCAGCAGTGCCAGCCCCAGGTGCGCGGCCAGGATCACCAGCCCCAAGGCCGGGCGGCGCAGCTGCAACCGGTTAGTCACCCGGGCCTCCACCGCCGTCTTCAGGCTCGGGGCCGGGCACCCAGCTCAAGAGCTCGCCGGGCTGGCAGTCCAGCGCCTGGCAGATGGCTGAGAGGGTCTCGAAGCGCACGCCGCGCACCTTGCCCGACTTGAGCAGCGACAGATTGGCCTCGGTGATGCCCACACGCTCGGCCAGCTCGCGCGAGCGCATCTTGCGCTTGGCGAGCATGACATCGAGGGTGACGACGATCGGCATGCTTCAGATGAACTCGCGGTTTTCCTCAGCCACGCGCGAGCCCTCCAGCAGCACCTGGGCCAGGGCCAGCAGCAGCAGGCCGAAGAGCAGCACCAAGTAGTGCGTGGACGAGAGCCCGAACCACAGCCGCCGTTCGCCCGGCGGGTTGCCCAGGGTGACGGCCAGCACCACCAGGGTCTGGCTGATGGGCTGCGCGGCGGCCAGCAGCGTGAGCCCGAGCCCAAGGCGGCGCAGATGCTCGGCCGGTGTGCGCGCCAGCAGTTCGCCCTCGGCAAAGCAGCCAAACAGCGCCCACATATGCCAGCACACGTAGACGATGAAGCCGGCTGGGATCAGCGACGCGGCCAGGCCACCCAGTCGGCTGGCCAGGTCCATCTGCACCAGGGGCAGCCGCCATTCGTCGCGCAGCACCTGGGCCACCCAGTCGGCCTGGGCCCAGAACACAAAGGGCAGGAAGACCACCGCCAACGCCCCGACCACGCACATCAGGCGCACCCAGAAGGCCAGGCGGCGGATGCGGCGCAGGCCGCTGGGGCTGAATTCTTCGGGCATGGAAGGCGGCCGGGCTGGTCGGGGTGAAATTATTGTATTGCGATAAAACATTGCTGCGAAGCAATGAGCGGCTGCGGCCGACAATGACGGCTATGAATCACGGAACGGCTGAGAAACAGCGGGCCGAGCGCCGGGCCGCTCCCAAGCCGGCCCGCATCCCCACGGGGGATCGGATGGCGTACCCGACAGACGAGGGGCGGACATGAGCAAGAAAGGCACGCACGTTTCCGAGACGCCGGCCACGCAGATGCTGCGCAAGGCCGGCGTCGAATTCACCGAGCACCCCTACGACTACGTGGACCACGGCGGCACGGCCGAGTCCGCGCGCCAGCTCGGCGTGGACGAGCATGCGGTGGTCAAGACCCTGGTGATGCAAGACGACAAGGCCGAGCCCCTGATCGTGCTGATGCATGGTGATTGCACAGTCAGCTTGAAGGAGCTGGCGCGCCAGATCCCGTGCAAGAAGGTCGAGCCCTGCAAGCCCGAGGTCGCGCAGCGCCACAGCGGCTACATGGTCGGTGGCACCTCGCCCTTCGGGGTGCGCAAGGCCATGCCGATCTATGTCGAGGCCAGCATCCTCACCTTGCCGCGCATCTGCATCAACGGCGGCCGGCGCGGCTACCTCGTGGGCATCGAGCCCAAGGTGCTGACCGAACTGCTCGGTGCGCGGCCGGTGAACTGCGCGCAGCGGGGCTGACACCGACACGCTCACTTACCCGCGCAGACCTGGCTTTCCGCTGCGGGCGGCATTGGCTGCGGCATCATGTGCCGCCATGCCTCCGGGACCTCGCCTGACCCACCGACTTGCGCCCGCGTTGGCGCTGGCGCTTGGCGTGCTGCTGACGGCCTGCGGTGGCGGCGGGGGCGGCAGCAGTGGTGGTGGCAGCACGCCCGGGCCCAGCCCCGAGCCCAGCCTGCCGGCCCTGGCGCCGCTGAGTGACCGTGACGCCGTGCGCCTGGCCGACCAAGCCAGCTTTGGCGCGACTGAAGCCCTGGTTGCCAGCCTCAAGAGCCAAAGCGCCGTGGCCTGGGTCCAGGCACAGATGGCGCTGCCGGCCAGCCGCTACAGCGATGGCGGCGACGACCGCGTGCACGTCAACACCGATGGCTTCATCTGTGACGACCCCGGCGCCCCCGTGCAGTGCTGGCGCGACTACTACTCGGCCGAGCCTTTGGTGCGCGACTTCTATCGCAATGCGCTCGGTGGCAGCGACCAGCTGCGCCAGCGCGTGGCTCTGGCCTTGCAGCAGATTCTGGTCGTCAGTGACCGTGAGGTCTCGGGCACCTATGGCTTGCGGCGCTACCAGCAGCTCTTCCTGGACCTGGCTTTTGACAACTACCGCGAGGTGCTGCGCCGCGTGGCGCTGTCGCCGGTGATGGGCGACTACCTCGACCACGCCAACAACGACCCCACCGCCCCCAACGAGAACTTCGCGCGCGAGTTGCTGCAGCTCTTCAGCCTGGGCACCTGCTTGCTCCAGCCCGATGGCAGCTTGCAGACGGGCACCTGCCAGCCCACCTACGACAACGCCACCGTCCGCGCCTACGCCTATGCGCTGACGGGCTGGACCTATCCGGCCGGCGGCAGCACCCGCTGGGGCTGCTGGCCCCAGGGCAGCAACTGCACCTACTACGGTGGCGACATGGTCGCGCTGCCAGCCCGGCACGACAAAGAGGCCCGCAGCCTGCTCAGCGGCCGCAACAAGGCCGCCAGCAGCACGCCCGTCCAGGCGCTCGACACCGTGCTCGACAGCCTGATGGAGCACCCCAATATGGCGCCCTTCATCGGCCGCCAGATGATCCAGGCGCTGGTCACCAGCAACCCCAGCCCGGCCTATGTCGAGCGTGTGGCGCTGGCCTTCAGCACCGGCAGTTTTGTGGCCAATGGCCGCAGCTTCGGGCAGCGCCAGCGCGGCGATCTGGCCGCCACCGTGGCCGCCGTCCTGCTCGATGCCGAAGCGCGCGGCGACACCCCGCCCGCCAACGCCGGCCGCCTGCGCGAGCCTGTGCTTTTCATGACGGGCACGCTGCGTTTGCTCGATGGCCGCAGCGATGGCGATGCCATGGGCTACTGGTGGGGCGAGCAGCTCAACCAGCACCTGTTCCACGCGCCCTCGGTTTTCAACTTCTACCCGCCGGACTACCCGGTGCCTGGCACCACCCTGGTCGGCCCGGCCTTTGGCATCCACAACGCCAACACCGCGCTGGCGCGGCTCAACTTCCTGAGCTTCTTCATCGACCAAGGCGGCGCCCAGCCCAACCCCGAACTGGCCAACGCCATCGGCACCAAGCTCAGCCTGGCAGGCTGGACCGCCCGTGCCGACGACGGCGCCAAGCTGCTCGACCAGATGTCCATGACCCTGCTGGGCCGCGCCTTGCCGGAGGCCAGCCGCAGTGCCGTGCAGGACGCCGTCAACGCCTGGACCGACAAGACCAACCCCAACGACTGGCGCGAACGCCGCGTGCGCACCGCCGCGCTGCTGTTGCTTGCGTCCCCGCAATACCAGGTGCCACGCTGATGACGCCGCTGTTTTCGCTCCACCGTCGCCGCGTACTGGCTGCTCTGGGCGCGCTGGGGGGTGGCGCGCTGCCCGCGCTCTTCGCGCCCGAAGCCCACGCCGACGACTACAAGGCCCTGGTCTGCGTCTTCCTGTTTGGTGGCAACGATGGCCTCAACACCGTGGTGCCGCTGGACGCGCGCTACACGCCCTATGCCGCCGTGCGGGGCCGCTTGGCCCTGCCCAAGTCCAGCCTCATCCGGCTCGGGGGCACCGACTTCGGCCTGCACCCGTCGCTGGCCTCGCTGGCTTCGCTGTCCGGCGCCAGCGGCCGGCTGGCCGCGCTCTTCAATACCGGCCCCTTGGTGGCGCCGCTGACGCGGGCCGACTACCTCGCCGCCAAGGGCCGCGGCCCTGGCGTGCCGGGCAGCCTGTTCTCTCACTCCGACCAGCAGACCCTGTGGGAGGCCGGCAGTGCCGACCTGCAAGCCCGCACCGGCTGGGGCGGCCGCGCCGCCGGGCAGATGCAGATGCGCAACCCGGTCATCTCGGTGGGCGGCAATGGGCGCTTCGGGCTGTCGGACTCGGCCGTGCCCCTGGTGCTGCCCAGCCCCGGCGAGTACTTCGGCGCCCATGCGATGGCCGACACCAGCGGCGCCCTCGCCAAGCGCAAGCTGGCCCTGCAGGCGCTGTATGCCGGCAACGCAGGCAATGGCGAGACACCCCTGATGAGCGCCTTCGCCGCCCAGCAGCGCGACGCCTTCGAGGTCTCGGACCGGCTGCGCGACCTGGTCTGGCTCAGCCCCGGCCAGCAGGCCCTCACCGCGCCCCTCGATACGGCCTTTGCGCCCTTGATCCGCGACGGCAAGTTCACCAACCCCCTGGCCAGCCAGCTCTACCAGGTGGCCAAGCTCGTGTTGGGCCGGGCCGTCGTGGGCGGCAGCCGGCAGATCTTCTTCGCCCAGCAGGGCGGCTACGACACCCACAACGCCCAGATCGCCGACGACGTGCTGCAGGGCCAGCACGCCGGCCTGCTCAAGGGTCTGGGTGATGCCCTGGCGGCCTTTGATGCGGCCATGCAGGCCATCGGCATGGGCAATGCCGTCACCCTGTTCACGCAAAGCGACTTCGGCCGCACCTTTGCCCCCAACGCCAGCGACGGCACCGACCACGCCTGGGGCAACACCCAGCTCGTGCTGGGCGGTGCGGTGAAGGGCGGCGCGCATGGCCGCTTCCCCGAGCTGGCCCTGGGCGGGCCCGATGACGTGGGCGTCGAGTCTTGGGAGCGCCATGGCCGCTGGCTGCCCAGCGCCTCAGTCGACCAGTACGCCGCCACGCTGCTGCGCTGGCTGGGCGCCAGCGAGGCTCAGCTCGACGCGACCCTGCCCAATCTGCGCAACTTCGGCAGTGCGCGCAGCCTGGGGTTCATGCAGGCTTGAGGCGGGCGTCGGCCGGCCCGGCCACGCGCTGGCTCAGAGGTCGGCGTCCAACTTGGCCTGGTCTGCCGCACTGCGCGCCTGGTTCGTCTTGAGCAGGGCGGTGGCGCGCTGCAGCTGTGCCTTGGGCGGTGCTTCGTCTTCAAAGATGGCGGTCAGTGCGTCTGCGGCATTGATGCTGCCGGCCTCGGCCGCCTTCCAGAACATGGCGATGGCGGTCTCGGTGTCGGCGGCGATGCCGCGCCCGCGGTATAGGAACAGGGCTTGCTGGTACAGCGCCCCGACCATGCCGGTGTCGGCAGCCTCCTTGAAGAGCCGGTAGGCGGCCGCATCGTCCCGCGCCACGCCGGTGCCACGGCCCAGCAGCAGGCCGCGCTCGAACCGGGCCACCCGGCTGCCCATCTGCAAGGGCACGTCGAGCGCGGCGTAGAAGCGCGCGAGATTGCGCGTCTCGCCACAGGCGCCGTCGCGAAAGCAGAAGGCCAGGCGTAGCGAGGCTTCGCGGCGTGAGCGCGGTGCCAGCTCGGCCGAGTCGGCCGCCTGGCGCAGCAGCTTGGCCGCGAGCACGGTGTCCTTGGCAAAGAACTCACCGGTGTAGAGCCGGGCGCCGTATTCAAACGCGGCCACGGCGTCGCCCTTGGCGGCCGCTGCCGCATACCAGCGCGCCGCGTCGGAGGCGTTGCTGGGCAAGCCGTAGTCGCCGCGGCGGTAGGCCTGGGCCAGCAGGCTCATGGCGGCGGCATCACTGGCCTCGGCGGCGGGGCGCAGGGCGGACAGCAGTTGCTCGTACTCGGCCGGCGTGTCCAGCACATCGGCCACCACCTCGCGCCAGACCCAGCGGTCATCGGCATTGCCCTCGCTGCGCGCCCGGGCGATGTAGCGCTTCATGCGCTGGCGCTCAGGCTCGCTGGCCTGGTAGCCGCTGCGGCGCCACAAGCCCGCGAAAGCCTCCCAGGCATAGCCTTTGAGGCCCAGGTCGGCGGACTTGGCGGCGTACTCCAGCATGGGCTCCAGCTTGGTTTCGCCGCCAAAGGTGCCTGCATAGAGCGCATGCAGCCAGGTCACCGCCGGGGCGAACTTGCCGGCCTCGGCCTTCTTGAGCCAGCGCTCGGCCTCGGCCAGGTCCTTGGGGACACCCTTGCCCTCGGCGTACAGCGAGCCGAGCGTGCCCATGTAGGCGGGGTCGCCGCGCTTGGCGTTGTCCTTGATGACGGCCACCGGGTCGCGGGGCTTGGTGTCGGGGGCCTTGCGGATGATGGTGAACTCGGCCGTGATGCCGCCCGGGCTGGGCGCCTGGCCGCTGGCCACGCTGGCAAACAAGGCGTCACGCTGGGCTTGGCGCTTGGCAAAGCTGTCGTCGATCTCGCGCTTCCAGTTGCCATAGAAGGCGTCGTTCGAGGCACGCTCGGCGCGGATGCGGGAGTCCTGCGATTGGCGGTAGCCCCATTGGGCCGAGGCCAGCGTGCTGGTCAGCAGCAAGGCGAGGCCAAGACCCAGACACTGGAGGCGGTGGGCAAACAGGGGCGGGAGCGTCATGGGCGGTGTCCGGGGCAAAAGGGCTTGCCTGGATGCGCGAGAAATTGGCGCCAAACGGCTCATGCCCCAGGGTTCATCCTGGGGCGTGGCGGGCGGTGGCGAGCCTGCCCGGCAAAGGTCAGCGTGTCAGCCGCAGCAGCTTGCCGCTGTCGGTGACGATCAGCAGGCTGCCGTCGCTGGCGGGCTTGATGGCGCGAAAGCGCTCGCCGAGGCTGGCGAACAGGGGCTCCTTGGCCGTCACGCTGTTGCCGGTGACCGTGAGCCGCCAGAGCGCCTGGCCGGCGAGACTGCCGGCAAAGAGGTTGCCGCGCCACTCGGGGAAGAGGCTGCCGGTGTAGAAGGCCATGCCCGAGGGCGCGACCGAGGTGGGTGTCCAGGTGGTGAGGGGCTCCACAAAGCGTGGCGCATGGGTGCCGCCGCCGATGCGGCAGGCATTGCCCACCGGGTCGCCGTAGTTGCAGCCGTAGCTCACGATCGGCCAGCCGTAGTTGGCGCCGGCGCGGGCGATGTTGATCTCGTCCCCGCCTTGCGGGCCATGCTCGCCCACCCAGAGCTCGCCGGTGTCAGGGTGGATGGCGGCGCCTTGCGGGTTGCGGTGCCCAAAGCTCCAGATGCCGGGGCGGGCGGTGGCGCCGAGGGCCGGGTTGTCGGCCGGGATGCTGCCGTCGCGCGCGATGCGCACGACCTTGCCGAGGGTCTGAGCCAGGTCCTGCGCGGGGCTGCCTTGCTGGCGCTCTCCGAGCGTGACGAAGAGCAGCTTGTCGCGCCCGAATGCGAGCCGGCAGCCGAAGTGGCCGCTGCCCGCCACCTTGGGCTGCTGGCGGAAGGTGACGGTGAAACCTTGCAGCGCATTGCCCACCAGGCGCGCCCGCCCGACCGCCGTGCCGGCCCGGCCCGCCTCGGCGCCGCTGCCAGGCTCGGAGTAGCAGAGGTAGACCCAGGGGTCGGCGCCGAAGTCGGGGTCCAGCGCGATGTCGAGCAAACCGCCCTGGCCATCGCTCGCCACGGCGGGGGCGCCGCTGATGGCGGTGCGTACCGTGCCCTCGGCGTTGACGGCCACGACAGAACCCGTCCGCTGGGTGATGAGCCAATCACCCGAGGGAAGCTCGGCCAGGCCCCAGGGGTTGTCGAGGTCGCTGCGCAGGGTTTGCAGGCGTGGGTCGCCGGCGGGCGTGGTGGGGGTTGTGGGGGTGGTTGGCGTTGAAGGCGTGGCCGGGGCAGTCGCCGTGCCGCCGCTGCCACCACCGCCGCAGGCAGCCAGCGCCGTTGCAGTGAGGGTGAGTGAAAGCAGGTGCCGGTTCATGCCCGCATCTTCCGGGCTGGGCGCTGCCCTGGCGAGCGACTTGGTAAGCCCCGCCGCAGGCTTGTAACTTCAGGTTGAGTGGTCGGCGAGCGCGCGCAGCAGTTCGTCCACCAGGGGCTGGGCCGGCCGGTGCAACGGCCGCAGCGCGCTGACGCGGTAGGGGATGGACACCGTCAAGGGCCGCACCACCACGCCCTGCACCGCGCAGACTGCCGCCGTCAGCGGGTTGACGATGGCCAGGCCCAGGCCGGCCCGCACCAGCTCGCACACGGCCACGGCGCTGTGGGTTTGCACGCCCAGGCGGCGTTGCACGCCAGCCGCGTCGAAGCGGGCATCGATCTCGCGGCGGTAGGGGTCGTCGGGCGCCAGGCTCACAAAGTCCTGCCCGGCAAAGTCCTTGAGGGCGAGCCGGGGCTTGGCCGCGAGCGGGTGGCCGGCGGGCAGCACGGCCACTTCGTCAGCCTGCAGCACGGGCTCGACGCGCACGCCGGGCAGCGGGGTGGTGGTCTCGGTCAGGCCCAGGTCGTAGCGCTGCTCGCTCATCCATGCGTCGAGCAAGGGCGGCTCGGCCGGGGTGATGGAGATGCGCAGCCCGGGGTGGGCGGCCCGCAGCCGGGCCACGGCGCGCGGCAGCAGTGCGTGGCTGAGAGCGGGCAGGCACAGGATGCTGAGTTCGCTGTCGTCGTCACGCGCCAGGCCCTTGGCGCGCTCGATCACGCGGCCCAGGCCCTGGAAGCTGCGCTCCACCTCGTCGAACAGTTGCCGCGCCCGGGCGGTGGGCTTGAGCCGGCCGCGCTCGCGCTCAAAGAGGGCGTAGCCCAGCAACTGCTCCAGCCGCGCCAGGTCGCGGCTCAGCGTCGGCTGCGAGGTGTGCAGCAGGGCGGCGGCGCCGGTGACGCTGCCAGCCGTCATCACGGCGCGGAAGACCTCGATGTGGCGGTGCTGGATATCCATATCAGGATTGAATTGTGTACTGACAAATTGCAATTTGATTGAATAGTGTCAGGCGGGCATCCTGCCGGCCATGACACACAAGCCCCTGCCCACCGCCTTCACCCCCGAGCGCCTGGCTCGCATCGCCGCCGAGCACGGCACGCCCGTCTGGGTCTACGACGCCGCCACCATCCGCGCGCAAGCTGCGTCGCTGCGCGCCTTTGACGTGGTGCGCTTTGCCCAGAAGGCCTGCTCCAACACCCATGTGCTGCGCCTGCTGCGCGAGCAAGGAGTCAAGGTGGATGCGGTCTCGCGCGGCGAGATCCTGCGCGCCCTGGCGGCGGGGTACACGCCGGGCGGCGACGAGATCGTCTTCACCGCCGATCTGCTCGACGCCGCCACGCTGGCCACCGTGGTGGAGCACCGCATCCCGGTCAATGCCGGTTCCATCGACATGCTCCACCAGCTGGGTGCGGCGTCCAAGGGCCACAAGGTCTGGCTGCGCATCAACCCCGGCTTTGGCCATGGCCATAGCCAGAAGACCAACACCGGCGGCGAGCACAGCAAGCACGGCATCTGGCACACCGAGCTGCCGGCCGCGCTGGCTGCCATCCGCCAGCACGGCCTGGTGCTGGAGGGCCTGCATATGCACATCGGCTCGGGCGTGGACTACACGCACCTGGCCCAGGTGGGCGGCGCCATGGTCGGCCTGGTGCGCCAGGCGGTGGAGGCCGGGCACGACCTGCACGCCATCTCGGCCGGCGGGGGGCTCTCCATCCCCTACCGCGCGGGCGATGCGCGCATCGACGTGCCCCACTACTTCCAGCTCTGGGATGCCGCCCGCCAGGAGGCACAAGCCATCGTCGGCCACGCCCTGACCCTGGAGCTCGAACCAGGCCGCTACCTCGTTGCCGAGAGCGCCGTGCTGCTGGCCGAGGTGCGCGCCGCCAAGAACGCGGGTAGCAACCGCTTCGTGCTGGTGGACGCCGGCTTCAACGAGCTGATGCGGCCGTCCATGTACGGCAGCTACCACGCGATGAGCGTGATCCCGCGCAGCCCAGGCGCGCGGCCTGAGCGCGAGGTGGTGGTGGCCGGGCCGCTGTGCGAGTCGGGCGACGTGTTCACGCAAGGTGCCGGCGGCGAGGTGCTGCCGCGCCGCCTGCCTGAGCCTGTGGTGGGCGATTTGCTGGTGCTGCACGACGCCGGGGCGTACGGCGCCAGCATGTCCAGCAACTACAACTCGCGCCCCTTGGTGGCCGAGGTGCTGGTGGATGGCGAGCAGACCCGCCTCATCCGCCGCCGCCAGACGGTGGACGAGCTGCTGGCGTTGGAGGCATAGGCGCCCCGCTGCCGCGTTGGGAGCAAGCTCGGGCAAGAAGTCACGTCGGCAATGACCAAGGCATACACCTTGCCATTCGTCGTATGTAGTTGGCTGCTACCGTCCACTCCCCTTTGGCAGGCCTCGCCTTAGGCTGGGAAGTTCCTTCGACGACGGCCTGCCGCCTCCCATCGCCCCACTCCACGGGTGAGCAAGCGGGGGGTTGTCCGTCGCGAGCGTGCGCTGCCGTCTGCCGGAAGTTAGTGCGCTGGAAGCCCCTTGGCCGCGACTCCTGTGGAGTACAGGAGACGCTTGTGCTTGAAAACATGAAGGTGTCGTCCCGCCTAATGCTGGTGTGTGGCGGCTTTGTCGCACTCTTGGTTTGTGTGAGCGGCATTGCGCTGTTCAGACTGGCGGGCATTCAGTCCAGCGTGGACCAACTCGTGGATGCCCGGATTCCCCGCATTGAAATGGCGTACGAAATCAAGCTACGCCTCGATCAAATCGGCCTGTCCATGCGCAACATGGCGATCATGACCCGCGCGTCGGACCTCCAGGCGCAAGTGGAACAAGTGCAGAGTGAGCGCCAGGCCATCGCCAAGGTGCTGGAAACCTTGAAGGCCCAGATCGACTCTGAGAAGGGCAAGTCGCTGCTGGCAAAGATTGCCGAGCAACGAGGCCGGTACGTGCCTGCGCAGGAGCGGTACCTGGAGCTTGTGAAGGACGGGAAGCTCGAGGATGCGAAAGCCTACTTGCTAGAGACTGCGCGCCCCCTGCAACTGGCCTACTTTGCTGCGGTTGATGAACTGCTGGCGTATCAGTCCCAACTTGTGCAAGTGACTGAGGAAGAAGCCGAAGCGGCCGCGCATTCGGCGCGAGCGTGGTTGATCGCAGTGAGCTTGGCGGGCTTGGTCCTCGCGGCGCTCTCGGGTGTTTGGATCTCCCGCAGCCTGATGCGCCAACTCGGTGGCGAGCCGACCGAGGCTTCGGCGCTGGCGGCGTCGGTGGCTGACGGCGATTTGACCCGTGCCGTTGAGCTGAGGACTGGCGACAGCAGCAGCATGATGGCGCAGTTGCAGACGATGCAGGCGCGGCTCTCCGACGTGGTGGCCAATGTGCGCTCCAACTCCGAGAGCGTTGCCACCGCCAGTGCCCAGATTGCGCAAGGCAATCAGGACCTGAGCCAGCGCACCGAAGAGCAGGCCAGCGCGCTTGAGCAGACGGCAGCCACCATGACCGAGCTTGCCGAGACGGTGCGTCACAACGCCGACAACGCGGCTCAGGCCAGCCAGCTTGCGCGTGGCGCCACCACGGTTGCTGTTCGCGGCGGCGAGGTCGTCGGGCAGGTCGTTGGAACGATGCACGCCATTAACGAGAGCAGCCGCAAGATCAGCGACATCATCGGCGTGATCGACGGCATCGCCTTTCAGACCAACATCCTGGCGCTCAATGCAGCGGTGGAAGCGGCGCGGGCCGGTGAGCAGGGCCGCGGCTTTGCGGTGGTGGCCAGCGAGGTCCGTGCATTGGCGCAGCGCAGCGCCGAGGCGGCCAAGGAAATCAAGACCCTCATCAACCACAGCGTGGGCCAGGTCGCGCAAGGCACGCAGCAGGTGGAACAGGCCGGGCAGACCATGGAGGAGATCGTCACATCCATCCGTCGCGTGAGCGATGTGGTGAACGAGATCAGCACCGCGAGCGTCGAGCAGAACAAGGGCATTCAACAGGTCGGAGAAGCGGTGGGCCAGATGGATGTGGTGACCCAGCAGAACGCGGCGTTGGTGGAGGAAGGCGCTGCGGCGGCGGAGAGTCTGCGCCAGCAGGCCGAGCAACTGGTGGACGTGGTGCGGGGGTTCAGGCTCGCTGCGTAAGCGGGTGCTGGACTGGCGGGACCCAAGGCCTGAGCATCCGCGCACTTGGACGGCCCGTGGTGTTTCGCACGCCCCTTCCAAGTGTTGAGGATTGAGCCGTTGACGCTGGGGTAGGCTTGAACTACTTTGCCGGCCCATGGTGGCCGCCCCACGTCAATTGATGTCTTTGCACCCGATCCTGTCGTCTCAGCCATGAAGCTCGTCCCGATCCAGCAAGTGGCTGGAAAGCTCAAAGCCGGTGAGCCGCTTCCCTTTGGCGTGCGCGACGCCGAGGGCAAGCTGCTATTGGCCAAAGGGCAGATGGTGCCGAACGAGGACATGCGGGAGGCGCTGCTGAACCGTGGCGTCTTTGTGGACCTGGATGAGCTCAAGCCGGCGTCCAATTCCTACGATTCAAGTGGCGTCGGCGGCGAGGACTTTTTCGGCCGCTGGGAGGCCATGCAGACCCGCCTGGCCGTGCTGCTGCGCGCGCCTGACGAGACGCTCTTCCTGCCGCGCGTCAAGGAATGCGCGGGGCAGATCCTGCAGTGGGCCGAGCGCTACCCCGACCAATTGATCTTCGTGGTCATGCGCCACGACCACAGCCGCCACGAGATCTATGGCCTCGTCCACTTGCTGCACTGCGCGGCCGTGGTGGCCGTGCTGGTGCGCCGGCTGGAGTGGCCTGTTGAGCGCCAGCGCCTGGCCGTGGGCGCCGCGCTGACGATGAACCTGCCCATCATCGACCTGCAAGGCCGGCTGGCCTCCCGTGGGGGCAAGCTCGCACCGCAGTACCGCGCCTTGATCGACGCGCACCCGACCGAGTCGGTGGCGTTGCTGCGCGCTGCCGGCCTCAAGGAGCAGGAGTGGCTCGACGCCGTGGCCCAGCACCATGAGGAAACTGGCGGCGTTGGCTACCCGAACAAGGTGCAGGAGCCGACCGAAATGGCGCAGCTGCTGCATCTGGTGGACGTCTTCCTGGCCAAGCACGCCAGCCGAGGCGGCCGCCCGGGCTTGCCCGCGCCCCAGGCCGCGCGCGACATCTACACCGGCAGCAAGGGCCACCCCATTGCCGGTCTGATCGTCAAGGAGTTCGGCCTCTTCCCGCCGGGCACCTTGGTCAAGCTGGCCTGCGGCGAGATCGCCGTGTCCGTGCGGCCTGGCACCAGCGGCAATGCCCCGCTGGTGGGCTCGGTCACCAACCGCCAGGGCGACCCGCTCGCCAAGCCGGTGCGGCGTGACACCACGCTGGCCGACTTCAACATCGTCGGTCTGGCCTCGGCCCAGCACCTGCGCGTCAAGCTGATGCCGCATCAGCTGTACGACCTGCGTTTTTGACCGCCCCCAAGGCCGGGCTGCGCCCAGCCCGCCTCCCGTGGGGGTCAAGCAACTCGGGAGCGGCCCTTCGTTTGCTTGAGACCACCCGCTGGCTCGGTGGCCGCGCTGCGCCCGCAGCGGGATAGGCACCGGCAATCTCGGTCATTCAATAAATCAAACCAATCGATGGGGCTTGGTCGATATAGTTCATTCCATCGATTCACCCACCCCTCCACAGGAGTTCCCGATGTCCCTCATCAACACCCCCGTTCAGCCCTTCAAGACCACCGCCTTCGTCAACCGCAGCGGCAAGGGTGAGTTCATCGAAGTGAGCGACCAGAGCCTCAAGGGCAAGTGGTCCGTGCTGATCTTCATGCCGGCCGCCTTCACCTTCAACTGCCCGACCGAGATCGAAGACGCCGCCGAGAACTACGCCGCCTTCCAGGCTGCTGGTGCCGAGGTCTACATCGTCACGACCGACACCCACTTCTCGCACAAGGTCTGGCACGAGACCTCGCCGGCCGTCGGCAAGGCCAAGTTCCCGCTGGTGGGCGACCCGACCCACACCCTGTCCAACGCCTTCGGCGTGCACATCCCCGAGGAAGGCCTGTCGCTGCGCGGCACCTTCGTCATCAATCCTGATGGCGTCATCAAGACCATGGAAGTGCACTCCAACGAGATCGCCCGCGACGTGTCCGAGACCCTGCGCAAGCTGAAGGCTGCCCAGTACACGGCCGCCAACCCCGGCCAGGTCTGCCCGGCCAAGTGGAAGGAAGGCGCCAAGACCTTGGCACCGAGCCTGGACCTCGTCGGCAAGATCTAAAGAACTTGACCCACCCCCTACGCGCTTCGCGCGCCCCCTCAAGGGGGCACCGCCTGCGGCCCGGCAAAGCCGGTTCCGCGGCGGTCGCTGGGTTGGCCCCCCAAGCCCTCCGGCCACCAGACTTCAGACCCGGTTGAAAGCGCCCCGGCGGTACTCGCGGTGGGCGTTTTCAACGGGGTCGGGATGACCTCGCCCCAAACACCACCGCTACAAGGAGCCCGCCATGTTGGACGCCGCCACCCAAGGCCAGTTGGCCTCTTACTTCGAGCGCATCAGCCAGCCCATCGCGCTGATCGCCAGCCTGGACGACTCGGCTGGCGCCGCTGACATCCGCGAACTGCTGACCGAGATCGCGGCCATTGCGCCCGACAAGATCACGGCGCGCTTCGATGGCAACTTCGCCCGCAAGCCCAGCTTCCAGATCACCCGCGTCGGTCACGACATGGGCGTGCATTTCGCTGCCCTACCCATGGGCCACGAGTTCACCTCGCTGCTGCTGGCCTTGCTGTGGGCTGGCGGCCACCCGCCCAAGGTCGAGCCCGAGGTGATCGAGCAGATCAAGGCTTTGGATGGTGACTACGACTTCACCACCTGGATGAGCCTGACCTGCCACAACTGCCCGGACGTGGTGCAGGCGCTCAACCTGATGGCCGTGCTCAACCCGCGTGTGCGCCACGTCGCCATCGACGGCGGCATGTTTCAAGCCGAGGTCGAGGCACGCCAGATCATGGCCGTGCCCAAGACCGAGCTGGGCGGTGCCGACTTCGCGTCGGGCCGCATCGAGCTGAAGGAAATCCTCGCCAAGATCGACACCGGTGCCGCTGCCAAGGAAGCCGCCAAGCTCACCGAGAAGGCGCCCTACGAGGTGCTCATCATCGGCGGCGGCCCGGCAGGCGCTGCGGCGGCCGTGTATGCCGCCCGCAAGGGCATCCGCACCGGCATCGTGGCCGAGCGCTTTGGCGGCCAGACCATGGACACCCTGGGCATCGAGAACTTCATCTCCGTGCTGGAGACCGAAGGCCCCAAGTTCGCCGCCGCGCTGGAGGCCCATGTGCGCCACTACGGTGTGGACGTGATCACCCTTCAGCGCGTCGCCAAGATCGAGCCCGCCGCGCAGCCCGGCGGCTACGCCACAGTGCTGCTGGAGAACGGCGCGGTGCTCAAGGGCCGCACGGTCATCCTGGCCACTGGTGCCCGCTGGCGCAATATGAACGTGCCCGGCGAGGCCGAGTACCGCACCAAGGGCGTGGCCTACTGCCCGCACTGCGACGGCCCGCTCTTCAAGGGCAAGGACGTGGCCGTGATCGGCGGCGGCAACTCGGGCGTCGAGGCCGCCATCGACCTGGCCGGTGTCGTCAAGAGCGTGACCCTGCTTGAGTTCGCCGACCAGCTCAAGGCCGACCAGGTGCTGGTGGACAAGCTCAAGTCCATGCCCAACGTGACCATCCACGTCAACGCGCAGACCACCGAGGTCGTCGGCGACGGCCAGAAGATGACCGGCCTGCGCTTCAAGGACCGCGTCTCGGGCACCGAGCAGCAGTTGGGCCTCGCCGGCGTCTTCGTCCAGATCGGCCTCGTGCCCAACACCGAGTTCCTCAAGGGCACGGTGGAGCTGAGCCGCTTTGGCGAGATCGTCGTGGACGCCAAGTGCCACACCAATGTGCCGGGTATCTTCGGCGCCGGCGACGTGACGACCGTGCCCTACAAGCAGATCATCATCGCCACCGGCGAGGGCGCGAAGGCCGCGCTCTCGGCCTTTGACTACCTCATCCGGACGCCTTCGGCCGCTTAAAGAGGCTGTCGGCGGAGTAGATCGCCAGCCCCGCCCAGATCAGCGCAAAGCCGATCAGGCGGGCGCTGCTCATGGGCTCGTGATAGACCCAGACACCGAGCATGAGCTGCAGCGTCGGGGCCACGTACTGGATGAGCCCCATCGTCGACAAGGGCACACGCCGGGCGCCGGCTGCAAACAGCATCAGGGCGCCAGCCGTCAACGGCCCGGTGCCGATCAGCCAGCCGCCGTACGCTGCGTCGGTCACCGCGTGTTGCCCATGCGCGCTCCACCAAAGCAAGGCCCCGACGGCGATGGGCGCGAGCAGCAAGGTCTCGACGGTCAAGCCTTCGATGGCGCCAAGCGTCGAGGTCTTGCGCATCAGCCCGTAGAGCCCGAAGGTGAAGGCGAGCATCAATGAGATCCAGGGCGTGTGGCCGAGCTGCCAGGTCAGCCACAGCACACCCGCCGTCGCGAAGCCGATGGCCACCCACTGCGCGGCTCGCAGCCGCTCGTGCAGTACCAGGTAGCCCAGGGCGACGTTGACCAGCGGGTTGATGAAGTAGCCCAGGCTCGCGTCCACCACATGGTCGGTCGCGATGGCCCACACATAGCCCAGCCAGTTGGTCGCCACGAAGAGGGCTGAGAGGCCGGTCTTCCACAGCACCTGCCGGTCAAGGCTGCGCCACCAGCTCCAGCGCCGCAGCAGTGCCAGCACCGCCAGCGAAAAGACCAGCGACCACACCGTGCGGTGGGCCACTACTTCCAGCGGGGGCACCAGGGCCACCTGCTTTAGGTAGAGGGGGAACAGGCCCCAGGCCACATAGGCCAGGGCGGCAAACACGACACCAGGATTCATCGGTCCGCATTCTTGCGGGTAATCCAGGGGGAGCGTGTCGCCTAGGGGCTTGTCGAATGGAGGCATGAAGTTTCGTCGTACCTCCATGCACCTCGCCCTTGCGCTGTCGGCCCTGTGGCTTTCGGCTTCGACCCTTGCGGCCGAGCCCGAGCCCTTCGACATCCAGGCCCACTACACCAAGTCCGAGTACCGCGTGCCTATGCGCGACGGCAAGCGGCTCTTCACCGTCGTCCACGCGCCCAAGGACCTCAGCAAGACCTACCCGGTGCTGATGATCCGCACGCCCTATGGCTGCGGGCCCTATGGCGTGGACACGCCCGGCGGGCTGCATTCGCCGTCGGACGAGTTCCTGAAGAGCGGCTATGTCTTCGTCTGCCAGGACGTGCGCGGCCGCTACATGTCCGAGGGTGAGTGGGTCGAGATGCGGCCCCAGGTGCCCGTCAAGCGCTCGAATGCCGATGTGGACGAGAGCAGCGACGCCTACGACAGCATCGAGTGGATGCTCAAGAACCTGCCCGGCCACAACGGGCGCTTCGGCGTCTGGGGCGTGTCCTACCCCGGCTTCTACGCCGCTGCCGCCTTGATCGACGGCCACCCGGCGCTCAAGGCCGGCTCGCCCCAGGCCCCCATCAACGACATCTGGGACGGCGACGACAGCTACCGCGGCGGCGCCTTCATGCTGGCGCAGAACTTCGGTTTCTACACGGGCCTCAAGGTCCAGCCCAACCCGACCCGGGGCGAGCATGATGGGCCGCCCTTCACGTGGACTGCCGGCGACGACTACAACTTCTACCTGCGCCTCGGCCCCTTGGGCGCCATTGCCGCGCTGCAGAAGGACAACCGCTACCTGCAGGAGCTGATGGCGCCTGACCGCTACGACGCCGCCTGGCAAGCCCGGGCGCTCGCGCCCCATATGAAGAATGTCAAGGCCGCCGTGATGATGGTGGGCGGCTGGTACGACGCCGAAGACCTCGCCGGCCCGCTGCAACTGCACCGCGCCATCGCGCGCTTCAACCCCAAGCTGCCTGTCAACCAGCTCGTCATGGGGCCCTGGGTGCATGGCGGCTGGCTGGGCCGGCCGGGCAAGTCGCTCGGTGCCATCGACTTTGGCAGCCGCACGGCCGAGACCTTCCGCCCGCAGCTGCACGCCTTCTTCGAGCAGCACCTGCGCGATGGCCCGGCGCAGCCCCCGGCGGCGGCCCTCACCTTCGAGACCGGCACCAATGTCTGGCGCCGCGCGGCCACGTGGCCGCCGGCCAGCTACAGCCATCGCACGCTCTACCTGCGCGCCGGGGGCCGCCTGGGCTTTGAGCCGCCAGTGGCGGGCGAAGCTGCAAGCACCAGCTACGTGAGCGACCCCGCTCGGCCCGTGCCCTATGTGGGCCAGCCCACACGCGGCGTGCGGCCCGACTACATGGTGGCCGACCAGCGCTTTGCCGCGACGCGGCCCGATGTCCTCGTCTTTGAAGGCCCGGTGTTGGAGCGCGACCTCAGCGTGGCCGGGCCGCTGCGCGCGCGCCTGGTGGTGGCCAGCACGGGCACGGATGCCGACTTCGTCGTCAAGCTGATCGACGTCCACCCCCACGACCGCGACGACACCGTGCCCGGCGCCGCGCCCCGCGCCGAGGGCAGTGACCCGGGCCTCGCCCGCACCACGCTGCGCGGCTTCCAGCAACTGGTGCGCGCCTGGCCGCTGCGCGCCCGCTTCCGCAATGGCCTCGACAAGCCCGAAGCCCTGGTGCCCGGCCAGCCCGTGACCTTGGAGTTTGAGTTGCCCGACGTGCACCACGCCTTCCGCCGGGGTCACCAGCTGATGGTCCAGGTGCAGAGCAGCTGGTTCCCGCTGATGGACCGCAACCCGCAGCGATTCGTCAAGCTGATGGAGGCCAAGCCCGAGGACTTCCAGCCCGCCACCCAAACGGTCTTCCACACGCCGGGCCAGGCCTCGTCCCTCAGCTTCAAGGCCAGCGAGAGTCCCTGAGTTCCATGGCCCACATCGAGTTCACGCCCCAGCTGCACCGCTTCATCAACACCCCGGTGCTCGATACCCCGGCCACGACGCTGCGTGAGGCTCTCGATGCTGCCTTCGACGGCAACCCCCTGCTGCGCGGCTACATCGTTGATGAGCAGGGCCATCTGCGTGTGAACGTCGTCGTCTTCATCGACGGCTTGCGCGCGCGGGACTTGCGTGGCCTGACCGACCCCTTGCGGCCCGACAGCCGTGTCCACGTTCTGCAAGCTCTCTCCGGAGGCTAAATGGGCCCACCCCCTACGCGCTTCGCGCGCCCCCTCAAGGGGGCACTGCCAGTGACCCGGCAAAGCCGGTTCCACGGCAGTCGCTGAGTGATTCATCCGTTTGATCCCACCTTCTGCTTCGTCAAGGACCGTTGACCATGCCTACAGACCGCGCCTGGCTCTGCACCCGCAAAGGCCTCTTCGAACTCCGCCGCCGCCAAGGCGCCTGGCAGGTCGAGCGCCTCAGCTTCCCGGCCGACCCGGTGACCATGGTGCTGCCGCCCGACAGCAGCGGCCGCATGCTGGCCGGCCTCAACCTCGGGCACTTCGGCGCCAAGCTGCATGCGAGCAGCGACGCCGGTCAGACCTGGCACGAAGTGGCCGCACCCGCTTTCCCGCCGCAGCCTGAAGGCGCCGAGGGCCCGGAGTGGAAGCTGAACCAGGTGTTCTCGCTCGAACGTTCAGGCGATGCGATCTGGGCCGGCACCGTCCCCGGCGGCCTCTTCGTCAGCCGCGACCGAGGCGAGACCTGGGCCTTGAACGAGCCGCTCTGGCTCGACCCCAAGCGCACCGCCTGGATGGGCGGCGGCAACCCCGCGCCGGCCATGCACTCGGTCTGCCCGCACCCTGGCAAGCCTGACGAACTGCTGGTGGGCGTCTCCTGCGGCGGCGCCTGGCGCACCACCGATGGCGGCCGGACCTGGGCCTTGCGCGCCACCGGCATGCGCGCCGACTTCATGCCGCCCGAGCTGGCCGGCGATGAGAACTCGCAGGACCCGCACCTCATCGCCCGCTGCGCCGCCGAGCCCGATGTGCTCTGGTGCCAGCACCACTGCGGCATCTACCGCTCCACCGATAACGGCGCGACCTGGGTCGAACATAAGGCCGCGCCGTCGAGCTTCGGCTTTGCCGTGGCGGCCCACCCGAAAGACCCGCTGACCGCCTGGTTCGTCCCCGCCGAGAAGGACATGCGCCGTATCCCGGTCGACGCCGCCCTGTGCGTGACCCGCACGCGCGACGGCGGCCAGAGCTTCGAGGTCCTGCGCGCCGGCCTGCCCCAGCAGCACTGCTACGACCTCATCTACCGCCACGGCCTGGCGGTGGACGACACGGGCACCCAGCTGATGATGGGCTCGACGACTGGCGGCGTCTGGGCGAGCAGCGACGCTGGGGACAGCTGGCAGACCGTCTCGACGACGCTGCCTCCGGTATACGCGGTCAGGCTCGGCTGAAATTGCTTACATGGCGAACGATTCGCTGACATGCATTTGAGGGGGGCTCCCTAGAACGTAGACGGTCACCGGGCTGGCAATTTGGCGGGTCTTCGAGACACTGCACCTCGCCGGCCATCAGACCGGACCCACCCACGTTTTGGAGTGTCTCGATGCACAAGAAATCCTTCTCCCGGCTGGCGCTCAGCCTCTTCGCCGTGGCCGGCGTTCAGGCAGCGCATGCCGCCGATCCCGTGCAGTGGACCGTGGGCAGTGGCGGCAATGGCCACTACTACCTCTACGTCGATACCAATCTGACCTGGCAGAACGCGCTGGCCGCCGCCGGCACCATGACCTGGGCGGGCCTGCAAGGTCACCTCGCCACCATCACCAGCGCAGCGGAAGACAACTTTGCTGGCGCCACGGCTGCCGGTGGCCGCCTGGCCTGGATCGCCGCCTCCGATGACGGCCACGAGGGCAGTTGGACCTGGCGCGCGGGCCCCGAGAACGGTCAGGCGCTGACCTACTTCAATTGGTCGCCGGGCGAACCCAACAACTGCTGCAACGGCGAGAACTATGTGCACCTCAACTGGGGTGCCGGTGGCAGCTGGAATGACCATGGCGGCCCGGGCGACAACGTCGCCTTTGCCAATGGCTATCTGGTCGAGTTCAGTGCGCCGGTGCCAGAGCCCACCTCGGTGCTGCTGTCAGCCTTGGGCCTGGGCGCCCTGGTGGTGCGTCGGCGCCTGCAGGGTCGCTGAGCGGGTAGACCCAGACGAAGCAACGGCGGGCCAAAGCCCGCCGTTTTCTTTTGTGCGTTGGGTTCTCAGCCAAGCCGGCTGCGGTGCCGCGCCACCTGCGCCCGCACCTGGCTCGGCGCTGTGCCGCCGAGCGTCGAGCGCGCATTGAGCGAGCCCTCCAGCGACAGCACCTCGAACACATCGTTCTCGATACGCGCATCAAAGGCGCGCAACTCGTCGAGCGACAAGGCCGCCAGGTCGATGCCGCGCGTGCTCGCGGTCTTCACCGCATGGGCCACCACCTCGTGCGCGTCTCGGAAGGGCAGGCCCTTCTTGACCAGGTAGTCGGCCAGGTCGGTCGCCGTCGCATAGCCACGCAGCGCGGCGGCGCGCATGGCCTCGGGCTTGACGGTCAGGCCGGCCAGCATGTCGGCAAAGATGCGCAGCGTGTCCTTCAAGGTGTCCACCGTGTCGAACAGCGGCTCCTTGTCTTCCTGGTTGTCCTTGTTGTAGGCCAGGGGCTGGCCCTTCATCAGGGTCACGAGGCCGACCAGATGGCCCACCACGCGGCCCGTCTTGCCGCGCGCCAGCTCGGGCACGTCGGGGTTTTTCTTCTGCGGCATGATCGACGAGCCGGTGCAGAAGGCATCGGGCAGGGCGATGAAGCCGAAGTTCTGGCTCATCCAGAGGATCAGCTCCTCCGACAGGCGCGAGATGTGCACCATGGCCAGCGATGCGGCCGCCGAGAACTCGATGGCGAAGTCGCGGTCGCTGACGGCGTCGAGGCTGTTCTGGCAGACGCCTTCCATGCCCAGGGTGGCGGCCACGCGCTCGCGGTCCAGCGGGTAGCTGGTGCCGGCCAGCGCGGCGGCCCCCAAGGGCAGGCGGTTCACGCGCTTGCGCACATCGGCCAGGCGCTCGGCATCGCGCGCAAACATCTCGACATAGGCCAGCAGGTGGTGGCCAAAGCTCACCGGCTGGGCCACCTGCAGGTGGGTGAAGCCGGGCAGGATGACCTCGGCGTGCTTCGCGGCCTGCTCGACCAGCACGCGCTGCAGGGCGACGAGCAGCACGCTGATCTCGTCGATCTCGCCACGCAGCCACAGGCGCACGTCGGTGGCGACCTGGTCATTGCGGCTGCGGCCGGTATGCAGGCGCTTGCCGGCGATGCCGACCAGCTCGGTCAAGCGGGCCTCGACGTTGAGGTGCACGTCTTCGAGATCCAGCTTCCAGACGAAGCTGCCGGCCTCGAT
The DNA here is from genome assembly GCF_039872745.1 of Roseateles paludis. NCBI lineage: Bacteria > Pseudomonadati > Pseudomonadota > Betaproteobacteria > Burkholderiales > Sphaerotilaceae > Roseateles > Roseateles paludis. Next base: position 271,949 of record NZ_JBDPZD010000002.1, on the reverse strand, counting down.
CTCGGCGCTGATCTGGGCCATGCCCTTCTGGATGGCGGCGTGGTCCTCGGCCGACAGGATGCCCTGGGCCTGCAGCATCTCGGCGTGCGCCAGGCTGCCCGTGATGTCGGCGCGCCAGAGGCGCTTGTCGAAATCGACGCTGGCCGTGTAGCGCTTGACCAGGTCGCTCATCGGCTCTGAAAACAGGGCCGACCAGGCTTGGGACTTCTTGGCGAGCTGGTTGTGGTCGTCGTTCACGGGTGGGCGGTAACAGAAGGTGTGGGGAAGGCGGCAGCCGCTTGGGCCGGACGCAGAATGGCGGCCGGCATTATCGGCCGGGCCTTCCGCGCCTTCCGCGCCCCTTGCTTCGACTGCATTTATGGCATTTTTCAAGCGTCGCGCCCCGCAGGATGGCCCCAAGACCAGCATCTGGCACGGCACGATGGATCTCAGCACCGTGCTGGGCTTTTCTCCCACCCAGCTTCAGGCAGCGCCCATGCGGCCGCTGTTCGACCCTGGGCGCGAGTTCGACGTCTGCCATGTGGGGCTGGTGCTGCGCGCGGTGTTGGGCGTGCAGGCCTGCCTGGCCCTCGGCACGGCCATGTCCGCGCAGAACCTGGCGCAATGGGTCAACCTGCTGTCCACAGGCACCGTGGTCACCATGTTTGGCCTGCTCACCTGGCTGCTGGCGGTGTGCGGCTTCAAGCGGTTGCTGGCGCGCCTGGGCGATGCCGGCCAGTGGCTGCTGCTGATGGGGCTTGGGGCGTTGTGCGGCCTGTTTGGCTGGGTGGCGCTGGATGCCGTCTCGGTCATCGAGACCACGAGCTTCCGTCTCGTCAGCGTGGCCTTGTGCGGCGCCAGCATGGGCGGCGTGATGCTGGCCTGGCTGCGCCTGCGTGAGCGTACCCAGCGCCCTGCCAATGCGCTGGCGCAACTGGTGGAGCTGCAGTCACGCATCCGGCCGCACTTCCTCTTCAACACGCTCAACAGCGCCATCGCCCTGGTGCAGGTGGACCCCGCCCGCGCCGAGAGCGTGCTCGAAGACCTGGCGGAGCTCTTCCGCGTCGCCCTGGCCGATGCGAGCGCGTCGGTCAGCCTGGAAGAAGAAATCGACCTGGCCCGCCGCTACCTGGCCATCGAGCAGATCCGCTTCGGCAAGCGCCTGCGCATCGTCTGGAAGCTCGACCCTGCCGCCAAGCGCGCCCGCGTACCGCCGCTGCTGCTGCAGCCGCTGGTGGAGAACGCCGTGCGCCATGGCGTCGAGCCCAACGAGGAGGGTGGCGAGTTGGAGATCATCACCAACCAGAAGGGCAGCGAGGTCGAGATCCGAATCACCAACACCGTGGGTCAGCCGACCAAGCAGCCCGGCCATGGCCTGGCCCTGCCCAACGTCCGCCAGCGCCTGCACCTGCTGCACGATGTGGCCGCCGTGTTTGACGTGGATGCCAAGCCCGACCGCTACAGCCTGCGCATCGTGGTGCCCTTGCGATGAACCCGATCAAGATCCTGATAGTCGATGACGAGCCCCTGGCCCGCTTGCGCCTGCGCGGCCTGGTCGAGGCCATCCACGAGCAGCGCGGCGAGCTACGGCTGGAGGTGGTGGCCGAGGCTGCCACCGGCACGCAAGCCGGATCCTGGCTGCGCGAGCATGCTTGCGACCTGGTGCTGCTGGATGTGCAGATGCCCGGCCCCGACGGCCTGCAGTTTGCCGACAGCCTGCGTGAGCGGCCCAACACGCCGTTGATCATCTTCGTCACCGCCCACCCCTCGCATGCGCTGCAGGCCTTCGAGGTCGAGGCGCTGGACTTCCTCACCAAGCCCGTGCGGCGCGAGCGCCTGCAGGCGGCGCTGGCCAAGGCCGCTCAACGCCTGGCCGAACGCCAGGCCGCCGTGACCCTGCGCGATGCCGCCGAGCCCGCGTCTGACGGCGCCGACGGCGAGTTCGTCACCCTCACCGAACGCGGCCGCCTGGTGCGTGTGCCGCTGGCCGAGGTGCTGTACTTCAAGGCCGACCAGAAGTACGTCGTCGTCCGCACGGCGACCGAATCGCACCTGATGGATGGCAGCCTGTCCGACCTGGAAGTCCGCTGGCCCGACCGCTTCCTGCGCATCCACCGCAACGCCCTGGTCGCCCGCTCCGCCGTGCGCGAGCTGGAGCGCCACGCCCTCGTCGCCCCGGCCGACGCCGACCCCGACAGCGGCGATGGCTGGGCCGTGCGCATCGTCCATGTGGACGAATGGCTGCTGGTGTCACGCCGCCAGGTGGCGGCGGTGCGGGAGGCTTTGCGCGCGGTATGAGGGCGGGGCAGGGTGGGCGTCGCGGGAAGGCACTGCGCGCCGTCTTTGCGCTCGTGCTTGTCGTGCTCGTTCTGCTTGTGGGCCTGCTGCTCTATCGGGCGACCCGGGGCGTGGCGGAGGCCAGTGCCCTGCCCCCTGGCGCTGCCACGATGAAGCACGCTCGATCCGCGCCGATCCGTCTCGCCCAGGCCGCCGGACCGTTGCCCGCCGGACAACCGCCAGGTTTGCCCGCTAGTCAGCCAGACTCGGCGCTCGAGGGTCGTCCCCTCAGCGCCCGGGCGCAACGGATGCGGGCGGATTGGTGCGGTTACGGGGCCGCAGAGCATGAGCGGGAAACAGATGCCTTCCTGGCCAAGCACGAGCAGATCACTGCCGAGCGCTTGGCGGAGATGGCGCAGTTGGACGGCGCTCGCGTACTGCAACAGGCGGCGAGTGCAGTGCAGCGACGATGGATCCAGCAACTTTCTGCGCGCCGCGACGAGCGATCGCGTGCCGTGGCGGAGTGGCTCGAAAGCGTATACGGCGACGATGCAGCCGCCCGCAGCCGACTTCAGGCCCTGGCCCGCACCAGCACCGATCCCATGGTGACGGCGCTGGCTGTGCTGCGGCCCTGCGAGCTGGGCCGCTGTGCGAATGTCGACCGTGCCCAGTGGTCGCGTCTGGAGCCGCAGAACCTGTACGCCTGGCTGGCCGCGTTGCCAACCAAAGAGGCGCGCGCTGATGAGTTGCGTTACGTCCATGGCCGCTGGATGGCCGAGGCCCGCTATGCACACTCATACGTACAGGAGTTCACAGACATCCTGGAGAAACTGCTCGGACCGGCCAATGGCGGGCTGACGGAAGAAGTTGAGCTCGGCGTCCTCTCGGGCGGTGCGGGAACGTTGATGCTGCCGAGCTTTTTGGGGATCACACGACCCTGCAGCACCTCCGGCAGCTATGTGCTGCCAGCTTCGGCGTGCACCGCTGCGGCTGAATTGCTCTGGCGTGAGGGCGATGTTCTGGAGCGAAGCATCGCGATGAGACTCAGCGAGCGCGCCAGCCAGGGTGACGCTTTGCTGCGCGAACGCTGGGCGGTGCGACAGACCGCGCTCGATGCTGCGAAGCAGTTCCAGTCTGAGAGTCTGGACGCCCTTTCTAAGCAGTTTGATCGCTTAAGAGCGACCTCGCACTGCGCCGTGCTGCCGATGTGGCGCGAAGCGATTCTGAGCAACAGGCCGGGACGGGAGTGGGACTCACTTCAGGCGGGCATCAAAACGCGCGACGCCAATCAAGACGAGCTAGCCCGTCGTTGGCGGGCCAGGCAGGCAGTTGATCGACCGGCAAGCGCAACCAAGCCGCCCTGACGGGGCTGCAGAAGCGCCAGCTGGCCTTGTTGAGTTTGCGGATGGTGAGCGCCACGCCGGGCGGCACTCACCGCACTCATTGGGGCGTCAGCCCGTGTTGCGCAGGCCGGCGGCGATGCCGTTGATCGACAGATGGATGCCGCGCTGCACGCGTTCCATCGCCGGGTCGGCGGCTTCCATGCGGCGGTAGCGGCGCATCAGTTCGACCTGCAGGTGGTTGAGCGGGTCGATGTAGGGGAAGCGATGCTCGATGGAGCGGGCCAGCGAGGGATTGCCCGCCAGGCGTTTGCCTTCGCCGGTGATGAGGCGCACAGCCTCTTCGGTGCGGGCGTACTCGGCCTGAATGGCGGCAAAGATGCGCTTGGCGAGCTTCTTGTCGGCGACCAGGTCGAGGTAGCGCTCGGCCAGGGCGAGGTCGCTCTTGGCCAGCACCATGTCGAGGTTGGACAGCACGGTCTTGAAGAAGGGCCAGCCCTTGTACATGCGCTTGAGCAAGGCCAGGTTCTTGGCGCGCTGGGCCGGCTCGGCGCCCAGGAAGCCCTCGATGCCAGAGCCAAAGCCGCACCAGCCGGGCAGGGCGACGCGGGCCTGGCCCCAGGAGAAGGACCAGGGAATGGCGCGCAGGTCTTCGATGGCGCGCGTGGCCTTGCGGGAGGCGGGGCGCGAGCCGATATTCAGCTCGGCGATCTCGCGGATCGGAGTGCTGGCGAAGAAGTAGTCGGCAAAGCCGGGGGTCTCGTAGACCAGCTTGCGGTAGGCGCCGAAGGAGCAGTCCGAGAGCTTCTGGGCGGCATCGAGGAAGGACTTGGGTGCGTCCTGCGTGGGGTGCAGCAGCGTGGCTTCCAGCGTGGCGGCGACCAGGGTCTCCAGGTTGCGCCGGCCGATCTCGGGGTGGGCGTACTTGGAGGCGATGACTTCGCCCTGTTCGGTCAGGCGGATCTGGCCGTTCACGGTGCCCGGGGGCTGGGCCAGGATGGCCTGGTAGCTGGGGCCGCCGCCACGGCCGACGGTGCCGCCACGGCCGTGGAAGAGGCGCAGCGTGAGCGGCGCGCTGGCCTTGAGCTCGTCGAACAGCTCGACGAGGGCAAGCTCGGCACGGTAGAGCTCCCAGGAGCTCGTGAACATGCCGCCGTCCTTGTTGGAGTCGGAGTAGCCGAGCATGATGTCCTGCTCGGCGCCACTGCGCTGGACCATGTCGCGGATGCCGGGCAGCGCGTAGAACTCGCGCATGATGGCCGGCGCGATACGCAGGTCGCCAATGGTCTCGAACAGCGGGACGATGATGAGGTCGCTGACGGCTTCGCGATCCAGCGTGCCGCGCAGCAGGCCGGTTTCCTTGAGCAGCACAGCCACTTCGAGCAGGTCGGACACCGACTCGGTGTGCGAAATGATGTAGTGGCGCAGGGCCTCTCGGCCGAACTTGTTCAGCGCTTCGCGGGCCGCTTCGAAGATGGCGAGCTCGCCCACGGTCTTGTCGGAGTAGGCGGCGCCGATCACGCGCAGGGGGCGCGCATCGTTGAGCACACGCAGCAGCAGGGCGCGCTTGGTGTCTTCGTCGAGGGCGCTGTAGTTGCCTTCGATGCGGGCGGTGGCCAGCAGCTCGGCCAGCACCAGCTCGTGCTGGTCGCTGGACTGGCGCAGGTCCAGGGTCGCCAGGTAGAAGCCGAACACGCGCACGGCGCGGATCAGCGGGGCCAGGCGTTGCGGGATCAGGGCTTGGGCATGGTGGCTGGCCAGCGAGGCTTCGATCACGCGCAGGTCGGCCAGCAGTTCATCGGCACTGCGGTAGGGGTCCTGAGGGGCCACGGCGTGGCGTAGGGCCTCGGTGCCGGTCAGCTGGTGCAGCGTGGCGGCCAGGCGGGCGTACATGCCCGTGAGCGCCCGGCGGTAGGGCTCGTCCAGGCGGTGGGCGTTTTGGTCGGGGCTGCGCTCGGCGAGCTTTTGCATCTCGGGCGAGACGCCCGTCAGGCGCAGCGAGATGGACAGCTCGGCGCCCAGCTCGTGGATCTCGGTCAGGTAGTGGCGCAGGGCCACTTCGCTCTGGCGCTTGAGGGCCTGGCGCAGCGTGGCGGCGCCGACGTTGGGGTTGCCGTCGCGGTCACCGCCAATCCAGTGGCCCATGCGCAGGAAGCTGTTCAGGTCGACACCGGGCAGGTGCTCTTCCAGCTCGGCGTAGAGCTTGGGGATCTGGCGCAGGAAGGTGGCGTGGTAGTACGAGAGCGCGTTCTCGATCTCGTCGCTCACCGTCAGCTTGGAGTAGCGCAGCATGCGTGTCTGCCAGAGCTGGGTGATGCGGGCCCGCAGGGCGGCCTCGTTCTCGCGCAGTTCGCGGTCAGAGTGGGCGCGGTCGCGTTGCTCCAGCAACTGGGCCACGGCGCGCTCGGCGTCCAGGATGCTCTTGCGCTGCACCTCGGTGGGGTGGGCGGTCAGCACCGGCGAGATGAAGCCGCGCTGCAGCGTGGCTGTGATCTCCGCCGGGCGGACGCCGGCCGCGTGCAAGTGCTCCATGCAGTAGGTCAGTGAGCCCGGCTGCAGGTGGCCGGCGCGCTCGTGCACTTCGCGGCGGCGCACATGGTGGCGGTCTTCCGCGATGTTGGCCAGGTGCGAGAAATAGCTGAACGCGCGGATCACGCTCACCGCCTGTTCGCCCGACAGGCTCTTGAGCGTCTTGTCGAAGTTGCGGCCGGCTTCCTTGTCGTGCTTGTGGCGGTAGGCCACGGCCAGCTTGCGCACGCGCTCCACCAGCTCGAAAGCCTCGCGGCCCTCCTGCTCGCGGATGACGTCGCCCAGCAAGCGACCCAGCAGCCGAATATCGGCGACCAGGGGCTGGTTCTTTTCAAGTTCCTGGGCGTGGGCGGACTTCTTGGTGGCTGGCATGGCAGGACGACGCAAGGGTGGAGGGATGTAACTTGGTTACTACAAAATGACTCTAGCAGTTTCTTGGCAAAAACGGAGCAAGAAGCGGGCCTCGCCCCCGTATTGTGGGTTCCCTGCCTGCCAAGCGGCGCTTCGAGTGCCGCGAAAACGGCCAGCGGAGCCTGGGTGCCGATAATCGCCGGATGACTTCTCCCATCGTGATCGCCACCCGCGAAAGCCGGCTGGCGCTTTGGCAGGCCGAGCATGTGCAGGCCCGCTTGCAGACCGAACTGGGCCTCCCCGCCCGCCTGCTGGGCATGACGACGCGGGGCGACCAGATCCTCGACCAGTCGCTGTCCAAGATTGGCGGCAAGGGCCTGTTTGTCAAGGAGCTGGAGGTGGCGCTCAGCGAGGGGCGGGCTGACCTGGCCGTGCATTCGCTCAAAGACGTGCCTATGGAGCTGCCCGAGGGCTTTGTGCTGGCTGCCGTGCTGGAGCGCGAGGACCCGCGTGACGCCTTCGTCGCCAACCACTACGCCAGCCTGGCCGAGCTGCCTCAAGGCGCCTGTGTGGGCAGCTCCAGCCTGCGCCGCGTGACGCAACTGCTGGCGCTGCGGCCCGACCTGCGCGTCGAGCCCCTGCGCGGCAACCTCGACACCCGGCTGCGCAAGCTCGATGAAGGCGGCTACGACGCCATCGTGCTGGCCTCCGCCGGGCTCAAGCGGCTGGGCCTGGGCGCGCGCATCCGGGCCTGGTTCGAGGTGGACCAGATGATCCCTTGCGCTGGCCAGGGTGCGCTGGGCCTGGAGCTGCGCGCCGATGCGCCTCAGCTGGCCGAGGCCGTGGCGCGGCTGTCACACACCCCGACCTGGCAGGCTTGCGAGGCGGAACGTGCGGTGTCCCGCGCCCTGGGGGGCAGCTGCAGCCTGCCGCTGGCTGCCCATGCCGTGCCGGCCGACGGCGGCCTGCGGCTGACGGCGGCGTTGGGCCACCCCACGCAGCCGACGCTGCCGCTGCTCAAGGTGGCGCTGGCGGCGCCGGTGGCGTCCTTGTCCGACGCGCGGGCGCTCGGGCAGGCAGCGGCCGATCAGCTGCGCGCCGCCGGTGCCGAGCGCTACCTGGCCGGATGACGGCCGGATGAGGCGTCTGCTGCTGACGCGGCCGCGCGCCCAGGCGGCCGACTGGGCCCAGCGCCTGGCGGCCCTGGGGGCCGAGGTCGAGAGCCTGCCGCTGATCGAGATCGAGGCCGCTACGGCTGCAGCGCGTGACGCCGCCTGGGCCAGGCTCCAGCACGGTGCGGCGCTGGCCGTGTTCGTCAGCCCCAATGCCGTGCGCCACACCTTTGCGGGGCGCGAACCTGCGAGCTGGCCGGCGGGGCTGCGCGCCGCCTGCGTGGGCCCCGGGACCGCCCAGGCCTTGCTTGACGCCGGTCTGGCGCCCGACCAGGTTTTGACGCCTGATGCCGACGCGGCCCACCTCGATTCCGAGCACCTCTGGCCGCGGCTCGCCGCCGAGGCCTGGGCGGGCAGGCGCGTCGTCTTCCTGCGTGGCGACGGGGGCCGTGAATGGCTGGCCGATCACCTGCGTGCCGCCGGCGCGCAGGTCGAGGCGCACGCGGTGTATCACCGCCGCAGCCCGGTGCTTTCGGCCGCAGAGAGCGAGCTGCTGGCACGCGTGCGCGCCGCGCCGGGGCAGTGGGCCTGGCTCTTCACCAGTTCGGAGTCGCTGACGCACCTGCAAGCCCTGCTGCCGACGGTCGAGCTGAGCGCACACGCGGCGCTGGCCACGCATCCACGCATTGCCGACGCCTGCCGCACGGCGGGGTTTTTGAATGTCGTGTTGACGCGACCCAGCGCCGAGTCCATCGTGCAGGCCCTGACACAATCTCCTCCACTGTGAGCGAGCCCCTTCTGCCTTCGTCGCCGACGACCGAATCCGCTGATGCACTGCCGGCACCAGCACTGCCGCCCGCACCTGCTGCTTCGGCCTTGCCCGTGTGGGTGAGCTGGGGCGGTGGCGCCCTGGCGGTGTTGACCCTGGCCAGCCTGCTGCTGGCTTGGCAGAGCCTGTCGCGCCAGCAGTCGCTGGAGCGCGAGCTGGTGCAGCGCCAGGAAGCCAGCCAGGCGCAGGCCGCAGAGGCTCGCAATGTGGCCAAGCAGTCTGAGGCGCTGATGCGCGACACCGCCGCCAAAGTGGCCCTGCTAGACGCGCGGCTGGCCGAGGTGGCCTTGCAGCGCGGGCAGCTCGAAGAGCTGATCCAGTCCATGTCCCGCTCGCGTGACGAGAACGTCGTTGGCGACATCGAAGCCGCCATCCGCGTGGCCATGCAGCAGACCCAGATCACCGGCAGCGCCGAGCCCCTGGTGGCCACGCTCAAGCAGGCCGACGAGCGCCTGCAGCGCTACAAGCAGCCGCGCATGGAAGGCATCCGCCGCGCGCTGGCGCGCGACCTGGACCGCGTCAAGGCCGTCAGCGTGGTGGACGTGGCCACGCTCACCATCAAGCTCGATGAGGTGGTGCGCATGGCTGAGGAGCTGCCCCTGGTGGGTGTGGCCGAGGCACACGCCGAACTGCGCCGTGACGACCCCGCCCGCGCTGCCACCCGTGAGCGCGAGCGCAAGGCCCGCCTGGAGCGTGAAGCTGCGGCGGCCGCTGCCGATGGCAAGCTGGCGCTTTGGTGGTGGCAGGCCACGCAGCAGCTGTCCGACTGGGGCGGCCTGGTCTGGGGCGAGGCCCGCACGCTGCTGCGCGTCACCCGCGTCGAGCATCCCGAGGCGGCCCTGATGTCGCCCGACCAGAGCTTCTTCCTGCGCGAGAACTTCAAGCTGCGCCTGCTCAATGCCCGCCTCGCCTTGCTGAGCCGCCAGTTCGACACCGCGCAGGCTGACCTGCGCGACACGCAGGAGACGCTGGCGCGGTATTTCGATGCGCGGTCCCGCAAGGTCACCAGCGTGGCCGAGCTGCTGCGCCAGGTGGCGGGCCAGGCACGCGCCGTGTCCGTGCCGCGCCCCGACGACACGCTGGCCGCGCTCACCGCTGCGGCCGCCGGGCGCTGAGGCGGGTCAAGCGCATGAAGCTCGTCGTCTGGCTGGTGCTGCTGTTTGCTGCCGCCGTCGTGGCGGCGCTCACCCTGGGCGCCAACGATGGCCTCGCCAGCTTTTACTGGGCCGGCTGGCGCATCGATCTCTCGCTCAATCTTTTCCTGCTGCTGCTGATTGCCGGCTGCTTTGCGCTCGTCACGGCCATCCAGGCCATCGAGTCCCTCACCACGCTGCCTAAGCGCGCCCGGCAATGGCGCCTGGCCCAGCGTGAGCGCATGGCGCAAGTGGCCCTGCGCGAGGCGCTGACTGAGTATTTCGGCGCGCGCTACAGCCGCGCCCAGAAAGCGGCACAACGCGCACTCAACATTCACGCGGCTGCCGAAGGGCTGCAGCAGGATCCAGCCTTTGAGTCGCTGGCCTACCTGCTGGCCGCCAGCAGCGCCCACCGCCTGCAGGACCGCCGCGTGCGCGACGAGGCCTGGCAGCGCGCCTTGGTCAGCAGCGGGCGGGGCGTGACCGATGACGTGGCCCGCCTCTTGGCTGCCGAGTGGGCTGTGGACGACCGCGATGCCAACCGCGCGCTGACCTTGCTGACCGAACTCAGCCCCGGCGCCGCCCGCCGCACCCAGGCCCTGCGCCTGCGCCTCCAGGCTGCGCGCCTGGCGGGCCGGCCGCTGGATGCCCTGCACACCGCCCGCCTGCTCGCCAAGCACCAGGCCTTCTCCAAGGTGGCCGCGCAAGGGCTGCTGCGCTCGCTCGCCTTCGAGGCGCTGGAGGCGGCGCGTGATGTCGACCAGCTCCGCGCTGCTTGGGCCTCGCTGGAGGCTGTGGACCGACGCGATGCCTTCGTCGCCGCCCGCGCGGCCCAATGCGCCGCCGAGTTGGGCGCGTTTGACGACAGCCGTGGGTGGCTCAAGCCCTTCTTCGACGATCTCATCAGCTTGCCGCGCGATGCGCGCGAGACCCTGTCACTCGCCTTGATCCCCGCCCTTGTGGGGGTCGGGCCCGACTGGGTTCAGCGCCTTGAGGCCGCCGCGCAGCGCCTGCCCCGCGATGGGCATCTGGCCTGTGCGCTGGGTCAGGCGCTGTTCGAGCGTCAGCTCTGGGGCAAGTCGCGGCAGACGCTGGAGTCGGTGGTTGATGACGCCGAGTTGCCTGCCGCTGCCCGCCGCCGCGCCTGGCTCGCCCTGGCAGCGATCGCCGAGCAAGAAGGCGACGACACACGCCGAGCCCGCTGCGTGGACGCGGCCGCACGCCTGCGTTGAAGGCCGCTGCGGCAATTCGCGGCGACTCTTGTTTGAGGCGTCAAAAACAGGCTATACTGCGGAGCTTCGCGGCTGTAGCTCAGTTGGATAGAGTACTTGGCTACGAACCAAGGGGTCGTGGGTTCGAATCCTGCCAGCCGCACCAACAATAAAAAGAGTGAACGGGTCAGACGTGTGAACGTCTGACCCGTTTTCCGTTGGGGCTGTGGAATCGCAATTGGTGGCGCGGCCAGTGGGGCTGCGCAGCGAGAATCGCCCGCCATGAGCAAACCCATCCTGCTGCTGGTCGACGGCTCCAGCTTCCTCTATCGCGCCTTTCATGCCATGCCCGATCTGCGCGGGCCCGATGGGGCGCCGACGGGAGCCGTGCATGGCTTTGTGGCCATGATGACCAAGCTGCGCGACGACATCGGCGCCGAGCACGCGGCCTGCATCTTCGACGCCAAGGGCCCGACCTTCCGCGACGAATGGTTCCCTGAATACAAAGCCCATCGCCCGCCGATGCCGCCCGAGTTGCGTGCGCAGATCGAGCCCATCCATGAAGTGGTGAAGCTGCTGGGCTGGCCCGTACTGGAGGTGCCGGGCATCGAGGCGGACGACGCCATCGGCACCTTGGCCCGCATGGGCGAGGCCAGCGGCCATGCGGTGGTGATCGCTACCGGCGACAAGGACCTGGCCCAACTCGTGACGCCCGACGTCACCCTCATCAACACCATGGCCAAGCCGCCCGAGCGGCTGGACGAGGCCGGTGTGGAGGCCAAGTTCGGCGTGGCGCCGAATCGCATCATTGACTACCTGACCCTGATGGGCGACGCCGTGGACAACGTGCCCGGTGTCGAGAAGGTCGGCCCCAAGACCGCCGCCAAGTGGGTGCAGGAATATGGCTCGCTGGACGGCGTGATTGCCGCCGCAGACGCCATCAAGGGCGTGGCCGGCGAGAACCTGCGCAAGGCGCTGGATTGGCTGCCGCAGGGTCGGCGCCTCGTCACCGTCAAGCTCGACTGCGACCTCTCCGGCCACATGGACGGCTGGCCGGGCTTGGAGGCGCTCAAGCTTCGTGAGCTGGACAAGGCGGGCCTGATCGATTTCTACACCCGCAATGGCTTCAAGACCTGGCTCAAGACCATGACGACGGAGGCCAAGCCGGCCTCAACAGCAGCGATGGCCCCTGCGGTTACGGGTGACCTCTTTGCCGAGCCCGAGCCGCCCGCCGACGCGGCACAGATCGAACGCCACTACGACACGGTGCTGAGCTTCGAGCAACTCGATGCCTGGCTGGCCCGGCTGCGCGCGGCGCCACTGGCGGCCTTTGACACCGAGACCGATTCGCTCGACCCCATGCGGGCGCGCATCGTCGGCATCTCCTTTGCCGACCGGCCCGGGCAGGCTGCCTACATCCCGCTGCGCCACGAAGGCCCCGATGCGCCCGAGCAGTTGCCGCTGGACGAAGTGCTGGCTCGCCTCAAGCCTTGGCTCGAGGACGCCGCCGCGCTCAAGATCGGCCAGAACCTCAAGTACGACCGCCATGTGCTGGCCAATCAAGGCATCGCCCTGGCTGGTGCCGCGCACGACACCATGCTGGAAAGCTATGTGCTCGAAGCGCACAAGACGCACAGCCTCGAAGCCCTGGCCGAGCGCCACCTGGGCCGCCATGGCCTGAGCTACGAGGACCTGTGCGGCAAGGGCGCCCACCAGATCCCGTTCGCGCAGGTGGACGTGGCCAAGGCCAGCACCTACTCGTGTGAGGACTCCGAGATGTGCCTGCACCTGCACGAGGTGCTGTGGCCGCGCATCGAGGCCGACGCGGGTCTCACGCGCGTCTACCGCGACATCGAGATCCCGACGGCCGAGATCCTGGCGCGCATCGAGCGGCAGGGCGTGCTGGTCGACGCGGCGAAGCTCCAGACGCAGAGCCACGAGCTGGGCCAGCGCCTGCTGCAACTGGAGCAGGAGGCCTATGCCATTGCGGGCCAGCCCTTCAACCTCGGGTCACCCAAGCAGATCGGCGAGATCCTCTTCACCAAGCTCGGCCTGCCCATCGTCAAGAAGACGGCCACCGGCGCTGCCTCGACCGACGAAGAGGTGCTGAGTGAGCTGGCGCTGGAGTTCCCGCTGCCGGCCAAGATCCTGGAGGTGCGGGCGCTGTCCAAGCTCAAGAGCACCTACACCGACAAGCTGCCGCTGCAGATCAACCCGGCCACCGGCCGCATCCACACCAACTACGCGCAGGCCGTGGCCGTGACAGGGCGGCTCTCCAGCAACGAGCCCAATCTGCAGAACATCCCCATCCGCACGGCGGAAGGGCGCCGCGTGCGCGAGGCCTTCATTGCACCGCCGGGGTTTCGTCTAGTCTCGGCCGACTACTCGCAGATCGAGCTGCGCATCATGGCCCACATCAGCGAGGACCCCGGCCTGCTGCGCGCCTTCCAGGAGGGGCAGGACGTGCACCGCGCCACCGCCAGCGAGGTCTTTGGCACGCCGCTCGACGAGGTCTCCAGCGAGCAGCGCCGCTACGCCAAGACCATCAACTTCGGTCTCATCTACGGCATGGGCGCCTTTGGCCTCGCGCAGTCGCTCGGCATCGAGCAAAAAGCGGCCAAGGACTACATCGACCGCTACTTCACCCGCTTTGCGGGCGTGAAGCGCTACATGGACGAGACCAAGGTCGAGGCCAAGGCCAAGGGCTATGTCGAGACCGTGTTCGGCCGGCGCCTCTGGCTGCCCGAGATCAACTCCGGCAACGGTCCGCGCCGCGCCGGCGCCGAGCGCCAGGCCATCAATGCGCCCATGCAAGGCACGGCGGCCGACCTGATCAAGCTGGCCATGATCGCCGTGCAGCGCGAGCTGGATGCGGCGGGCAAGGCCACCAAGATGGTCATGCAGGTGCATGACGAGCTGGTCTTCGAGGTGCCCGAGGCCGAGCTGGACTGGGTCAAGACCGAGGTGCCGCGCCTGATGGCCGGCGTGGCGGCGCTCAAGGTGCCGCTGCTGGCCGAGGTGGGTGTGGGGGCGAACTGGGACGAGGCGCATTGAGCATGGAAGCGAACATCAAACCCGTGGTCTGGGGCGTGCTCAGCACCGCCAAGATCGGCACGTCTCGCGTGCTGCCTTCGATGCAGCCCAGCCCCTGGGTGGAGCTGCGCGCGATCGCTTCGCGCTCACTGGCCTCGGCCCAGGCGGCAGCCAGCGAGCTGGGCATCCCCGTGGCCTACGGCAGCTACGAGGACTTGATCGCCGACCCCGAGATCGAGGCCATCTACAACCCCTTGCCCAATCACCTGCACGTGCCCCTCACGCTCGCCGCTGCGCGGGCGGGCAAGCATGTGCTGTGCGAGAAGCCGCTGGCCATCTCGGCCGACGAAGCCGCGCAGTTGCGCGAGGTGGCCGACAAGGTGCTGATCGAAGAGGCCTTCATGGTGCGCCACCACCCGCAATGGCAGACCGCGCGCGAGCTGATCCGCGCCGGGCGCATCGGGCCCCTGACTGCGGTGCAGGCCTTCTTCTCGTACTTCAACGTCGATGCGGCCAATGTGCGCAATCAGGCCGACATCGGCGGCGGTGCGCTCTACGACATCGGCTGCTACGCCATCCTCTCCGGCCGCTACCTGTTTGAGGCCGAGCCCCTGCGCGTGGTGGCCTTGGTGGACCGCGACCCGGCCTTCGGCACGGACCGCCGCACCAGTGCGCTGGTGGACTTTGGCGGTGGGCGGCATCTGACCTTCACGGTGTCGACCCAGAACTGCGGCTACCAGCGGGTGCAGGCCATTGGCTCGCAAGGCCGGATCGAGATCCCCATCCCCTTCAACCCACCACCCGGCGGTGCAACGCGCATTGCGCTGGACCCCGGCGGCGCGCTGGACGGCAGCCGTATCGAGTGGATCGACATCGCGCCGGCCGACCAGTACCGCCTGCAGGGCGAGGCCTTCTCGCGCCGCATCCGTGACCAGGTGGCGGACGGCTATCCGCTGGGCGATGCCGAGGCGCAGATGCGCGTCATTGACGCGCTCTTCAGGTCTGAGCGCAGCGGCAGCTGGGAGGCGTTGGCCTGATCAAGCCCAGCGCAGGTCGCTGCTGGACAGCGGCATCTTGCGCACGCGGTGGCCCGTGGCCGCAAAGATGGCGTTGCACACCGCTGGCGCCAGCGGCGGAAAGGCCGGCTCGCCGAGGCCCGTGACCGGGAAATCGGTCTTCATGAAGTGCACGTCGATGCGTGGTGGCGACTCGGCCAAGCGGATCAACGGGTACTCGCCGAAATTGCTCTGCACGATGCGGCCACCTTCGATGTCGAGCTGTGCGTGCATCAGGGTGCCGAGCGCGTCGATCACCGAGCCCTGCACCTGGTTCTCGGCACCGCTGAGGTTGACGATCTGGCCGCCGATGTCGGTGACGACGGTGACCCGATCGACCTTGAGTTCACCCTCGCGCGAGACGGTCACCTCGGCCACCTGGGCGACATAGCCCCGGTGGCTGAACTGGAAGGCGATGCCGCGCCCGCGACCTTTGGGAAGAGGCGTGCCCCAACCCGCGCGCTTCGCGGCCTCTTGCAGCACCGCGCGCATGCGGCCCACGTGATAGGGCGCGCCTCGGCCATCGGTTGGCGCGACGCTGTCTTGCTGCCCGAGCAGGTCGAGCCGGAACTGCAGCGGGTCTCGCCCGGCCGCGTGGGCCAGCTCGTCAATGAAGCTGTGCACCACCCACGAGAACACATTGCTGCCAGGCGCACGCCACGGGCCCATGGGGATGCCGCACTCCAGCGGCGTCTGCTCGATCAGGCAATTCGGCACCCAGCGGCCGGGGAACTCATCGCCGCCCAGATAGCCGCCACTGCCGGGGGCCAGCACGCTCTTGCCTTCGCGCTCGACACGGTTGGCAAAGGTCACGAAGTGGTCGTGCCAGGCCACCACGTGGCCTTGTGCGTCAACACCGCCGCGCAGGAAGTGGAAGCCGCCGGCACGGTAGTGGTCGTGCTGGAGGTCGTCCTCGCGCGTCCACACCAGTTGCACAGGCGCTGCCACGCGCTTGGCGATGGCGGCGGCCTCGACGATGTAGTCGGCGCTCAGGCGGCGCCCAAAGCCACCGCCGCTGCGCGTCATGTGCAGCTTGATCTGCTCCTTGGGAATGCCCAGCGTGCTGGCCACCAGGTTCTGGCCGGCGCCGGGGTTCTGCGTTGGCGCCCACAGCTCCATCACGCCGTCGTGCCACCAGGCGGTGCAGTTCTGCGGCTCGATGCTGGCGTGGGAGATGAACGGGTATTCGTAGCGCGCGGTCACCGTTTTGGCGGCGGCCTGTAGGGCGGTGTTCACGTCGCCATCACGCCGGTGCGTAGCGGCACCGGGCTGGGATCCGAGCGTGTCGGCCTGCTGCACAAAGCCGCGCCAGCTTTGGGTGGCATAGGGGCCTTCGTCCCAGTCCACTCGCAGCTGTTTGCGGGCGCTGAGGGCCGCCCAGGTGTGTTCGGCCACGATGGCCACGCCGGGCATCAGGCCGTTCAGGTTGCTGGTGCCCTCGACGACGAACGCGTCCCGCACGCCAGGCAGGGCCTTGATGGCCTCCAGGTTGGCGCTGCGCACCTTGCCACCAAACACTGGGCATTTGACGAAGGTGGCCGTGAGCTGACCTGGCTGGCGCACGTCGATGCCGAAGAGCGGCTTGCCGGTGACGACGGCCGGGTTGTCTACGCCACCAATGCGCGTGCCCAGCAGCTTGTAGTGGCGCGGGTCCTTGAGCTTGACCTCGTCGGCCTTGGGGACCGGCAGTTGAGCAGCTGCAGGCACCAGGGCGCCGTAGCCAATCCGTCGCTTGGTCTTCGCATGCAGCACGTGGCCAGCTTCGGTGGTGAGCTCGGTCTCGGGCAGCTGCCACTGCGCCGCGGCCGCACGCACCAGCAGCAAGCGCGCCGTGGCGCCCAGCCGCTGGAAGTCGGTGTAGTTGTTGGGCGTGGAGAGCGAGCCGCCCGCAAACTGGCTGCCATAGATGGGGTCGAGGTCGCCCTGCTCGACGCGCACGTCCTGCCAGCGGATGTCCAGCTCTTCGGCCAGCACCATGGGCAGCGAGGTCTTGATACCCTGGCCAATCTCCGGCTGCTTGGAGATCAAGGTCACCACGCCGCTCGAAGCGATGCGGATGAAGGCATTGGGCTTGAACTCAGTCGCTGCGGCGACGCTCTCAGGCTTGCCCACGGCGTCGCTGGCGGCGCGGCTGCCTGGCAGCCACAGCCCTAGCAGCAAGCCGCCGCTGCCTTGTAGGAGTTGTCGGCGCGAGTGCTTCATGCCTTCTTCCCCTTGCGATCCTGTACCGCAATCTCCGCAGCGCGGTGCACCCCGGCGCGAATGCGCACATAGGTGGCGCAGCGGCAGAGGTGGCCGTTCAGGGCCGCGTCGATGTCGGCATCGCTGGGCTTGGGTGTCTGCTTGAGCAAGGCGGCGGCGCTCATGATCTGGCCGGCCTGGCAGTAGCCGCATTGCGGCACATCGAGTTCGGTCCAGGCGCGCTGCAGCGGGTGCTCGCCCTTGGGGTCGAGGCCCTCGATGGTGGTGATGTCGAGATTGGCGGCGCCGGAGACCGGCAGCAGGCAGCTGCGCGTGGGCGTGCCGTTGATGTGGACGGTGCAGGCGCCGCACTGGCCAACGCCGCAGCCGTACTTGGTGCCAACGAGGCTGAGCTGGTCCCGCAGGACCCAGAGCAGGGGGGTGTCTGCGGCCACATCAACGGTGTGCCGCTCGCGGTTCACGCGGAGGGTGTATCGAGGCATGGCGCGCAGGATAGCGGCGCGCCATCCGGGCGTCCAAATGCCTTTTGGCAGCCCACAAAGCACAAGGGACTTGCCTTGCGGCAAGTCCCTTGGAAAGTTGGTGGGCCCTGTAGGATTCGAACCTACGACCAACGGATTAAGAGTCCGCTGCTCTACCAACTGAGCTAAGAGCCCGTCAGCCCATGAGTATAACCACAAACGGCGACTCATGGAAGAGTTTGGTGGGTCGTGCAGGATTCGAACCTGCGACCAACGGATTAAAAGTCCGCTGCTCTACCGACTGAGCTAACGACCCGTGAAAGGGGCCGTTGCCGGCTCCCTTCCGACCCCCGGTTGTGCGTGTCGCCGGCCTTTGGGGGCCAAGGAAGCAAGCTGCGCCAGGGAAAGCCCGCGATTATAGACGGCCCTAGGGGCGCCTTCAGGCTGAGCTGGCGCTGCGGGCCAGGAACTGGCGTTGCAGTTCGGCGGCGGCGCAGAGCCCGAAGGTGGCGGTGACGCTGACGCTGGAGCCGTAGCCGGCGCAGTTCAGGCTGCCATCAACCGCGCAGCTTTCGCCGTCGGCCTCGGGGCGCTGCACGGCCTCGCGCGAGAAGACGCAGGGAGCGCCGATGCGGCCATTGCGCGGGGCGCCGGCGTGCTTGCGCAGGCGTTGGCGCAGCGAGGCGAGCAGCGGGTCGTGCGTGACCTCGGCGAGGTCGGCGATTTCCACGGCCTGCGGGAGGCGCTTGCCACCTGCGGCACCCACGCAGACAAAGGGCAGTTGGTGCTGCCGGGCCCAGTCCGCCAGCGTGGCTTTGGCGCGCAGTTGGTCGCAGGCGTCGATGAGGCCGTCGATCTGCCCATCGAGCCCGGCATTCGTCAGCAGGGCAGGCCAGTTGTCGGGTTCGACGAATTCTTCGATCAGGTGGACGCGGCAGCCTGGATGGATGTCGGCGATGCGCTGGCGCAGGGCCTCGATCTTGGCTTGGCCGACGGTGCTGCCTAGCGCCTGGATCTGGCGGTTGATGTTGGACTCGGCGACTTGGTCGAAGTCGATGAGCGTCAACTCGGCGCAACCGCTTCGGGCCAGGGCCTCGACGGCCCATGAGCCCACACCGCCCACGCCGACGACCGCGAAGCGGCCCGCGCGCAGGCGCTGATAGCCACCAGGGCCGTAGAGGCGACGCAGGCCGCCGAAGCGGCGTTCGAGGTCTGCGTCGTCGTCAGCGGCGGCCAGGTTCACTTGAGGCCGACGAGGCGTTCCTTGGCGGCCTTGGCTGCTTCGGTGCCTGGGTAGGCCTTGATCAGGTCTTCCAGGCTGCGGCGCGCGGTCTTGTTGTCCTTGAGCTCGATCTGGCAGTTGGCCAGGGCAAGCAGGGCTTCAGGGGCGCGCGGGTGCTCGGGGTTGCCGGCGATGAAGGCCTTGAAGGTCGCGATGGCGTCCTTGTAGTCGCGCTTGCCGTACTGGGCGCTGCCGAGCCAGAAGCGGACCGAGTCGGTGTAGCCACTGGCGGAGAAGCGCTTCTGGAAGGAGAGCAGGGCGCTGACAGCATCGGCAAACTCGCCACGGCGCACTAGGCCGATGGCGGCCTCGTACTGGCGGCGTTCTTCGGGGTCGGCCTGGAACTCGCGGCCATCGAGGCTGACCTTTTGGGGCTCCAACGGCTTGAGGCGGGAGTCGAGCGTCTGGGCCTGGTCGGCCAAGCGGCGCTGTGTCTCGGACAGGTCGCGGGCGAGCTGTTCGTTCTGACCGCGCAGCTTGGCGATCTCACCGCGCAGGGCTTCGATCTGGCTGTTCAGGTCGAGCAGGCTGCGGCGCAGCGTGCCGACCTGGTCCTGCAGCTGTGTGCTGAGGGCCTCATTGCGTGCCTTGCCTGCGTCGTCAGCCGCCTGGAGCTGCTTGCGCAGGTCCAGGATGGCCTTGCGAGCCTCTTCGTCTTCAAAGAGGCCCGCACGGGCCGGGCCGCAGACGCTGGCGCCGAGGGCGATGGCCAGGGCGGACACCCGCAGCAGATGGCGGGTTGCCAGGCGCATCACTTGTCCTTCAGCTCGACGCGGCGGTTCTTGGCCCAGGCGGCTTCATCGCTGCCTTGAGCGGCGGGGCGCTCCTTGCCGAAGCTGACCGACTCGATCTGGCCGCCCGAGGCGCCCAGCAGGGTCAGGGACTTGGCCACCGACTCGGCACGGCGCTGGCCCAGGGCCAGGTTGTATTCGCGGCCGCCGCGCTCGTCGGTGTGGCCTTCGAGCAGCAGGTTGACCTTCTTGTCCTTGGTCAGGCGGTTGGCGTGCTTGGCGACGGTGTCCTGGTACTCGGGCTTGACGGCGTCGCTGTCGAAGTCGAAGTAGATGACGCGGGAGTTGGCGACCGAAGCCAGCAGCTCGGCGCTCAGGTCCACTTGCTTGACGGCGGACTCAGCGGGCTTGGGTTCGACCTTGGGCTGAACCGGGGCGGGCGTTTGGTCAGCCTTGACCACCGGTGCGGGGTCTTCGAGCTTCACGGTCGAGCCGCAGCCGACCAAGGCGGCAGCAGCGACGAAGGACAGGGCGAAGCGGGCGAGTTTCATGCGAGGCATCTCCAGGGAGAACGTGGTCAGAAATTGGGGCACGCAAATTGTGCGGGCGAGGGATTGTCCAACATGCGCCGGCAAAGCCGCACTGACTGCGTGCAAAGGAAGGTAAGTCGGGTGTCACTTGCCACGAAGTGGTGCGCTTCAGCAGCCGAACCTCAACGACCGAAGGGCCCCCAGGCCGGCTCGCGCACCTGACTGACGGTGACCAGCAGCGGCACCTTGTTCTTGCCATCGAGGGTGGTGGTCATCAGCACTTCCTTGCCGCCGGCGCGGGTGGCATAGGCGATCAAGCGGCCATTGGGGGCGAAGCTCGGGCTTTCGTCGTCGCTGCTTTCGCTGATCTGCTGGGCCTGTCCGGTAGCGAGGTCCATCACGCTCAAGCGGAAGGCGCCGCTCTGACGGGTGATGTAGGCCATGGTGCGGCCATCGGGGCTGATGGCCGGGCTGATGTTGTAGTTGCCCGTGAAGGTCACGCGCTCGGCGCTGCCGCCGCCAGACGGCATGCGGTAGACCTGCGGGCCGCCGCCCCGATCGCTGACGAAGTAGATCTGCCGACCGTCAGGGGTGAACACCGCCTCGGTGTCGATGGAGCTGGTTTGGGTGAGGCGGCGCAGGCCGCTGCCGTCACGGTTGATCAGGAACAGCTGGGTGCCGCCCTCGCGCGAGAGGCTGAGTGCCAGCTGCTGGCCGTCGGGCGACCAGGACGGCGCGCTGTTGGTGCCCTTGAAGTCGGCCAGCAGGCGGCGTTGGCCGGTCTGGATGTCCTGCACGCGCACGGTGGCCTTGCCGCTCTCGAAGCTGGCGTAGGCCAGCTCGCGGCCATTGGGCGCCCAGGCGGGCGAGATGATCGACTCGGGGCTCGTCAGCGCGACACGGGCGCTCTCGCCGTCGGCATCCGCAATGACGAGCTGGTAGCGCGAGCCCAGCTTGGTTACATAGGCCATGCGGGTCGCAAAGACGCCGCGCTCGCCGGTGATCTTCTGGAAGATGGAATCGGCGATCCGGTGCGCGGCCAGGCGCAGGTCGTCGGCGACCACGGCGTGGGACTCACCAATCAGCTCGGAGCGGTTGACCGTGTCCCAGAGCTTGTAGCGCACGTCGAAGCGGCCATCGGCCAGGCGGGTGATGGAGCCGCCCACCAGGGCATCGGCGCCGCGGCCGCGCCAGTCGGCCCAGGTGGGCGTGCTGGTCTCAGCGAGCGGGAAGCCGGCCGGCGCGTCGATGCTGCGAAACAGGCCGCTGCGCTCCAGGTCGGCGCGGATGATGGCGGCAATGGGCTGCGGGGACTTGGCCTCGTCGCGGAACTCGGCCACCGTGACGGGGAAGCGCGTGCTGCCGACGCCGGCAATCTCCACCCGCATCTGGGCCCAGCTGGGCATCGCCAGGCCAGCCAGGGCGGCCAAACTGTGTCGACGTTGGATCATGTCTCTCGTCCTGGGGGAATCCGGCGGCGATTCTGCCCCAGGGCAAGGCGTCACCCGGAGGTCACGCCCCGGTCGCACCCCGTCGCACGCGGGCTTCAGCGCTGCCGCAGGCGGAAGACGGCGACGGCGTTCACCATGGTCTCGGCCTGCTGCTTGAGGCTCTCGGCGGCCGCCGCGCTTTCTTCGACCAGGGCGGCGTTCTGCTGGGTGACCTTGTCCATCTGGGTGATGGCCTCGCCCACCTGCGTCACGCCGCTGCTTTGCTCGGCGCTGGAGGACGCGATCTCGCCCATGATCTGGGTGACGCGGGCGATGCTGTCGACGATCTCGTTCATGGTGGCACCGGCCTGGTCGGCCAGCGCGCTGCCAGCGGCCACGCGCTCCACGCTGTTGTTGATGAGGCTCTTGATCTCCTTGGCAGCCTCGGCCGAGCGCTGGGCCAGCACGCGCACTTCTCCCGCCACCACGGCAAAGCCGCGGCCTTGCTCGCCAGCACGGGCCGCCTCGACCGCCGCATTGAGCGCCAGGATATTGGTCTGGAAGGCGATGCCGTCGATCACGCCAATGATGTCGGCGATCTTCTTGCTGGCCTGGTCGATGCCGCGCATGGTGTCCACCACCTGGCTGACCACATTGCCGCCGCGTGCGGCGATGTCGGAGGCGTTCTGCGCCAGGTCATTGGCGGTGCGGGCGCTGTCGGAGTTCTGGCGCACCGTGGTGCCGAGTTCGTCCATGGTCGCCGCAGTTTGCTGCAGCGCGCTGGCTTGCTCCTCGGTGCGTTGGCTCAGGTCGGCATTGCCGGTGGCCACTTGCTGCGAGCCCGTGGCAATCGAGTCGCTGCTGTTGCGCACGGTGCTGACGATCTGGGACAGGTTGTCATTCATCTCGCCCAGGGCGCGCAGCAGGTCGGCCACCTCGTCGCGGCCTTCGGTCTCGATGCTGCTTGAGAGGTCACCCGCCGAGACGGTCTTGGCGACCTCGACGGCCGAATGCAGCCGGCTGGTGATGCGGCGGGTGATGGCCAGCGCCATGGCCGCGCCAAAGCCGATGGCCACCAGGAGCAGGATGGCCGTGCTGCTGACGGCCGTTGAATAGACCTTTTGTGCAGATGTGCGTTCGGCGTTGGCGCCTTCCACATTGATGGCCACGCAGCGGTCGAGCGTGGCGATGAACTCGGTGAAGGCCTTGCTGCTGCTGTCGCTGGCCAGATCCCGGGCTTGGTCCAGGCCCTTGTCGCCCTGGTTCGAGAGCTCCAGCAAGCGGTCGTGCGTGCGCAGCACATTGCGCAGCTCCTTCTGCATCTCATCTGCCAGCTTTTGCTCTTCAGGCGAGCTGACCAGGTCCAGATAGGCCTTGAGCGCCGGCTCCAGCTTCTGCTTGACCAGGTCGTCATGCTCCATCTGCAGGCGCTTTTTGTCAGCCAGGTCGGGCTCCAGCACGTGGATCAGCACGCGGCGGCGCTCCGTGTTGGCCGTGGACTCGAGCACCGAGAGTGCCTTCACGCTGGGCATCCAGTTGTCGGCAAACTGCACGACGTTGGCGTTGATCTGACGCATCTGGAACAGGCCCAGCGCGCCGATGAAGCAAGTGATCAGAATGCCAATGCCAAAGCCCATGTAGAGCTGGGTGCCGATGCGGGCGCGCGTCAAGAACTGCATGAAGCCTCCGAGATTGCAGCTGCGGTGAGCAGTAGAGGCCTGCCCGCTGGCGGACGCAAGGTTTCAAGTGACCCTGGGGATGTAAGCTGCGGGCGTGCGCGCCAAGTTGTTCACGCCCGCAGGCGTTGGCTCAGCCCCGTTTGCATGATGCCGAGCAAGGCCTGGACCCGCTGCGGCAGCAGGTTGCGCCTCGTGGTGCAGACGTGTACCGGTGGGCCGGCATCCAGCTGGTCCGGCAGCACGGTGGTCAGGTGGCCCGTGGCCAGGTCGTCCACCACCAGATAGGCCGGCAGCACGGCCAGCCCCAGGCCCGCCAGGCACAGGGCATGGGCGGCTTCGAGCGAGTTCACTTCGGCCACGGGCTGCGAGAGCTGCAGATGCTCGGGCCCCTCCGGCGTCCGGAAGCGCCAGGAGCGCACCTGGCTCATCCCGGGTGGGCGCTGGGCGATGCACGGCCAGGCAGCGAGATCTGTGGGCCGCCGCGGACGCTTGTGCTGGCGCAGCAGGCCTGGCGCCGCGACCAGGGCCAGGCGGATGCGGCCGACGCTCCGTGCCACCAGATTGCTGTCGGGCAGATCGCCCAGCCGGACGGCGATGTCGATGCGTTGGCCGATGAGGTCTTCAATGCGGTCCGACCAAACCAGCTCCAGCTTCACCGCAGGATGAGCCTGGGCGAACGCCGCCAGATCGGGCATCAACAGGTGCTGGCCCAGGGTGTGGCTGCAGGTGAGCCGGATCGGGCCGCGCAGCCCCGTGTCGGCCTCGCCCAGGGACTGCAGGGCGGCGCCCACAGTCTCCAGGGCGGGGCCCACCGCCTGCACCAGCTCCAGCGCGCGCTCGGTGAGCAGGACCTGCCGGGTGCTGCGCTCGGCAAGCCTGACGCCGAGGCGTTTCTCGGTTTGCCCGATCAGGCGGCTCACCGCCGCCCGTGTCAGTTGCAGCTCGCGCGCTGCCGCCGCGAAGCTGCCCAGCGCTGCAACGCGCGAGAGCACCCAGAGGGCGCGAAGGTCTTGTTCCACCATGCCTGATTGTCAATCAATGCATGACAGTGCGAATCATTGTTGTGAGTTCCAGAGAGACGATGGCGGGCCAAGAATTCAGCCCGTCGAAATCCTCGATCTTTGAAAGGCAGACCATGAACACGACAACACGCTCCCCTATCGGCATTCTTGGCACCGGCAGCGTGGCCGAGTCTTTGGCGCGCGGGCTGCGGGCCCTGGGGCACCCGGTGATGGTGGCTGGGCGGGACGCCCAGGCCGCTGCGGCGAAGCTCCAGGCCTTCAGCGCTGAAACGGGTGTGATGACGGGCGACTACGCCCAGGCGGCGGCCTTCGGGGCCATCGTCTTCCTCGCCGTGAAGGGCGTCGCGGCCGAGGCCACGCTGGCCCCGGTGGCCGGGGCCTTGGCGGGCAAGGTGGTGGTGGATGCCACCAACCCGATCGAGGACGCGCCTCCCGAGCACGGCGTGCTGCGCTTCTTCACGGGGCCGAACGACTCGCTGGGCGAGCGCCTCCAGCGGGCGTTTCCGGCGCTCCGGGTGGTGAAGGCCTTCAACACGGTGGGCGCGGCCCTGTACTTCCGGCCGGCCTTGGCCGGTGGGGCGGGCTCGATGTTCATCGCCGGCAATGACGAGACTGCCAAGCAGGACGTTGCTGCCCTGATCCGGGACTTTGGCTGGGAGCCCTATGACTGTGGCCTCATCGAAGGCGCGCGCGTGACCGAACCGCTGTGCCAGCTCTGGTGCCTGCCCGGCTTCCTGCGCAACGACTGGGCGCACGCGTTCAAGGTGGTTGCCGCCGGCTGAGCAGCGTCGCCAGCCGCCGCACTGCGCATCGTGCCGCGATCACAGCAGCACGATGTCGTAGTGCTCGGTCTGGTTGGTGGGCTCGGCGGTCAGCGAGATGGGCTTGCCGATGAAGTCGGACAGGCCGGCCAGGTGGGCGCTCTCTTCGTCAAGCAGCATCTCGACGACATTGGCGGCCGCGACGATGCGGAACTCGCGCGGCGAGAACTGCCGCGCCTCGCGCAGGATCTCGCGCAGGATGTCGTAGCAGACGGTGCGTGCGGTCTTGACCTGGCCGCGGCCCTCGCAGGTGGGGCAGGGCTCGCAGAGCATGCGCGACAGCGACTCGCGCGTGCGCTTGCGCGTCATCTCCACGAGGCCGAGCTGGGTGAAGCCGCCCACGGTGACCTTGGTGCGGTCGCGCGCCAGCTGCTTCTTGAACTCGGCCAGCACGGCGGCCTTGTGGTCCTCGCGCACCATGTCGATGAAGTCCACGATGACGATGCCGCCCAGGTTGCGCAGGCGCAGCTGGCGGGCAATGCTGCCGGCTGCTTCGAGGTTGGTCTTGAAGATGGTGTCGTCAAAGTTGCGAGCACCGACGAAGCCGCCGGTGTTGACGTCGATGGTCGTCATCGCCTCGGTCTGGTCAAACACCAGGGAGCCGCCGGACTTGAGCTCGTACTTGCGCGCCAGCGCGCGGGCGATCTCGGTGTCGATGTTGCACAGGTCGAAGATCGGCCGCTCGCCCCGGTAGTGCTCCAGCTTGCTGCTCACCTTGGGCATGAAGGTGTCTGCGAACTGGCGCAGCACCTGGTACTGCAGCGCCGAGTCGATGCGGATGGCATTGGTGCGCTCGGTGGTCAGGTCGCGCAGCACGCGTTCGACCAGGCTCAGGTCCTGGTGCAGCAGGCTGGGCGGCGCGGCGCTGCGCGCCTTGTCGCGGATCTGCTGCCAGGTCGTGCGCAGGTAGGCGATGTCGCCAGCCAGGTCCTCATCGGTGGCCTCCTCAGCATTGGTGCGCAGGATGAAGCCGCCGCCACCGCCTTGCTCGGTCGTGCCGACCAGGGCCTGCATGCGCGTGCGCAGCAGCTCGCGCGTCTCGGGCGAGCCGATCTTCTGGCTGATGCCGATGTGCTCGTCCTGCGGCAGGTGCACCAGCATGCGCCCGGCAATGCTGATCTGGCTGGACAGGCGTGCGCCCTTGGTGCCGATGGGGTCCTTGATGACCTGGACCAGCAGCGGCTGGCCCTCGAAGACCAGGCGCTCGATGGGGGTGGGCGTGTCGGCGTTGTGGTTGTGCCGGCCATTGCCTCCAGCCTGGGCGGCCTGCAGGTCGGCCACGTGCAGGAAGGCCGCGCGCTCCAGGCCAATGTCGATGAAGGCCGACTGCATGCCCGGCAGCACCCGCACCACGCGCCCCAGGTAGACGTTGCCGACCAAGCCGCGCTCCAGTGCGCGCTCGATGTGCAGCTCCTGCACGGCGCCGTTTTCGACCACGGCCACACGGGTCTCCTGCGGAGACCAGTTGATGAGGATGTCTTCCATCGCTCGAATCCTTGAATGCTGACGCTTGCAGCCGCGCAGGGCTGCAGGCGTCAGAGTTCGAAGCCCGATTCTTGGAGCAAGGTGGCCGTTTCGTAGAGGGGCAACCCCATGATGCCGCTGTAGCTGCCGGCAATGTGCACGATCCAGGCGGCTGCCTGGCTCTGGATGGCATAGGCCCCGGCCTTGCCAAAGGGCTCGCCGCTGGCCACATAGCGCTCGATCTGGGTCGGGCTCAGCGGCGCGAATTGAACGGTGGAGACCGACTGGCGGGCGCGGCGCTGGCCGCCGTCGGCAACGGCGACCGAGGTGATGACCTCGTGCTGCTGGCCCGAGAGCAGGCCGAGGATGCGCGCGGCGTCCGTCCCGTCCTGCGGCTTGCCCAGGATCTGGTCGCCCAGGGCGACGGTGGTGTCGGCGCAGAGGATGGGCGCGGGCGGCAGGCCGCGGGCTGCCAGGCGCTGGACGGCGGCATCCAGCTTGGCGGCGGTGACGCGGGCGCAGTAGGCAGCCGGGGCCTCACCGGCTCGTTCGGCCTCCAGGCTCTCGGCGTCTTCCTCCGCGCCGGGCAGGAGCAGCTCGTGGGCCACGCCGATCTGCTCGAGCAGCTGACGGCGGCGTGGGCTTTGGGAGGCGAGATAGATGAAACGGGGGGCAGGGGACGCTGGCATCGCGGGGCATTGTGGCCTGCCGCGCGATGCCTACTTGGCGTCAATGCCGGCGTCAGTTCTGCTGGCGGCGGCGCAGGCGCCAGCCCACGGCGCCAAGCCCGGCCAGCAGCAGCAGGGCCGGCTGCGGCTCAGGCACCGGCACGGCCGAGGTGATGAAGTGTCCGTCGTCGGCCAGGCCATTGGCCCCGGTGAAGCCCACATAGACCGGCTGGCCGGCCAGGCCCAGCGCCGCAAAGTCCACCCCTGACGAGACACTGAAGCTGCCGTAGTCGAGGTTCTCGATCGTGCCGGTGAAGGTGCCGGCCGAGTCGCCCAGGCCCGAGGCGGTGTAGTGCACCGCGCCCCACCATTGGTAGTTGATGACGCGGATGCTGTCGCCCAGGCCGGTTTCGGTGGCCGCCAGCGGTGTGACCGAGCCGCCCGCCAGCACCTGCAGGCTGGGCGAGACGGGCTCGCCGTTGAAGTGGAAGGTGTCCACCGCAAAGGCCACGCTGGCCGAGCTGGTGCCGTCATAGCCGAGGCCCGAGCCCGCGCTGCCCAGCAGCGGCGTGTCGGTCAGCGTGAAGGTGAAGCCGTCACCCCGCACCACCTCGCCGGCCGGGATGAAGAAGGTGAAATGGAAATCGAAGTCCTGGTTGAAGTCCAGCGCCAGCGGGGCGGGCGCAAAGCCGGCACCGACCTGGCCACCCACATGGTGCTGGGTCAGCATCAGCTCGCTGTACTTGAAGCCATTGCCCGGCACGTCATAGCTGGCCGTGGCATTGCCCAGCAGGGTCCAGGTGCGGAAGTCGGTGAAGGTGCTGCTGAAGTCCCAGCTCTGTGCGGCCTGCGCACCCAGGGTGCCGAGCGCGAGGGCCAGGGTGGCGCTCAATCGGCGCAGATGGCCGAGGGTGCTGGGAGCGGCGGCGGCGAGGCTGGGCCTGGCGACTGGCGTGGTGCAGGGTGACGTTGACATGGCGATGCGGCTCGGTTGGGTTGCGGGGGGCGGGATTCAGGCCGGGCGGCGGCGCAGGGCGACCAGGCCCAGGCCGGCCAGCAGCAGCCAGCCGCCTGACATCTCGGGCACGGCGCTGATGCTCAGCTGACCGTTGAAATCGGCGTTGCCAGATACCGGCGAGCCGCCTGCAAAGGGCACGACGTAGAGGCCACTGACCACGCCGGGCGACGTCGGCAGTGCTGTCTGGCCGTCAAAGAACCAGAAGTTCGCGCCGCCGTCTGGACTGCCGAGGCCGCATTGCACGTCGGCGCCGTTCGGCAAATCGATGCCCGACGACGCAAACAGGAAACAGCGCCCCTGAGAGGCGAGCGTGGTGCTGGTGCCGTGGTCGATCACCCAGCTGTTCAGCCCGTCGCTGATGGTGAAAGGTGTGAAGCTGAACGCGTCGCCCGCCTGCAGCAGGTTGGGGACGGTGAACGAGAAGCTGATGGGCTGCCAGCCCTCGGGCTGGGCTGAGAAGCTGTAGGTGTACTGCGCCGAGGCCACCTGGGCGGTGGTGGCGAGCGTCAGCGCGAGGGCAAGGCGGCGAAGCAGTCGGGCGAGCATGGTGGGTTCTCCGTGGTGGCGGGTGGTGGGCGCCTGGCGCGGCGCTCCTGTCTTGGATCACGCAGGCCCGGCCACCAACCGGACATGCCGGACATGACTCCCCCGTGAACCGGGGGGATCTCGGCGGCCGGGCGGCGCGGGTACCCTGCGCGCCATGAGCGACCTGACCGTCCTGCTGGACCAAGCCCGTGGCGGCGATGCCGGGGCGCTGGACCGCGTCTTCGAGGCGCTCTATGAAGAGCTGGCCATGATGGCGCGCTCGCGCCTGCGCCGGGGCGAGCGGGTGACCCTGGCCGACACCGGCGCCCTGGTGCACGAGAGCTGGATGCGGCTGCGCCAGTCGGGCCGGCTCAACTTTGAGGACCGGGGCCACTTCCTGGCCCATGCGGCCCAGGTGATGCGTTCGGTGATCGTGGACATCGCGCGGCGCAGCCAGGCCCAGCGGCGTGGCGGTGAC
This sequence comes from Roseateles paludis, assembly GCF_039872745.1. NCBI lineage: Bacteria > Pseudomonadati > Pseudomonadota > Betaproteobacteria > Burkholderiales > Sphaerotilaceae > Roseateles > Roseateles paludis. Next base: position 242,789 of record NZ_JBDPZD010000002.1, on the reverse strand, counting down.
CAGGCCTTCGTCACCCTCGACACCCTGGTGTCCGACGCCGTGGCGGCGCCGGGCCCCGAGCCCGATGTGATCGAGGTCAGCGCCGCGCTCGACGAACTGGCGCGCCTGGACCCGCGCCTGGCGCGCGTGGTCGAGATGCGCTGGTTTGGTGGTGTGAGTGAGGCCGACATTGCCGAGACCCTGGGCGTCAGCGAGCGCACGGTGCGCCGCGACTGGGACAAGGCGCGCGCCTTCCTGCGCACCTTGCTCCGCACCTGAGCGGGCCGATGTCCGCTTTCAAGCCTGCAATGCGTGAAGGCTGCTGATGTCTGAACCCCTGCCTCCCACCGACCCTTCCCAAGGCGCTGCTGCGCTCAGCCCAGAGCAATGGGCGCAAATCTCCGCCTGGTTCGACGAAGGCAGCGAGCTGCCACTGGCTGAGCGCGAGGCCTGGCTGGCCCAGGTGCAGCTGCGCTCCGTGGAGGCCGCCCAGCTGATGCCCTGGCTGCGCCAGATGCTTGCAGCCCACGACGAGCGCCAGCCTGACGACTGGCTGGAGCAGGGGCCGAGCCTCAGCGCGTCGGCCGATGCTTTTGACGAGCTGCGCGGCATCGTGGCCGGTGCGCGCGTCGGGCCCTGGCTGCTGCACGAGCGCCTGGGCACCGGCGGGCAGGCCACGGTCTGGCGCGCCAGCCGGGTCGATGCGCTGCCGGCGCGCGAGGTGGCCCTCAAGCTGCCGCTGATTCACCGCGATGGCTCCCAACTGGCTGCCCGCTTTGCGCGTGAGCGCGAGATCCTGGCCCGGCTCTCCCACCCGCACATCGCGCCCCTTTACGCCGCCGGCCTCGCGCCCGACGGCACGCCCTGGCTGGCCATGGAGCTGGTGCAGGGCGAACCGCTGAACACTTGGTGCGACAGCCGCCAGCTCGGGCTCACCGAGCGGCTCAAGCTTTTCCAGCAAGTGGTCGAGGCCGTGGCCTACGCCCACGCCCGCCTGGTGCTGCACCGCGACCTCAAGCCCGCCCACATGCTGGTCACGCCGCAGGGCGAGGTGAAGCTGCTGGACTTCGGCATCGCCAAGCTGTTGGAAGACGGCACCCAGCCCGCCGATGCCACCGAGCTGACGCGCGCCGCCGGCCGCGTGATGACCACCGCCTACGCCTCACCCGAGCAGGTGCGCGGCGAGCCGCTGACCACCGCTGCCGACCTCTATGCGCTCGGCGTCGTGCTCTACGAGCTGGTCACCGGGCACCGGCCCTATGCCACGCGCCTCGGCACCTCGGCGCAGCTGGAAAACGCCATCGCCGAGGGCGACCTGATCCGCGCGGCCGATGCCGTGACCGATGCCGACGCCTCGCTGCGCAGCGACACGCGCCGGGCTCTCGTCCGCCAGTTGCGCGGTGACCTGGGCGCCGTGCTCGACAAGGCCTTGCAGCTCGACCCCGCCAAGCGCTACGCCAGCGCCGAGGCCCTGGCCGCCGACCTTGACCGTCTGCTGAGCGGCCACCCGGTTCAGGCCGCCCAGACCAGCCGCTGGCAACGCGCCTGGAAGTTCACGCGCCGCCACCGGCTCAGCGTGGGGCTCAGCACCCTGGCCGTGTGCAGCCTGGTCGGGGTGACGACGGCCGCCGTCTGGCAGGCGCGTGAGGCCCAAGCCCAGCGCGCCAAGGCCGAGGCCTCGCTCAGCACTACCGAGCACTTCGCCTTCTTCCTGGGCGACCTGCTGGGCGACGCCCTGGCCGCTGGCAGCAACGAGCCGCCCGCCACCATCGTCAGCCGCGCCGAGCGCATGGCGCGCAACGAGTTCGCGCGCAACCCAGAGACCCTGTCGCGCGTGCTGCAAGCTGTGGCCCAGCACCACGGCGGCATCGGGGAATCTGCTCAGGCCGCCAAGCTCTACGAAGAGGCGCGCACGCTGACCCAGGACCGGGCGCAGCAACAGGCCATCGCCTGCGGCCTGGGCATGATGTTGCAGCGCATGGGCAAGCCCAAGGAGGCCATCGCCTTGATGGAGCCCGTGGTGGCCGACCCCGTCGCCGAGGCCGTGTCGCGCTCGAACTGCGCGTCCTACATCGCCACCATCCGCCTCAACCTCGGCGACATCGACGGCGCCTTGCAGGCAGCTGATGAATCCTGGGCCTACTGGCAGGCCATGCCCCACCCGCTGCAGCAGTTCGAGGGCCAGCTGCTGGTGCTCAAGGCCAGCATCCTGATGTACACGCCGCGCGTGGCCGAGGCTGATGCGCTGTTCGCCCGCGCCGCTGAGCTGATGCGAGAGCAAAGCCGCGACCAAGGCATGTCCTACGTGGCCACGCTCAACAACTGGGCGTTGGCCAACTTCCTGGCTGGGCAGCTGCAAACCGCGCAAGCCCGCCATGACGAGATGCTGGCCGCCGCGCAGCGCAATGCCGGTGCCCAGGGCGTGGCCCCGATCAACTACCTGAATGCCTCGACCGACCGGCTCGAGGCCGGCCTCTACCCAGCCGCAGCCGAGTACTACGGCAAGACCCTGCAGGCCGCCAGGGCCTGGCGCGCCGTGGGCTTTGCGGCCAGTGCGCAGTGCCTGGGCGGCGTGGCCTTGCTGCGTGAGGGCCGCTTGAAGGAGGCGCAAGCGCTGCTCGCCAAGGGCCTGGCCGAGCCGCTGACCGACAGCCCCAGCGACCGCATTGCCGCCGGTAACTGCAAGAGCGCACGGGCCCAGTTCGCGCTGGCGCGCGGTGACGCGGCCGAAGGCCTGGCGCTGTTCACTGACCTGCTCTCAACCCCGAAGCTGCGCGACGCCACACGCTCGCACTATCTGCAGTGGCGGGCCCGCGCGCATCTGGCGGCGGGCGATGCCGCTGCGGCACGCCAGGATGCCGAGGCAGCACTCAAGATCGCGCGCCAGTTGCAGGGCGCGCAGCCCAACTCCTTCCGCACCGCGCTGGCGCTGGATGCGCTGGCCCGCGTGCTGGCCGCGCAGCAGGACGCCGCTGCAGCCACCACGCGCCAGGAGGCCGACACAGCGCTGGCCGCCAACCTGGCGCCGACGCACTGGCTGCGGCAGTAGTTATTCGCGGTGGCTACTCGCGGTGGTAAGGGTGGCCGGTGGTCACCGTCCAGGCGCGGTACAGCCCCTCGGCCAGCAGCACGCGCGCAAAGGCGTGGGGCAGGGTGAGGTCGGACAGGCGCAGGGTCTCGTCGGCCGTGGCCTTGAGGTCGGGGTGCAGGCCGTCCGGCCCGCCGATGATGAGCGCGGCATCGCGGCCTTCGCCCATCCAGAGCTTGAGGCGCTCGGCCAACTCGACGGTCGTGCGGCGCGTGCCGCGCTCGTCGAGCACGATGCGGCGCACGCCCGATTTTGCGAAAGACTGCAGCGCCGCCTCGATGCGCGCGCCCTCGGCCGCCATCAATTGCTCGGCCGTCTTGCTGCCGCGTGTCTCGGCCTTGACGGCCTTGAGCTCCAAGCGCAGCTCGGGCGGGAAGCGCTTGGCGAAGTCCTGGTAAGCGTCCTCGGCCCAGGCCGGCATGCGCTGGCCCACGGCCACTAGCAGCAGGCGCATGGGCGGATCAGCGCTTGGCGGAGGTCTTCTTTGCCGCTGTCTTGGCCGGGGCCTTCTTGGCGGGGGCTGACTTGGCGGCCGCCTTCTTGGCTGCGGGCTTGGCCGTAGGCTTGGCCGCTCCGACCTTGACCGTCTGGTTCACCGGCGCCCGGGTACCAACGACGCGGCTCACGCCCTTGGCGGTCTTCTTGGCCGGCGCCTTCTTGGCGGGCGCCGTCTTGGTGGCCGGTGCCTTGCCGCCCGAGGTCTTGGCTGCGGCCTTCTTGGCTGCAGGTGCGGCCTTCTTTGCCGCCGGTTTGGCAGCCGGTTTGGCAGCGGCCTTTGCAGCGGGCTTGGCCGCCTTGGTCGGCATTTCCTCCGACGCCTTGGGCAGCTTGGTCTCGCCCGGGGCCTTGAGCTTCACGGGCTTGCCGCCCCAGATCTCTTCCAGGTTGTAGTACTGGCGGATGGCGGGTTGCATCACGTGCACGACGGCAGCGCCGCAGTCCACGATGATCCATTCGCCGTTGTCCTCGCCCTCGGTGCGCATGACGCTCATGCCGCGACCCTTGACGGTCTCGCGCACGCTGGAGGCCAGGGCTTTGGTCTGCCGGTTGCTGGTGCCCGAGGCAATGATCACGCGCTCAAAGAGCGGTGACAGATGCTCGGTGTTGAACACGACGATCTGTTGAGCCTTGACGTCTTCGAGGCCATCGACGATGGCGCGTTGCAGTTTGCGAATGTCCATTCAGAGGGGTGCGTACAAATGGTGCTGGGCAATATAGCCCGCCACTTCAAGGCCCACCAGGGGCGAAATGTCGTCGCCTCGCGCCAAAGCGTGACGAACGGCGGTGGATGAGACAGGGTGATCGGCCAGGTTCAGCACCTGGACCTCATGCGGCGGCAGGGCCACCGACCCCCGCACGGCCTGCCCGGCACGCGGCACGACGACGAGCCGCGCCAGGCGCAGGACCTCTTCGGCCTGGTACCAGGTGTGCAGGTTCAGGTACTGGTCCTGACCGATGAGGAAGTCGATCTCGGCGCCGGGCTGCTCGCGGTGGAACTCGCGCAGCGTGTCGACCGTGAAGCTGGGGCCCACGCGGTGCAGCTCGCGCTCATCCACGGCAAAACGCGGCTCGGCGGCGGTCAGCAGCTTGATCATGGCGACACGGTGCTCGGGCTCAGCCATCTGGCGGTCGGCCTTCTGCCAGGGGCGGCCGGCGGGCAGCCACAGCAGGCGGTCGGGCTGCAGCTGCTGCAGGGCGAGGCGCGCAAAGGCGAGGTGACCAAGATGCGGCGGGTCGAAGCTGCCGCCGAAGAGAGCGAGTTTCACTGGGCGTTCACAGCCACAACGCCGTCGGCGTCTCGTCGGCCCAGTCGCGGGGGCGCAGGAAGTCGCTGTAGAGCTTGGCCTCGGGCGTGCCGGCCTCGGGGGCCCAGCTGTAGCGCCAGTTCACCACCGGGGGCATGGACATGAGGATGGACTCGGTGCGCCCACCCGACTGCAGGCCAAAGAGCGTGCCGCGGTCGAACACCAGGTTGAACTCGACGTAGCGGCCGCGCCGGTAGGCCTGGAAGTCGCGCTCGCGCTCGCCATAGGCATAGCCCTGGCGGCGCTCCACGATGGGCAGGTAGGCGGCGGTGAAGGCGTCGCCCACAGATTGGATCAGCGCGAAGCCCGCGTCGAAACCGGGCTCGCTGATGTCGTCAAAGAAGATGCCGCCGATGCCGCGCGGCTCGTTGCGGTGCTTGAGGAAGAAGTACTCATCGCACCAGGGCTTGAACTTGGCATAGCGCTCGGGGCCGACGGCGTCGCGGCAGACGCGGTGGAAGTGCTGGGCGTCGCGCTCGTAGCCGTAATAGGGCGTGAGGTCCATGCCGCCGCCAAACCAGACCACGGCCTCGCGGTCTGCTGGCAGGGCAGCAAACATGCGCACATTCATGTGCACCGTGGGCACGAAGGGGTTGTGCGGGTGCAGGACCAGGGACACGCCCATGGCCTCGAAAGGCGCACCGGCCAGCTCGGGGCGGTGCTGGGTGGCCGAAGGCGGCAGCACGCGGCCTTTGACGTGCGAGAAGTTGACGCCGCCGCGCTCGAACACCGAACCGCCCTCGATCAGGCGCGACAGGCCATCGCCCTCCAGCCGCCCGCCGGGCTCGCGCGTCCAGCCATCGGACAGGAAGGCATTGCCGTCCACCTGCTCCAGGCTGCTGACGATGCGGTGCTGCAGGTCCAGCAAATAGTCTCGGACGGCGGTGCTGTTCATGGGCGCGGGGGCAGCGGTTGGATGGGCGAGGCCAGCTCGGGGCGGCAGCCCTGGCGGCCTTGCAGGTAGGCGCGGAAGGCGGCGAAGTCGGCCTCGATATTGCCCGTCAGGCGCAGAAAGTGGTTGACCCCGATGACGCGGGTCTTGAAGTCGAAGTAGGCCAGCCCGAGCGGCACGCCGGCCTGCACCGCCACCTGGTAGGCGCCGGTGCGCCAGCCGGGGCGCAGCGAGCGGGTGCCTTCAGGGGCGGCCACCAGCCAGAAGCTCTCGCCCCGGTCACGCGCCGCCTGCATCTGGCGCACCGTGTCGCCCACCAAGCCATGCGAGCTGCTGCGCTCGACCGCAATGCCGCCGATGTAGCGCATCCACCCGCCTACGACGGGCAGCTTGAAGAGGCTGTCCTTGGCCCAGAAGCGGGCCTGGAAGCCCAGCGCCCATTTGGCCAGCACCCCGACCGGGAAATCCCAGTTCGAGGTGTGCGGGTAGACCAGGATCACGCCCTGCTGGGCCGGCAGGCCCGTGGTGTCGAGCCGCCAGCCAAAGACGCTCAGGATCCCGCGTGCGAGCCGGCTCGGGCGGCCGAACGGGCAGGGCAGGTGGGTGAGCGTCTCGGGTTGGGTCAACGTTTGATCGCTCGGTGGCCGATGTCGGTGCGGAGCTGGCGGCCGTCGAACTCGATGCTGGCGGCCAACTCGTAGGCGGCCTGCGCGGCCTGCTTGACCGACTCGCCCAGCGCCGTGGCGCAGAGCACCCGGCCGCCGCTGGTGCGCAGCACCTCGCCGTCCAGCACCGTACCGGCGTGGAAGACCATGCCGTCTTCGGCATCCTTGGGCAGGCCGGTGATGGCGTCGCCCTTGCGGGGCGAGAGCGGGTAGCCGTGGGCGGCCAGCACCACGCCCAGCGCGGCGCGGCGGTCCCATTGCAGGTCGACCTGGTCGAGCGTGCCATCGGTGGCGTGCAGCAGCACATCCACCAGGTCGCTCTTGAGCCGCATCATGATGGGCTGGGTCTCGGGGTCGCCCATGCGGGTGTTGAACTCGACGGTGCGCGGCTGGCCGTGCTCGTCGATCATCAGCCCGGCGTAGAGGAAGCCGGTGAAGGGGTGGCCGTCCTTGGCCATGCCGGCGATGGTGGGCAGCACGATCTCGTGCATGGCCTTGGCGTGCACATTGGGCGTCACCACCGGGGCGGGCGAGTAGGCGCCCATGCCGCCGGTGTTGGGGCCCTGGTCGCCGTCGAGCAGGCGCTTGTGGTCCTGGCTGGTGGCCAGGGGCACGACGTGCTTGCCGTCACACAGGACGATGAAGCTGGCTTCCTCGCCCTGCAGGAATTCCTCGATCACGACGCGCGCGCCACCTTCGTTGTGGACCACGCCGAGTTTGTTGTCCGCCAGGATCCAGTCGATAGCCTCATGCGCTTCGGCCAGCGTCATCGCCACGACCACGCCCTTGCCGGCGGCCAGGCCATCGGCCTTGATGACGATGGGCGCGCCTTGCGCGTCCACATAGGCGTGGGCGGCGGCAGCGTCCGTGAAGGTCTCATAGGCGGCCGTGGGGATGCCATGGCGCTTCATGAAGGCCTTGGCGAAGGCCTTGGACGATTCCAGCTGCGCGGCCGCCTTGGTGGGGCCGAAGATGCGCAGGCCACGGGCGCGGAATTCATCCACGGCGCCGGCGGCCAGGTAGGCCTCGGGGCCGACCACGGTCAGGGCGATCTTTTGGTCAAAGGCGAAGTCGGCCAGGGCCTTCACGTCGCTGATCGGGACGTTTTTGAGCAGCGGGTCACGCGCGGTGCCGCCATTGCCCGGCGCCACATAGACCTGGCTCACCTTGGGGGACTGGGCCAGCTTCCAGGCCAGCGCGTGCTCACGGCCACCATTGCCGAGGACGAGAACTTTCATGGGTGCTTTCAGCCGAGCGAGGCGTTGTGATACACGGCCTGCACGTCGTCCAGGTCTTCCAGCACGTCGAGCAGCTTTTGCATGCGCTCGGCGTCTTCGCCGGTGATGTCGATGGTGTTTTCGGGTCGCATCGTCACTTCGGCCACATCGGGGTTGAGGCCGGCAGCCTCCAGCGCGGCCTTGACGGCCTCGTAGTCGCCTGGGGCCGTCAGCACCTCGATGGCGCCATCGTCGTCGGTCACCACGTCTTCAGCGCCGGCGTCCAGGGCCACTTCCATGACCTTGTCCTCCGAGGTGCCGGGGGCAAACACGAACTGCCCGCAGTGCTTGAACTGGAAGGCCACCGAGCCTTCGGTGCCCAGGTTGCCGCCGTACTTGCTGAAGGCGTGGCGCACCTCGGCCACGGTGCGGACGCGGTTGTCCGTCATGGTGTCGAGGATGATGGCCGCGCCGGCGATGCCATAGCCCTCGTAGCGGATTTCCTCGTAAGAGAGACCGTCGAGGTTGCCGCTGGCCTTGTCGATGTTGTACTTGATGCGGTCGGCCGGCATGTTGGCCGCCTTGGCCTTGTCCACGGCCAGCCGCAGGCGGGGGTTGTCCTTGATGTCCGGGCCACCCTGGCGTGCCGCCACGGTGATTTCACGAATGATCCGCGTCCAGACCTTGCCGCGCTTTTCATCCTGCCGCCCCTTGCGGTGCTGGATGTTGGCCCATTTGGAATGCCCTGCCATGAAGGAACCCTTTGACTCAGAGTCGTTTTGCGAAACCCGGCATTTTAGGAGGCGGGGCCGGGTGGGGGCTTACAACTCCGCGCCATGCAGCCGTGCTGGCAGCCAGCAGGCCATGCGCGTGACCCGGCTGCCCTTGAGCGTGTATTCGGCGGAGAGCGGGGCAAAGCCCAGCCGGCGGTAGAAACCCAAGGCAAACGGGCTGGCATTGAGCTCGACGGTGCCGGTGGTCGGGTGGTGAGCTTCGAGGTGGGTGCGGGCGGCTTCCCAGAGCTGACGACCCAGGCCACGGCCCATGTGGTCTGAATCGACAAAGAGCAAGCGCACGAAGTTCGGCCTAGGCAGCAGGATGAAACCGATCAACTGCAAGCCCTCAAAGGCACCGGCCGTGAAGCAGGCGCCTTCAATGTCGGCCTGCAAGGTGGCGGTGCTCATCTCTGACAGGAAGCGCTCTTGAGCCTCTGGCTGCCAGTCCTGTGCGATGTGGCACAGGAAGGCGGCGCGTGTCAGGTCCGCCGACGCTGCGGCGTCGGTGGGCAGGAGGGGGCGGAAGTCGAGTGCCATGCGCGAGATCGGTTCGGCAGATCAGCATAGTGCTGAGCAGGGGCCGGCGGCCGATAGACTTTCAAGATCCCGGTCTTGTCGGAGTACCTGCCCACCATGCCCACCCCCATCCTCCTCGCCCGCCACGGCGACGCCGTTGCTGAACTGCTGCCTGCGCTGGCCAACCGCCATGGCCTCATCACCGGGGCCACGGGTACGGGCAAGACCATCACGCTGCAAAAGCTGGCTGAAGGCTTCAGTCAGATGGGGGTGCCGGTCTTCATGGCTGACGTGAAAGGGGACCTTACGGGCATCAGCCAGGCGGGCAAGCCGAGCGAGAAGCTGCTCGGCATCCTGAAGGAGCGGGGGCTGGAGGCGCCGGCTTCGGTGGCCTGCCCGACCACGCTGTGGGACGTGTTTGGCGAGCAGGGCCACCCAGTGCGGGCGACGGTGTCTGACATGGGGCCGCTGCTGCTGTCGCGCATGCTGGCGCTGAACGAGACCCAGGCCGGCGTGCTGCAGATGGTGTTCAAGATCGCGGACGACAACGGCCTCTTGGTGCTGGACCTGAAGGACCTGCGCGCGATGCTGCAGTACGTGGGTGAGCACGGCAGCGAGTTCACCACCCAATACGGCAATGTCTCGGCCGCCAGCGTGGGCGCCATCCAGCGCGGGCTGCTGCAGATCGAGGCCCAGGGGGGCGACAAGTTCTTCGGCGAGCCCATGCTCAACATCGCCGACTTCATGCAGACCGACGCTGGCCAGGGCGTCATCAACATCCTGGCTGCCGAGAAGCTGATGGCCGCGCCGCGGCTCTACGCGACCTTCCTGCTGTGGATGCTGTCCGAGCTGTTCGAGACCCTGCCCGAGGTGGGCGACGTCGAGATGCCGAAGCTGGTGTTCTTTTTTGACGAGGCGCACCTGCTGTTCAAGGACGCACCGGCGGCGCTGATCGAGCGCATCGAGCTGGTGGTGCGCCTGGTGCGCTCCAAGGGCGTGGGCGTCTACTTCGTGACGCAGAACCCGCTCGATGTGCCGGACTCGGTGCTGGGCCAGCTGGGCAACCGGGTGCAGCATGCGCTGCGGGCCTTCACGCCGCGTGACCAGAAGGCGGTGGTGACGGCGGCCGAGACCATGCGCCCCAAGCCGGGCCTCGACATTGCCGCCGCCATCACCGAGCTGGCCGTGGGCGAGGCCCTGGTGAGCCTGCTGGACGAAAAAGGCCGCCCCAGCGTCACCGACCGGCTCTACATCCTGCCGCCGGGCAGCCAGATCGGGCCCATCACGCCGCCGCTGCGCCAAGCCTTGATCGCCAACTCCCTGGTGGCCGGCGTGTACGAGAAGGCGCTGGACCGTGAGTCGGCCTACGAGAAGCTGATGGGCCAGCCAGCGGCGGCGGCCGGTGCACCGTCGGCGACGCCCGCTAGCCCGGTGCGTGGGGGGGCGGCGCCAGCCGCGCCTGCACCGGCCGAGTCCGGCGGCGGGCTGATGGACGGCCTCAAGGACGTGCTCTTTGGCAGCACCGGCCCGCGTGGCGGCCACAACGCCGGCCTGGCCGAGGCAGCCGCCAAGTCGGCCGTGCGGTCCATCGGCTCGGCCGTGGGCCGCGAGATCGTGCGGGGCGTGCTGGGCAGCCTGCTCGGTGGTGGTTCGACCCGGCGGCGGCGTTGAGTGCCCGTGCGTGTTGTGGTCTGCCGGCGGGGCAGTTCACGGGTGCCTGCAGCGGCTCGCGCCGCCTCGCGCCCATTCATCGCGCCGGGCTGGCTGCTTGATACCTGCGGCGCGAGGATGCTGACATGACACCGCAATTGCCACGCCAGGTCTTCGACGCCGACTGTGCGGCCGAGCACCCGTTGATGCTGCCGAAGAACCTGCGTTGGAGCGAGCGGCGCCACTTCCTCACCGCGCTGGCCATCTGCCTGGTGGTCAGCCTGGTGATGTTCGCGTTCCGGGGGCGCGATCTGCTGCCCATGACGGTCTATTCGATCTTCATCGGCCTGCCCAGTGCCTACAGCATCCGCGGGTTGCAGCACCTGCTGTCACGCTGGCTGCTGCTGCGCCGGCCTGACGACGTGCGCCTGCAGCACGGCTGGGTCGGCTGGGGCTGGGCGTCGCCCTGCATCGTGCTGGGCTCCCTGGTTGGCTATGTGGTGGGCGTCTGGGGGGCGGACCAGGTTTTCGGCTTCCGCTCGGTCTACATCTGGGAGCAGGCGCCGGGGGCAGCCGCGCTGTCGCTGGTCATGATGACCTTCATCTCCCTGGTCATCACGGTGGGGTTCTATTCCTACTTCCGGATGCAGGCACTGCAGCTCGCGCAAGCCGATGCCCAGCGCCAGGCGGCCGAGGCCCGCCTCACGCTGCTGCAAAGCCAGTTGGAGCCGCACATGCTGTTCAACACCCTGGCCAATCTGCGGGTGCTGATCAAGCTGCGGCCCGACGATGCTCAGACCATGCTGGACGAGCTGATCGCCTACCTGCGCGCCACGCTGCAGGCCAGCCGCAGCACCAGCCATGCGCTGCGCGACGAATTTGCGCGCCTGGGCGACTACCTGGCCCTGATGCAGCGCCGCATGGGTGCGCGCCTGCAGGTGCAACTGGACCTGCCCGCCGAGCTGGCCGAGGTGCAGGTGCCGCCGCTGCTGCTGCAGCCCCTGGTTGAGAACGCCATCAAGCATGGCCTGGAGCCGCATGTGGAAGGCGGCCGCCTGGTCGTGAGCGCACAGCGGGACGGCGATCAGCTTGTGCTGCGGGTGCAGGACAACGGCGCGGGCCTGGCCGGCATGACGGGGCAGTCGGGGCCTGCGGCCCCGGGGCAGTCCGACGCCGACCCCTTCTCGCCCCAGGCCGTGGGGACGGGCTTTGGGCTGGCCCAGGTGCGCGAGCGCCTGCTGCACCGCTACGGCGCCGCCGCGCGTTTTGAGCTTCAATCCCTGCCCGCCGGCGGCACGGCGGCCACCATCACCTTGCCTGCATCATGACCATCACCGCCCTGATTGCTGAAGACGAGGCCCTGCTGGCCGAGGCCCTGCGCGCTGAACTGGGCGTGCTCTGGCCCGAGCTGGACGTGGTCGGTATCGCGCCGCACGGTGCGGCCGCCGTCGAGATGGCGCTGCAGCAGCGCCCGCAGGTCTGCCTGCTCGACATCCGCATGCCGGGCATGACGGGCCTGGAGGCGGCCGCCGCCATCACCGAGGACTGGCCGCTGGATGCCGGCAGTCCGCCGCTGTTCGTCTTTGTGACGGCCTACGACCAATACGCCGTCCAGGCCTTCGAGCGGGCAGCGGTGGACTATGTGCTCAAGCCTGTGCAGACCGAGCGCCTGCGCGCCACCGTGCAGCGCCTGCAGGCCGCCCTGGCCACCCGGGCGCCGGCCGCCGACGCACTGGCCGCGAGCGTGGAGACCCTGCGCGCGCTGCTGAGCGCCACGCCGGTGGCTGAGGTCTCGCAGCGCCTGCGCGTCGTGCAGGTGGCCCATGGCAGTGCCGTGCTGATGCTGCCCGTCGAGGAGATCGACTTCTTCGAGGCGGCCGATAAATACGTGCGCCTGACCCACCAGGGCCGCGAGCACCTGATCCGCATGTCGCTGCGCGAGCTGCTGCCGCGCCTGGACCCGGACCGCTTCTGGCAGATCCACCGCGGCTGCATCGTGCGGGTGGACGCCGTCGAGCGCGCCGAGCGCGACGAATCCGGCCACGTGACCCTGCACCTGCGCGGCCGGCCCGAGCGCCTGGCGGTGAGCCGGATGTACGCGGGTCTTTTCAAAGGGCTGTGAGAGCGGCCCCGGGGATAATCGCCGGCTGAATTCTTCGCCTGCACCCCATGACCGAGCCGGTTCGCGCCAACAACTTCCTGCGACATCAAATCGAGGGTGACCTCGAAGCCGGCACCCTGGCCGGCCGCCACTTTGCCGGCAGCCCGGGCGATGCCGCCCACCACGCCGCCGGCCCGCTGGACGAAGCCCGCATCCGCACCCGCTTCCCGCCCGAGCCCAATGGCTACCTTCACATCGGCCACGCCAAGAGCATCTGCCTGAACTTCGGGCTGGCGCGCGACTACGGCGGTGCCTGCCACCTGCGCTTCGACGACACCAACCCCGAGAAGGAAGAGCAGGAGTACGTCGATGCCATCAAGGACATGGTCCAGTGGCTGGGCTGGAGCTGGGGCGACAACCTCTACGAGGCCAGCAGCTACTTCGACTTCATGTACCGCGCCGCCGAGGCGCTTGTTGAAGCTGGCCTCGCCTACGTGGACGAGCAGACGCCCGAGGAAATGCGCCAGAACCGTGGCGACTTCGGCACCCCGGGCACCAACAGCCCCTGGCGCGACCGCAGCCCGGCCGACAACCTGGCCCGCTTCCGCGAGATGCGCGACGGCAAGCACCCCGACGGCGCCATGGTGCTGCGCGCCAAGATCGACATGGCCTCGCCCAACATCAACCTGCGCGACCCGACGATCTACCGCATCAAGCACGCCGAGCACCATGCCACCGGCAACCGTTGGTGCATCTACCCGATGTACACCTTCGCGCACCCCATCGAGGACGCGCTGGAGCGCATCACCCACAGCATCTGCACGCTGGAGTTCGAAGACCAGCGTCCGTTCTACGACTGGCTGCTGAACCAGCTTGCGGACCTCGGCCTGCTGGCCCGCCCGCTGCCGCGCCAGTTCGAGTTCGGCCGCCTCAACCTCAACTACGTGGTCACCAGCAAGCGCAAGCTGCGCCAGCTGGTCGAAGAAAGCCATGTGAGCGGCTGGGACGACCCCCGCATGCCCACCCTCGTCGGCCTGCGCCGGCGTGGCTACACACCCGAGAGCGTGCGCGCCATGGTGGAGGCCACCGGCGTGACCAAGCAGAACGCTTGGATCGAGGACACCGTGCTCGACGGCTGCCTGCGTGCCGACCTGGAGCCGCAGGCGCCGCGTGCCTTCGCCGTGCTGCAGCCGCTCAAGCTCAAGCTCACCAACTTCGCCGAGGTCTTTGGCAGCGACGCGCACCGCGAGCCCTGCGAGACCGCCGCCCACCCGCACAAGCCTGAGCTCGGCCAACGTCGCTTCACGCTTGGCCCCGAGCTCTGGATCGAGACCGAGGACTTCATGGAGGTGCCGGTCAAGGGCTACTTCCGTTTGTTCCCTGGCAACAAGGTCCGCCTCAAGGCCGGCTATGTGATCGAGTGCACCGGTTGCGAGAAGGGCGCTGATGGCAGCGTCACCGCCGTGCTGGCCACCGTGGTGCCCGACACCAAGAGCGGCACGCCCGGTGCCGACGCCGTCAAGGTCAAGGGCGTGATCGGCTGGGTGGCAGCCCACGAGGCCGTGGCGGCCGAGATCCGGCTCTACGAGCGGCTCTTCACCACGCCCCAGCCCGACGCAGGCGAGGGCAACTTCCTCGACTTCGTGAACCCCAACTCGCTGCGCGTGGTACAGGGCTTTGTCGAGCCCTCACTGGCCGGTGCGGTGGCCGACCAGCGCTGGCAGTTCGAGCGCCATGGCTACTTCGTGTCCGACCGGGTGGACCACCGAGCCGACAAGCCGGTCTTCAACAAGATCACGGGCTTGAGGGACAGCTTCGCCAAGTGACGCCCGTGCTGGCTCAGGCCGGCATGCGGTCGTTGCCAAAGTCCGCCAGCGTGCTCTGGTAGAGGCGTTCGATGCTGCCGTCGCGGCGCAGGGACTCCACGGCCTGCGCCAGCCGCTCGATGCGAGCCGGTGTGGATGTGCGGCGCGCCAGGTGCAGCCAGAAGGCCTGCGTCTCCACCTGCACGGGCGGCGCAAAGGCCTGCATCTTGAGGCCCAGACCATGTGCAGCCCCAAACAGGCCCAGGTTGCTGCCGTAGGCAGCATCCACGCGGTCGCTCATCAGCATCTTGATGGCGTGTTCATTGCTGTTGACGGCCTGAAGGCGCAAGCCCGGCACGGCGTTCAAGCGATCGGGCATCGGGAAGCTGCGAGGCACCGCGAGCGCCCGGTCGGCGAGGTCCTGCAGTTGATGCACCGGTGCCTCGCGTCGGCTCACCAGCACCGTGGGCAAGGGCAGCACCTGCGCCACCTGATGGGCCACGGCCCGGAGCTCGTCATTGCTGAAGCGCAGCACCATGTCGGCGCCGCCGTTCTGCAGGCTCAGCACGGTGCGTGCATAGGGCACCACCCGGTTCTCGGCGACGAAGCCGGCACGCTGAGCGATCAGCAGCCCAATGTCGTACATCAGGCCGCTCGGCCCCTGCGGCCCGATCCGGCCGAAGGGTTCGGACTGGATGGTCTCGATGCGCAGCAACTCGGATTGCCCCTGGGCGGGCGCAGCCGGCAATGCAGCCAGCAGCCCCGCAGCACAAAGCTGCCGACGCGTGACGCGAGGGTCCGAGCTATTCCCACGGCATGTCCCAAGGCATGACAACTGCATCTTTCGATTCAAGCACCAATGGATGCAGGCTTACTTGATTTCAGACAAGTCGCTCAGACGGGCTTGCGGGACCGCTTTGCCGCTTAGGGTGCTGCTTATCGGATGTCCAGCCGGTGCTGCGGCCCTGGTGGCGGCTGCCAGCCCGGCGGTGGCTTCAGTTCCAGCACCTGGCGTTTGGCCACTTGCAACTGGTCAATGGCGGGCTTGAGGTGGCGGCGCAGCAGGGCTTGCAGGCTGCCATCGGCATAGCAGCGCTCCAAACCGCGTGTGACGCGCTCAATCAGCACCCGGTTGCTGGGGTGGGTGTGCAGGTACTGCGGCAGTTCGTAGTGCAGCAGCAGGTGGGGCTCGATGGCCAGATCGCTCAGGTGTGCATGGGCGGCAGCCTCGGCCGCGATCTCGTGCAGGCTGCGGCAGAAGAGGTCGGCGCGATTCAGGGCCACCATCTCGAACATGGTTTCGTAGTTCGGCGCTTCGATCACTTGCTGGCCGTTGGCGCGCAGCACCGCCACATCGGGCCATTCGCGCCCCTGCACGTGGCGGAAGCGCGCCATGTCATCCAGGTTGCGAATGCGCGCCAGCTCCGGCAGGCGCTCACGCGGGGCAAAGCACACGCGGTAGCCATTGATGCCCAGGTAGACCGGGAAGGGCACCACGGCCAGGCCCAGGCCCTGGGTGGCGGCCGGTGACGCGGTGATGAGGAAGTTGGCCGGCTCGTTGGCCTGGGCGGACAGCAGCGCCCGGCGCTTGTTCATGGGGCTGGAGTCCACCAGCCGGTAGGGCCCGTAGGTGGCCGCGGTGCGCTCCAGCGCCAGCTGGATGGCGTCGCGCGCGTAGTCGCGGCGGCGGTCGGAGGCGGTGTCGGGCGCGCGCAGGGTGACGACCAGGGGCGCCGACGCATTGGGCGGTGTGGGCGGCGCAGACCAGGCCGCAGGCAAGACCCACGCTGCCGCGCCACCCAGGGCCAGGTGCCGGCGTTGGAGGGCGTGCGCGGCGCGCTTCGACATCGTTGGATGCTAATCCCGCCAATGTGTGGATGTCGTCTAGGGTGAGTCTCTAGCTGCGCGCACCTCCGGGCGGGCGTAGTCCCGACCCACCAAGGTGCGGGCGAACAGGTAGTCCTCCCGCGCGCGCTCACTGAGCGCGTCGAGCTGCACGTCACCCCGCGCGTCGCAGGGGAAACGGAGCAGGGGGCTGCTGCGCAGCAGGGGCGGAAAACACAGCTCGTAAAGGGTGGATTGCGCGTGACTCATGGCCAGCACCTCCTGGGGTCAGCCTAGTCATTCCACAACGCACGAAGCCCCGAAAAGCTGACGCTTGCCCGGCCAGATTGCCTGGCGCCGGCTGCGCAGCTTTAGTCCGCCGCGCTCAGATCGGCCAGCCGGCGCACTTTCACCTTGCGGCCCTTGAGCTTGCCCTGGCTCAGGCGTTTGACGGCCTCGCGGGCGATGCTGCGTTCCACCGCCACATAGCTGTGGAAGTCGGTGACGTTGATCTTGCCGATCTGCGCGGCCGTGAAGCCGGCCTCGCCCGTCAGCGCGCCAAGGATGTCGCCGGGGCGGATCTTTTCCTTGCGGCCGCCGAGGATCTGCAGGGTGTCCATGGCGGGCATGAGCGGCGCGCCCGGGGCGTCCTTGAGGCCATCCAGCGGCTGCCAGACGAAGGGCGCACCCTGCAGCTGCTCGATGCGGCCGACGCGGCCCATCTCGTCGAGGCTGGCGAGGCTCAGGGCCAGGCCCGAGGCGCCGGCCCGGCCGGTGCGGCCGATGCGGTGGACGTGTTGCTCCACGTCGGCGCTGACATCGACATTGATGACGCAGGCGAGGTTGGCGATGTCCAGCCCACGCGCAGCCACATCGGTGGCCACCAGCACCGAGGCGCTGCGGTTGGCGAACTGGATCAGCACCTGGTCGCGGTCCCGCTGTTCCAGGTCGCCGTGCAGGGCCAACGCGACAAAGCCCTGGGCTGCCAGCACGGCCTCCAGGTCTCGGCATTGCTGCTTGGTGTTGCAAAAGGCGATGATCGATTCGGGCCTGAAGGCGCGCAGCAGGCGCGGCACGGCGTCCAGGCGCTGATCCTCAGTGACCTCGTAGGCGATCTGCTCGATGCGGGACGCGGCGGCCTGGGTGCTGCCCGCCACCTTCACGGTCTGCGGCTCGCGCATGAACTTGGCGGCGATGTCCTTGACGCCATCAGGAAAGGTGGCCGAGAAGAGCAGGGTCTGGCGCTTGGCCGGCGCGCGCTTGGCGATGGCCTTGATGTCATCGAGGAAGCCCATGTCGAGCATGCGGTCGGCCTCGTCCAGCACCAGCGTGTTCAGCGCGGACAGGTCGAGCGTGCCCCGCTCCAGGTGGTCGATCAGCCTGCCCGGCGTGCCCACGGCAATGTGGGCGCCGAAGGCCAGGCTCTCGATCTGTGGCTTCATCGGCGAGCCACCACACAGGCTCAGCACCTTGATGTTGTCGGCAGCCCGAGCCAGGCGGCGGATCTCCTGCGTGACCTGCTCGGCCAGCTCGCGGGTGGGGCAGAGCACCAGGGCCTGGACCTGGGGCCGCGAGGCGTCGAGGCGGTGCAGCAGGGCGAGGGCGAAGGCGGCGGTCTTGCCGCTACCGGTCTGCGCCTCGCCGATCAGGTCCTGTCCGGCCAGGGCCAGCGGTAGGCTGGCGGCCTGGATGGGTGTCATCTGGGCGTAGCCAAGCTGGGTGAGGTTGGCCAGCATGGCAGGGCTCAGGGGCAGGCGGGAGAAGGCGGTATCAAGCATCGCCGGATTGTCCGCGCACCGTTCTCAGGGGGGCTGAAGGTATGCGGCCAGCGCCTCGACGCTGGTGAGCGTGCGGACGTCGTCGTAGAGCGCTTCAGCCTCCGGGTAGTGGCGCCGCAGGTAGTGCAGCCATTGCTTGATGCGGCCTGCCTGGTGTTTGGTGGCGACGTGCCTGCGCACCAGGTCGAGGTAGGAGGTCAGCAGTGGCAGGACCTCAGCCCAGGGCAGGGTCGCGCCACCGGCCAGTTGGCGGGCCAGCGCCGGGTTGGCCACCATGCCGCGCCCGAGCATCAGGTGCTCGCAGCCGCTGCGCTCACGCGCCAGGGCGGCGTGCTCGGTCGTCCAGATCTCGCCATTGGCAATGATGGGCAGGGGCACGGCCTCGCGCACGGCGGCGATGCGCTCCCAGTAGGCCGGGGGCTTGTAGCCATCAGCCTTGGTGCGGGCGTGCACGACGATCTCGCTGGCGCCGGCGGCGTGGATGGCGCGCGCGCAGTCGAGCGTGCGGCTGTCGTCCATATAGCCGAGGCGCATCTTGGCCGAGACCATGACCGATGCCGGCACGGCGCGGCGCACGGCCGCCACGATGGCGTGGATCAGCTCGGGCTCGTCCAGCAGCACGGCGCCGCCGCGATGGCGGTTGACACACTTGGCCGGGCAGCCGAAGTTGAGGTCAATGCCCTCAGGCTGCAGCTCGGCCAGCCGCGCGGCGTTCTCGGCCATGCACTGCACGTCAGAGCCCAGCAGCTGCGGGTGCACGGGCACGCCGGCGCGCGTGCGTCCGCCATTGAGCAGCTCGGGCACGATGCGCGTGAAGACGCGCTTGGGCATCAGCTGGTCGGTGATGCGGATGAACTCGCTGACGCAACGGTCCACCCCGCCGACGCTGGTGAGCACCTCGCGCAGCAGGCAGTCGAGCAGGCCCTCCATCGGGGCTAAAAGAATCATGGGGCTGCCTCGGCCTTTCGCTGTGCGTCGAGGTGCATCAGGTAAAGGCGCAGATCAAACTCCAACTGCGCGTAGTCGGGCTCCATGTGCTGGCACAGCTGGTAGAAGGCCTTGTTGTGCTCCAGCTCGCGCAGGTGCGCCAGCTCATGGACTACGATCATGCGCAGCAAGGCAGCCGGTGCCTGCTTGAAGAGCGAAGCCACGCGGATCTCGCGGCGCATCTTGAGCCGGCTGCCCTGCACCTGGGTGCGGCGGGTGTGCGTGCCGAGGGCATGCTGCAGCACACGCAGCTTGGCGTCATAGCCCACATGCTGCAGAGGGCTGGCGTTGCGCAGATGGCGAGCCTTGAGCTCCTGCACATACGCGAACAGTGCGGCGTCGTCGCGCACGCCATGCGGCTCGGGCAGGCGGCGTGCCAGGTAGTCGGCCAGCCGGCCTTCAAGGTGGAGGCGCTCG
The DNA here is from genome assembly GCF_039872745.1 of Roseateles paludis. Taxonomy (NCBI): domain Bacteria; kingdom Pseudomonadati; phylum Pseudomonadota; class Betaproteobacteria; order Burkholderiales; family Sphaerotilaceae; genus Roseateles; species Roseateles paludis. The sequence goes on along the minus strand of NZ_JBDPZD010000002.1, from coordinate 223,289 downwards.
GCCTGCGCGATCAACTCAGGCGCATAGCCGGCCAGGTAGCGCGCAGCAAGCATGTTGTCGAGCGGGCGGGGCGAGGCCGGGCCCGCCTCGTTTTACTTCTCGGGCAGCTCGATCTTGAGCTCAAGCACTTCCAGGTCGCCCTGGCGCTCCATGCTGACCGAGATGTCCTCGGCATTGATGGACACGTACTTGCGGATGACCTCGACCAGCTCGCGCTGCAGCTGGGGCAGGTAGTCGGGGCTGGCGGTGCTGCGGCCGGCGCGCTCGTGCGCGAGGATGAGTTGCAGTCGCTCCTTGGCGACGCTGGCGGTCTTTTTCTTCTCGCCGAGGAAGAAGTTCAGGAATCCCATCGTCTGGCCTCCTTCACTTGCTACCGAAGATGCGCTTGAAGAAGCCTTTCTTCTCGGCCTCGATGAAGCGCATCGGCTTGCTCTCGCCCAGGAAGCGGGCCACCACGTCGGCATAGGCCTCGGCCACGTCGCTGCCCTGCATCTGGATGGCTGGCGTACCCTGGTTGGAGGCTTGCAGCACGATCTCGCTCTCGGGGATCACGCCGATGAGCTGGGTGCGCAGAATCTCGTTGATGTCTTCCAGCGAGAGCATCTGGCCGCCTTCAACACGGTTGGGGTTGTAGCGGGTGATGAGCAGATGCTCCTTGATGGGCTCTGCGCCTTCGATGGCGCGCTTGGTCTTGCTGGAGAGCATGCCCAGGATGCGGTCGCTGTCGCGCACCGAGGAGACCTCGGGGTTGGTGACGATCAGCGCCTCGTCGGCGTAGTGCATGGCCATCAGCGCGCCGGTCTCGATGCCGGCCGGCGAGTCGCAGACGATGTAGTCGAAGCCTTGGTCCTTCAGCTCGTTCAGGATGCGCTCGACGCCTTCCTGCTTGAGGGCGTCCTTGTCGCGCGTCTGGCTGGCGGCCAGGATGAAGAGCTTGTCGAGCTGCTTGTCCTTGATCAGCGCCTGGCTGAGCTTGGCTTCCTCGTTGATGACGTTGATGAGGTCATAGACCACGCGGCGCTCGACGCCCATGATGAGGTCGAGATTGCGCAGGCCGACGTCAAAGTCGATCACGCAGGTCTTGTGGCCGCGCAGGGCGAGGCCGGTGGCGAAGCTGGCGCTGGTGGTGGTCTTGCCGACCCCGCCCTTGCCGGACGTGACGACGACGATCTTGGTGGCCATCTGCTGGATTCCTAGAAGTTCAAAGCTTGGAAGACGAGTTTCTCGTTCTCGTCGAGGCGGACCTGGGCGGGCTTGCCCAGCACCTCGGGCGGCAACGGGTTCTCGGTGGTGCGGTAGACGCCGTTGATGGAGATGAGCTCGGGCTCCATCGAGTAGGCAAAGATGCGCGCCTGCGCATTGCCGCGCGCGCCGGCAATTGCCTTTCCGCGCAGCGGCGCGTAGATGTGGATGCTGCCGTCGGCGATCACCTCGGCGCCGTGGCTGACCAGGGCCAGCACGACGAGATCACCGCCCTTGGCATAAACCTGCTGGCCCGAGCGCAGCGGCTTGTCGACCACCAGGGTGGGGACGGGTTGGCCGGGGACTTCGACCCGCACTTCGCGGACCACCTCGCGGACGACCTCACGCACAACGTCGCGCCCCGCCGAGGGCAGGTCAGAGCCCGCATCGGCCAGGCCCAGGTGGCGCGCCACGGCCAGCTCGGCCGGCGTGGCACCGCTCACCGCCACGGGCTGCAGCCCGTTGCCGCGTACCAGGGCGACGATGGCTTCCAGGTCCACCTGGCCACTGCCTTCCAGCGGCAGCGGGGCTTGTTCGCCCTCCACCGGCGCGGGCAAGGCTGGCCGCGCGACCTGGCTGAGGTCGATCACCAGGGGTTCGTGGTCAAAGGCCGAGCTGTCGGTCCCGACACGCTGGCGCCAGGCCTCGGCCAGCCGTTCGGGGTCGGACTCGAAAAGCGCCAGGGAAAGGCCGCTGATCTGCCGGGATTTGAGTTCAAACGCGACCGGGGTTTTGGTCCCGCGCGATGGGCTGTCCCTCACTGCCATTCCTCTGCAAAAAAGGCGCGGCAGTGTAGCCCGCGGCCCCGCCCCGTCCGGCTGGGGTTGGCCCCGCCCTGGCGCTGGGCCTCACTGTGGGTAACTCGCCCGTTCCCGCGCCGCGAGGCAGGGTCTGCGCCTTGGATTCGTGCGTTCGCGGGGCTACTTGTCCCCACCGGCGCGGCTTGTCAAGACTTTGTCATGACCGACTGACAAGTTAGGGGTGGCTATCGGAGGTCTGCGCTAAGTGATTGATTCATATAGGCGCTCTGCGGGTGCCAAAAAAATAGGCACGCTAAGCATTTCCGCGTCCTGCAAGGCTTTGCGCGCGGGTGCCCGCGGTTCTCCACAAAGTTTTCCACAGCAGCAGTGGACAGATTCTGTCTGCATTACGAATCAATGACTTGTGACGAGTCCTTGAGGTGATGCAGAGATTTCTGCGCTAACTGCCGCCCGGGTTCCTGATCGGTACGTCCCTAAAATCAGCCCTTCAGCGCGCGATGGCCGGCCCGGCCGCGGCGCCCTCCAAAGCCTCCATTCCATGCCCCGCCAGCTCTTCGTCACCACTGCCTTGCCCTATGCCAACGCCCGCTCCCACATCGGGCACGTCATGGAGTACACGCAGGCTGACATCTGGGTGCGCTTCCAACGCCTGATGGGGCACGAGGTGCACTTCGTCTGCGCCGACGACGCCCACGGCGCGCCCATCATGATCGCGGCCGAGAAGGCAGGCATCTCGCCGCAGGCCTTCGTCGCCGAGATCGCTGCCAGCCGCAAGCCCATCCTTGACGGCTTCCTGATCAGCTTCGACCACTGGCACAGCACCGACGCGCCCGAGAACCACGCGCTCTCGCAGGCCATCTACCGCGAGCTCAAAGCCGCCGGGCTGATCGACGTTCGCGCCATCGAGCAGTTCTTCGACCCCGCCAAGGGCATGTTCCTGCCCGACCGCTTCATCAAGGGCGAGTGCCCGCGCTGCGGCGCCAAAGACCAGTACGGCGACAACTGCGAGAACTGCGGCGCCGTCTACGCGCCCACCGAGGTCAAGAACCCCTACAGCGTGCTCTCAGGCGCCACGCCCGAGCTGCGCTCCAGCGACCACCACTTCTTCCGCCTCAGTGACCCGCGCTGCAAGGACTTCCTGGAGCGCTGGACCCACGAGACGGGCCGCCTGCAGCCCGAAGTGCTGAACAAGATCAAGGAATGGTTCACCGTCGATGAAGAAGGCAAGGGTGGCCTCGGCGACTGGGACATCAGCCGCGATGCGCCTTACTTCGGTATCGAGATCCCCGACGCGCCGGGCAAGTACTTCTACGTCTGGCTCGACGCGCCCGTGGGCTACCTCGCCTCGCTGGCCGCGCACTTCGCCAAGACGGGCAAGGACATGGACGCCTTCCTGGCCGACCCGGCCACCGAGCAGATCCATTTCATCGGCAAAGACATCACCTACTTCCACACCCTGTTCTGGCCGGCGATGCTGCACTTCAGCGGCCGCAAGACGCCCGACCAGGTCTATGTGCACGGCTTCCTGACCGTCAAGGAAGAGAAGATGAGCAAGAGCCGCGGCACGGGCATCGACCCCGGCCGCTACCTCGAACTCGGCCTGGAAGCCGAGTGGCTGCGCTACTACCTGGCCGCCAAGCTCAACGACCGCGTCGAAGACCTCGACTTCAACCCCGAGGACTTCATCAGTCGCGTCAACAGCGACCTCGTCGGCAAGTACATCAACATCGCCAGCCGCGCGGCTGGCTTTGTCGCCAAGCGCTTTGACGGCCAACTCGCCAGTGACCTCGGTAACGAGGGCGAGGCCGTGATCGCCCGCTTGCAAGCGGCTGCGTCCAACCTTGCCGCGCTGTACGACGGCCGCGAGTTCGGCAAGGCCGTGCGCGAGGTGATGGCCCTGGCCGACGTGGTGAACGAATACGTCGACGCCCACAAGCCCTGGGAGCTGGCTAAGCTGGTGGATAAGCAGACCGAGCTGCACCAGGCCTGCTCGACCTGCATCGAGGCCTTCCGCCTGCTGACGCTCTACCTCAAGCCCGTGCTGCCGCAACTGGCGGCCAAGGTCGAGGGCTTCCTGCAAGTGGCGCCGCTCACCTGGGCAGATGCCGCACGGCGCCTGGGCGCACACCGCATCAGCCCCTTCCAGCACTTGATGCAGCGCGTGACGCCCGAGCTGGTCGAAGCGCTCTTCACCCGCCCCGAACCGCCCGCGCCCATCCCTGGCGGTGAACCCATTGCCGCCGAAATCACCATCGACGACTTCGTCAAGCCCGACCTGCGCATCGCCAAGATCGTCAAGGCCGAGCGCGTCGAGGGCAGCACCAAGCTGCTGCGCCTGACGCTCGACGCAGGCGAGGGCCGCACGCGCAACGTCTTCTCCGGCATCGCCGGCGCCTACAAGCCTGAAGACCTGGAAGGCAAGCTCACCGTGCTGGTGGCCAATCTGGCGCCGCGCAAGATGAAGTTCGGCGTCAGTGAGGGCATGGTGCTGGCGGCCAGCCATGCCGACGAGAAATCCAACCCCGGCGTCTTCGTCCTCGAGCCGCATGCCGGTGCCCAGCCGGGCATGCGGATCCGCTGAAGCGAACCCCATGCCCCACGGCGATCAACAACCGCAATGCACCGGCCCCAGCCGGAAGCGTTGCCTGACCGCCGAACAACACCACTGCGGGCCTCCACGGCTGCACGAGTCCCTGTCTCGTGCCATCACTGCCTGGAGGACCCGTGCCAATTCCCTCGCTCCACCCCTTTCGCCCCCGCGCCCTCACGTTGCTTGAGGGTGCCTCGCGCGCGCACCTGCTGGTCGACATCGGCGCCGGCCTCACCGTTGGCGTCGTCGCGCTGCCGCTGGCCATGGCCTTTGCCATGGCCTCGGGCCTGCCGCCCGGTGTTGGTCTCGTCACCGCCGTCGTGGCGGGTTTTCTGGTCTCGCTGTTCGGCGGTTCCAGCGTCCAGATCGGCGGGCCGGCCGGCGCCTTCATCGTCGTGGTCTACGGCATCGTCGAGCGCCACGGTGTCTCGGGCCTGTTGCTGTCCACTTTGATGGCCGGTGTGCTGCTCTTTTTGATGGGCCTGCTGCGGCTGGGCGCCCTGGTGCGCTATGTGCCCGTCACCATCGTCATCGGCTTCACCAATGGCATTGCGGTGCTGATCGCGCTCTCGCAACTGCGGGACGCCTTTGGTCTGCACATCCCGGGCAAGCTGCCGGCCGACTTCTTCGCCCAGCTTGGCACGCTCTGGCAACACGCCCCGAGCTGGAACCCCTGGGCCCTGCTGCTCACGGCGCTGTGTTTTGCCGGGCTGTGGTTGTGGCCGCGCCTGTCCAGTCGGGCCCTGCCGCTGCCCGATGAACTGCTGCGCGCGAGCGCCGTGCGCAATGTGACGCGCATTCCCGCGCCCATCGTCGCGCTGGTCAGCCTCACGCTGCTGGCCACGCTGCTGGAGATGCCGGTGGAGACCATCGGCACCCGCTTCGGCAGCATCCCCAGCCACCTGCCGGCGCCGCACTGGCCGCAGCTGGACTGGGCCGCTGCCAAGCAGCTCGTCACGCCCACACTCACCATCGCCTTGCTCGGCGCCGTCGAGTCCCTGTTGTGCGCGCGCGTGGCCGACAAACTCGCCCCCGAGTTGCCCCGCCACGACCCCAACCAGGAGCTGATGGCGCAGGGCATCGCCAACTTCGTCAGCCCCTTGATGGGCGGCATGCCCGCCACCGGCACCATTGCCCGCACCGTCACCAACATCCGCGCTGGCGCGCGCACGCCGCTGGCTGGCATGGTGCACGCGCTGGCCGTGCTGGCCGCCATGCTGGTGGCGGCGCCGCTGGCCCTGCACGTGCCGCTGGCCGTGCTGGCCGGGCTGCTGCTCTTCGTCGCGTTCAACATGGGCGAGTGGCATGAGTTTGCGCGGCTGCGGCACTTCACCGTGCAGTACCGCACCTTGCTGGTCGGCACCTTCGTGATGACCATCGTTTTCGACCTGACCGTGGCCGTCGAGCTGGGTCTGGTGATGGCCTGCGTGTTCTTCATCTGGCGCATGAGCCAGCTCTTCAGCGTCTCGCCTGCCACGGCTGGCGAGGACGGCACGCAGCGCTTTGCCCTCTACGGCTCGCTGTTCTTCGGCTCGGTCGGCAAGGTTGAGAGCCTGCTGGACGACGTGCTGCCGCAAACGCGCTGCGTCGAGCTGGACCTGCACCGCCTCGTTCAACTCGACACCTCGGGTCTGGAGGCCCTGCGCCAACTGCACCAGGCCCTGCAGCGGCGCGGTGTGGTGCTGCGGCTGCTCGACGTCAACAGCCAGCCGATGTCGCTGATGCGCCGCTCGGGTTTTGCGGCCGAGCTGGGCGAGGCGCAGCTGGTGGCCAGCGGGGGGGCGCGCTACTAGGGTGCAAAACGGCGCAAAGACGCATTCCCGCAGCCAAAAGGATCACGCGATGTTTGGGGGCTGACAGGGCCAGGGCCGGTGCCTAGGCTATCGATATTCCACACCGGAGTTCGACATGCAAGCCACTCGCCTTCTTGCCACTTTCCCCCTGGCTGCAGCGGTGCTTGGCGCCCAAGCGGCCGAGCTTGGTCAGCAGGACCTCGGCAGCACAGGCGCCCTGGTCTCCAGCTGCGCTGGCATCGCCACCGGCGCCTTCCCCACCGAGGGCAATCGCTTTGACTGGCAGATCGGCAAGTCCAACTGCTCGGCCTTCTCGACGACCACGCCGGGCCAAGTGCTCAGCGCCAGCAACAGCTACACCCAGGCCACGCCGTCCATCCAGGCGGATACGCACGGCAGCGCGCAGTACGGTTCGGTCGGCATGTATGCGCACTTCCGCGCCAATGCCAGCGCCGGCTTTGCCGCCAGCGAAACCACAGCGGGCTGGACCGACACGCTCACCCTCATGCCCGTCAACCCGGCCCAGCTCGGGCAGAACGCGGTGCTGAGCTTCAGCGTCCACCTCGACGGCGTGCTCGACGGCCTGCCCACCGGCAACAGCTACACACGCATCGGCACCCAGGTGTGGCTCAACAACGCGACCACCGCCTCCAACTTCCGCGCCCAGGGGCAGGGCCAAGGCGGGTTTCCGTTCCACAAGGTGATCGACCAGGATCTGAACTTCAACGTCACCGTCAAGCTGGGCACGCCCTTCGAGCTGGGCGTGTTCTCGCGCGCCTCGGTGGGTACGGCCGGCGCCGGCCCCAACTGGTTCAGCGAAGCCACCAGCGACTTCGCCAGCACCCTCACCTGGCAGGGCATCAGCGGCGTGACGCTGGCCGGCAATGCAATTGCCTACACGCTCAGCAGCCAGAGTGGCATTGATTGGACCCAGGCCTACACGGCGTCCGTGCCCGAGCCGGCCCCATCGGTGCTGCTGGGGCTGGGGCTGTGGGTGGTGGGGCGGCGCGCCAAGGCCGTGCGCACCAGTGCCTGAGCGGGCTGCGGTTCAGCCGCCGGCTGCCAAGGCCGTGCACGATCCGCCGCACCCGCCCTCACACCGGGCCAGCACGTCCATCAGGCCCAGCTCCATGCGCCGCAGTGCGCGCAGGCGGTCGCGCACAAGGGTGAGCTGCGCTTCGGTGCGCTGCTGCAACGTGCCGCAAGCGCGTTCGGGTTGCTCGGCCCAATCGGCCAGGCTGCGGATGTCGTCCAGCGGGAAGCCGATCTCGCGGCAGCGTTGGATGAAGGCCAGGCGCTGCAGCGCGGCGGCGTCGTAGACCCGCTGCCCGCTGTCGCGCCGCCGGGCGGGGGGCAGCAGGCCGATGGACTCGTAGTAGCGCAGCGTCGGGATGCTCAGGCCGCAGCGGCGGGCGGCTTGGCCGATGCTGAGGTCACGGGGTGGGCGTGGGGGCATGCGGTGGATGCTATCGGCACCCGCTCCCACAGTCGCCACCGGTGCTGCAGCTCCCTGGAGCCTGCGGGTCCACCGAGCAGGCCGGGGCAGCCCGACGGCGGCGCCACAACAGCACGGCGCCGATCCCGAGGACGCCAAGCGCCGCGATCGCGCCGAACTCCAACCAGGCGGCAAGCCCGACCACGCCGCCAGCGCCGCCAGCGGCGACCAGGCCAGCCATCAGGGGCGCAGCGCAGCAGGCCGCGCAGGCGGTGATCAGGCCAAGGGCGGCTAGGGCAGGGCGGGGCAGGGGCATGACGGGCTCCGGTGTTGGAAAGCGCCATGCTGAAACCTCAAGCCACTTGAGGGTCAAGCCCCAGCCGAGCTTCCACAATCGCGCCCATGGACATCGCCAAGGCCCTGGGCCTCTTCATCGCCACCGCGCTGGCCGAGATCGTGGGCTGCTACCTGCCCTGGCTGTGGCTGCGGCAGGGCGCGTCGGCCTGGTGGCTGCTGCCGGCCGCCGGCTCGCTGGCGCTGTTTGCTTGGCTGCTGACCCTGCACCCCAGTGCGGCCGGGCGGGTCTATGCCGCCTATGGGGGCGTCTACATCGCCGTGGCGCTGGCCTGGCTGTGGGCGGTGGAGGGGCAGACCCCGCGTGTGACGGACTGGGTGGGGGCGGCACTGTGCCTGGTGGGCGCCGCAGTCATCGTGCTGGGCGCCCACCTAAAATCCCCCCATTGATCCCGAGAGTCTGACCATGCCGCTGTTCTGGAAGCCTTACACCTCCGAAGTCACCAACTTCATCGCCGACCTGAAGAAGGCCCGCCCCACGCTGGAAGAAGAGCAGCGTGCCGGCCGTGCGCTGCTGTGGGACAAGCCGCAGGACCGTGAAGCCCAGGCTGGCTTCCGGGAGGCCCGTGTGGCCCAGAAGCCCTACGTCTACCAGACCGACGCCTCGCACGAGTAATCAGCGCGTGGCGCTGGCGCGATGAGCACCGATCTCGACGAGCCCTCGGCGGCCTCGGCCGAACTGCCCGAGGCGGTTGATACCGTCGCGGTGGCGCGGCTCTATGGCGAGCCGCTGTTTCAGCTCCCGCTGGACCTCTACATCCCGCCCGACGCGCTGGAAGTTTTTCTGGAGGCCTTCCAGGGGCCGCTGGACCTGCTGCTGTACCTGATCCGCAAGCAGAACTTCAACATCCTCGACATCCCGCTGGCCGACGTGACGCGCCAGTACCTGAGCTATGTCGACCAGATCCGCGTGCGCAACCTGGAGCTGGCGAGCGAATACCTCTTGATGGCGGCCATGCTCATCGAGATCAAGTCGCGCATGCTGCTGCCGCCGCGCAAGACCGAGGACGGCCAAGAGGCCGAGGACCCACGGGCCGAGCTGGTGCGCCGCCTGCTGGAGTACGAGCAGATCAAGCTGGCCGCCGCGCGGCTTGACTGCCTGCCGGTGCTGGGCCGCGACTTCCTGCGGGCGCAGGTGCACATCGAGCAGTCGCTGGCGCCGCGCTTCCCCGACGTGAACGCCGACGACCTGCGCGAGGCCTGGGCCGACATCCTCAAGCGCGCCAAGCTTAACCAGCACCATCGCATCACGCGCGAGCAACTCTCGGTGCGCGAGCACATGAGCCTGGTGCTGCGCCGGCTGCAGGGCAAGCGTTTTGTCGAGTTCGAGCAGCTGTTCGACCCCTCGCGCGGCCAGGCCGTGCTGGTGGTGACCTTCATCGCGATGCTCGAGCTCTCGCGCGAGCACCTGATCGAGCTGACCCAGGCCGAGGCCTTTGCGCCGATCTATGTGCGCCTGGCCTACAGCCCGGTGGAGAGCCTAGGCGAATCCGCAGCGCTGTTGCAGTGACTCAGCGGCCGCGCAGCTTCTGCACGGCCACCACCCCCGCCAGTACCAGGGCGCCAGCGATCACGCCCACCAGCGCGTTGGCGACGTTCTCGACCACGACCGCCCCGACGCCGCTGTGCCCGCCAGCCAGGTGGGCAATGAGGTGATGCACCGGCCCCAGGCCATGCACGAGGATGCCGCCGCCAACCAGGAACATCGCCGCCGTGCCCAGCACGGAGAGCAGCTTCATCAGCTGCGGCGCGGCGGCCAGCAAAAAGCGCCCCAGCACCTGCGCCGCGCCGCTGGCCTTGCGGGAGAGCCACAGCCCCGCGTCGTCCATCTTCACGATGCCGGCCACGAAGCCGTAGACGCCCACCGTCATCGCGATGGATACCGCCACCAGCACGGCCAGCTGCTGCTGCAGCGAGGCGCTGGCCACGGTGCCCAGGGCGATGACGATGATCTCGGCCGAGAGGATGAAGTCGGTGCGGATCGCGCCCTTGACCTTCTCGCGCTCAAACGCCTTCATGTCGACCTGCGGGTCGGCAAGGGCCTGCACCAGCTCCTGGTGGTGGGCCTCGTCTTCGGCCTCGCTGTGCAGGAACTTGTGCGCCAGCTTCTCAAAGCCCTCGAAGCACAGGTAGGCGCCGCCCACCATCAGCAGCGGCGTCACGGCCCAGGGCGCCAGGGCCGAGATGGCCAGCGCTGCTGGCACCAGGATGGCCTTGTTGATGAGGGAACCCACGGCCACCGCCCAGACCACCGGCAGCTCGCGGTCGGCGTTCACGCCAGTCACCTGCTGCGCGTTCAGCGCCAGGTCGTCACCCAGCACCCCGGCCGTCTTCTTGGCGGCCACCTTGGTCATGGTGGCTACGTCGTCGAGGACGGTGGTGATGTCATCAAGCAGGACAAGCAGACTGGAAGCCATGGAGTAGCAATCAGGGGAAGAAACGAACGACCGATTCGGCCACGCACACCGGCTTGCTGCCGCCTTCGCGCTCGACGCTAACCTCCAGCACGGCCTGCAGGCCGTCCTGTGGCAGCGGCTCGCAGGCCAGCAGCTTGACGGTGCCGCGCAGCCGGCTGCCCACCGGCACCGGCGCCGGGAAGCGCACGCGGTTGAGCCCGTAGTTGACGCCCATGCCCAGGCCATCGATCGCAAAGGCCTGGTTCATGAACACGGGCAGCAGCGACAGCGTCAAAAAGCCATGCGCGATCGTCGTGCCAAAGGGGCCGATCGCGGCGCGCGCGGGGTCGACGTGGATCCACTGCGCGTCGCCGGTGGCGGCGGCAAAGGCGTCGATGCGGGCCTGGTCAACCAGGACCCAGTCGCTGTGGCCCAGCTGCGTGCCCACCAGGGCGGGCAGGGCGCTGAGCGATGGAATGTGGCGGGGTGGCGTGGACATGAGGGGCCGCACGTTAACCTAAGGGCCATGGTCGATGCCGCTCCCACCACCACCCCAAACACTGCCCCGCCAGACATCCTCGTGCTGGCCGCCCACCCGGACCTGGCCCGGTCCGCCGTGACCCGCAGCTTCCTGGCCGCGCTGCACGCCGCCGGTCTGGCGCCTCGCGTGCAGGTGCACGACCTCTACCGCCGCTACCCCGACTTCCATATCGACGCCGAGGCCGAGCGCCGCGCGCTGAGCCAGGCGCAGTTGCTGGTGATGCTCCACCCCCTGCACTGGTACGGCATGCCGGCGCTGCAAAAGTTGTGGTGCGACGAGGTGCTGCAACTGGGCTGGGCCTATGGCCCTGGCGGCACCGCGCTGGCGGGCAAGGACTTGTGGCTCGTCACCTCCACCGGCGGCACGGCCGAGGCCTACAGCACCGGCGGCCACCATGGCCTGCCCTTCGAGGCCTTCACCTTGCCCTACAGGCAAACGGCGCGCACCTGCGGCATGCGCTTCCTGCCCGTGCAGGTGCTGCATGGTGCCCACCGCGCCAGCCAGGCCGAGATCGACGCCCAGGCCCGGCGCTTCGTGGCCCAACTGTCTGCCTACCCCGACTGGTGCGAGGACGTGGAAGCCTGCCCCGAAGACTGCCAGGACGCCGTGGGCCTGGACGACCGCCCCGCCGCCTTCTCGGCGCTCTCCATCGGGGGCGCCGCATGACGCACGAGAACTGGTTGATCGTGCCCCTGGTGCTGCTGGCCGCCGCCGTGGTGGCCGTGCCGCTGGCGCGCTGGGCGCGGCTCGGGTCCATCCTGGGCTATCTGGTCGCCGGCATCGTGGTCGGGCCCCAGGTGCTGGCCTTGATCCACGAGCCCGGCACCATCCTGCATGTGGCCGAGCTGGGCGTGGTGCTGATGCTTTTCCTCGTCGGCCTGGAGCTGGAGCCCAAGCGCCTGTGGGCCATGCGCCGGCCCATCTTTGGATGGGGCAGCGTGCAGTTGCTGGGCTGCGCGGCCGTGCTGGCCTTGCTGGCCGTGGCCGTTGGCGTGCCTTGGCGCCTGGCCGTGGTGGCCAGCCTGGGGCTGGCGATGTCGTCCACCGCCGTGGCCATGGCCGTGCTGGCCGAGCGCAACCTGGGCCGCACCAGCGCGGGCGAGAGCGTGCTGAGCGTGGCCCTGCTGCAGGACATCGCCGCCATCCCCGTGCTGGCCCTGGTGCCCTTGCTGGCCGTGGGGGGCTCGGCCGCCGAGGCCGAGGGCAGCGCCTGGCTGGCGGCAGCCAAGGCGGTGGCGGCCATCGTCACCATCGTGTTTGGCGGCCGGCTGCTGCTGCGCCCCGCGCTGCGCTGGATCGCGCACAGCCGCACGCCTGAGATCTTCACCGCCGCCGCGTTGCTGCTGGTGCTGTCCACGGCGGCGCTGATGCAGTTTGTCGGCCTCTCGATGGCGCTGGGCGCCTTCCTCGCTGGCGTGCTGCTGGCCGAGAGCGAGTACCGCCGCGAGCTGGAGACCGACCTGGAGCCCTTCAAGGGCCTGCTGCTTGGCCTCTTCTTCATCGCCGTGGGCATGGGCCTGGACCTGGCCGCCGTGGCCGGCCAGCCGGGCACGGTGCTGGCCGTGCTGGTGGCGCTGCTGGTGGGCAAGTCCCTGGTGCTGGTGCTGATGGCGCGGGCCATGAAGCTGCCCGTGGTGGAGCGGCCGGCGTTTGTGATCCTGCTTGCCCAGGGCGGCGAGTTTGGCTTTGTGGTGTTCCAGCTCGGCGAGGCCAACGGCGTGCTGAGCAGCGCGCAGAACTCGGCCCTCGTGGCCGCCGTGGCCATCTCGCTGGCCGTCACGCCGCTGCTGCTGACCTTGGCCGAGCGCTGGACCACGCGCCGCGTCGCTGCCAATGGCACGCGGCCCGACGAACCCCCGCCGCCACCCGCCCCCATCCTCATCGCCGGCAGTGGCCGTTACGGCCAGGTGGTGGGCCGGCTGCTGCACGCCTGCGGCCTGCAGGCAACGGTGCTGGACCACGATGCCGAGGCCATCGAGAGCCTGCGCAAGTTCGGCTTCACCGTCCACTACGGCGATGCGACCCGGCTCGACCTGCTGCGCGTGGCCGGGGCCGAGACGGCACGCGTCATCGTCGTCGCCGTGGACGACATGGCCACCAGCCTGGAGATCGTCGAGCTGGTGCGCGAGCACTTCCCGCAGGCCCAGATCGTGGCCCGGGCGCGCAATGTCACCCACTACTTCAAGCTGCGCGAGCTGGGCCTGACCCACATCGAGCGCGAGACCTTCGACGCTGCTTTACGCAGCGCCCGCAGCGTGCTCGAACTCACCGGTATGGAGCCTCACGCCGCACGCAAGCACGCGATGCGCTTCCGCCAGCACAACATCGAGCTGCTGGAGGCCACGCTGCCGCTGCAACGCGACCAGGCCGCCCTCGTCGCCGCCGCCAAGGCCGGCCGCCAGCAGTTTGATCAGCTGCTGGCCGTGGAGCGCGAGGCCGAGGCCGCGCGGTATGCCAAGGCGCGTGCAGGTTGGAGTGACGGGGCAGATGCCGCGTCAGGGGACGGGCGCGCCACCCCCTAAGTTGCGTGGGCGGTGGATGTCCGGGTCGGGTGCTTCTCCCCGTTGGTGCGAGGGTCAGGGCTTCAAGCGCCCATCCTCGGCCCAACCTTTGACGGGAGATCACCATGTCCATCACCCTGCCGCGCCGCCTCGGGCGCCTGTGCCTCGCCCTTTTCGCTCTCAGCGCGCTGGCCGCCTCGCTGCCCGCGCTGGCCCAGCAAAGCCAGCTCTTCGTGACCATGAATGTGCACTCGACCAGCTTCCTGAACCCAGGCAGCGGCGAGCAGCGCTTCGCGCCCACCTTCAACTGGATCGACGACCCGCGCGCGGCGCAGATGCAGTCGGAAAGTCTGACGGCCACCTATGCCGGTGGCACCGGCGTGGGCGAGTTTGAAGGCCGCATCGGACTGCTGCGCGCCTATGCCTCGGGCAGCTACCCCTATTGCTGCGACCCCCAGGGCCACCGTATCAACTACGGCTATGCCGGTGCCACCGTGCAGGCGCGCTTCTACGACACCATCGCCGTCACCGGCCCTGGGCTGGCGGTGGGCACGCCGGTCAGCTACACGGTCAACTTCAGCATCACGGGCACGCTCTCCAACCCCAACTTCGAGAGCGGCGGTTTCTTGTCAGCCGACGGCCTGGCCGAAGTGCGCCTGCGCGACATGACCAGCTACGCCGAGGTGAACAAGAGCTGGGACGCCAAGAAGGACGCGCCGGGGGTCTACCAGCTGACGCTGAACACCTTCGTGGGTCGCAATATCTCCATCGCCGGCATGCTCTACGCCGGGGCGGACGTGAGCGACTACGCGCGATCCGCACGCTACGCCGAGGCCGACTTTGCGCACTCGGCCGGGTATGAGCTGATCCCGTCCGTGGCCGGCTTGAACACCACGGGCGCCAGCGGCCACAACTTCCTGGCCGCACCGGTGCCCGAGCCCGGCACTTGGGCCCTGATGGCCGGCGGGCTGCTTGTGCTGGTGGCCCGGCGACAATCCCGCGCATGTTCGCCCCGTCCCAGCTCCAAGTCCGGCAGTTCTTCTGCGGCACCTACCGTAAATGGCGTGACGGCACGCCGCTGATCCCGATGGAGGCGCTGGCGGCCGACTGGATCGCCGAGCACCCGGAGTACCACGCCGAGCTGGCCGACGAGGCGGCTGCGCTGGACAAGGTCTACACGGTGGAGGAGGGGCGCACCAACCCCTTCCTGCACCTGTCCATGCACCTCTCGATCACCGAGCAGCATGGCATTGACCAGCCCACCGGCATCCGCCAGGCGCTTGATTTGCTCTCCGCCAGGCTGAACTCGCGCCACGAGGCGCAGCACATCGCCATGGAGGCATTGGGGCAGATGGTGTGGGAGTCCCAGCGCAGCGGCCGGCCGCCGGATGGCGAGGCCTACCTGGAAAACGTTCGAAGAGCAGCGACTAAGTAGCGCTCGAACGTCCGACTGCGATCAGACGGAGTAGAAGCTGCCGCCCTTGGGCCGGCGCTCGGCCAGGCCACTGGCGCCGTAGACGGGCTCGGCGGGGATCAGCACATCCAGTGCGCGGTCGAGCGAGACATTGCCGCGGGCCAGCGCTTCGCGCTGTGCGGCCATGCGGCCACCGGCCTGCACCAGGCGCTGGCGCAGCGAGGCCGGCAGGCGGCCGGCTTGGGCGGCGGCACTGAAGGCCGCCACGGCTTGGGTGAGCAGGCGATGCAGTTCGACCGAATGCCGCTCGATGCCGGCCGGGTCGCGCGCGGCCAGGGCCTCACCCAGCTGGGTCAGGCAGGTCTCGACGGCGATCAGGGGCTGTTCGAGTTCAGCTGGGATGGCGGCGTCTGCGGTCATTGGTGGGGTTTATTGGGTGCCGGCGCGTTGCTTGCTGCGGGCCAGCAATTCTTGCGCATTCGAAATCAGCTTGTCAGCGATGCCGTTGGCGTCGGGTTTGAACGTGCCTTCGGCAATTTGCTGCGAGATGCGTTGCACTTTGGCGGCGTCAAAGCTGCTTTCGTGGGACTTGACCAGTTGCGCGGCGGCCGAGGAGATCTCGACCTGGGCGCTGGCCTCGTGGGCCGGCTGGTGCTTGGCAACTTGAGGGGCGCTGGTGGCTTGGGTCGCAGGGGCCGAGGTCGAGGCCTCGGGCTTGCGCGCAGCCGGGCGCTCCAGCTTCGCCGCTGGGGCTTCGAGGTGATGACCAACTTTCATGCGACTCTCCAGGGGCCCTTGCTGGACCCAGGTACGACAGGTTCCCCAGGTGATCGGCCATTGGGCCGGGAACTTGAGGGGCTGCCCCCCCATTCTCGGGGCCTGAAGGCTTCATGCGCCAGCCTGAGGCGGCGGAGAGCGACTTTCTTCACAGCTGCATCTCCGCGCGGCGCTCGCCCACCGGCCGGGCCGTGACGATGCGCCCGCTCTCCAGCCGGAGTCGGGTGTCCTGGCCTTCGAGGCCGGGGCTCAGCGCCTGGGCCTCGGCCCCGATGCTGAAGCCGCTGCCCGCGAGGCTGAGCTGGACGGTGTCGCCAGCGGCAAACCACTGGCGGTGCTTGAGGTCGGTCTGCCGCACGGCCTGGGCGGCCTGCACGGGGCGGGCCAGGACCCGGCCGAGCAAGGGCGCCGCAGTCGGGTAGACCGCGCCGGGCTCGGCAGCAATGTCGATTTCGGCCGTGCTGAGCAAATCTTGAGTCAGGGTCGCGCCGGCGGGCAGCGCGGTGGCCGCCACCAGGGCGCTGCCAAACACCTTGACCTGCACGGGCACCGTGATGGCCCAGCGGGCCACGCCGTCCACGCAGCGCAGGCCCACGCGGGTGCGGCCCCACATGGCCAGCCCGGGGGGCAGGTAGGGCTGCATCTGCTGGCAGGGGGCGAGGCGCAGGCGCGGGTCGGGGCTGCCGGCTTCCACCACCACGCGGGTGCCGGGCGGTGCGGCCAGGCGGGCGGCGGCTTCGGCCATCTGGCGTACGCGCTCCAGCGCGGCGGCATCCACGGCCAGGGCCGGGGCAGCCAGCGCAAGCAACAGCAGCAGGAATGAGGCGAGCCTTGGGAGCATGAGGCTGCACTCTAGGCAGCTGGCGGGCGTTCGGAGGGGGGAATTGAGAGGCAAATCAGCCTTTGATCCCGCTCATGTTTTGGCGGGTGGCTCCAGACAATTTGCGCACACCCAGCTCCGCCATCGTGCCCCAGGAGCCCACCATGCTGAACCGCCTCACCGACACGCTGAACTTCCAGACCCAGGCCCTGAGCCTGCGGGCGGAGCGTCAGCGCCTCTTGGCCAGCAATATCGCCAACGCCGACACCCCGGGCTACCAGGCCCGCGACATCGACTTTGCCCGCGCCCTGCGCGAGGCCACGGGCGACCTGCCCACCGCCGGCCAGATGGCCACCACCGCCCGCGGCCACATGAGCCCAGCCGCAGGCGCCCTGGCCGACAGCCAGAAGCAATACGCGCTGCAGGCCCAGACCAACCTCGACAGCAATGGCGTGGACATGGACCGCGAGCGCGCCAGCTTTGCCGACAACACCGTGAAGTACGAGGCCACGCTGCGCTTCATCAACGGCGCGGTGCGCACCACGCTGGACGCGATGAAGTCGCACAACGCTGGCTAAAGCTAGGAGACGGCCACCATGTCGATGTTCCAGATCTTCAACGTTGCCGGCAGCGCGGTCAGCGCGCAAAGCCAGCGGCTCAATGTCGTGGCCAGCAACCTGGCCAATGCCGACACCGTGGCCGGCCCCGACGGCCAGGCCTACAAGGCGCGCCAGGTGGTCTTCCAGACCCATTTGTTTGGCAACGACGCCGGCACCGCCGGGGTCCAGGTCTCGAAGATCTCCGAGGACAACACCCCGGGCCGCCGCGTGCACGACCCGCGCCACCCCCAGGCCGACGCCGATGGCTACGTGACCTACTCCAACGTCAACAGCGTGGAGGAGATGGTCAACATGATCTCGGCCTCGCGCTCCTACCAAAACAACATCGAGGTGATGAGCACGGCCAAGAGCCTGCTGCTCAAGACCTTGCAACTTGGTCAGTCCTGACCACGGAGGCCAGGCCATGGACTTCACCGCACTCAACAACACCAGCAGCGCCAACAAGAGTGGCCTGCCCAGCTCGTCCACGCAGACCAAGAACGCGGCCGAGACGCAGGACCGCTTCCTGAAGCTGCTGGTGGCGCAGATGCAGCACCAGGACCCGCTCAACCCCATGGACAACGCCCAGGTCACGAGCCAGATGGCGCAGATCCAGCAGGTCACCAGCCTGGCCACGGTGGATGCCAGCATCAAGGGCTTGGGCACGCAGTTCTCGCAGATGCAGGCGCTGCAGTCGGTCAACCTGGTCGGGCGCGACGTGCTGATCGAGGGCAACCGGCTCGACGTGCAGGACGGCGTGGGCCGGGGCAGCTTTGCGCTGGATGGCCCGGCGTCCAAGGTACAGCTGGAGGTGATGACGCCTGCCGGCAATGTCATCGACACCGTGCAGCTGGGCGCGCAGGGCACCGGCCTGCAGAACTTCACCTGGCCGGCCGACAAGGCGCCGGCTGGCACCGAGCTCAAGTTCCGCATCACCGCGACGCAGGGCACCAGCAGCGTCGCCAGCAGCCTGTTTGCCCGTGACCGCGTGGACGCCGTGTCCAACGCCGGCGGCACGCTGCACTTGCAACTCGCCCACCTGGGCATGACCGACTACGCCTCCGTCCTGAGCGTGGATTGAGCTTTAACGAGGAATCACCATGAGCTTCCAACAAGGCCTCTCGGGCCTCAACGCCGCCGCCAAGAGCCTGGACATCATTGGCAACAACATTGCCAACTCCGCCACCTACGGCTCCAAAGGCTCGCGGGCCGAGTTCTCGGACGTCTACGCGGCCGCGCTCAACGGCGCGGGCCTCAACTCGGTCGGTATCGGCACCACGCTGGCGGCGGTGTCGCAGCAGTTCACCCAGGGCAATATCAGCACCACGGACAACCCCATGGACCTCGCCATCAATGGCGGCGGCTTCTTCCAGGTGACCGATGGCGTCAACCCCACGCGCTACACCCGCAACGGCCAGTTCAAGATCAACCGCGAGGGCTTCATCGTCAACAACGACGCCCTCAAGCTGATGGGCTACCCGGCCGACGGCACCGGCGTCATCCAGCCCGGCACCGCGCAGCCCCTGCAGCTGCCCACCGCCGGTATCGCCCCGGCGGTGACGACCAACGTCAAGATGGAGTTCAACCTCGACTCGCGCGCCAAGGTCACGGCCCCCAGCGCCGGCACGGCCACGGGCATCGACCTCAAGGACAGCACGACCTACAACAACGCCACCTCCTTCACCGTCTTCGACGCCAAGGGCCAGGAGGTGGCGGTGACCATGTACTTCCAGAAGGCCGCGCCGGACCCCACCGGCGCCAACACCTGGAACGTCTACGCGGTGGCCAATGGCACGCCCTTTGACACCGACGCGGCCGGGGCCGGCATCGCGCTGGACGGTTTTGGCAACCCGACCACGCCTTACACCACCATCACCTTCCCGCCCACCGGCGGCAAGCCCACGGCGCCCACCACCGACCTGACCATGGCGGTGCCCGCCGGCACCAGCGCGACGGGCGTGTCCACCCTGCCCATCGCCGGCATCACCTTCAACATCCTGGGTGCCAACGAAAACGGCAGCAGCTTCGCCGTCACGGCGCTGACCCAGGACGGCTACGCGCCGGGCCAGCTCAGCGGCATCACCATCGCCGCCAACGGCGTGGTGCAGGCGCGCTACTCCAACGGCCAGAGCAAGCCTGCCGGCCAGGTGGAGTTGGCGGCCTTCCGCAACCCGCAAGGCCTGCAGGCCCAGGGCGGCAATGTCTGGATCCGCAGCGTCGCCTCGGGCGAAGCCATCGTGGGCGTGCCGGGCGACGGCAATATGGGCTCGATCCAGTCCGGCGCGCTGGAGGAGAGCAACGTCGACCTGACCGCCGAGCTCGTCAACATGGTCACTGCGCAGCGCGCCTACCAGGCCAATGCGCAGACCATCAAGACGCAGGATCAGGTCTTGCAGACCATCGTCAACCTCCGCTGATCGCTAAGGGCACGACATGGACCGCATGATCTACCTCTCGATGGCCGGTGCCAAAGCCGCCATGCAGCGGCAGGACGTGCTGTCCAACAACCTGGCCAATGTCAGCACCAATGGCTTCCGGGCCGAGCTGCAAGCCTTCCGCTCGGTGCCCGTGCAAGGCAGCGGCGCCAGCACGCGCGCCTTTGCGCTGGAGACCAGCATCGGCTACAGCGATGCACCCGGTGCCATCACGCCCACGGGCCGCAACCTCGACGTGGCCATGCAGGGCAATGCCTGGCTGGCCGTGCAGTCGGTGGATGGCACCGAGGCCTACACCAAGGCCGGCTCGCTGGACGTGAACGCCGAAGGCCTGCTCGTGATGCGCAACGGCAACCCCGTGCTCGGCGACGGCGGCCCCATCAACATCCCGCCCAACAGCACGGTCGAGATCGGCGGCGACGGCACGGTCAGCGTCAAGTCGCCCAACCAGCGCCCCACCACCGTGGGCCGCTTGAAGCTCGTCACGCCCGAAGCCCCGCTGCGGCGTGGTGATGACGGCCTCTTCCGCGCTACGGATGGCGACCTGCCCGCCAACCCCGCCGCCCGCTTGCAGGATGGCGCGCTGGAGGGCTCCAACGTCAGCCCCGTCGAGACCATGGTCGCCATGATCTCGGCGGCGCGCCAGTTCGAGCAGCAGATGAAGCTGCTGCAGATTGCCCAGACCCAGGGCCAACAGTCGTCCAAATTGCTGGGGAGCACCTAAATGATTCGCTCGCTCTGGATCGCCAAGACCGGGATGGAGGCCCAGCAAACCCAGCTGGACAACATCTCCAACAACCTCGCCAACGTCGGCACCAATGGCTACAAGCGCTCGCACGCCATCTTCGAGGACCTGATCTACCAGAACCTCCGTCAGTCCGGCGCCAACACCACCGAGCAGACGACGCTGCCTACCGGCTTGCAGGTGGGCCTGGGTGTGCGCCCGGTGGCCACCGCGCGCATCTACAGCCAGGGCAACCTGCAGCAGACCAGCAACAACCTGGACATGGCCATCAAGGGCGAGGGCTTCTTCCAGATCCAGATGCCCGACGGCACCAATGCCTACACGCGCGACGGCTCCTTCCAGCTCAACGCCAACGGCCAGATCGTCACCAACAACGGCTACACCCTGCTGCCCGGCATCACCGTGCCCAGCAATGCGCAGAGCATCACCATCGGCAATGACGGCGTCATCACCGTCACGCTGCCCGGCCAGGTCACGCCCCAGCAGGTCGGGCAGATCCAGCTCGCCAACTTCGTCAACCCGGCCGGCCTCGACCCGCGCGGGCAGAACCTCTTCACCGAGACGGCCTCGTCCGGCACGCCCAATGCCGGCGCCCCCAATGCCAATGGCCTGGGCGCGCTGCAGCAGGGCTTTGTCGAGACCAGCAACGTGAACGTCGTCGAGGAGCTGGTGCAGATGATCCAGACCCAGCGCGCCTACGAGTTGAACTCCAAGGCCGTGCAGACCTCCGACCAGATGCTCCAGAAGTTGGCCCAGATCTGAAGGACCTCGCCATGAAAGCCCTCATCGCCTTGCTGGCCGTCTTCGCGCTCTCGGGCTGCTCCACGCTCTACTCGCAGCCCGAGGTCGAGATGTCGCACACGCCGGTGGTCAACCTGCCGTCGGTGCAATCGCAAACCGTGCAGAACGGCTCCATCTACCAGGCCGCCAGCTACCGCCCACTGTTCGAGGACTACCGCGCCCGCCTGGTGGGCGACACCATCACGGTGAGCATCGTCGAGCGCGTGTCGGCCACCCAGACCAGCACCAGCGAGCTGTCCAAGTCCGGCAGCCTGGCGGCCGGCGTCACCGCCTTGCCCGGTATTGCGCCCAACAGCTTTGGGCGTGCGTCAGCCGCAGCCAGCAGCGACAACACCAACAAGGGCAAGGGCAGCAACCAGAACACCAATGACTTCAGCGGCACCATCACCGCCGTCGTCACCTCGGTGCTGCCCAATGGCCACCTGATGATCTCGGGCGAGAAGCAGATCGGCGTCAACCACAACGTCGACGTGCTGCGCTTCTCCGGCCAGGTGGACCCGCGCGCCATCGGCGCGGGCAATGTGGTGCCCTCGGCCTCGGTGGCCAATGTGCGCATCGAGCAGCGCGGCCGTGGCAACGTGAGCAGCGCCCATGCGGTGGGCTGGCTGTCGCGCTTCTTCTTGAACCTCGCGCCGAGCTGACGGCGCGCTGCACGCGCTGGGCCCTCCGACTCCCCCTAACTTTAGGGAGTAGTTCACGCCGATGCCCGCGCCTTGCGCAGGCGCCGGCGCGGGCTGGTTGAGGTGCCAAATGAATCACGCGGTTTTTCCGGGCTAGTTCGGAGAATCAACTCCGTCGTCAACCCACCGCGAGATCACCACCATGAGCCAAGTCGCCCGCTGCATCGCCATCACCGCCCTGTTCGTGACCTCCGCCGCCATGGCTGCCGAGCCTGTTGTGCAGGCCTCCCAGGTTGTGGCCGCTGTGACCCAGCAAGCCGCCCCGGCCGGCAAGCGCACCGCTAAGCGCCCGCAAGCCGTGCGCACCGCCAGCCCAGCCAAGGTGGCCGCCGCCACCCCCGAGGCGGACTTCACCCTGCACTGGTACAACTGATCGCGAGCGCCCCAGCGGCGCTACCGATTCCAGCCCACGCCGTCAGGCCCCAGCTGCTTTGCCAGCTGTAGGCCGACGGCGTTTCTTATGGGCGTGCGATATTGCCGGCATGGACGCTGCGATGCCGCCCGATTCACCCTGGCCCACCGAGTGGAGCGAGGCCTACCCCGAGCTGAAGAAGATTGCCCGCGCCCGGCTGCATGCCAGTGGCGCGCACAACGCGCTCAACACCACGGCCCTGGTCAACGAGAGCTATCTGCGCCTCTCGGAGCGCGTGGGCCAGCTGAGCTTTGCGAGCCCCGGCCACTTCTATGCCTACGCCGCGCGGGTGATGCGCTCGGTCATCGTCGATGAGCTGCGTGCCAGCCTCGCCGAACGACGCGGCGGCGGGGCCGACCACGTGACGCTCGACACCGTGGTGGCCGGCCAGCTCGTCAGCCCCGGCGACGACACCCTGCAGATCGACACCGCGCTCACGGCCCTCGCCGCCGTCGAGCCGCGCCTGGCCCAGGTGGTCGAGATGCGCTACTTCGCCGGCATGACCGACCTGGAGATCGCCGAGGCCCTGGGCCTCACCGACCGCACCGTGCGCCGTGATTGGGACAAGGCCCGCGCGCTGCTGCGCACCATGGTCTGAATGTCCGCTTGCCGAAGTCAAAGCCGTTGGCTTGCTGAATGACCCTGCCTTGCCCACCCCACCGCTGGTCGCGCTTCTCGGAGCTGCTCGATGCGTTGATGGCCCTGCCCGAGGCGGAGCGCGACGCCTGGCTGGCTGTCTTGCCAGACGCTGATGCCGATCTGTTGCCAGCCCTCACCGCCGTGCGCGCCGGCTTGAGCCAGGAGGCCGATGGGTTCTTGAGCGGGCGGCCTCAGTTGCCGCCCAGCAGCCCAGGCCACCACGCCGGCCAGCACATCGGCCCTTACGAGCTGCTGCGCGAGCTGGGCCAGGGCGGCATGGGCGTGGTGTGGCTGGCGCGCAGGGCCGATGGTGCCTACGCCCGCGAGGTGGCGCTCAAGCTGCCACACGCCCACTTGCTGGCCGGCGCCGTGCGCGAGCGCTTCGACCGCGAGCGCGACATCCTCGCCGCGCTCAACCACCCGCACATCGCTCGCTTCTACGACGCCGGCCTCGCGGCTGACGGCCAGCCCTATCTGGCCCTGGAGGCCGTGCATGGCCGCCCCATCACCGACTGGTGCCGCGAGCAGCAACTGCCCCTGGCCGCACGGCTCGATCTCTTTGCCCAGATGGCCGACGCCGTCAGCCACGCCCACGGCCAGCTG
Organism: Roseateles paludis; assembly: GCF_039872745.1. Taxonomy (NCBI): domain Bacteria; kingdom Pseudomonadati; phylum Pseudomonadota; class Betaproteobacteria; order Burkholderiales; family Sphaerotilaceae; genus Roseateles; species Roseateles paludis. Next base: position 199,751 of record NZ_JBDPZD010000002.1, on the reverse strand, counting down.
ATTGCGCACCGCGACCTCAAGCCCGCCAATGTGCTGGTCACGCCCGAGGGCGAGGTCAAGCTGCTGGACTTCGGCATCGCCAAGCTGCTGGCCGCTGAAGATGGTGTGGCCACCGACAGCACCGCGCTCACCCGCGCCCACGGCCTGCTGGCCACGCCGCGCTATGCCGCCCCCGAGCAGTTGGAGGGCGGCCCCGTCAGCGTGGCGACCGATGTGTATGCGCTCGGCCTCATGCTCTTCGAGCTGCTGACCGACACCCCGCCCACCGCCGGCCACGCCCCGCCGCCACCCTCGCGCGCCGTGCAAGACCCCGCCCGCCGCCGGCTGCTGCGCGGCGACCTCGACGCCATCGTGGACCGCTCGCTGCAGCCCCGCCCGCAGGACCGCTATGCCTCGGTGGCCGCGCTGGCGGACGACCTGCAACGCCACCGCGCCCACCGCCCCATCCAGGCGCGGCACCTCAGTGCCTGGTCGCTGGCGTGGCGCTACGCGCGCCGCCACCGGCTGCTCACCGCGCTCAGCGCCGCGCTGTTGCTCACACTCATTGGCGGCAGCGCCGGTATCGCCTGGCAGGCCCACGAGGCCCGCGCCCAGGCCCGCCGCGCCGAGGCCGTGAAGGACTTTCTGCTCGGCGTCTTCAGCGCCGCCGACCCCCGCCTGCCCGGTGGCAAGCCCAACGGCCAGACCACCGCTAAGACCCTGCTCGACCGCAGCGCCGCGCGCATCGACGAGCAGTTTGCGGCCGACCCCGACCTGCGCATCGAGCTGCTGCGCACCGCCGCCGATGTCTACCGCGAGCTGGGCGAAGACGAGGCCTACGAAGCCCTGCAGCAACGCCAACTGGCCCTGGTGGTGCAGCGCTACGGCCCGCTGCACGACAACGTGCTCGACGGCCAGTTGGAAGCCGCGATCCGCGCCTACAACCGCGGCGACCAGGCCCGCTGCCGCCAACTGCTGGCCGAGGCCGACGACAGCCTGCGGCGCGCCAGCCGCGACCACAGCACTCTGCGCGCCCACTGGTGGATGACGCGTGGCATCTGCCTGCGCGACCAGGCCGACCAGGCCGAGGCCCGGCTCCAGGCCCAGCAGCAGGCGGTGGCGCTGTTTGCCCAGGTCGAGCCCGGCCAGCGCGGCCACGTCACGGCCCTGGCCGAACTGGCCACCGAGCACAGCACCCAAGGCCGGCAGATGGAGGCCATGGCCGTCAACCGCCAGGCCATCGACATGGCCGAGGCCCTGCCGCAGCGCAACGAGGCTGAGTTGCAAACCCTGCATAGCAACCTCGCGTTGGCGCTCCAGCAGGGCGGCGATCTGGCGGCGGCGGCTGCTGAGTTTGGCAAGGCGGCCGACATCGCCGAGCGCACCAGCGGGGCTGACTTCCCCACCGCCTGGCTGCCGCGCTCACGCCAGGCCCGCACGCTTCACCTGAGCGGCGACCGCGACAAGGCCCAGGCGCTCTTCGGCCGCCTGCTGGCCCAGATCGGCACGCAGAGCGAGCTGCGTGACGCCTACACCGCCGGTGAAGACGCCGGCGAGCGCCTGGCCGCTGAGGGCCGCCCGGCCGAGGGCCTCGTGCTGCTGCGCCAAGCCGAGGCGGGCTACGCCAGCAGCACGCAGTACGAGTTCGACCTGCGCCGCGTGCGCCGCCACATCGGCGACGCCCTGGCCCGCCTCGGCCGCCACGACGAAGCCCTGGCTACGCTGCAGATGGCGCTCAAGGCCTTCGAGGCTGCCGACCCCCCGGGCCGCCAATCCACCGCCGCCTGCCGCGAGCGCCTGGGCCGACTGCTGATCGACATGGGCCGCCTGGAACCCGCCCGCACCGAGCTGCAACGCGTCATCGACGAAGCCGCCGTCAAGACCTGGAGCCATGTCGCCATCGCCCAGGCCGGCCTCGCCCGCGTCGCGCTGGCGCAAGGCGACGCCCCGTCCGCCGGCCAGCACAGCCGCGCGGCCCTCGCCACTTGGGACCAGCTCACCGGCTTCCGCGACGTGCGCATGCAGGCTTACCTGTGGCGAGCGCGGGCGGCGGTGCTGGCGTCGGCGGGGGATGCTGCAGGTGCCCAGAAGTTGCGCGACCAAGCCCTGGAAGCCGCGCGCCGCACGGACGCGCCGGAGAGCCCGACGGTCAAGGATGCGGGCTACGTGGGGTTGTGAGCGCCTCCGGGGCTAACCCAAGCCCTCTGACCGAATCGCCGTCACATGCGTGGCGATATAGACCTCGCGCAGGAAGCACACCAGCCCGCCGCAGACGCTGAGCATGGCGGCGACGAAGAGGGCGCCGGGGAGGCGGCTGAGGTCGGCGGCGAGGAATTCGTCGGCGAAGAGGGACACGATCACCAGGCAGACGAGCAGGGCGCCGGCGGTGGTGAGGTTGATGGCCCAGCTGCACACGCGGCGTCGGCGTTCGATCATGCGCAGCTCGCGGCGGGCGCGTTGCTGGCGGGGCTCGTCAAAGCTCAGCCAATGCTCCTCCAGCCAGCGGGCGCGGTCGATGACGCGCGCCAGGCGGTTGGCCATCACGCTGAGCATCGCCCCGAGGCCCGTGAGCAAGAAGGCCGGCGCGATGGACAGCTGGATGGCGTGGGCGATGAAGTTGGTTTGCAGGGCAGCGGACACGGCGGTGGACATGGTGGCGGGCCTCAGCCTTGGGGAAGCCAGCGCAGCATGCCATGGGCAGCGGCGCGGCCGCTGGCGAAGCTGGCGGTGAGCAGGTAGCCGCCGGTGGGGGCTTCCCAATCGAGCATCTCGCCGGCGCAGAAGACGCCGGGGCAAGCGCGCAGCATGAGGCCGTCATCGAGGCTGGCCCAGGCCACGCCGCCGGCGGTGCTGATGGCCTCGGCCACGGGGCGCGGGGCCTTGAGGATCAAGGGCAGCCGTTTGATGCGCTCGGCAAGCACTGCAGCGTTCAGCATCTCGTCGCGGCTGAGCACCTCGTGCAGCAGCGCAGCCTTGACGCCGCCGAGGCCAAGCCGGCTCTTGAGGTGACTGCCGAGCGAGCGGCTGCCGCGCGGGTGTTTGACCTCGGCGAGTACGCGCTCAGGGCTGTGCTGGGGCAGCAGGTCCAGTTCGATGCGAGCCTGGCCGGTGGCGTTGAGGGCCTCGCGCAGCGGACGGCTGGCGGCGTAGATGAGCGAGCCTTCAACGCCGGTGGCGGTGACGACGAACTCGCCCTGGCGGCTGAAGGCCTGGCCGTTCGAGTCCACGGTGTGCAGGATCACGGGCTTGACGGGCTCGCCCGCATGCTCGGCCAGCTTGGCCGACCAGCCCACGTCAAAGCCGCAGTTGGCGGGCTGCAGCGGCGTGACTTGTGCGCCCAGGCGCTGCAACTCGGGCACCCAGGCGCCGTCCGAGCCGAGCTGGGGCCATGACGCTCCGCCCAAGGCCAGCAGCGTGGCCTGGCAGGGGGCTTCGATCACTTCGCCTTGAGCATTGGCAAAGCGGGGCTGGCCGCTGGCACTGAAGCCCAGCCAGCGGTGCCGCATGTGGAAGTGCACGCCGGCCTGGCGCAGCCGGTGCAGCCAGGCACGCAGCAGCGGGGCGGCCTTGAGGTCGGCCGGGAAGACGCGGCCCGAGGTGCCGACGAAGGTCTCGACGCCGAGCTCGCGCGCCCAGGCGCGCACGGCCTCGCCGTCAAAGGCGCGCAGCCAGGGTTCGATCTGCGGGGCCTCGGCCCCGAAGCGGGCCAGGAAGGGCTCGAAGGCTTCCGAGTGGGTGAGATTGAGGCCGCCCTTGCCGGCCAGCAGGAACTTGCGGCCGACGCTGGGCTTGGCGTCGTAGAGGTGGACATCGACCCGGCCGGAGGCAGCCAGGACTTCGGCGGCCATCAGGCCAGCGGGGCCGCCGCCAACGAGGGCGACGCGGGGGCGGGAGGGGGAGGGCGGAGTCACGGGCCGGATTGTCCGGCGTGCTCGCAGCGGTTTGACACCGATTCAGCGCCGCAGCTGCGCTTTCAGCTGCTCGCCCAGCTCGGGCTTGTCCGCAAAGGGGCTGGTGGGGTTGCGGCCGCCCACGATGTCGTCCAGGCGCGTGCGCACCGAGCTCAGGGCCTGCGGGTGGCTGTAGACGTAGAAGCGCTGCTGGTCCACGGCGTCAAAGACCATCTGGGCCACCTCGGCGGCGCTGACCTTGCCCGAGGACACGGCCTTCTCAGACATGACCTGCTGCACCAACTGGCTGCGCGTGGGCTTGCCGTGGGGCAGGTGGCCCGGGCGGTTGCGGTGGCTTTGGCTGATGCCGGTGGGCACGAAGAAAGGGCAGAGCACCGAGGCGTGGACCTGGTCGGTGACGAGTGAGAGGTCGTGGAAGAGGGTCTCGGTCAGCGCGACGACGGCGGCCTTGGAGACGTTGTAGACGCCCATATTGGGCGAGTTGACGAGGCCGGCCATGGAGGCCGTGTTGACGATGTGGCCCTGGTAGGTGGGGTCGGCTGCCGCAGCGGCCAGCATCATGGGCGTGAAGAGGCGCACGCCATGCACGACGCCCATCAGGTTCACGTCGAGCACCCACTGCCAGTCGGCCAGCGGGTTCTCCCAGACCAGGCCGCCGCAGCCTACGCCTGCGTTGTTGAAGACGAAGTGCGGGGCACCAAAGCGTTGCTCCACTTCGGCCGCCAGGGCTTCCATCTGTGCGGCGCTGCCGACATCAACCCGGCGGGCCAGCACCGGGTGGCCCTGAAACGCCGCTTCGGCATCGGCCAGGGCGTCGGCCTGGACGTCTACCAGCACGAGGTTCATCTGCCGCGCACGGGCAAGACGTGCCACCTCCAGGCCAAAGCCCGAGCCGGCGCCGGTGATGACGGCAGTTTTCATGGGTGCAGCTTGACGAGTTGCTTGCCGAAGTTCTGGCCCTTGAGCAGGCCAATGAAGGCCTCGGGCGCGGCGGAGAGGCCCTGGGCAATGGTCTCGCGGTACTTGAGGCGGCCGGTGGCCACGAGGCCGCCGAGCTCCTTCAAGGCCTGGGGCCAGACCTCCATGTGCTCGCTGACGATGAAGCCCTCGACGCGCATGCGGTTGACGAGCAAAAGCTGCGGTGCCGCCAGCGGGATGGGCTGGCCGTCGTAGCCGGCGATCATCCCGCACAGGGCCACGCGGCTGAAGGCATTGGCGCGGCTCAGCACGGCGTCCAGGATGACACCGCCGACGTTCTCGAAGTGCCCGTCGATGCCCTGGGGGCAGGCTGCCTTGAGGGCTTGCGAGAGCGAGCGCGCGTCGGGGTGCTCGCGGTAGTCGATGCAGGCATCAAAGCCGAGTTCGCCCGTGACGTAGCTGCACTTGTCGGGGCCGCCGGCAATACCGACGGCGCGGCAGCCCGCAGCCTTGGCGAGCTGACCCACCACGCTGCCCACTGCGCCGCTGGCAGCGCTGACGACGATGGTCTGCCCGGCCTTGGGTTCGATGATGCGATGGAGGCCGTACCAGGCCGTGACGCCGGGCATGCCCACGGGGCCGAGGTAGGCACTCAAGGGGATGTGGGTGGTGTCCACCTTCTGCAGCACGCCGCGCTCTTTGGCGTCTACTGTGAAGTACTGTTGCCAGCCACCCATGCCCACCACCTGGCAGCCCACGGGGAAGTGATCGTTGCGGGACTCGATGACCTCGCCCACCGTGCCGCCGATCATGACTTCGTCGAGCGGCTGCGAAGCCGCGTAGCTCTTGCTCTCGTTCATGCGGCCGCGCATGTAGGGGTCGAGGCTGAGGTAGTCGTTGCGCACGCGCACCTGACCTTCGGCGAGTGGGGAAAGTTCCACGCTTTCAAGCCGGAAGTTGTGCGGACTTACCGGGCCGGTGGGTCGAGACGCGAGCACGATACGGGCATTGATCAACGACATGGTGCGCAAGCGGGCAGGTGAGGTCAGGAGTGGTGATTCGAACACGCGCTACTTCTGGATTGCGTCCCAAGCGTGACATGCGTGGCAAAAGGCCTTGAAGAGCCCCGTGACTCGTATTGACCTTGCTGTTGAACGCGGCCGAAACTGGCCGAGTTCCTCGTAGTTATTGGCCACTCCAACCTCCTCTGGAGCCCTGGATGCAACTCTCAGATTTCAAGATTTCCGCCCGACTTATCGTCGCCTTCCTGATCGTGGCCCTCATTGGCGGCCTGGCTGGCTTCTTCGCCATCGCCCAGATGAGCCGGCTGAATGCGGCGAGCGCGACGCTCTATGACCGTGACCTGGTGGGCCTTTCGGAAATCAAGGAAGCGAACACGCAACTGCTGGCCTCGGGCCGCGCTGCCCGCACCGCGCTGCTGGCCACGACCAAGAGCCGCCGCGAGACCAACCTCAAGAACGTGCGCACGGCGCTGGAGGCGGCCAAGGTCAGCATCGAGAAGGCCGAGCCGCTGGTCACCGACGAACAGGGCCGTGAGCTGATCAAGAAGCTCAAGGAGCAATGGGCCACCTACCAGACGGTGAACGGCAAGCTGGAAGAGCTGATCCGTGCCCAGGCACTGACCGAAACCAACGACGCCCTCGAATACATGTTCGGCGAAGGCGCGGTCACCATCGTGGAGATGCAAAAGGCGCTGGCCGAGCTCTCCAAGACCAAGGAAGAGATGTCCAAGGAGACGCACGACGCCAACGAGGCGCTGTACGTCAACGCGCGCAACCTCACCATGCTGATGATCGTCGTGGCGCTGGGTGTGGGCGTGGGCCTGGGCTTCGTGATCAGCCGCAGTGTCGTCACGCCCTTGTCCAAGGCCCGTGAGGCTGCCCAGTTCATGGCCGATGGCGACATGTCGCAAGAGCTGCCGCGCAGCGGCCGCGACGAAGTGGGCGACGTGCTCCATGCGCTGGAAGACATGCGCACCAAGCTGCGCGGCATCGTGACCACGGTGCGTGCCAACGCCGAGACGGTGGCCACGGCCAGCAGCGAGATTGCCCAGGGCAACACCAACCTCAGCCAGCGCACCGAAGAACAAGCCAGCGCGCTGGAAGAAACCGCCGCCACCATGGACGAGCTGGCCTCGACCGTGCGCAACAACGCCGACAACGCTCAGCAGGCCAACCAGCTCGCGCTCAGCGCCAGCAATGTGGCCGTCACCGGTGGTGAAGTGGTGGGCCAGGTCGTCGAGACCATGCGCGGCATCAACGACAGCTCCAAGAAGATTGCCGACATCATTGGCGTGATCGACGGCATTGCCTTCCAGACCAACATCCTGGCCCTGAACGCGGCGGTGGAAGCCGCCCGTGCCGGCGAGCAAGGCCGTGGCTTTGCGGTGGTGGCTGCCGAGGTGCGCAGCCTGGCCGGCCGCAGCGCCGATGCTGCCAAGGAGATCAAGAGCCTGATCAGCGCCAGCGTCGAGCGCGTGGAACTGGGTACTGCCCAGGTCGACAAGGCCGGCGCCACCATGACCGAGATCGTCGGCGCCATCCGCCGCGTGACGGACATCGTGGGCGAGATCAGCTCGGCCAGCAAGGAGCAGTCCGCCGGCATCGGCCAGGTGGGCGATGCGATCCAGCAGATGGACAAGGTCACCCAGCAGAACGCCGCCCTCGTCGAGGAAGGCGCAGCGGCTGCGATGAGCCTGCGCGATCAGGCCCAGAGCCTGGTGGCTGCCGTGGCGGGCTTCAAGCTCAGCTCGGGCGAGCGGTCTGTGGGTCTGTCGTCTGCCAAGGTGCAGCCTTCAAGCAGCAGCTCGGCGCCCAGCAAGACGGGCAAGTCCAGCTACACGCCGCCAGCCCCCAAGACCAGCAGCGCCGCGCCGGCCCCCAAGCCCGCCACGGCGAGCAGCCCGGCGGCTGCGGCACCCCGGCCGGTGGCCGCCACCACGGCCGCACCCAAGGCCGCGCCAGCGCCTGCAGTGGCAGCAGCCACGTCGGACACCGACGAGTGGGAAACCTTCTGATCGCCTGAGACAGGTTCAGGGCGGCTCCAACAAAAAACCCCCGAATCCGGCAACGGATTCGGGGGTTTGTCATTGGGCTTGCCACCGGCGGCGCGGCGCTGCGCCGTCTCGGCAATTCAGGCCGCGCGCTCCATCAGCGGGCCGCCTGCGCAATTCGGGTCAGTCCTGGCTGCCTTCCACGCTGTCCTTGCCTTGCAAGGCGTCGGAGAGTTGGCCAACCAAGGCCAGGGCGGTTAGCGCGATGGTGGTGATAAACAGTTCCATGGTGTGTTCCCTTTCTGCGTTGTCGATGGCTGCAGTATACGGGTTTACACCAGTCACACAAGGGATAACCCTTGATGTTGTTGTCTTATTGTGAATCGTTGAACCGTAATATGAAATTTATGTGACGCGACGAGGGCCAGCCTCAGGGGCGCGGCTGGAAGCTGATGGGCTGCGCCGTGGGGGTGCGTTTGGCGCCTGGGCGCCCGACGGCCTCACGGGCGCGCAGTTGGCCGCAGCCGCCTTCGACGTCCTGCCCGGCGGAGTCGCGCAGCTTGGTCAGCACGCCGCGCTGCGTGAGCGCGCGCGCCAGCGCCTGAGCGGCGGCGGGGTCGGGGCGGTCAAAGGGCAGGCCGTCCACCTCGTTGTAGAGGATGAGGTTGAGCAGGCCATAGCGCCCGGCCAACAGGCGGACCACGGCGTCCATCTCCTCGGCGCTGTCGTTCACGCCGCGCAGCAGGGTCCATTGGTACTGGATGGGGTAGCCGGTGGCGCGGGCATAGGCATCGGCCAGCTCGACCAGTTGCTGCGGCGTGAGGCGTGGCGCGCGGGGCAGCAACTGCTCACGCAGCTCAGGGCGCGTGGTGTGCAGGGACAGCGCCAGCGCGGGCTTGACCGGCGCCGCGTGCAGCGCCTCGAAGGCGCGCTCGTCCCCCACCGTCGAGAACACCAGTTGCTTGTGCGCGAGGCCCCCTTCGGTCCCAAGAAACTCGATGGCCTCCAGCACATTGGCCAGGTTGTGCGAAGGCTCGCCCATGCCCATGAAGACCACCTTGCGCACCGGCCGCAGCTGCCGCGCCAGCACCACCTGGGCCACCATCTCGCCACTGGTGACCTGGCGGATCAGGCCTTCGGTGCCGGTCATGCAAAACGCGCATCCCACCGCGCAGCCCACCTGGCTGGACACGCACACGCCCTCGCGCGGCAGCAGCACGCTCTCCACGGTCTGGCCATCTTGCAGGCCCAGCAGCAGGCGTGCGGCGCCGTCGTCGGCCGGGTGTTCGCCGCGCAGTTGCACCTGGCTGTTCCATTGCGCCAGCAACTCGGGCAGGGCGGCCAACAGCGGTGCGGGCAGCCAGCCGGCCAGCGGCGGCTTGCCTTGGTCCAGCGGCAGCGCGCGCGCCCAATGGCGCAGCACCCGCGCTTCATGGGCGGGCTTGGCGCCGAGGGCGCGGAGTTGCTGGCGCAGGGCCGAGATCTGCATGGGGCCCGGATTGTCGGCGCTATGCTCGCGCGCCGAATGGCCAGGAGGATTTGATGACGACGGCACGGTGCTTTGCACTCGTTCCCGCAGCCGGTGTGGGCGCCCGGTCAGGCGCTGACCGCCCCAAGCAATACGTGCCGCTGGCGGGGCGTCCGATGATCGCCCACACGCTCGCCGCGTTGGCTGCCGTGCCCGAGTTGATGGCGACCCTGGTGGTGCTGTCGCCCACGGACGATCTTTTCGAGTCCTGCGTTCCTGGTTTTGCCGGCTGGGTGGCGCGCTGTGGGGGCGACAGCCGCGCAGCCAGCGTGGCGGCCGGTCTGGCCGAGCTGCAGCGGCGTGGCGCCGCGCTTGAAGACTGGGTGCTGGTCCACGACGCGGCGCGCTGCCTGCTGCGGCCGGCCTGGGTGCAGGCGCTGATTGCGGCTTGCGTGAGCGACCCGGTGGGCGGCCTGTTGGCCCAGCCCGTGGCCGACACGCTGAAGCAGTCCCGCGACGGCCGCGTGGCCACCACGCTGGACCGCAGCGACAAATGGGCCGCGCAGACGCCGCAGATGTTCCGCCTGGGCTTGCTGCAGCAGGCGCTCCAGCAAGCCAGGGCAGTGACCGACGAGGCCAGCGCCGTGGAGGCGATGGGCCATGCGCCCTTGCTGGTGCGCGCCTCGGCCGAGAACTTCAAGGTGACTTGGCCGGAGGACTTTGCGCTGGCCGAGCGGCTGCTGGCTGCGCCCTACCAGGTGGGCCCGAGCAGCAGGTAGACGGCCGAGCCGCCTTGCCGCGTGGCGCCCAGCGCCAGGTGGAAGGGCCCGAAGCGCGTGTCCACCGACAAGAAGCCGCTGACCGCCTGGTGCCAGCGCGTGTCCACCAGCGGCGCCAGCAGCGGGCCGCCGCTCACGCCGCCCATCTCCAGCGAGAAGCCCACCCGCACCGCACCGCCCAGGGCCACCGGCATGTGCCCGAGCCGCCGTGCCATCACCAGCCGCGCCAGGGTCACGTTCTCGGCCACCAGCGAGCGGTCCGGCGTGCCAGACAGGCGCAGGTAGCCACCGAGCGAGCGCGCGGTGCCCGATTCGGCATGGGCCCGTTCGCCATACAGCTGGCCCGCCCACTCGCCCCATTGGAAGGCCTTGAGCGCGATCACCGTCGCGTTCACCGCCTGGGCTTGCCCACTCGGCTGCAGCCACTCGACGCGTGCCGTCAGCCAGTGGCCCTGGCTGGGGAAGGCGAGCGAGTCCAGCGTGTCGGTGTGCAGCTCGATGAAGCGCTGGCCGTAGCGGCGCGAGGCCCGCGCGCCATCGACCGGCGCGGGGATCAGCACCTCGGCACTGGCCCGCAGCCCGCCCACGCCGATGCGCACATCGCCAAAGCTGCCCAGCCGGTGGCCCAGGGCCAGCTGCGCATTGCTCAAGCTGGAGGCCTGGCGCAGCGCACGCTGGCCTTGGTTGAAGACGTCGTCCGAGCCGGCCTCGTAGCCGATCTGGGCGCTGCCAAACCAGGGCGAGCCCACGCCCAGCGGCTGGTAGAACTCGCTGGACAGCCCGCGCCTGGAGCCAATGCGCGCCACGCTGCGCAGCTCGGCGCCCCAGCTGTTGAGCCAGTTGGCCACGTGCATGCCGACCAGCGAGAAGTGGTTGGACTCGGAGAAGTTGGAATACATCTCCAGCCCGAAGCGCACCCGGCTGGAGGCCCAGGCCGCCTCGCTGAGCTTGAACTCGACGTGGCGACGGCCCTCGCGGTCTTCGGTCTGCACCTCGATGCGTTCGTAGTCCTCGGTGCCGTGCAGCACCTGCAGGCTGCGGTCGATGTCGGCCTGCGTGGCGGCCTGGCCCAGTTGCAGCGGCAGCTGCGGGCGCAGGGTGTCGGGCTGGGTGCGCGCGGCGCCGGTGAACTGCAGCGCCGCCAGCGGCAGGGCCAGGGCCGTGGGGTCGGGCGGCACCTGGCGGCGCGCTTGCAGCTGGGCATAGGCCGCCGGGTTGCTGAGCGCACGCAGGCGCTGCACGGCGGCTTCGGCCGCGCGCCGGCCAATCGCCAGCGCTTCTTCGGCGCGCGCAAAGTCCATGAAGCTGATATCGCCCAGATTGGGGTCGATGACCATGTCATCGGGCAACAACTGCTTGAGCGAGCGCTGCACGTTCTGCTCGGTCAGGATGTTGACCATCTGATTGGCCACGGCCACCGCACTGGTCAGCTCGCGCTCTTCCAGCAGCGGGGTGCCCACATTGACCGCGATGATGATCTCGGCCCCCAACTGCCGGGCCACGTCAACGGGCAGGTTGCGCACCAGGCCGCCATCCACCAGCGGCCGGCCGTTGACGCGCAGCGGCGTGAACACGCCCGGCACCGCCATCGACGCGCGCAGCGCCTGGAAGAGCGGCGTCTGGTCCTGCGTGACCATGTCGCCCGAGAGCAGGTCGGTGGCCACCGCGCGGAAGGGCACGGGCAGTGCCTGCAGCGGCGTCTCGGCGTGCTCGGCGGGTAGCAGGGTGTTGAGCGTGGCTTCAAGCTGGCTGTTGCCGGCCGCGCCGCTGGGCAGGGTGACGCCGGTGCTCAGCAGCAGCCCGAACTCGATGCGCGAGGGCACGAGCTGGTCGTCCTCGCGGCGGCGGAAGGCCAGGCGCTCGCGGGCCGGGCGGTCGGCCAGGATGGCGGTCCAGTCGGCCTGCCGCACCAGGGCCGCCAGCTCCTTGGGCGAACGGCCGGCCACATAGGCGCCGCCCACCACCGCGCCCATGCTGGTGCCCACCACGATGTCCACGGGGATCTGCTGCTCCTCCAGCACCTGCAGCACGCCAATGTGCGCAATGCCCCGCGCCCCGCCGCCCGAAAGCACGAGGCCGATGCGCGGGCGCTCCTGGGCGCTGACCGCACCGCAGAACAAAGCAAGGGCAAGCAGGGCAAATCGCATGGCGGCGGATTCTGCCGCGCATGTGCGGACTGGCAGGCAACGCACAATCCCGCCATGACCGCACACCACCTCGGGCTGCGCATCGGTGAGGGCTGGGACACCCATCAACTCGTCGCCGACCGGCCCCTCATCCTCGGCGGGGTCACCATCCCGCACACCCATGGCTTGCTGGGCCATTCCGATGCCGACGCCCTGGCCCACGCGATCACCGACGCCTTGCTCGGCGCAGCGGGCCTGGGCGACATCGGCCGCCACTTCCCTGACACGGCGGCCGAGTTCAAAGGCGCGGATTCGATGCGCCTGCTGCACACCGCCTACGAACGCGTGCAAGCCGCCGGCTGGCAGTTGGTCAATCTCGACACCACCATCGTGGCGCAGGCGCCCAAGATGGCGCCGCACATCGACGCGATGCGGGCACGGCTGGCCGAGGTGCTGGGGGTGAGCCCGGCGCAGGTCAACGTCAAGGCCAAGACGGCCGAGAAGATGGGCCCGGTGGGCGAGGGGCGGGCCATCGAGGCGCGTGCCGTGTGCCTGCTGGCGGGAGGCGCGGATGCCGCGGCGCGCTGAGCCCGGTGTGGCCCGCGTTGCTGACCATGCGCAGGGCCCGTTTCAGCCGCATGGGCAGATGTCGGTCCGCCAGGTGGGCCGCGTGCTGGAGTGCGAGGCCTGTGGGCCGTTCAACGTGGAATTCATGCAGGCGTTCAACCGCATGTGGCTGGCCCACCTTGGTGCCTGGGCCGGCGAGCAGGCCGTGGTGGTCTACACCCGCTGGACGCACAGCTTGATGGCGACGCCGGACGCGCTGGCCTACTACGACAAGGTGATGGCCGGTGCCCGTCAGGCGCTGCCAGCCGGGACGGTCAGCCTCTGGTGCGTGCCGGCCGACGTTGAAGGCCGGGCCATGATGCTGCCGCGCTGGCAGGCCATCATGTCGGCCCACGGCCATCCGCTGGAGGTGGTGGACAACGACGCCGAGGGCCGAGCGCGCGTGTCAGCGCTGCTGGAGCGCTGACCCCCAGACGTTCAGGCCGCGCGCAGCCGCACGACGGTCAGCAGCCCGCCGCCTTCGGCGTTGTGGATGCTGAGCTGGCCGCCCATGCGCTGGATGGACTTCTCCACGATGGCCAGGCCCAGGCCGGCGCCGCTGGCGGCGGTGCGGGCGGCATCGCCGCGGTAGAAGGGCGTGGTCAGGCGCGCCAGGCGGTCCGGGGGCACGCCGGGGCCGTGGTCGCGCACCTCCAGATGCACCCAGTCGCCATGCCTTGAGGCGCTGACCTCGACCCGGGCCGGCAGGCCCGGCGCATGGCCATAGCGGCGCGCGTTCTCGAACAGGTTGAGCAGCACGCGGCCGAGTTCGGTCTCATCGACGTAGACGCTCAAGGCCGGTGACACGCGCAGCTTGAAGCCGATCTGCTCGGCGTCCCGGAAGCCCTGGGCCTCGCGCTCCACCACCTCAGCCAGCGGCACGGCGCGCAGCAGGGCCTCGTTGGGCCGCGCGTAGTCCATGAACTTGCTGATGATGGCGTCGAGCTGGTCGATGTCCTGCGCCATGAACTGGCGGGCTTGTTCGTCGGCCACGCTCATCTCGGTCTCCAGCCGCAGGCGGGCCAGCGGGGTGCGCAGGTCGTGCGAGATGCCGGCCAGCATCACGGCGCGGTCTTCCTCCAGCTTGGCCAGCTCGCGGGCCATGCGGTTGAAGCCCATGTTCACTTCGCGGATCTCGCTGGTCAGCGTGTTCTCGTCGAGGCGTGAGTCGTACTCGCCCTCGCGGATGCGGCTGGCCGCTACCGAGAGCTCGCGCAGCGGCTGGTTGATGAGCCGCGCGATCAGCACCGAGCCCAGCACCGTGGCCACCAAGGCAAACAGCGCCCACCACCAGTTGGACGAGATGGAGGTGGACAGCGCCGCCGGCGAGGTCTGCAGCCAGAAGGCGTCGTCGCCCACCACAAAGCGTACCCACAGGCCGGGCGTGTCGTTCACGCTGCGCGCCAGCACCGTGGCCGGCCCCAGCCGCGCGCGCAGCTCGGACCCCAACTGCTTGCCAAAGGCGCTGACCTCGTAGTTCAGCCAGCGGTCAGCCGGGGTGGCCACCCGCACCTGGACGGTGTCGTTGCGCGCGAGGGACTTGATCACCGCGACGCGGTTGATCGGGTCACTGCGCTCCAGCGCCACCTGACCGAGGTTGACCAGGCCGGCCAGCTGCTGCGCAGCTTCCAGCGCGCGCGGCTCCTCCTCCAGCGCCTTGAAGGTCTGTTGCCAGGCCAACACCGTGCCCGCCAGCAGCACGGCCAGCAGGGCAAAGGTGCGCCAGAAGAGATTGAGCGCGAGGTGAGGGCGGGGCACGGTTCAATTCGATTGTGTCTGGGCCGAGCGCCGGGCCGCCCCAAGCCGGCCCGTCAGGAGCGGCAAGCGGCTAGACGCCGCTTGCCGCTGCGTCCCCGCGGGGGACCGCCCGGTCTTGCCCGCGTGCAGCGGGGCAAGACCGGGCGAGGGGCTCATGCAGCTTCATCAGGGACGAACACGTAGCCGACACCCCACACGGTCTGGATGTAGCGCGGCTGGGCCGGGTCTTCCTCCAGCATCTTGCGCAGGCGCGAGATCTGGACATCGAGGCTGCGGTCGAAGGGCTCGAACTCGCGGCCGCGTGCCAGCTGGGCCAGCTTGTCGCGCGACAGCGGCTGGCGCGGATGGCGCACCAGGGTCTTGAGCATCGAGAACTCGCCCGTGGTCAGCGGCAGTTGCTCGCCGTTCTTGGTCAGGCGGCGCAGGGCCAGGTCAAAGACGAAGGGCCCGAAGCTGACGGTCATCGGCTCCTTGCTCGGGGCGCCGGGGGCCTCGGGCGGCGGGCGGCGGCGCAGCACGGCGTTGATGCGGGCCAGCAGTTCGCGCGGGTTGAAGGGCTTGGCGAGATAGTCGTCGGCGCCCACTTCGAGGCCGACGATGCGGTCCACTTCCTCGACCTTGGCCGTCAGCATGATGATGGGCGTCTGGTCGTTGGCGGCGCGCAGGCGGCGGCAGATGGTCAGGCCGTCTTCGCCGGGCAGCATCAGGTCCAGCACGATCAGGTCCACGGTCTCGCGGGTCAGCTGCTTGTTCAGCGCGCGGCTGTCTTCGGCCAGCAGGACTTCGAAGCCTTCCTGCGTCAGGTAGCGGCGCAGCAGGTCGCGGATGCGGGCGTCGTCATCGACGATCAGGATGCGGTTGGGGCGGGGCGTGGGGGCGTTCACGGGGGCCTCGGCGAATTTGTAACAGCCGCATTGTGAAAGTGAAATCGCTTGCCGGACAGGGCGTTACACACCGTTGCTTCCCAAAGCAGCTGGTCACGTCGGCCGCTATCGGGCGCCGGGCGCTAAGCTGGTTCTCTCATTGCTGGAGTCCCCTCATGCGCCTCATCCCGCTCACCCTGGCCCTGCTGGCCGTGCCTGCCCTGGCGGCGCCAGAAGGCCCGCCGCGCGACCGCGTCAGCCTCGCGGCCAGCGCCACCGCCGAGCTCCCGGCCGACTGGCTGAGCCTGAACTTCGCCACCACCAAGGACGGCAGCGATGCGGCTGCGGTGCAGACGCAACTCAAGCAGGCCCTCGACGTCGCCCTGGCCGAGGCCCGCCGCGTGGCCAAGCCGGGCCAGGTCGAGGTGCAGACCGGCGGCTTCTCGGTGAACCCGCGCTACAACAGCAAGGGCGGCATCAGCGGCTGGGTGGGCCGGGCAGAGTTGGTCGTCGAGGGGCGCGACGGCGTGGCCATCGCCCAGCTCAGCGGCCGCATCAACACGCTGAGCGTGGCGGGCGCGGGCTGGAGCCTCTCACGCGAGGCGCGTGAGAAGGCCGAGGGCGACATCACCACCCAGGCCATCGCGCGCTTCAAGGCCCGGGCCAGCGACGTGGCCAAGGCCTTTGGCTACAGCGGCTACCAGCTGGGCGAGGTCAATGTGTCGGGCAACGAGGGTGGCGTGGTGGCCATGCCGCGCATGGTGGCGATGAAGGCGGTCGGGGCGTCAATGGCTGACGAGGCCTTGCCGACCGAGGCCGGCAAGGCGCGCGTCACGATCAGCGTGAACGGCTCGATCGTGCTGAACCGTTAGGGCTACTGCGCCGTCCAGCCACCATCCAGCGACCAAGCCTGGCCACGCACATTGCTGGCCGCGTCCGAGCACAGGAAGACGGTCAGCTCGCCCAGTTGCTCGGGCGTGGTGAAGGCCAGCGACGGCTGCTTCTCGCCCAGCAGGCGGCGCGTGGCTTCGGCGTTGTCCACGCCCTCGGCGGCGGCGCGGGCATCCACCTGTTTTTGCACCAGCGGCGTCAGCACCCAGCCCGGGCAGATGGCGTTGACGGTGACCGGCGAGGTGGCTGTCTCCAAGGCCACCGCCTTGGTCAGACCCACCAGACCATGCTTGGCCGCCACATAGGCCGACTTGTTGGCCGAGGCCACCAGGCCGTGCACCGATGCCAGGTTGATGATGCGGCCCCAGCCCTTGGCCAGCATGCCCGGCAAGGCCAGGCGCGTGGTGTGGAAGGCGCTGGAGAGGTTGATGGCGATGACGGCGTCCCAGCGCTCGGGCGGGAAGTCCTGCACCGGCGCCACGTGCTGGATGCCGGCGTTGTTGACCAGCACGTCCACGCCGCCAAACTCCGCGTCCGCATAGGCCATCAGTGCGGCGATCGCGGCCGGATTGCTCATGTCCGCGCCATGGAAGCCGACCTGCGGCGAACCCGCCGCCTTAACCTGGGCCACCGGTCCTTCGGTGTCGCCGAAACCGTTCAGGATCAGGCGCGCACCCTGACGCGCCAGCGCCAGCGCGATGCCGAGTCCGATACCACTGGTGGAGCCCGTCACGAGAGCGGTCTTGCCTGCCAAAGCCATGGTCTACCCCTTGCTACGATGAACCCGAAGGATAGAAGCGATGACTGAACCGCAGCTGAACTTTGTGCAGTGCATCAGCCCGACGGGTCTGCACCGCATGGTCTATTGGGACTGGGCCGGCCCGTCGCCCGACGCGCCGGTGCTGCTGTGCGTGCATGGCCTGGCGCGCCAAGGCCGAGACTTCGACACCCTGGCCCGCGCGCTGCAGGACGGCTACCGCGTGGTCTGCCCCGACGTGGTGGGGCGCGGCCAGTCTGACTGGCTCCCCAACCCGCAGGGCTACACACCGCCGGCCTATGTGCCCGACATGGTCGCCTTGATCGCCCGATTGGGTGTGGACCAAGTGGACTGGCTCGGCACCTCGATGGGCGGCCTGATCGGCCTGGCGCTGGCGGCGCAGCCTGTGGTGGGCGCGCGGCCCAATCCGATCCGGCGCCTGATCTTGAACGATGTCGGGCCCTCGGTGAAGCTGGAGTGGATAGCGCGCATCCAGGCCTACCTGGGCAAGGCGCCGAGCTTTGAGCGCTACGAGCAGGGCGTGGCCTATTTGTTGGCCATCTCGGCCGGCTTTGGCCCGCACACGCCCGCGCAATGGGAGGCGCTCAGCCGCCCGATGCTGGTGGAGCGCGACGGACGCTGGCACTTGCACTACGACCCGGCGATTGCCGTCCCCGTGGCGGGCACCACGGCCGAGCAGGCTGCGGCCAGCCAGGCTCTGCTTTGGCAGATTTGGGACGGCCTGCGCTGCCCGGCCCTGGTGCTGCGCGGCGCGGAGTCCGACGTGCTGCCCGTCGAGGTGGCAGCTGAGATGACGCAGCGCGGCCCCAAGGCCAGCCTGGTCGAGTTTGCCGGCGTGGGCCATGCGCCCACCTTGGTCCAGCCCGAGCAGATCGCTGCCGTGCGGGCCTTTCTTGACAGCGCATGAAGACGGGCAAAGCCTCAGACCGCACGGGCACCTCGCCCATCGTGGCGCTGTTTGACGCGCCCGACGCTCTCGATCGGGCTGACGAACTGGGCCGCGCGCGCGCCTTTGCGGAACCCCTGCTGGCCCCTCAGCTGCTCGACACCGGCGAGAACGCGCTGGAGCACGCCTGCGCCGTGGCCGAGATCCTGGCCAGCATCGGCGCGGCGCCCACGCTGCAGGCGGCGGCCTTCCTGGTCTATGCGGCGGACTTCCTCACCAAGCCCGAGGAGACCGTGGCCAAGGCCTTTGGCGACAGCCATGCCAGCCTGGTCACCCACACGCGGCGCCTCGTCCAGATCCAGCGTGCCGTGCGCGGTGCCAAGGTGGAAGAGCAGCAGCAAGCGCTGCAGACCGAACGCGTGCGCAAGATGCTGCTGGCCTTCTCCAAGGACCTGCGCGTGGTGCTGCTGCGCCTGGCCTCGCGCCTGCAGACCCTGCGCTGGTATGCCGAGAGCCGCACGCATTGCCCCGACTGGCTGGCCCGCGAGGCCCAGGCCGTCTACGCACCGCTGGCCAACCGGCTGGGTATCTGGCAAATCAAGTGGGAGCTGGAAGACCTGGCCTTCCGCTTCCTGGAGCCCGAGACCTACAAGCAACTGGCCAAGGCCCTCGACGAGACCCGGCTGGGCCGCGAGCAGCGCATCGAGGCGGCGCGCAAGGCCGTGCAGGACGACCTGCGGGCGCAGGGCCTGGAGGTTGAAGTGCAGGGCCGCCCTAAGCACCTGTTCAGCATCCACAAGAAGATGCTGGGCAAGGGCCTGGAACTGGCCCGTGTGTTCGACCAGAGCGCGCTGCGCGTGATCGCGCACGACGTGGCCGACTGCTACGCCGCGTTGTCCCGGTTGCATGAGGTCTACACCCCGGTCCCGGGCGAGTTTGACGACTACATCGCGCGCCCCAAGCCCAATGGCTACCAGTCGCTGCACACCGTGGTGCGCGATGCCGCCGGCAAGGCGATGGAAGTGCAGATCCGCACCCGCGCCATGCACGAGCACGCCGAGCATGGCGTGGCCGCGCACTGGGCCTACAAGGAGGCGGGTGCGCGCGGCTACGCGGGCGTGGTCGCGGCTGGGGAGTTTGAAGAGCAGGTGGCTCAGGCGCGCAAGGCGGTGCTCAACCAGTTGCTGGCTTGGGAGCGCGACTTCTCGGCTGCCGAGGCGGGGCCGGGTTTTGACGACCGGCTCTACGTCTTCACGCCCCAGGCCACCATCGTCGAGCTCAGCCCCGGCGCCACGCCCATCGACTTTGCCTACGCCGTGCACACCGACCTGGGCCACCGTTGCCGGGGGGCGCGCGTGGACGGCCAGATGGTGCCGCTCAACACGCCGCTGCAAAGCGCGCAGACCGTCGAGATCCTGGCGGCCAAGGAGGGCGGCCCCTCGCTCGACTGGCTCAACCCCGAGCTCGGGTTTCTCAACAGCCAGCGCTCCAGGGCCAAGGTGCGCGCCTGGTTCAACGCGCTGCAGCAGGCCGCCACCATCGCCAAGGGCCGTGACCTCGTGGAGCGCCTACTCCAGCGCGAGGGCAAGACGGCCGTCAAGCACGACGAACTCGCGGCTCGGCTCGGCTTCAAGGGGGCCGACGCGCTCTTTGAAGTGGTCGGCAAGGACGAGTACTCGCTGCGCAACATCGAGCTGCTGCTGCGTCCGCCCGAACCCACGCCTGACGAAGACGAGCTGCTGGCCCAGCGCCACACCCGTTCAGCCAGCACCGCCGCCCGAGGGGGTGTGCTGGTGGTGGGCATCGACTCGCTGATGACCACGCTCTCGCGCTGCTGCCGCCCCGCGCCGCCCGATGCCATTGCCGGCTACGTGACGCGGGGCCGGGGCGTGGCCATCCACCGCGCGGACTGCAGCAACCTGCGCGAGATGAAAAGCCGCGCCCCCGAGCGCGTGATCGCCGTCGCCTGGGCCGACGCGCCCGCCGATCGCTCGGCCAAGGGCGCCGCGCTCTACCCGGTGGACGTGCTGGTCGAGGCCGCCGACCGACCCGGCTTGCTGCGCGAGGTGCTCGAGGTCTTCGCCAAGGAGAAGATGAACGTCATCGCCGTCAACACCCAGTCACTCAAGCCCGACGCCAGCCGTCGCGCGTCGGGTGACACGGCCTGGATGAGCTTCACGCTCGAAATCTCCGACGCCGTGCGCCTGGCGGCGGTGCTGCGCCAGGTCGCTCAGATCGCCGGGGTCCGCGCCGCACGCCGCAAGTGACGCCGTGAGCCCGAATTTCCATGCTATAGTCATCGACTCTTCAGGCGCGTAGCTCAGCTGGTTAGAGCACCACCTTGACATGGTGGGGGTCGTTGGTTCGAGTCCAATCGCGCCTACCAAATTCCGTAGTGACTGAAGTGCCCAAAACCCCCGGTTCGCAAGACCCGGGGGTTTTTCTTTGTGGCGTGGTTGCCGCGCTGCGCTCTGGTTAACCCGTTCGGGTGGCCAGCGGAGCGCCTGCCTAGAATCAAGCCGCAACAGGCACAGGAGAACTGCATGACCACCACCCGTCGTGGCAAGGCGCGGGCGACAAGCGACACGGCCGAGGGCGGTAGCGATGGCAGCAGCAAAGCCGCCAAACCCGGCATCCGGGTGCTCAAGAAGTACCCCAACCGCCGCCTCTACGACACCCAGACCAGCGCCTACATCACGCTGGCAGACGTCAAGCGCATGGTGCTCGAGGGCGTTGAGTTCGAAGTCCTGGACGCCAAGACCCAGGAAGACCTGACCCGCTCCATCCTGCTGCAAATCATCCTGGAAGAGGAAACCGGCGGCGTGCCGCTGTTCTCGACCACCTCGCTCGCCCAGATCATTCGCTTCTATGGCCATGCCATGCAAGGCGCCATGGGCGGCTTGCTGGAGAAGCAGATGCAGGCCATTGCCGACATGCAGCAGCGCTTTGGTCAGCAAGGCGGTGTGCCCTTCACGCCCGACGCCTGGAGCGGCCTGATGAGCGGCATGACCGAGCAGTCCAAGGCCCTGATGAACCAGTGGCAGGAGCAGTTCAAGATCTTCCCCTTTGGGAAGAAGTAAGCAAGAAGTGGGGTGACCCGCGGCATCGCCGAAAATGCGGCGATGAACGACACGACCGCCACCCCAGCTGCCGCACCCAAGATCGGCTTCGTCAGCCTGGGCTGCCCCAAGGCGCTGACCGACAGCGAACTCATCCTGACCCAGCTCTCGGCTGAGGGCTATGCCACGAGCAAGACCTTTGCCGGGGCTGACCTCGTCATCGTCAACACCTGCGGCTTCATCGACGATGCCGTCAAGGAAAGCCTCGACACCATCGGCGAGGCCCTGGCCGAGAACGGCAAGGTGATCGTCACAGGCTGCCTCGGCGCCAAGATGGGCGATGGCGGCGACAACCTGGTCAAGTCCATCCACCCCCGGGTGCTGGCCGTGACCGGGCCGCATGCCACCCAGGAGGTGATGGACGCCGTCCACACCCATGTGCCCAAGCCGCACGACCCCTTTGTGGACCTGGTGCCGGCCACGGGCATCAAGCTCACGCCCAAGCACTACGCCTATCTCAAGATCTCCGAGGGCTGCAACCACCGCTGCGCCTTCTGCATCATCCCCAGCATGCGCGGCGACCTGGTCTCGCGGCCGATTGGCGATGTGCTCAAGGAGGCGGCGGCGCTGTTTGAGTCGGGCGTCAAGGAGTTGCTGGTCATCAGCCAGGACACCTCGGCCTACGGCGTGGACATCAAGTACCGCACCGGCTTCTGGGACGGTCGCCCGGTCCGGACCAAGCTCTTCGACCTGGTCGAGCAACTCGGCCAGATCGCCAAGCCGCATGGCGCCTGGGTGCGCCTGCACTACGTCTACCCCTACCCACATGTGGACGAGATCCTGCCGATGATGGCCGAGGGCCTGGTCTTGCCCTACCTGGACGTACCCTTCCAGCACGCCCACCCCGATGTGCTCAAGCGCATGAAGCGCCCGGCCAGCGGTGAGCGCAATCTGGAGCGCATCGAGGCCTGGCGCAAGGTGTGCCCGGAGCTCGTGATCCGCTCGACCTTCATCGCAGGCTTCCCCGGCGAGACCGAGGCTGAGTTCCAGTATTTGCTCGACTTCATGCGCGAGGCGCGCATCGACCGCGCCGGCTGCTTTGCCTACTCGCCCATCGAGGGCGCGCCGGCCAATGAGCTGCCGGGCGCGCTGCCCGACGAGGTGCGCGAGGAGCGCCGCGCGCGCTTCATGGCCGTGGCCGAAGAGGTGTCGGCTGCCAAGCTGCAAGCCCGTGTCGGCCAGACCCTGCAGGTGCTGGTCGATTCCGCCCCGGCCCTGGGCCGCAAGGGTGGGGTGGGTCGCTCGTATGCAGATGCGCCAGAGATCGACGGCACCGTGCGCCTGCTGGCGCCCGCCAAGGCCTCGACGCAGCTGCGCGTCGGCCAGTTCGCCCGCGCCCGCATCGTGGCGGCTGAAGGCCATGATCTGATCGGCGAACCGCTCTGAGCATGAGTACCGACCGCAAGGCCACCGAGCTCATCCACCACCCCTACGAGGCGCCCGAGGGCTTTGCCTCGCCGGTGGTGGGCGTGCACAAGGCCTCGACGGTGTTCTTCAACTCGGTGGCCGACCTGCGTGCGCGCCGCTGGGTGGACAAAAGCGGCTACACCTACGGCCTGCACGGCACCCCCACCACCTTCACGCTGGAAGCACGCCTGGCCACGCTGGAGGGCGCAAAGCATGTGATCCTGGCGCCCAGCGGCCTCTCGGCGCTGACTGTGGTGAACATGGCCCTGCTCAAGGCCGGCGATGCGGTGCTGCTGCCCGACAACGTCTACTACCCGAGCCGCGATTTCGCGCAGCATGAGATGGCGGGCTGGGGGGTGTCGCACCGCCTCTACGACCCGCTCGATGCAGCCTCACTGCGCGCGCAGTTGCAGCCCGATGTGAAGCTGGTGTGGCTGGAAGCGCCGGGCTCGGTCACGCTGGAGTTCCCCGATCTGCCGGCCCTGATCGCCACCATCCGCGAGGCTGCGCCGCAGGCGGTGATCGCGCTCGACAACACCTGGGGTGCGGGCCTTGCCTTCGCGCCTTTTGAGTTGGGCCTCGATCTCACCATCCACGCGCTGACCAAATACCCGTCGGGTGGTGGCGATGTGCTGATGGGCTCCATCGCCTGCCGCGACGACGCGCTCTACGAAAAGCTGGCTTGGACGCACAGCCGCCTCGGCCTGGGCGTGGGCATGAACGATGTGGAGAGCGTGCTTCGCTCGCTGCCGACCCTGCCGCTGCGCTATGCGGCACAAGACGCGTCCTGCCGCCGCATTGCCGCCTGGGCGCAAGCCCGGCCGGAGGTGCGCCGCGTTCTGCATCCGGCCGTGGCTGGCTCGCCAGGGCATGAGCATTGGGCCAAGCTTTGCACGGCAGCCGCCGGCCTGGTGACGCTGGAGATGGACCCGGCCATCCCATCTGGCAAGGTCGATGCCTTTGTGGACGGCCTGAAGCGCTTCCGCATCGGTTGGAGCTGGGGCGGCCCGGTCAGTCTGGCCGTGCCCTACCGGGTGAACGGCCTGCGCAAGCTGCCTCAGCCCTACGAGGGCGTGCTGGTGCGGCTGTGCATCGGGCTCGAAGCGACAGAGGACCTGATCGCTGACTTGGAGGCTGGGATTCAAAAGCTACGCGGCTGATGGCTGCGGCGCTCATGCCGTCCCGCTGGTATCGCGGGCCAGCCTTCGGCAGCCGAGCCGACCCTGCCGGGTCGTCTGTGCAGCCTCAGTCCTTCGGACCTGATGAGACTTTGTGTCTCATCAGTCGGCCCTTTTCTCTTTCCCACTCACGCTCTTTGATCGTGTCGCGCTTGTCGTGCTCGCCCTTGCCCTTGGCCAGGGCCACTTGCACCTTCACGCGGCCGTCCTTGTAGTGCAGGTTCAGCGGCACAAGGGTGTAGCCGCGCTGCTCGACCTTACCCGTCAGGCGACGGATCTCAGCCTTGTGCATCAAGAGCTTCTTCGTGCGGTCGGCCTCGGGGTGGACGTGGGTGGACGCGCTGCGCAGCGGGTTGATGCGGCAGCCGATCATGTAGAGCTCGCCGTCGCGGATGTGCACATAGCCCTCGGGCAACTGCACCTGGCCGGCGCGGATGGCCTTCACCTCCCAGCCGGCCAGCACGATGCCGGCCTCGAACTGCTCTTCGATGTGATAGTCATAGCGGGCGCGGCGGTTCTCGGCGATGGACATGGAGTCTCAAGTGGGGGCGATGGCCCTCCCTACAATCTTTGGATTCTATGAAGCAGGTGAAAAAG
The DNA here is from genome assembly GCF_039872745.1 of Roseateles paludis. Lineage (NCBI taxonomy): Bacteria > Pseudomonadati > Pseudomonadota > Betaproteobacteria > Burkholderiales > Sphaerotilaceae > Roseateles > Roseateles paludis. The sequence goes on along the minus strand of NZ_JBDPZD010000002.1, from coordinate 175,474 downwards.
TCCGTCCTGCTCTGGCATCCGCCGCGTCTGATGTTCGACCTGGTGACTGATGTGGAGCGCTACCCTGAGTTCCTGCCCTGGTGCTCGCGCGTCGAGGTGCTGGACCAAGAGCCGCAGGCCATGACGGCCAAGTTGCACCTGGCCTACGCGGGAGTGAAGCAGGCTTTCACCACGCGCAACACCCATGACGCCGGGCGCGAGGTGCGCATGGCGCTGGTGGACGGCCCCTTCTCCCAGCTCGACGGTGTCTGGCAATTCCTGCCGCTGGGTGAGCCGGGCGCAGACGGCGAGGCGCGGGCCTGCAAGGTGGAGTTCGAACTGCAGTACGCCTTCGCGCACGGGGCGCTGGAGGCGGTCATCAGTCCGGTGTTCGACCGCATCGCCAACACCTTTGTCGATTGCTTTGTGCAGCGCGCCGAGGGCTTGCACGGTGCGCGTTGAACTGGTGTGGAGCCCAGCGGCTGGCCGCTACCAGCAGCGCTGGCTGGATCTGGCTGAGGGCAGCACGCTCGCACAGGCGCTGCAGACCTGCCCCGACCTGCTGGCCGACATGGCGCAGCCCCTGGAGGCACTTCAGGTGGGGGTCTGGGGGCGCCAGCGTCCGCTCGACACACCGCTCCGGGACCGTGATCGGATCGAGGTCTATCGACCTTTGACCGTGGACCCCAAGGAAGCGCGGCGCCTGCGCTATGCCAAGCGCGGCGGGCCCATCGTGTCGCGCCACCGGCCCAAGTTCGCCAACAAGCTCAAGCCCGGCAACGGGCCGCGCTGAGCCTCAGCGGCACTCGCTGGCGACCAACTGGCGGGCGCGAGCGGTCTCGCCGGCCAGTTGGGTCTCGTCCAGGAAGACGCGCTGGCCTTGCTCGTTCACCTTGGTGATGCGTGTGCCGCTTTGCAGGCTGCGCAGGTTCTCCTGGGCGCGGCTGCAGTTCTCGCGGCGCTGCTCGGCCATGCGCTGCTTTTCCTGTTCGTCCTTCAAGCGAGCCTGGCGCTCTTCCTCCTGGCGCTTTTGCTCGGCGGCGTCAGGGCGCGAGGCTGCGGGCTTGGGGGCGGCGGCCGATGCAGCCGCAGCAGCGGCCGATGCGGCTGCCCCCACTGGCAGCAGCGTGACCGGGCCGCGCTTGGCATTCGCCGGGCGCTGCAGGATGTCCTTTTCCGGGGTGCCTTGCGGTGGCGGTAGATCGCTGTATTGGGTGACGCCATTGGCATCGCGCCACTTCCATTGGGCCTGGGCCGGCAATGCGGCGAGCAGGGCGAGCAGGAGCAGAAAGGGGGCGTGACGCATGGGCTTGAGTGTAGCCAGGGGCAGGGCAGCGAAGGGGGCTCTCTATAATGCCGCTTTGCGTCTGGAGCTCCTATGCGCCTTCTAGGCAAAGCGCTCACCTTCGACGATGTGTTGTTGGTGCCGGCTTACTCCCAGGTGTTGCCCCGCGACACCAGCCTTGCGACCCGACTGTCGCGCAATATCGCCCTGAACCTGCCCCTGGTGTCCGCCGCGATGGACACGGTCACCGAAGCGCGCCTGGCCATCGCCATCGCGCAAGAGGGTGGCATCGGCATCATCCACAAGAACCTGCCAGCCGCCGCCCAGGCGCGTGAGGTGGCGCGCGTCAAGCGGTATGAATCCGGCGTGGTGCGCGAGCCGCTGACCATCACGCCGCAGACCACGGTGCGCGAGGTCGTCGAGCTGTCCCGTCTGCACGGCTTCTCGGGCTTCCCGGTGGTCGAGGGGCGAAAGGTGGTCGGCATCGTCACCGGGCGCGACCTGCGCTTCGAGACGCGCATGGACGCTCCGGTCACCGAGATCATGACCCCGGCTGCGCGGCTCATCACCGTCCAGGAGGGCGCCTCGCTCGACGAAGCCAAGGCCCTGATGCACCGCCACAAGCTGGAGCGCGTGGTCGTCGTCAACGACGCCTTCGAGCTGCGCGGCCTGATGACGGTGAAGGACATCACCAAGCAGACCAGCTTCCCCAATGCCGCGCGTGATTCGCACGGCGGGCTGCGGGTGGGCGCGGCGGTGGCCTTTGGCGAGGACACCGAGGAGCGCGTCGACCTGCTGGTCAAGGCCGGCGTGGACGCCATCATCGTGGACACGGCCCACGGCCACAGCGCCGGTGTGCTGGAGCGCGTGCGCTGGGTCAAGTCCCGCCACCCGCACGTGGACGTCATCGGCGGCAACATTGCCACCGGCGCGGCGGCGCTGGCGCTGGTCGAAGCCGGTGCCGACGGCGTCAAGGTGGGCATCGGCCCGGGCTCCATCTGCACGACACGCATCGTGGCCGGTGTGGGCGTGCCCCAGATCACCGCCATCGACAACGTCGTGACCGCCCTCAAGGGCACCGGCGTGCCGGTGATCGCCGACGGCGGCGTGCGCTTCTCGGGCGACCTGGCCAAGGCCATCGCGGCCGGCGCCGACTGCGTGATGATGGGCGGCGCCTTTGCCGGCACCGAAGAGGCGCCGGGTGAGGTCATCCTCTACCAGGGCCGCACGTTCAAGAGCTATCGCGGCATGGGGTCCTTGGGCGCCATGGCCAAGGGCAGCGCCGACCGCTACTTCCAGGAAGGCGGCAACAACCCCAACACCTCCAAGCTGGTGCCCGAGGGCATCGAGGGCCAGGTGCCCTACAAGGGCTCGGTGGTGCAGGTCATCTTCCAGATGGCGGGCGGTTTGAAGGCCTCCATGCACTACTGCGGTTGCGCCACGATTGCCGAGATGCAGTCCAAGGCCGAGTTCGTCGAGATCACCTCGGCCGGCATGCGCGAAAGCCATGTGCACGATGTGCAGATCACCAAGGAGTCTCCGAACTACCGGAGCGAATAACCAGGAGCACGCGGAGCGGGGCGACACCATCGCCCCGCTTTGCTTTTTGCGATGAGCGATTCGACCGTGTCGACCCCGTCCCCAGGCCGCGCCGCTGGCATGGGCTTCATCATGGTCACGGTGCTGATCGACATGATCTCGATCGGCGTCATGGTGCCCGTGCTGCCGCACATCGTCGGCCTGTTCACCGGCAGCAATGACGAGCAGACGCTGGGCTTCCTGGCGGTGACCCTGGCCTTTGGCGTGGCCAATTTCTTCGGCTCGCCCATCCTTGGCGCGCTGTCGGACCGCTATGGCCGGCGGCCCGTGCTGCTGATGGGTTTTGCCGGTCTGGCGGTGAGCTTCTTCGTCACGGCGCTGGCCTCGGCGCTGTGGATGCTGGTGGCTGTGCGCCTCTTTTCGGGCGCCATGCAGGCCAATATCGCCATCGCCAATGCCTATGTGGCCGACATCTCCACCCCCGAGGACCGCGCCAAGCGCTTCGGCATGCTGGGCGCGATGTTCGGCCTCGGCTTCATGCTGGGCCCGGTGATCGGCGGCGTGCTGGGCGACATCAATGTGCGCTACCCCTTCTTCCTCGCTGGCTCGCTGGCGGTGCTGAACTGGTTCTACGGCTTCTTCGTGCTGCCTGAGTCGCTGCCCAAGGAGCGGCGCCGCCCGATCGAGCGGCATCGTCTCAGCCCCTGGTCGGCGCTCAAGGGCCTGGCCGGGCTCAAGGGCGTGGGTGCCTTGGTCTGGGTGCTGGGCCTGAGCTCGCTCGCCCAGTTCATGCTGCACAACAGCTGGGTGCTGTACACCAAGTTCAAGTTCGGCTGGGGCCCGGGGCAGGTGGGTTGGTCGCTGTTCCTGGTGGGCATCGTGTCGGTGCTGAGCCAGGGCGTGCTGCTCAAGCCCCTGCTCAAGCGCTTCCAGCCGCGCCAGCTGGCCCTGGTCGGCCTGGTGTCGGGCGGCTTGGCCTTCATGGGCTATGGCCTGGCCACCGAGGGCTGGGTGCTCTACGTGATCATCTGCTTCAACCTGCTGGGCGGTGTCGCGCAGGCCTCGATGCAAAGCATCATTTCCAACGCAGCGGACGCCAAGCACCAGGGCAGCACCATGGGCGCGGTGTCCTCGCTCAACAGCCTGATGGCAGTGCTAGCGCCGGTGGCCAGCCTGGAGCTGCTGCGCTGGGTCTCGCATTTGCCGGTCGGCTCGATCTGGATCGGGCTGCCTTTCTTCGTGTCGGCTGCGCTGATGGGCGTGGCGACCCTCATCACGCTGCGCTTCTTCCGCAGCCATCCCGCGCCAGCTGTGGCCCCTTCCGCATGAAGCACGACAAAGTCCTCATCCTCGATTTCGGCTCCCAGGTCACCCAGCTCATCGCGCGCCGCGTGCGCGAGGCGGCCGTCTACTGCGAGATCCACCCCAACGACGTCTCCGACGACTTCATCCGCAGCTTCGAGCCCAAGGCCATCATCCTGAGCGGCAGCCACGCCTCCACCTACGAGGACCACGAGCTGCGCGCCCCCCAGGCCGTGTGGGATGCCGGCGTGCCGGTGCTGGGCATCTGCTACGGCATGCAGACCATGGCCGTGCAGCTGGGCGGCAAGGTCGAGTGGAGCGACCACCGCGAGTTTGGCTACGCCGAGGTGCGCGCCCATGGCCATACCGCGCTGCTCAAAGGCATCGAGGACTTCTCGACCCTCGAGGGCCACGGCATGCTCAAGGTTTGGATGAGCCACGGCGACAAGGTCACCGCGCTGCCCCCCGGCTTCAAGCTGCTGGCCAGCACGCCCAGCTGCCCCATCGCCGGCATGGCCAACGAGGACAAGGGCTACTACGCCGTCCAGTTCCACCCCGAGGTCACGCACACCCTGCGGGGCCAGGCGATGCTGACGCGCTTCGTTCGAGAAATAGCCGGCTGCAAGGGCGACTGGATCATGGGCGACTACATCGAGGAAGCCGTCGCCCGCATCCGCGAGCAGGTGGGCGACGAAGAGGTCATCCTCGGCCTCTCCGGCGGTGTCGATTCGTCGGTGGCCGCAGCCCTCATTCACCGCGCCATTGGTGACCAGCTGACCTGTGTCTTCGTCGATCACGGCCTGCTGCGCCTCAACGAGGGCGACATGGTCATGGACATGTTCGAGGGCAAGCTGCATGCGCGCGTGATCCGCGTCGATGCGAGCGAGATGTTCCTGGGCGAACTGGCTGGCGTGACCGACCCTGAGCAGAAGCGCAAGATCATTGGCCGCCTGTTTGTGGATGTGTTCAAGGCCGAGGCCGCGAAGTTGAAGGCCGGCACGGGTGGGCACAAGGGCGCCACCTTTCTGGCCCAAGGCACCATCTACCCCGACGTGGTTGAGAGCGGTGGCACCAAGACCAAGAAGGCCACCACCATCAAGAGCCACCACAACGTCGGTGGCCTGCCTGAGCAGCTCGGCCTCAAGCTGCTGGAGCCGCTGCGCGAGCTGTTCAAGGACGAAGTGCGTGCCCTGGGCGTGGCCCTTGGCCTGCCGCCCGAGATGGTCTACCGCCATCCCTTCCCCGGCCCGGGCCTCGGCGTGCGCATCCTGGGCGAAGTGAAGAAGCAATATGCCGACCTGCTGCGCCGCGCCGATGCCATCTTCATCGACGAGTTGCGCGGCTGGAAGGACGAGGCCACCGGCAAGAGCTGGTACGACCTCACCAGCCAGGCCTTCACCGTCTTCCTGCCCGTCAAGAGTGTGGGCGTGATGGGCGATGGCCGCACCTACGACTACGTCGTCGCCCTGCGTGCCGTGCAGACCAGCGACTTCATGACCGCCGACTGGGCCGAGCTGCCCTACGGCCTGCTCAAGAAGGTGTCGAGCCGAATCATCAACGAGGTGCGCGGCATCAATCGCGTGACCTACGACGTCAGCTCCAAGCCCCCGGCCACGATTGAGTGGGAGTAACGGGGACTTGCGACAGTCCTGAGGACTGTCGCTAGCCTCGTTACTCGGAGCCGCATGCTTGCGGCGAGGTGGGGCAGACGGGGACTTGCGACAGTCCTGAGGACTGTCGCTAGCCTCGTTACTCGGAGCCGCATGCTTGCGGCGAGGTGGGGCAAGCAGCGGCTCACGGGCGCTGCGGGTGCGCCGGCGCTGCGGCGGGATCGGGCATCGAGGCTTGCAAGCGCTGCAGGCCCAGGTTCACCGGGTTGCGATGCAGGAAGCTGTCGGCAAACGCTGGCGGCACCTGCTCGGCACAGCAGGCCTGGACCCAGCGTTGCCCTTGCGCCGCCAGGGCGTGTGCGGCGGCCGGGTTGCCCAGGTGCAGCTGGGCTTCAGCGCAGCGCAGCCAGAACTCGCCTTTGAAGACGATCTCGCTGTCGAACCTTGGGCCCAGCCCCAGGGCGGCCTCCAGATGGCCTCGCAGGCGCTGGGCGTCGTTGGTGCGCAAGGCGCAGTCGATGCCGCGCAGGTGCGCGGCCAGGGCCAGGCCGTGGCGTTCGTGCGCGGCGGCCCAGGCGGCCAGGCCGGCGGCCATGGCCTCGCCGGCCTCGGGCTCCAGCAGGGGGCAGGCCAGCAGGCAGACCACGCGGTAGGGCATGTCGTCGCGTTGATCCTCCAGCAGGCGCAGGGCGGTCAGTGCATCGGCGCGGGCGAGCGCGGTGTCGCCTGCCAGGCGTGCCAGCTCGGCGCTGTGGGCCCGCCACAGTGCCTGCCGCGCGGGCAGTTCGTCGTCGGCCCCACTGCGGCTTTGCAGGGTGTGCCGCGCGCGTGCGTGCTGGCCCAGGTGCGCATAGGCCAGCGCCAGCCGGTGCACGACATTGAACGCCGCCGCCGTGCCGGGGCCGGCGGCCACCAGCCCGTCGCGCGCGTCTTCCATCAGCGCCAGGGCGTCGCGGTAGTCGCCCAGGTCGCGCAGCCGCCAGCCCAGGGTGGCTTGGCTGTGCAGCACCTGGCCGGCCAGGCTTTGCTGCGAGCGTGCCAGCTGCAGCCCGCTTTGCAGCGCCTGCGTGGCGGCCCGCAAGCGCCCGCGCTTGGCCAGCGTGGCGCCCAGGCTAGCCAGCGCGGTGGCGGTGGCTTCGTGCAGGCCGTGGCGGCGGGCCAGCTCGCATTGCCGCTCATGCACCTGGGCGGCGTCGGCCAGGCGGTTGGCGTAGTCCAGCGCCATGCCCAGGTGGTTGAGGTAGTCGCACAACAGGGCGGGCTCGGCCTCGGCCTGGGCCCAGTCCTGCTGGGACTCCAGCAGCCGCAGCGCGGCCCCGATCTCGCGTGCGTTGAGCAGGCTGCCCGCCAAGGGGAGCGCGAGCTGCAAGGCCAGCTCCGGCCGCCCCAGGCTCAGCGCTTTGCTGATGCCTTCCTCGCAGGCGGCGCGGTGGGGCCCGAAGTCGTCGATGCGCCGCGCCATGGTGGCGGCCATCACCGCCAGCGCGCGCAGTTGCTCGGTTTCGCCGGCCGCCATCTGCAGCGCCTGCTGGGCCAGTTGGGCCGGCTCGGCGCCCAGGCTCTCGCACAGCGCCGCCTCGGCCCGGGCCAGGGTGGACTCGAACTCGGCGCGCGTGTCGCCGCCGGCGCGGGCGCAATCGGCGGCCAGGCGCAGCCAGTGGCCTTCCTCGATGCGGCGCAGCGTGCGGCGCGCTTGTGCCGCCGCTGCCAGGTAGGCCTGGGTGGCGGCGTCCCAGCGGGCTGCGGCCTGCCAGTGCGCTGCCAGGCGTGCCGGTGGCGTGGCCGGCTGCCGGGCCAGGAAGCCTGCGATCTGCGCATGCAGCTCGCGCGCCAGCGCCGGGGGCACAGAGGCCAGGGCGGCGTCGCGCACCAGGTCTTGCGCCAGAGTCCCAGCGCGCAGCAGCTGGGCTGCTTCCAGCTCGGACCAGGGCTCGGTCAGGTCGATCAAGCGCTGGCCCAGTACCTCGGCGGCCAAGGCGGCGCTGAAGTCGGGCCCGGCCAGCGCGGCGCAACGCGCCAGCTGCACGGCGGGCAGGGACAGGCGAGCCAGCCGCTGCAGCACCAGCTCGCCCACGCGCGGCGCCACGGCTACCGTGCTGGCCGGGTCGCCGCGCCGGCTTTCGGGCTGGGACAGCCAGTGCTTCAGGCCTTCCAGCAGGAACAGCGGGTTGCCGCCGCTCTGGCGTTGCAGGGCGGTGGCGTCGAGCCCCTGCAGCTCGGGCAGCGCCAGGGAGTCCAGCAGCGCGGCCACAGCGCTGACGTCCAGGGGCGGCAGGTTCAGCGCGGGCCGCGCGCTGAGCCTGCCCAGCCCTTGTGCCGCAGCGCCCAGCTCCGCCGGGCAGGCCGCCGCCACCCAGCGCATGCCCGGTAGGCCCAGCAGGCCCGGCAGGGCGGCCAGGCTGGCGGTGTCTGCAAAGTGCAGGTCGTCCAGCACCAGGCCAGGCCACCCCGCCGCCAGGGCCTGCCGCGCCAGGGCCAGGGTGGCGTTCAGGAAGCGCGCGCGTTCGTTGTCGCTGGCAATAGCCGGCGTGTCGCCCAGCTCGGGCAGCAGCCGGGCCAGCTCGGCGCGCAGGCTGGCGCTGGGCGGCGGCGCGGCCTCGGCCAGCAGGTGGCGCAGCAGGCGCGACAGCAGCGCGTAGGGCTGGGCGGCGTCACCCGCTGCGGCGCTGATGAGCAAGCAGCCCGGCGTGGCCAGCGCCAGGTCGCCCAGCAGGCGGCTCTTGCCCATGCCGGGCTCGCCCAGCAGCAGCAAGCCGGTGCCGGCTTGCCAGGCCTGGTGCAGTTGGGCCCATTCGGCATCGCGCCCCACCACGCGCGGCGGCCGCAGCATCGAGGCGGGGGCTGGGCGTGCGCTCAGGGCTGTGGGCGCGTGGGCCTGTTCGACCTGGGCCAACAGGTCCAGGGTCTCGGCCCCGGGCTTGGCGCTCAGTTCGTCGCGCAGCACCTGCTCGCAGCGGTCGAAGGCGGCCAGCGCCGCCGCCCGGTCACCGCGCAGGTAGTGCAGCCGCATGAGGCGGCGGTGGGCGTGCTCTGACGCCGGGTTCAGCGCGACGAGCCGCTGCGCCACCGCCAACGCGGGCGCAATCTGGCCATTGGCTTCGAGCGCGCTGGCCTGGCTGGCCAGGGTGTCAATGCGCTGCTGCTGGCGCTGTTCGCGTTGGGCCTGCAGCCATTGGGCAAACGCCGGCACGTCGTCGTAGGCCAGCGCGCCCAGCAGTGGCGCTTCATCGGTGTCGCCGTCGGGAGGCGCAGCGGCGTCGGCGCTGACGCCCGGGCTCAGCGCCAGCGCGTCGCTGCGGCCGTCCAGCAGTTCGGCCAGCAGGGTGCGATGGGCAAACAGCAGCTGTCGCAGGTTGCGCCGGGCGGCGGCGCTGTCGAGGTTGGAATAGAACAGTTCGGCCACCCGCGCGCGGGACTGTGGGCCGTCCACGGCCAGCAAGGCCAGCAAGGCCGCCAGCCGCGCCGGCAAGGCCTGCCAAACGACGTCGTTGTGGCCATCGCCGCCGCGCTGCAGCCGGGGCGTGCCCTTGAGCTGCAGGTGCAAGGCGGTGGGAGGCGTGGACGCTGGCGTGACCATGCCCTTAGTGTCGGTCGGGCGCCCCAATGGGTGGCCCTGCGCGGCGGCGCGTCAGGCGGTCGCCGTGCTGCTGCGGCGGCGCAGCAGGCCAAACACCACCAGGCCCAGCAGGAAATAGGCGGTGGTGGTCGCTTCGGGCACGGCGGTGGCGTAGTCAAAGCCGCTGGCGCCCTTGCCGGACACCGCGGCCACGTCGATGGCGCTGCCGTCGGCCCAGCGGGCGGCCTGCACGCCCTGCCAGGCAAAGGTGTGGCTGTAGTCACCCAGCGCCGCTGCGGCGCCGTTGACGACGAAGTTGCAGTTGTCGCACTGGGAGTAGCCATTGGCCCGCGTGGTGGCGCTGGCCCACATCGTCAGGTCCACCGGGACGCCCAGCCACACGGGCACGGTCACCACGAAGTTGCCGAAGCTCGTGCTATCGCGCACCACGTCCGAGGAGTCCCAGGAGTAGGCCTTCACGCCCGAGGCGCCACCACCCCAGGGCATGTTGAAGCCCCACTGGTACTCGGCATAGCCATCGCTCCAGCCGCCGACGTTGTTCTTGCTGACATCGGCAGTGCCGTCAAAGCGCACCACCAGGTCCAGGTAGACCAGGCCGGTGGCGCCGCTGCTGTGCGTCCAGACCATGGTGTCCACGGTGCGTGCTTCGGCGTAGGCATAGCCCCCGCTCGACAGGAAGGCGCGCGTCGTGCCGCCGGCAGGCGGCGTGATGTTGGTGGCACCCTGTGCGGCCGCTTGCAGGCGCAGTGCGCCAGGCGACGCTTGCGCCATCGCCGAGGCAGAGCCCGAGAGGTTGTACAGGCTCGACCGGTAGTCGGCCGTGGCGCTCTGGGCGTCGGTCAGCGCGCTGGGCGTGCTCTGCGTGGTTTTGCGCTGCAGCGGGTCGTCAACCACCTGCACGAACGGCGCGAGGTTGATCACCGAACCGGCCGCCGTGTCGACGGTGGTGCTGGCGGTGTAGCCGGCGTGGCAGGCGGGCGCCAGGGTCAGGCCGAGAAGGGCGGCGGCGAGTGTGTGTTTCATGGAAGTTCCCAGAAGTTGGGGCGGAACCCTTCCGCCATGCCGTCACTGTCGGGCCCGCAGCGTTAGGCCAGCGTTTGCTTGCCATGGCAGGCCGCGCCGGGACTTGCCGCTATCCTGCGTTCGCCCCAGCCCAGCCCTTCAGGGGACTCGCATGCCCAAGCTTTCATCACTGCTGAGCCTGTGTGCCAGCGCCACCCTGCTGGGCGCCTGCGTGACGACCCTGGAGTCCGAGCCGCCGGCCACGTCGATCACAGCGATGGCGGGGCTGGGCCCCTCAAGCTTTGTGGTCACGGCCAGCGACCCGCAGGCACGCGCCTGGTTTGCCCAGGGCCTGCAGTTGGCCTACGCCTTTGAGCACGGCGAGGCGGTGCGGGTCTTCCGTGCCGCAGCGGCGCGCGACCCGAGTTGTGCGATGTGCGCCTGGGGCGTGGCCTATGCGCTGGGGCCCAATATCAACAACCCCGACCGGGGCCCGCAGCGCGACATTCGGCGCTACCTGGCCAAGGCCCAGGCCGCGGCCGCCGGCGTCACGCCCAAGGAGCGCGCCTTGATCGACGCGTTGGCGCTGCGCTTCGGCCGCGCCGACGAGCAGGCGCAGCAACGCTACGAGGCCATGGGCAGCGCCTTGTGCAGCACGCGCGGCAAGGCCAAGCAGGCCGACCCCAAGGAGCTGGCCTACGCGGCGGCGATGAGCGACGTGGTGCAGCGCTACCCGGACGACCCCGACGTGGTGACGCTCTATGCCGACGCCCAGATGAACACCCTCTCCTGGGAGTGGTGGGACCCCAAGACCGGCCAGCCCAATGGTCGAGTGGGCGACGTGATTGAGCGCTTGGCGGAGATCACCAAGCGCTATCCGCAGCACACCGGCGCGCTGCACTTCTACGTCCATGTGGCCGAGCATTCACCGCGCCCGCAGCAGGCCGAGGCGGCGGCCGATGCGCTGGGCACGGTGGCGCCCGAGGCACCGCACCTGGTGCACATGGGCAGCCACATCTACAAGAACATCGGCCGCTTTGCCGATGGCAGCCGCGCCAACGAGCAGGCGCTGGAGGTGCAGAAGCGCTTTGACGCGACGCTGAACGCCCAAGGCGTGAAGGGCGGCGGCTGGTGGAACCGGCACCACCTGCACTTCCTCTGGTACGCGGCGCTGATGGAAGGCCGCCTGGACCTGTCGCTCAGCACCGCGCGCGACATGGCCAAGCGCTACGGCCGCCTCGGCGATGCGGCCGGCGAGTACACCTTGATGCTGCCGCTGGCGACCCTGGTGCGGCTGGAGCGCTGGCAGGACGTGCTGGCCGAGCCGATGCCAGGCGAGGGCCTGGGTGTGCTGCGCACCTATGTGGCCTTTGCGCGCGGCATGGCCTTGCTGCACACCGGGCAGTTGGTGCCGGCCAAGGCCGAAGCTGTCGAGTTGGCCCGCCTGCGGGCGCTGCCGGCGGTGCAAGCGGCGCGGATGTGGGGCGAGGACACGCCGGTCAAGCTGGTGGCCTTGAGCGAAGCGCTGCTGATGGGCAGCCTGGCGCGGACCGAGCGGCGCTTTGACGAGGCCGTGACGCAGCTGCGCAAGGCCGCCGATCTGGACGACGAGCTGGGCACCGACCCACCCATGCTGGGCGGCGGCGCGCGCCTGGCCCTGGCGGGCGCTTTGATGGATGCGGGCCGGCTGGATGAAGCCGGCAAAGAAATGGCCGAGGCTCTGCGGCTGAATGGCCCGAGCGCTTGGAGCCATCAGGCGCTGGCGCAACTGGCCGCCGCACGCGGCAACGCGGCCGAGAGCCAGCGCCATGCAGACCAAGCGCGCCTGGCCTGGGGCCGGGCGCAAGGGGCCGACCTGCCCCGCCTTTGATCAGCGCTGCGCTAACTGCCGGGCGCCGAACATGACATCGCGCGCCGCGTCACTGAGCGGCGCACGGGGCTTGTCCTCAAAGGCTGCCAGGCCGCGCAGCACGGCCGGGCGTTTGGCGATCTCGTCGAACCAGCCCTTGAGGTGTGGGTAGTCGTTCATCTCCACGCCCTGGTTCTTCCAGGAACGCAGCCAGGGGAAGGTGGCGATATCGGCAACGCTGTAGGCCGGGCCGCCCAGGTAGGTGCTGCGCGCCAGGCGCTTGTTGATCACGCCATAGAGGCGCTTGGCCTCATTGGTGTAGCGCTCGATGGCGTAGGGCAGCTTCTCGGGGGCATAGAGGCGGAAGTGATGCGCCTGACCCAGCATCGGGCCCACGCCGCCCATCTGGAACATCAGCCATTGCAGCACCTCGTACTTGCCCCGCGTGTCGGTGGGCAGGCCAAAGCCGGTTTTGCCCGCCAGGTAGAGCAGGATGGCGCCCGACTCGAACAGGCTGATGGGCGCGCCGTCGGGGCCGTCAGGGTCGCGCAACGCGGGGATCTTGTTGTTGGGGCTGATGGCGAGGAAATCCGGGTCGAATTGCGCACCCGAGCCGATGTCTATGGGGTGGATGCGGTAAGGCAGGCCGCATTCCTCCAGCATGATGTGGATCTTGTGCCCGTTGGGCGTGGGCCATGAGTAGACTTCAAGCATTGCGCCCTCCGGTCAACGACGTCGGTTGAAGGATTCTCCGGTCTCATGGTCGTAAAGCAAGTCAAAACCTGGTTGGTCCAGCGCGCCAATGCGTCGCGCTGGCGTGGGCTGCAGGAATGGGCCGAGTCGCGGCGCGCCGAGTTCCAGCTGCACCCCGAGGGCATCGGCTTCTATATCGACCAGCCCGGCGCCAAGCCGGGGCCCTTGCGTGTCGAATGGGGCCCGTCGCAGCGCGACTACATCGAGGGCAACGAGCTGCGCATGCGCCTTGAAATGGGCCTGAGCCCCGAGTTGCAGATGATGGTGGTCTGCCGCACGCTGATGGACAAGCTGGAAGCGGCGGTCTTCGAGGCCTACACCGACACGCTGCAGACCCGGCTCGACACCGAGACCCCCGAAGAGATGCGCTGGCTGGTGATGTTCCCCAAGTTCGCGCCGCCGGAAGGCCGCGAGCTGCGCGAGCGCCTGGGCTTCATTGGGGTCCACAAGGACCTGCTGGCCGCCTGGGTCGAGGGTGAGTTTGGCGACACCCTGCAGCGCGTGCTGAAGGAGGCGCTGCCTGAGGGCGTGCCCTTCCTGCTGATGTGCCTGCGCGGCAACCTCTACCTGCGGGTCGCCATGCCCGAGCCCGAGCTGGAGCGCGTGCAGGCCCTGGTGCGTTTGCTGGAAACGGCGGCGCGTGAGGCGCATCGCATCCAGGGCCGCATTGGTGAGGCCATGAACTGGCCGACCACGATGGCCTCGACCTTCCAGTCCACCCGGCCGAGCTGATCAGGCCTGCTGGGCAAACTGCCAGGCCAGGTCGGCCAAGGGCCGCGCTGAAGCGGCCGCCTCCCGCGCCTGGCTGCTGGACGCCGTGCCTGCCTCGACCCGCTTGGCAATGCCCTGCACGATGGCCGCGATGCGGAACAGGTTGTAGGCCAGGTAGAAGTTCCAGTCCTGCAGCACGGCGCTCACGTTGGCGCGGCCGGTGCGTTCGCAGTAGCGCTCCACATAGGCGCGCTCATCCGGAATACCGAGTGCCGCCAGATCCTGCCCGGCCAGGCCGCGCGCGATGCCGGAGGCCTTCACGTGCCAGCTCATGCAGTGGTAGCTGAAGTCGGCCAGCGGGTGCCCCAGCGTGGACAGCTCCCAGTCGAGCACGGCGATGACGCGTGGCTCGGTGGCGTGGAAGACCAGGTTGTCCATCCGGTAGTCGCCATGCACGATGCTGACCTCGGCGGAATCGCGCGCCGAGGCCGGGATGTGCGCCGGTAGCCACTCGATCAAGGCATCCATCGCCGGGTTGGGCTGGGTGACCGAGGCCAGGTACTGCTTGCTCCAGCGGCCGATCTGGCGCTCGAAGTAGTTGCCGGGCTTGCCGTAGTCGGCCAGGCCCAGGGCCTGGAAGTCCACCTGGTGCAGGGCCGCGATCACGCGGTTCATCTCGTCGTAGTGGGCGGCGCGCTCGGGCGGGGTCAGGCCGGGCAGGCTTTGGTCCCAAAGGATGCGGCCGGCCTTGAACTCCATCACATAGAAGGCTCGGCCGATGACGGACTCGTCCTCGCACAGCGCCAGCATGCGCGGCACGGGCACGGCGCTGCTGGCCAGCGCTTGCATCACGCGGAATTCCCGCTCGATGGCATGCGCCGAGGGCAACAGCTGGGCCACGGGCGCGGGCTTGCTGCGCATCACATAGCTGGCGCCGGGGGTGTCGAGCTGGTAGGTGGGGTTGGACTGGCCGCCCTTGAACTGCGCGACGGACAGCGGGCCTTGAAAGCCCGCCACATGCGCGCCCAACCAGGCGCTGAGCGCAGCGGTGTCGAGGGGGTGCGAGGGCGCGCGGGTGCCGGTGTAGGCGTCCATGGCCGTTTACTTCCCGGCGGCGGCCAGCAGCTTGGCGCTGTCCAGCACGACGAGGCGCGTGGGCTCGACGCGCACTGCGCCGTCGCGTTCAAAGCTCTTCAGCTCCTGGTTGACGCGCTGGCGTGAGGCGCCGAGCAACTGGGCCAGGTCCTCCTGCGCCAGTTGCAGGCCGATGCGGGTCTCGCTGCCCTCGGTCACGCCATAGCTGCGGGCCAGGAAGAGCACCTGCTTGGCCAGGCGCGCTGCAAGCGGTCGGGTATTCAGGTCCTCGACCATGTCGAACATCAGGCGCAGGCGCCGGCAGTTCAGGCGCAGCAGGGCTTCATACAGCTCGGTGTGCTGGGCCAGCAGGGCGTGGAAGTCGGGCTTGCGCACGCACAGCAAGGTGGTGTCGCCATGGGCGTGGGCGTCGTGCGTGCGCGGCAGGCCATCGAAGAGGGCGATGTCGCCAAACCAGATGCCGGGCTCCACATAGGTGAGCGCCACCTGCTTGCCCGACAGCGAGACCGAGCTGATGCGCACCGCGCCGTGCGCCACGCCGCACCATTCCTCGGCGGGCTCGCCCCGGTAGGTGAGGGCGGAGCCGTCCTTGAGGCGGCGCACCGAGCTGCAATCCAGGATGCCCTGGCGCAAGGCGGCGGAGAGCTTGCTGAACCAGGGCCCGGACTCGATGGCGCTGCGTTCTTCGGGCGTGAGGCTGTGGACGTTCATGACGCGCGCTGGACCCTGGCTTTGTGTGCCCGCCCTGGGCTTGTAACCCGGGCGCGGCAGACTGTGTGTTTGGGACGATTGTGCCGGGCTTACGAGCCCCTTTGACGCCAGGGCTGCATGCTAGAGTCGCCGCGCCTTTCTTCCCCCATCCCATCCCTCTCGCCCATACCGCCTGGCCATGCCCAAGACGGCTGAGCGCCTGATCTTTCAGGGTGCCTGCTTCACGCTGCTGTGCTCGCTGACGTCCAGTCCCTGGGCGCTTGGTGTTGAGCCGCCCCTGGTGCGTTCGCGCCTGGGGCAGCCGCTGGACCTGCTTTTCCCCATCAACCTGGGCCCGAGCGAGGCGCTCAGTGAGCAATGCCTGCGCGTTGACGTCCAGGCGGGCGATGCGCGCGTGCCGGCCGGCCTGCTGCAGATGCGCCTGGAAGGCGAGCCGCCGCAGCTGCGGGCCCGTCTGACCAGTGCCGTGCGGGTGGATGAACCCGTGGTGCAGGTCAGCCTGGCGGTCGGGTGCCCGAGCCGTTTCACGCGCGAGTTCATGGCCTTGCTGGAGCAAGCACCAGCCGCTGCGCCGCCTCCAGCCTCCAGGCCTGCTGTGCCCGCCGTCTTGCCAGAGGTGAAGCCTGCCGAGCGCCCGCCGATTGCGGCCCCGGCGCCAGCTCCGGCAGCTGCACCCATCGCCGCCGCAGCGCCCACGCCGCCGCGCGAGGCGGCGACCCCGCCCGCGCCGCCTCCGACCAAGGCCAGTGCCCCCAGCCCGCGCGCTGAGCGGCCGGTCGCGGTGCGCAAGCCACCTGCCAGTGCGCAGCCGCGCCTGCGCCTGGATGCGCCCGAGATCCTGCAGCCGCCGGCTCCGCGCGTGAGCCCAGCCGCGCCACCGCCGCCTGACGACAGCAACGACGCCGCGCTGGAAGAAGTGGTCGCCCGCCTGGAAGCCCAGGTGGCCCAGCTGCAGGCCGAGCTGCGCGAGCGGCAGGCCGCCGCTGCCGGTTCAGCACCGGCAGCAACGGCCTCGGCACCTGAAGCCACCGCCTCCGCGCCGGTCGCGCAGGCTTCGGCGCCGGCGGACGACGCGATCGTGGCGGTGCGCACCCAGCGCCCGCCCAAGCCGCTGCGCTATGCCGACCCGTTGATGTGGTTCTGGACCCTGGCCCTGAGCCTGGGCGCTGGGGTGGCGGCCTATCGCTGGACCCTGTCGCGCGAACGTCGCCAACGCGGCGTGCCGGTGTGGGGCTCGCTGGGCGCCGCGGCGCCGGCCGAGGCCGAGGTGTCGCGCTTGGCGCCAGACGGCGCTGGCGCCCAGCCCGTGCTGGGTGGCGCTGACGCCTTGCCGTCTCAGCATTCGCAGCACTCGGCCCATTCCACGCAGCCGGCCAGCATCAGCGCCTTTGCGCCGGCGGTGGAGAGCCGCTTGCCCGCTGAACTGCCCGACGAGGGTCAGGTGCTGCTGAGCCAGCGCACCGCGCCGCTGCTGCCGGCGGCAGCCATGGCCGAAACCCAGCCCCTGAACCGCCGTCTGCTGACGCCGCCGCCGGTGAGCGAAGACCCGCGCATTGCGCAGGTGGACTCGCTGCTGGAACTGCAGCGCCAGGTGGAGTTCCTGAGCATGCTGGGCCAACTCGATGCCGTGGCCGACGCGCTGGCGGCGCGGGTCAATCAGCCGCAGTGCGGGCCCATGCCCTACCTGATGTTGATGGAGCTGTGCCAGGTGCAAGGCGAGTCGCGTGGCTTTGCCGAGCTGTCGCTGCGCTACGAGGCTGCATTCCGTCGCCCATCGCCCAGCTGGCAGGTCAGCATCGGGCGCGGCAAACCGCTGGATGCCTGCCTGAGCGTGATGGCCCACCTGCAGGTGGTCTGGGCCGACCCGCCCGCTGCGCTGCGCATGCTGACCGAGCTGGTGGTGCGCGGGTCAGGGCCTGGCGAGTCGGGCTTCGACCTGCCGGCCTTCAAGGACCTGCTGACGCTGTTCAGCGTGGCGCGCGACCGCGTGCTGTCGGGCGAGGCCGGGCCTGGCGTGGATCTCGTGCTTTGAACAGGCCCGCGGCCTTCACATCCCGAAGTCAGTCGCCTCGCCGCTCATGGCGCGCTCGATGAGCTTGCGGCTGAGCCGGTCTGACAGCATCTCGGCGAAGCTGTAGACGTAGTTGCGCAGGTAGGCGCCGCGCTTGAAGGCGACGCGCGTCACGTTCTGCCCCAGCAACTGGCCCAGCGGGCGCCACACCAACTCGCTGTTGGGCGGCTCTTCCTGCATGGCCATCTCGGCCACCAGGCCCACGCCCATGCCGAGCCGCACATAGGTCTTGAGCACGTCGGAGTCGATGGCTTCCAGCGCGATCTCGGGCGTGAGACCGCGCGAGGCAAAGGCGCGGTCAATGCGCGTGCGGCCGGTAAAGCTGGCGTGGTAGGTGACGAGGGGCTGGGTCGCCAACTGCTCAAGCGTGATGCGCGGCGCCTCGGCCAGCGGGTGGTCGCGCGGCACCACCATCACGTGCTGCCACTCATAGCAGGGCAGGGACACAAGCTCGGGGATCTGCGCGAGCGACTCGGTGGCCAGGCCGATGTCGGCGGTTTCGTCGAGCAGCATGCGGGCCACTTGGTCGGGGCTACCCTGGTGCAGCGAGATGCGCAGATTGGGCAGCTGGCGCCGCAGCTGTGCCACCGGCGTGGGCAGCACATAGCGCGCCTGGGTGTGGGTGGTGGCGATGGAGAAAGTGCCGGAGTCCTGCCGCGAGTACTCCTCGCCAATGCGCTTGAGGTTGCCCACCTCGCGCAAGATGATCTCGATGCTGGCCAGCACACGCTGGCCGGGCTCGGTGATGCTGCGCAGCCGCTTGCCGTGGCGCGAGAAGATGTCGATGCCGAGTTCTTCTTCCAGCTCCAGGATGGCCTTGGAGACCCCGGGCTGTGAGGTGAACAGGGCCTTGGCCGTCTCGGTCAGGTTGAGGTTGCGGCGCGCGGCTTCCTGAACAAAGCGGAACTGATGCAGGTTCATGGCGTGCCTATCGTGGCGGCGTGGCGGTCAGGCAGGCGTCCACCATGGCCTGGCGGACCAGCGGGTGGTCACCAATCGGCGCCTGGAGCGACCACTGCACGCCCGGGTGCCGTTGCTGCAGCACCTGCAGCAGGCGCGGCACGTCCTTGCGCACATGCCCGCCGGTGCCGAGAAAGAGCGGAATCAAGGCCACTGAGGTGCAGCCTGCGGCCACCAGGCGGTCCCCCGCCGTGTCCATGTCGGGCTGCATGAATTCCAGGAAGGCCAGCACGGCCGGGTTGCCGGGCCGGGCGGCCTGCAGGGCCTGCAGGACGGCCTCGAAGGGACGTGCCCATTCGGGGTCGCGGGCGCCGTGGGCGAAGAGCAGGGTTCCAGTCGTCATCGGTAGCGGACCAGCCAGGTGAACGCAGCCATGGAGAGGGCCAGATAGAGCAAGCTCGGCGCAGCGGCCACGGCCCAGGGCGTCCAGTTCTTGAGCAGGCCCAGATGGCCCGCGACGTTGTTGAGCAGGATGAAGCTGATGCCCAGCATGATGCCGCCGAACACCTTGTAGCTGATGCCGCCGGACCGACCGTGCAGGTAGGCAAAGGGCAGGGCCAGGGCGATCATCACGAAGCAGGCGAAGGGGTAGAGCGCGCGGCGCCAGAACTGGATGCTGTGCGCCTGCGCCGACTGCTCCTGGGCTGAGAGATGCTTGGTGTAGCGGTACAGCTCCAGCGTCGACATCGACATGGCGGGCAGCATGGCTGCGCTGACCACCTTGGCCGTGAGGCCGCTTTGCCACTGCGATTCGTCGGCCTCGGTTTCGCGCACGGCAGGCGCGCCGACGGCCGGTGCGTCCGTGGACCATTGGGTGTCATGCACCTCGTGCAGGCGCCACAGACCGGCTTCGTTCACGTCGGCGCTGGCGGCTTCGCGGCGTGAGAGCAGGGCCCCGCGCTCGTCGAACTCGAAGATGCGCACACCGGTGAGCTGCCCGCCGTCGCCCACGGCGCGCACATGCACCGAGTAGCTGCGCTCACGCCCGTCCACCATCTGGTGGTCCTTGAGCCAGGCGCCTTTGGCGGCATAGGCTGCGTTGCGCGTGAGGCGGCCGCGCATCTCGTCGCCCCAGCGCTCGAACTGCGGCGCCACGAAGTCGCCCATCAGGAAGGTCAGCAGCGCAAAGCCCGCCGCCAGCCCGGCCAGCAGGCCGAGGGCGCGGCCAGGGCCGAGCCCGCCGGTGCGCAGGATGGTGAACTCGCTGGACTGCGCCAGGCGGGCGAGCGTGACGATGCTGCCGATCAGCACGCCGATGGGGAAGAGTTCATAGAAGCGGCCGGGCAGTTCCATCAAGGACAACACAGCTGCCTTGCCGGGCCCGACACCGACGCGCGCCATGCGCTCCAGCTCTTCCACGAAGTCCACGAAATAGAACAGCGCAAGGAAGGCGAGCACCACCAGCACGACCGAGGCGCAGATGTCGCGGTAGAGCAGCCGGCGCACCGTCCTCATGCCAAGCTCCGGCGCCAACGCGGGTTGAAACGGGTGCCCTGGTCGCGCCACCAGAGCAGGCCCAGCGCCACGACCAGCGCGCTGCCGTGCACGCGGGCCAGAGCGGCCACGAGGCTGAGCTTCTCGCGCGCGACCCAGGACAGGCTGAGGTTCAGCATGTTGAAGTAGACGACGAAGGCCAGCAGGGCAAACAGCAGGTTCCAGTTGCTGGCGCGGCGCGGGTTGCTGGCCGAGAGGCCCAAGGCCAGCAGGCTCATGTTGACGCACGCCAGGATCAGCCCGAAGCGCCAGGCCAATTCACCGTCGTTGCGCGGGCTGCGATGCCGCAGCAGCTCCAGCGTCGCCACGGCCTTGGGCGGCAGTTGCGTGGCGCCACTCAGCACGCCGGGGTCGGTCATGACACGGTACTGGTCGAAGCGGGCCATGCTCTTGGCTGCGGTGTGGGCATTGGCTTCGTTGCGTTGCCCGTGGTCGAGCACGAGGAAGCGGTCGTCACCCTGCATTTCAAGGCGGCCACGCGCGGCGGTGGTGACGGACTCGCGCTCGCCATCGCGCCCTGCTTGGCCGAGGATGAAAACGTTGCGCCCGGTGGTGGCGTCCTCACCGTCGCGCTCGATGAAGAAGACGCGGCTGCCATCGCGCGAGGTTTGGAACTGGCCGGGTGCCACGCGCGACAGATCGCCCCGCCGCTGGTAGCGGTCGCGCAACTCGGCGCTGTTTTGGTTGCCCCAGGGCCAGATCAGCAGCTCCAGCACGATCACCGCCAGCAAGATGGGCCATGCCATCTGGAAGACAGGCCGGACGAAACGCGTCAGCGGCACGCCTGAGGCAAACCAGACCGTCATCTCCGATTCGCGGTAGAGGCGGCCCAGCGTCAGCACGATGGCGAGAAACAGCGACAGGATGAGAATGGTGCCGAGGTGCGCGAGCGTGGCGTAGCCCATCAGGAGGATCACGTCCTGTGGCGCCACATTGCCGCCAGCCGCCTGCCCGAGCGTCCGGATCAGGGTGGACGTGAGCACGATGGTCAAGATGACCACGAGGGTGACCCCGAAGCTCCGCGCCAAGTCCGCACGCGTGGACGTATCGAATAACATCAATTTCACTCTTCTGACTTCGAGTCATTATGGACTTCAAGATTCAAACTGCCAGCGCTTTGGCTGGCGTCAGCGCTGATGCATTGATCGTGGTGCTGGCTGGCGATGCACTCCCGGCGCAGCTCGACAAATCAGTCGCCGCGCTGGCCCAGGACGCCATCAAGCTGGGGGACTGGCAGCTCAAGGCGGGCCAGACCATCGCGCTCACGCGGCCCGCCGGCCTGAAGGCCTCGCGCCTGGTGTTGGCGGCCAGCGGTCGGGCCGGCCTGGCGGCGGGCAAGGCAGCGCTGGCCAGTGCGCTGGCTGCGCTCAAGGGTCGGAGCGTCGCGCATGCGGCCATCTGCTTTGTCGGCTTTGACGCTGGGTTGGCTGACAGCCTGAGCGAGCAGGCGGTATTGGCGGTGGCCGAAGCGGTGTACGTTTACCGGCACACCAAGCCAAGTGCCCCGGCGGCGGCCAAGCTGGCACGGGTGACCCTGCTTTACGGCGCTGCGGAGGCCAAAGCGGCCCGTCCAGGCCTGGCGCGAGGGCAGGCGATTGCGGCGGGCGTGGAGCTGGCGCGCGAGTGCGCCAACCGACCGGGCAACCATGCGACCCCCAGCCACCTGGCGTCCGTTGCGGTGGACCTCGGCAAGCGCCACGACCTCAAGGTGGAGGTGCTGGACCGCAAGCAGGTGGAAAGGCTGGGCATGGGCAGCTTCCTCGCTGTGGCCAAGGGCTCGGACGAGCCGCTCAAGTTCATCGTCGCCCAGTACCACGGGGCGGCCAAGACGCAGGCGCCGGTGGTGCTGGTGGGCAAGGGCATCACCTTCGACTCCGGCGGCATCTCGCTCAAGCCGGGCGCCGAGATGGACGAGATGAAGTTCGACATGGGCGGTGCTGCCAGTGTGTTGGGTGCTCTGCGCGCGGTGGCGGAGCTGCGCCCGAAGCTGAACCTGGTCGTCATCGTGCCGGCCTGCGAGAACATGCCCAGCGGCCGCGCGCTGAAGCCGGGCGATGTGGTGACCTCGATGTCGGGCCAAACCATCGAGATCCTCAACACCGATGCCGAAGGGCGGCTGATCCTGTGCGATGCCCTGACTTATGCCGAGCGCTTCAAGCCGTCTGTGGTGGTGGACGTGGCGACGCTGACCGGCGCCTGCGTGATCGCGCTTGGCGGCGTGCGAAGCGGCATGTTTGCCAACGACGACGAGGTGGCTGGTGCCTTGAGCACAGCCGGTGAGGCGGCTCTCGACCCGTGCTGGCGCATGCCGCTGGACGAGGCCTATGACGATGCGCTCAAGAGCAATTTTGCCGACATGGCGAATGTGGGCTCTCGGGCCGGTGGCGCCGTGACCGCCGCCAAGTTCTTGCAGCGTTTTGCCGGCAAGTTCCGCTGGGGGCACCTCGACATCGCGGGCACGGCCTGGAAGGGCGGGGCCGCCAAGGGCGCCACGGGTCGGCCGGTGGGCCTGCTCACTCATTTCGTGCTCAGCCAGGGCCGCTGAGTGCGGGTCAGCTTCTACTCGGACGCCGATGAACCGCTGCGCTTTGCGTGCCGCCTGATCCGGCGCGTACTGGCGCAGGGGCAACCGCTGGGTGTTGTGGCGGCTGACGAGACGCTGCGCGAGCTGGACGCCTTGCTCTGGAGCTTTGACCCGACGGCTTTCATCCCCCACCGCAGGGCAGGCACGGGCGCCCCGGGCGAGGTGCTGTTGGTGGAGGACGCGGCGCTGCTCCAACACCGCGCGGTCCTGCTTAACCTGGGCGACGTCGTGCCGTCTGCGGCGGCCGAGTTCGCACGCATCCTGGAAGTGGTGCCCAGCGCTGCGGAGGGCCGTGCCGCCGGGCGGCGGCGCTACCGCGAGTACCAAAGCCTCGGGGCGGAGCTCGACCACTTCAGCGCCCAGCCCGCCGCCTGATCGCGTCGCACCAAGTCTGCGGCGCGCAAAGGCAACGCAAAGTCGTGAACTATTCACGTCTGCGGTCCTGCCTATGCTTAAATCGCCGCGGCTGTTTTAGCTGTTCCGGAAACCTTCACTGCCACCTGGAGTTGATCCATGCAACACAAATTCGTACGTGCAGCGGCTGCTGTTTCGGCGGTCACCGCGTCTTTGCTGATCACGGCCTGCCAGAAGGAGCCCACGGGCCCGGCGGTCGTCAAGATTGGTCACGTCGGTCCCACCAGCGGCCAGATCGCGCACCTGGGCAAGGACAACGAGATGGGCGCCCGGCTCGCCATCGATGACCTGAATGCCAAGGGCGTCACCATCGGCGGACAGCCGGTCAAGTTCGAGTTGCTCGCCGAAGACGACGGCGCGGACCCGAAGCAGGGCACCGCAGCAGCGCAAAAGCTGGTGGACGCCAAGGTCAACGGCGTGGTCGGCCACCTGAATTCGGGCACCTCCATCCCGGCCAGCAAGGTCTACAGCGACGCGGGCATCCCCCAGGTCAGCCCCTCGGCCACCAATCCCAAGTTCACCCGTCAAGGCTTCAAGACCACCTTCCGCGTGGTGGCCGACGACGTGCACCTGGGTGGCACCTTGGGCCGCTATGCGGTCAATGAACTCAAAGGCCAGTCCATCGCCGTCATCGACGACCGCACGGCCTACGGCCAGGGCGTGGCTGACGAGTTCGAAAAGGGCGTGGCCGGCGCCGGCGGCAAAGTCGTCGGCCGTGAATTCACCAACGACAAAGCCACGGACTTCACCGCCATCCTGACTGCCTTGAAGGACAAGAAGCCCGATGTGGTCTTCTTTGGCGGCATGGACGCGGTGGCCGGCCCGATGCTGCGCCAGATGAAGCAACTCGGCATCCAGGCCAAGTTCCTGGGCGGCGATGGCATCTGCACGGGCGCCTTGCCGGAGCTGTCGGGTGACTCCATCGCCGACAGCCAGGTGGTGTGCGCCGAGGCAGGCGGTGTCGAAGGCGAGGCCAAGACGGCCATGGACGCCTTCCGCACCAAGTTCAAGAGCAAGTTCAACACCGACGTCCAGATCTACGCGCCCTATGTCTACGACGCCGTCAACGTGCTGGCCGAAGCGATGGTGAAGGCGGGTTCATCGGACCCTGCCAAGTACCTGCCTGAGCTCGCCAAGACCGCCGACTACAAGGGTGTCACCGGCACCATCACCTTTGATGAAAAGGGTGACATCAAGAACGGCGCGTTGACGCTCTACACCTACAAGGGCCGGGAGCGCAAGCAGATCGCCGTTGTGCGCTGACCCTTCGTCTCGATAGCGGCCCACTGCCGCTGTTGGATCTCCCTCGATGCCCGCACGAGACGCCCGTCTCTGCGGGCATCGTCATTTATGACTTGTGTTGCGGGAGCGCTGACGTTGACGCGCGAACAACTGGGCGGCGCCTTTCGGCCTGGTTGGTGCGTGATGGGCTGAGACGTTCGGTGCGGCGTACGCGGCTGCCCGGATTTCAAATCGTCGAGGCCACCGGCGTGTGAATATTTCTCATATTGCGCATTTGCAATCTTGACTTGAGTTGTTCAACCGGTCGCCGGGACACATCCCAGGCGCTTCATCCCCGGATATCGGCCGTGCGTTAAGCACGTTTTTGCCTTTGTATGCCGGCGCTGACGCACGGCGCTTGTCGCGGGCTGCGATCTACTGCCGCCCCGCGATGTCGCTCCTGCCGTTCGAGCGTCGTCCATGTAGGGGACGCTTGATGCCAGTCGTCCACCCAAACGGGGGGCTTTCAACCTTGGGGGGTGCGGGCATGATTCGGCCGCAAGTGAGAAGGCTGGCGTGCTGTGCGCTCAGTGCGGTGTCGGTGTCATGAGCCCGGCATCTGGCGAAGCTAAAAGATTGCACGATCGGCGCACTGCGCCGCTCCTGATAAAGGGTCCGCAAGGATCGATGAAATGAATGCTCGAATAGACATATTCGGGGATATACATGATTCGGATTTTTAGTCATTACCTGCACCGGCAAACTCTTCTCCAAGTTGGATTTGACTTGGGTTTGATTTTGTTTGCTGTCCTGGCTGTGGTATTGAGTCAGGGGGAATCGGCGAAACTGGCGCTGCCATTCGCCGCTTCGCATGGCCTGTCGCTGGCCGGTTGCATGTTTGTGATCAATTCGGCCACGGGCTTTTATCAGCACGTGCACAACCGCTCGGTCACCGAGTCCTGCGCGCGAGCGCTGCTGGGTCTGATGTTTGGCCTGCCGCTGGCCTACGCCATCTTCCGCCTGGTGCCGGTGGACACCAGCCACCGCGACCTGCTGACCATGGTGGCGATGAGTGCCGTGGCGGCTGTCATGGTGCACCGTGTCTACGCTTCGCACACAACGGCCCAGTCGCGCTTGCGCAGCCGCATCCTGATCTTTGGTACGGGCGCCGCCGCTCGCACGGTGGGCAACACCCTGCGTGCCTCTGACCCGCACGCCCAGGTCGTCGGCTACTACCAGTCGCCCACCGAAGCTCAGCTTGAAGTGCCGCGTGCCGAGGTCATCGGCCAGGGGCTGGGTTTGACCCAAGCTGCCCGTGAGCATGCTGTGGATGAAATCGTGGTGGCTTTGACGGAGCGCCGCGGCGGCAGCATGCCTTTGCGTGAGCTGCTGGATTGCAAGTTGTCCGGCATCAAGGTCGTTGATATTGCGACCCACTTCGAGAAAACCCTCGCTCAAATCAAGATCAGCCACGTGAATGCCGGCTGGCTGGTGTTTGGCGATGGTTTCAATCAGGGTGTGATGCGTTCGGCCATCAAGCGCGTGACCGACATCATTTTTGCCGCTGCCATCATGGCGGTGACCTGGCCGATCATGCTGATCACGGCGATCGCCATCCGCCTGGAATCGCGCGGCCCGGTGCTGTACAAGCAAGAGCGTGTGGGCCTCAACGGCCAGCCGTTCAGCGTGGTCAAGTTCCGCAGCATGCGCACCGACGCTGAGAAGGACGGCAAGCCGCGCTGGGCGACCCTGAACGATGACCGCGTGACCCGCGTCGGCCGGTTCATCCGCAAAGTGCGCATTGACGAGCTTCCCCAGCTGTTCAACGTGCTGCGTGGCGAGATGAGCATGGTGGGGCCCCGCCCCGAGCGTCAGTTCTTCGTTGACGAGCTCATTGCCAAGATCCCGTACTACGCCGTTCGCCACAGCGTGAAGCCGGGCGTGACCGGCTGGGCGCAAGTGCGCTACGAGTACGGCTCGACCATCGAGGACTCGGTCGAGAAGCTCCAGTACGACCTCTACTACGTCAAGAACAACAC
Organism: Roseateles paludis; assembly: GCF_039872745.1. NCBI lineage: Bacteria > Pseudomonadati > Pseudomonadota > Betaproteobacteria > Burkholderiales > Sphaerotilaceae > Roseateles > Roseateles paludis. The sequence continues at coordinate 149,278 of NZ_JBDPZD010000002.1, read as the reverse complement.
GCTCTTCCTTGATCTGCTGATCATGCTGGAGACCGTGGCCGTGGTGCTGACGGGCAAGGGCGCCCGCTGAGGTTTGCCCTTTCGGGTTATGCAGGAGGCGGAATTGCCGCGCCTGCCCTGCAAACCCGGCTTTGAGAGCAGGGCTCTCGAATATCCTCCCCGGCTGGTGCGCTCGAGGTTCAAGCGCTGTGTGGCCGTGTGACTGAGGGGCAGTTCTTGCTCGATTCCCTGGACAGTGCTGGATTCCTGTTTTCGGCGTTGAGCTACGCCGTCCTGCTGGTGTACTCGGTCCAGCGTCTGCTGCGTGAGCCTACGGCCGCGCGCTCTGGCGCCGCACTCTTCTGGCTGCTGTCCATCCTGGCGACGGCGGTGTGGGCTGCCTTGGGCGCCGTCAATGCTGAATTGCATTGGTCGGACCGGCTGCCTGGCTGGGTCGTCCCTTCAGCGGACCTGGCCCGCTATGCGCTCTGGTTCGTGTTCATTGGTGCCGTGCTCAGGCCGGCGGCCAGCACGGCCGGCGGAGCCCGCAAGGGCGTGCTCTGGATCTGGCCCGTGGCCAGCGGCGCGGTGGCGCTTCAAGCCGGGTTGATTGCCTGGGCTCAGGCCGTGCCTGTCGGCGCGCTGGACCGGCAGCTGGCTTTCGCCGCACTGGGCTTGGCCGTGCTGGGCTTGGCCTTGCTGGAGCAACTGTTGCGCAACAGCGCCGCTGATGCGCGCTGGAACGCCCGGCCCGTGTGCCTGGGCCTGGGGCTGACCTTCAGCTTCGACCTGTTCATCTTCTCGCTGGCTGCCTTGTTCGAGCGCTCGGACGCCGAACTGCTCAGCGTGCGTGGTCTGGTCCACGCCCTGGCCATGCCCTTGCTGGCCATCGCCTCGCGCCGCCAAGCGGATTGGTTTGATCGGCTCCACATCTCACGCGCGGCGGTGTTCCATTCGGCCACGCTGTTGCTGGTGGGGGGCTATCTGCTGATGGTGGCGGGCGTCGGCTACTACGTTCGCTACTCGGGCGGCAGCCTGGGGCGGGCCTTGTCGGTGGCGGTGGTCTTCGTGGCGCTGGTCGGATTGGCATGGCTGGCGCTGTCGGGCACGGTGCGTTCGCGCCTGCGGGTCTACATCTCCAAGAACTTTTTCAGCTACCGCTACGACTACCGCGAAGAGTGGCTGAGCTTCAACCGCCTGCTGTCCCAGGGAGCCGACTCGCAGACATTGGGCGAGACGGTGGTGCGTGCCCTGGCCAATCTGGTGGAGAGCCCCAGCGGCGCGATCTGGTCCTTGAACGTTGCTGGCACTGAACTGCGGCAGACGGTGGCCTGGAATCTCCCGCGCCAGTTCGGTGTCGAGCGACTGGACGACTCGCTCGCGAGCTTCCTGAGCCGCACCGGCTGGATCATCCTGCTCGACGACCTGCGGCAGGACGCCAGCAAATACCCCGAGCTGCAGGCGCCCGCCTGGCTGACGGAGGAGGCGCAGCATTGGTTGGTGTTGCCCTTGGTCAGCGGCAACAGCCTGACCGGCTTTGCCGTGCTGGGCCGCCCGCGCGTGCCGATCGAAGTGGACTGGGAGGTCCGCGATCTCCTGCTGGCCGCCGCTTCGCAGGCTGCGGGCTACTTGCGGCAGGCCCAGGCCTTGGAGGCGCTGCTGGAGGCGCGCAAGTTCGAGGCCTTCAACCGCATGTCGGCCTTCGTGGTGCACGATCTGAAGAACATCGTCACCCAGCTCTCGCTGATGTTGCGCAATGCCAAGCGCCTGCGAGACAACCCCGAGTTCCAGCAAGACATGCTGGACACCGTGGACAGTGCGGTCGAGAAGATGCGTCAGCTGATGCTGCAGTTGCGCGAAGGCGAGAAGCCGCACGGCGTGACCAGCGGAGTCGACCTGGCCGAGCTGGCTCGGCGCCTGCAGAACGCCGCACGCCTCAAGGGCCGCGAATTGCAATTGCATGTGGCATCGGCCGTGTCGACGCGTGGCCATACCGAGCGCCTGGAGCGCGTGCTGGGTCACATGGTGCAGAACGCGTTTGACGCCACGCCGCCTGACGGCGAGGTGGCGTTGTGGCTTGATGCACAAGGAAGCCAGGCGCGCGTACGAATCATCGATACCGGCTGCGGAATGACCGAGGACTTCATTCAGAATCGACTGTTCAAGCCCTTCCAGACCACCAAGACGTCTGGCATGGGGATCGGTGCGCATGAAAGCCACCAATATGTTCAGGAACTCGGAGGGTCCATCCAGGTGGAAAGCACGGTGAACAAGGGGACGTCGATCACGCTCCTGCTGCCTCTCTTCCACGCGCAGTCCGAGGCCTCCGGGCTGGAGCGCCGCGCATGAGCAGTGAACGCCACGCGCCGCTGCTCATCGTCGAGGACGATCTGGCGCTGCAAAAGCAGTTGAAGTGGTCGCTCGACCGATTCGAGTCGGTGACGGCCGACGACGTCTCGAGCGCGGTTCTGCAGTTCCGCCGACATCAACCGGCTGTGGTGACCATGGACCTCGGCCTGCCGCCGGATCGGGATTCGGTCTCCGAAGGCTTCAAGTGCCTGGAGCGCCTGCTCGAAATCGACCCGGCAGTGAAGGTCATCGTCCTCACCGGCCAGAACGACCAGAGCAATGCGCTGCGTGCGGTGCGGATGGGGGCCTACGACTTCCTGGCCAAACCGGTGGACCCCGACGTCTTGAGCTTCACCGTCGAGCGCGCCTACCGCCTCTACGAGCTCCAGCAGGAGAACCGGCGCTTGCAGATGCAGCAGTCCAGCGACGTGCTGGGCGGGCTGATCACGCGCGACCCCGGCATGCAGAAGCTCTGCCGCATGATCGAGAAGGTCGCGCCAAGTGACGCCACGGTGCTGTTGCTGGGCGAGAGCGGCACCGGCAAGGAGGTGCTGGCCCAGGGCCTGCACGACGCCTCCAAGCGCAAGGGGCGCTTCGTCGCCATCAATTGCGCCGCCATTCCCGAGAACCTGCTGGAGAGCGAGCTCTTCGGCTACGAGAAGGGCGCCTTCACCGGCGCGGCCAAGACCACGGTCGGCAAGATCGAGACCGCCAACGGCGGCACCTTGATGCTGGATGAAATCGGCGACCTGCCCATGCCGCTGCAAGCCAAGCTGCTGCGCTTCCTGCAGGAGCGGGTGGTCGAGCGTGTGGGCGGGCGGCAGGAGATCCCGGTCGATGTACGCGTCGTCGGGGCCACGCACCAGGACCTGCGCCAACGCATCAGTGACGGCCTGTTCCGTGAGGACTTGTACTACCGCCTTGCCGAGGTCGTGATCGACATTCCGCCGCTGCGTGACCGCGTCGGCGATGCCGTGCTGCTCTGCCACTCGTTCGCCCACAAGTTCGCGGCCGACATGCGTCAGAAGGCGCCTACGCTGACCGACGAGGCCGTCAGTGCGATCGAGGCTCACCGCTGGCCCGGCAATGTGCGCGAGTTGCAGAACGTGATGAAGCGCGCCGTGATCATGTGTGAAGAAGCGCGCATCACCGCCGCTGATCTGGGCCTGCGCGCGCCGGCGGAGGCCGTGTCGGCCACCGACCTGGACCTGCGCGTGGCGCGTGAAGATGCCGAGCGGCAGACCGTGCTCAAGGCCCTGGCCAGGGCCGATGGCAATATCGTGCGCTCAGCGGAGTTGCTGGGTGTCAGCCGGCCTACGCTCTACGACCTGATGAATCGCCTGCAGATCAAGTGACCGCGCTGGCGGCCGTTCGGCATTGCCGTGCGCTCTTGGCGAAACTGCTGTCGGCGCATGGCGCGATGAGGGGCAGACGCGCTAAGCTCTGCAAGCTGGCTGAAACCTTCAGCTGAACGGACAAAGTCGCCGCAGAGTGGTTGATCGCGGAGCGCATCATGGCAACAGCAGTGAAGAAGGCCGGGCTTCGTAGGGCGCTGCATCGCGCTCTGCGAAACGGCATTGCCTTCCTGCCACAGTCGCTTCGGTTCGAGATCTTTCGTCGGATGGTGGATTGCGATCCCGACCCCGACGAGCGCTTGGTGCTCAAGGTCGCGGAAACGCGCGAGGAGCTGGAGGCGTGCTTCTCGATCCTGCACGACGCCTATGTGGCCAGCGGCTTCATGCAGCAGCATGCCTCTGGATTGCGTGTCACGCCGTATCACGCCTTGCCGACCACGACGACGCTGTGCGCCAAGTTCGATGGGCGCGTGGTGGGCACCATCACCATCATCCGCGACGGCGTGTTTGGCTTCCCGCTGCAGTCGGTGTTCGATCTCAGCTCGGTGCGCGCGCTGACCGGCAACATCGCCGAGATCTCGGCGTTGGCCGTGCACCCGGACTTTCGCAAGACGGGCGGTGTCATCCTCTTCCCGCTGATGAAGTTCATGTACGAGTACTGCAAGAAGTACTTCGACACGCGGCACCTGGTGATTGCCGTGAACCCGGACCGCATCGAGCTGTACGAGTCCCTGCTGTTCTTCCGCAGGCTGCCCAAGTCCGAGGTGGACAGCTACGACTTTGCCAACGGCGCGCCCGCTGTGGGCGCCACGCTCGACCTGGCCGAGGCCGAGGCCAAGTTCAAGGCCGTGTACGGCAAGCGCCCGCTGCGGCGCAATCTCTTCGATTACTTCGTCCGGCTGCGTTTGCAGAACATCGAGTTCCCGCGCCGCAAGTACCACGTCACCACCGACCCCGTGCTCTCGCCCGAGGACCTGGATCACTTCTTCAACCAACGCGTTCACGTGTTCGAGGGGCTCGACGACCGCCGCCGGGCGCTGCTGTGGTCCATCTACGACCAGCCCGAGTACCGTGGCGTGCTGCCGCTGCTCAAGGGCGACAGCCGCGACTACTACCTGCTGCGGCGCCACCAGCGCTTCCCCATCTGCTGCCCAGCGTCGTTTGGCGTCGAGAACAAGCCGGACACGGCGCCCGCGCCGCTCAAGGTGCTGGAAATCTCGCAGTCCGGCTTCCAGGCAAGCTCCTTTACCGACCTGCCCATCGGCGAGATGGGCACGGTTCAGGTGGAACTCGGCGTCGGTGTCGAAGCCACCGTGGAGGCCAGCGTCGTGCGGGTGCATGAGGAGGACGACGTCCGCTACTACGGCTTTCGCCTCTCGACCACCGACCCCGCCTGGACACGCGCCGTGGCCGACCTGGAAACCGGGCGCACCGCCCGCGATCTCGACGACTGACGGCCTCACGATCCGAAACACTGCCCATGCTGATGCAGATTGTTCGTCACGCGGTTCATCCCTCTACTTGGCGCGCCTGGTGCGTGGCGCTGGCCGCCTTGACCTGCGGCGCGCTGGCCATGCTGCCTGCCGCCGCTCAGGCGGAAGGCCTCCCAGCGCTCGTAGCCCGTGTCAAGCCGTCCATCGTCCTGGTCGGCACCTTGAGCGCGACGGACGCGCCGCGCTTCCAGTTCCGCGGCACGGGCTTTGCAGTCGGTGACGGGCGGCTCATCATCACCTCGGCGCACGTCCTGCCCGACTCGCTGGCGGCGCCGGCCGGTGGCGTGCGCAGCCCGGCCATCCAGGTGCTGCGCAACGGCCAGTGGTCCCCGCAGCCGGTGCGCGTCAAGGTCAGCAATGCCATGTACGACCTTGCCGTATTGGAAGTCGATGGCGCGCCGCTGAGCCCCTTGGCGCTGGAAGAGGGCGCCGCAGCCGTGGCCGAGGGCGCGGACATCGCCCTCGTCGGCTTTCCGCTGGGCATCGCGCTGGGCTACTCGCATGTGTCGCATCGCGGCGTGCTGGCTGCCATCACTGACGTTGCGCCGCTGGCTCAGACCGGCGGCAGCCTGACGGCTCGGGCCGCGCAGCAACTCCGGGCGGGCAACTTCAGCATCCTGCAGTTGGACGTCACCGCCTTCCCCGGCAACAGCGGCGGCCCGGTGTTTGACCTGGAGTCCGGGCGCGTTATCGGCGTGCTGGCCATGGGCTTGATCAAAGGCACCAAGGAGTCGGCCATCTCGGTGCCCACCGGCATCAGCTTTGCTGTGCCCGTGGCGCGCGTGCTGGAACTGCTGAAGCGCGGCGACTGAGCCCGGCAGCGCAGCGTCGGGCTCCGCACCTGGGAAGTCCCCAGCCGGTCCGCGCCCACCTGACGTCCCGCTCTGCCGGAAAATGCCGGCATGCAAGAACTCCTGCCCTACCTCGCCGTCCTCGGCGGCTATCTCATTGGTTCCCTGTCCTTCGCCGTGCTCGTCAGCCAGGGCCTGGGGCTGGCGGACCCTCGCAGCTATGGCTCCGGCAACCCGGGAGCCACCAATGTGCTGCGCTCAGGCAACAAGCTCGCGGCTGCCCTCACGCTGGCGCTGGATGCCCTCAAGGGCTTCCTGCCGGTATGGGCCGTGGCTGCCTGGGGCGGGCCTTACCAACTGGGCGAGGGCACGGCCGCGCTGGTGGGCCTGGCGGCCTTCCTGGGGCATCTCTGGCCGGTGTTCTTCCGCTTCAAGGGCGGCAAGGGTGTGGCCACGGCGGCCGGGGTCATCTTTGGGCTGAATCCTGTGCTCGGCGTCGCCACGCTGGCGACCTGGTTGATCATTGCCTACTTCAGCCGCTATTCGTCGCTGGCCGCGATGGTGTCGGCCGCGTTCGCGCCGATGTATCAGCTCCTCATCTGGGAAGCCGGGCCCACGGCCCTGGTGCTGCTCTTGATGGCGCTGCTGCTGGTGTGGCGTCACGCGGCCAACATCCAGAAGCTGCTGGCCGGCACCGAAAGCCGGATTGGCCAGAAAGCCGGCAAGCCTGGCTCGCAGCCTGCCGAAGCCGCCACCCACAAGCCCGGCAGCCACGGCAAGCACAATTCCAAGCGCAAACCCAAGTAGCCCGCCGCCCGGCGGGCCCCACCTCTTCACCCACACACCATGAGCGAAATTCAAAGATTCGATGTCGGCGCCCGCATGTCGGAGATGGCCGTCCACAACGGCGTGGCCTACCTGGCCGGCCAAGTGGCGCCGGACGGCAGCCAGGACATCAAGGGCCAGACAGCCCAGGTCCTGGCCGCCATCGACGCCTTGCTGGCCCGCGCCGGCACCGACAAGAGCCGCATCCTGCGGGCACAGATCTTCCTGAAGGATCTGGCCGAGTTTGCCGACATGAACAGCGTCTGGGAGGCCTGGGTGGTGCCTGGTCACACCCCGCCGCGCGCTACCGTCAAGGCCGATCTGGCCCGCCCCGAGTGGAAGATCGAGATCGTGGTGACGGCTGCCGTCTGATCTCGCCGCTGCCTCGCAAGAAACCGCCGCCGGGGCTCCGGGGCGGTTTTTTTTCGCCCCGAGCGGGCGGGCGCAAAAAACGCAGAGCGCGGGAAGAAGGGTGAGTGAGTTTGGCCAGACGGCTGACGGGGCTGAGGAGACCTGTGTGAGGTGACTCCGACAGCCAAACTGGCCTGCAGACTCGAAAATCGAAGAGGGTTGACCCGGATTCCACCTTGTTGAATACAAGGATTCCACCGCCTCTGCGTCTGCAACGAGAACCCACATAAGGGGTTCTCAAAAACTCACTCTCCCAAAACGAGGATTCCCAGCGCGCGGCACGCCGAATATCTGGTAGTTGGCAGATATTCGCAGTAGGCGTACCGCACCAGTTGGGAAACGCCAATATTCGATCCCGCCATATTACCGGCCGCCTTTTGCGCAAGGCCAATGCCTTTTGGCGGTGTGTTGATGGCGTTCCCGGTATGCGGCATCGACTTCCTTCACCAGGCCGGGAGGCTATGGTGAATTGGCAACATCGAGGCCAATCGTCCGATTAATTATTGTTGTTGATCGATACCGATTCAGGCATCGAAGCCGAGGCGCCTCCTCTGACGCCCAGGGAAAGCCTGTTCGCGTTAACAAAGCTTGGGGGAAAACCTGGCATAGCGATCGGGCCTCGATCGAATTAATCTGACGTCATACAACTTGACGACCTTTTGTTACATGTCATCGGTCTTCCTCGCCATCCGCCCATGCCGGGCGCTCTCCCATGCCCAGAGGGGCAGGGCAGGGCGTGCGTGGGCGTCGACTCGTTCGAGTCATGTGCGGGGTAACCCTGGTCGGTCAGATACCGAGATGTCCGTTGACTCGACGAGGTTTTGCTTCAATTTGGTGCATGGCTTCAGTGATCTGCGCCTAAAGCACCCTGATCAGCTGCTGGATAGCAGGTTGTTAGCGCTCTCATCGGCCTCAGATCTGCATATTTGGGTGTCCAAGTGTGGCCAGGTGGCGTGCGCCGCTGGTGACGCAGAGCTCAGCCGGGGGCAAGGACGCTGGATGGTTGCGCTGGGGCTGCGCCTTGAGTGTCGTGTGCGCCATGCTGCGGCGCCCGTCGCCGGGCTCGGCCGCGTCACGGGGCGGCTGGCGATGATGGCCCCCTACGCCTGTGTGCAAACCGGTATCGAGCGCGCTGGCAATTTTCATTCGCCATGGCCGGCAACGCGTCTCAAACTGCGGGCCACCAAGGATTTCGCGCCGCATGCTGAGTTTTCCCGGCAGTGCTTGCCGGGTTTCTCGGCGGCCTCAATTCAATTCACGTCCAGCCACCGCCATTAAGCGGTCAGGCACACCCATTTGACTTTGCCACTGCAACGGAATCTTTCGAGACTGACGCAATGACCTGCTCCCGGCGACGGGAGCGAATTACCCCGGCCATTTGGCCCAATTTGGAGACAGAGATGACCAAAAACGCAACCGCTCAGCCGCGTCGGCTTCGGGCCCACGAGGGCTTCGCGCTGACGCTGCTCACCGCGCTGATGTCGCAGGCCTACGCGCAGCAGGCGCCAGCCGCCTCTTCGCAGCAGCTCGACACCGTCGTCGTGACCGGTATCCGCAGCTCGCTGGCCGCTTCAGCGCGTGAGAAGCGCGACAACGTCGGCCTGTCCGACTCCATCCACGCCGAGGACATCGGCAAGTTCCCCGACAACAACCTCGCTGAGTCGATCGCACGTGTGCCTGGCGTTCAGGTCAACCGTGACGTGACCGGCGAAGGCCTGAACATCCAGGTGCGCGGCCTGGGTTCCAACTTCACCCGCATCCTGCTGAACGGCGCCCCCGTCGCCTCGGCTGGCACCAGCTTCGGCAGCGGCTCCAACGCCAACCGCGAGGTTGACCTCGACTTCCTGCCGGGTGACCTGTTCTCGCGCATCACGGTGTCCAAGAGCCCGACCGCCGAGATGATGGAAGGTGCCATCGCCGGTGTCGTGAACATGCGCACCGCACGCCCCTTCGACAAGCGCGGCACCCGCGGTGTCGTCAAGATCCAGCTCGCCAAGAACGACCCGGCCCGCCAGCCGAGCGACCGTGGCACCGCCCTGTTCAGCACCACCGTCGGCGACACCTTTGGCGTGTTGGCCGGTGTGTCCTGGGCCAACAACCGCGTGGCGACGCGCGGGTTTGAAGTCGGCTACGTGCAAGACTGGATCACGCCGCGTCTGGCCAACCCCTCGCAGTCGGGCTCCGGCACCTCGGGCACGACCGCTGGCGCCTGGAACATCCCGACCACCGTGCCTGCTGGCGCTGCTGGCACCTACACCGTGGGTGGTGTCACCCAGACCTTGACGGCCGGCCAGGCCATCAACGCCGCGCTGCTGCAATCGCTGAACCCCGGCGCCACGCTGCAGCAGCTGGACAACGGCTATGTGCCGCGTCTGCCCCGTCCCGTGCACTTCGAAGGCCGTCGTGACCGCTTGAACGGCCTGCTCAGCGTTGAGTACCGTCCGACCGAGGACTTCGAGTCCTACCTCGACGTGCTTGTGGGTCAGAAGCGCAACAAGCAAGAGCGCTCTGACTACAACGTCAGCGTCCGCAACAGCGGCATCATCCCGATGGGCATGACGTACGACCGCACCGACTGCGGCAACTACTGCTTTGCTACTGGCGGCACCTTCCTCAACTCCGTCGGCTTCCTGGAATGGCGCCGCATGGATGAGAAGACCGACTTCCTGTCCTTCACGCCTGGCTTTGAGTGGCGCCTGACGGACAAGCTGACGATCAATGCCCAGGGCAATGCTGCCCGCAGCAAGTTCGAGCGTCTGGCCCCCACGCTGCTGATCCCCACCAGCGCCACGCAGCCGTTCACCACCTCGATCAGCCACAACGGCGAGTTCCCCGTCTACACGCCGAGCCGTGACGCCAACAGCCCCTCCAGCTATGGCTGGTACACCGGTGGCCCCACCGGCGTGACCGCCACGGTCAACGGCGAAGGCCGCTCGATCGACACCAATGGCTTGAAGCTCAACCTCATCTGGGGTGACGAGAAGCTCACGGTCAAGACCGGCGTGGCCTATGACACCTACGCCCGTCAGATCACCGGCATGGGCGATGACGGCCGTTGGGCCAACATCATCTGCGGTGGCTATCTGAACTACACGATGCTGGCGCCCAACAACACCGGCCCCAATGCCTGCAACGGCAGCATCACCTCGGCCAACGCCAACACGGTCAACCCCATGACCCAGTTCCCGGGCTTTGGCACGGGCTATACCAAAGGCCAGCCGGCCCTGGCCTACCTGGGCTCGGCCATTCCGGACGTGTCCAAGTACCTGACGCCCGGCAGCCACGGCTTTGTGAACCTGAACTGGAACGATTTCGCTGCAGCCAGCCACTACTACGACCAGATCGTTCCGGGCCTCATCCCCGCGACCGGCAACGGCTTCAGCGGTGTGAACGCCCAGCGTTTCGGTGAAGACATCTTCGGTGCCTACATCGAAGCCGGCGGCAAGATCAGCCTGCTCGGCAACCCGCTGCGCTACAACGTCGGTATCCGCCGCACGCACGCCATGCAGACCATCGGCGTCTACTCGAGCGTGCCCGACCCACGCACGACGGCCCTGCCCGATGGCGGCACGACGAACGCGAGCCAAGGCGCACGCTACCCCGCCCAGGTCGTTGAGACCTCGGGCCGCGCTGCCTACAACTCCAACCTGCCGAGCGCCACGCTGGCCTACAACCTGACCTCGGACATCATCGTCCGCGCCGCTGGTTCGAAGTCCATCACCCGCGCCAACCCGAGCGATCTGCGTCCGCTGACGATCATCTCCAATGACGTCGCTTTCCAGCTGGTCAGTGCCACCAACCCCAACCTGAAGCCCTTCGAAGCCAAGAACTTCGACTTCGGTTTCGAGTGGTACACCGACAAGAAGGGTGGCTACGTGGCGGCAGCTGCCTTCATGAAGGACATCAAGAACTTCCCGCGCACCGTGTCGCAGCAGCTGACCCTGTCGCAGATCCGCGGCCTCTACGGCCAGGATGTGCTGCAGTACGCGGCCGGCAGCTCGGCTGAAACGGCGGTCAACGCCAGCGGCGGCCCGGACAAGCACTTGATGACCCTCAGCCAGCCGGTGAACACCGCTGACATCATGAAGATCAAGGGCATTGAGTTGACCTGGTCGCAGTCGTTGGACCGTTGGCTGCCGATCAACGGCTTCGGCTTCATCACCAACTACACCCGCACGCTGCAGGACTCTGGCACCAGCGGCCAGGTGCCCATCGGTGTCTCGCCCTACACGGCCAACCTGACCGTGTACTTCGAGAACAAGCGCGGTTCCGTCCGTTTGAGCGCCAACCACCAAGCCAAGAGCTCGTTTGACACCATGTCTTCGGACGGCAATGTCAACTTCCGCCTGGTCAAGGCCAACCGCGCCTACTCCTTCTTCGACCTCTCGACCCGTCTTGAGTTCGGTGACTGGGTGGGCTGGAACAAGGGCGCCTCGATCAACTTCGACGTTGCCAACCTTGGCGCGGCCAAGCAGAAGTCCTACGTGCAGGAAGAGTACGCCACCCGTACCTACTGGGATCCGGGCCGTACCTACCAGCTGACCGCACAGATGAAGTTCTAAGTCATCCGACTGCCGGAAGCGCTCATAGCCTCCGGCACTTCCACTGGGTCGCATCGGTTTACCGATGCGACCCAGTCTTTTTTGTGCAGCAGGTTTTCGTGCTCGTCGGGCAGGTCCGGGCCGCAAGAATTCATCACTGCGGGCGCCTTGCCGGCTGATGATTCGGCCCCCCTGTCGTTTCCCATCCCATGAAGCATTCCACCCTGCGAGTCTGGCTCCTTGGCCTGTGCGCCTGGCTGGCGCAAGCCGCGCACGCTGCCAACCCCATCATCCAAACCATCTACTCGGCTGACCCCGCACCCATGGTGCGCGACGGTCGCGTCTACCTCTACGTTGGCCACGACGAGGGCGACAAGAAGTTCTTCGACATGCGCGACTGGCGCGTGTTCTCAAGCAGCGACATGGTCAACTGGACCGACCACGGCGCTCGCCTCTCGCTCACCGACTTTGCCTGGGCCAAGAAGCACGCCTGGGCCGGCCACACCATCGAGCGCGACGGCAAGTTCTACTGGTACGTGCCCGTGGAGCAAGCCAGTGGCGGCATGGCCATCGGCGTGGCCGTGGGGCCCACGCCGCTCGGTCCCTTCAAGGATGCGCTGGGCAAGCCGCTCGTCTTTGACAAGCAGGGCGACATCGACCCCGCCGCCTACATCGATGACGATGGCCAGGCCTACCTCGTCTGGGGCAACCCGACCTACAAATGGGTCAAGCTCAACCGCGACATGGTCTCCTACGACACCACGGTGGGTGACCATGGCATCTTCCGCCACGAGATGACCGTCGAGGCCTTCGGCAAGCGCGCCAAGCCCGACCGCGCCACCGCCTACGAAGAGGCGCCGTGGATCTACAAGCGCGGCAAGCTCTACTACCTGTTCCATGCCGGCGGGCCTCTGCCTGAACACCTGGCCTACAGCACCGGCCCCAGCGCCACCGGCCCCTGGACCTACCGGGGCGTCGTGATGAAGGCGCAGGGCGGCAGCTTCACCAACCACCCCGGTGTCATCGACTTCCAGGGCAAGACGTATTTGTTCTATCACGATGGCAGCCTGCCTGGCGGCGGTGGCTTCTCGCGCTCGGTGTGTGTCGATGAGCTGCACTTCAACCCCGATGGCAGCATCGTGCCGCTCGACATGACGCGCACCGGCCCGGCGCCAGCGGCCCACCTCAACCCCTACGCACGCGTCGAGGGCGAGACCATGGCCTGGTCCATTGGCTTGCAGACGGCGCAGTTCGCCGGTGGCATCGCCGTCACCGATGTGAACGCCGGCGAGTACCTGCAGCTGCGCAGCGTGGACTTCGGTGCCAAGCCAGCGCGCCAGTTCAGCGCGCAGCTGCGCGTCCCCGGCACACAACCGCGTGGCGTTGCCATCGAGCTTCGTCTTGACGCACTGGACGGCCCCGTCATCGGCCGCCTCGCCACCACGCCCACCGGCGATGCCTGGCAAAGCTTCAAGACCGCCGTCAAGGCCGTCACCGGCGTGCACGACCTCTTCCTCGTCTTCCGAGGCGAGGGCACCGAGCCCCTGCTGGAGCTGGACCACTGGCAGTTCCAGCGCTGAAGGTTGGAGCGGCCCTCGCATGATCTCCCGTCGTGACCTGCTGCTGGCGCCCTTGCTGGCGCCGCTGGCTGCCAATGTCTGGGCAGCCGGCATCCGCTTCGAACGCCAACCGCGTACCGCCTTCGCCATCGCTTCGCCGCAGGGCGATGCGCCGCTTTGGGTGGACCCGCAAGACCACAAAGGCGTGGCCCGCGTGGCGGCCGATCTGGCGGCCGACGTGGCCCGCGTCACCGGCCGTGCAGCGCCGCCTGTGGGCTCGCGTGGCAGTGCTGCGCGCCGTGTCATCGTCATTGGCAGCCTGGACCGCAGCCCCCTGGTCCAGGACCTGGTGCAGCGCGGCAAGCTCGATGTGAGCGGCGTGGCAGGCCGGTGGGAGGCCTATGTGGTGCAGACCGTGGCCCAGCCCTTCCCGGGCGTGGACGAGGCCCTGGTCATTGCCGGCGCCGACAAGCGCGGCACCATCTATGGCTGCTACGACCTCTCGCGCAGCATGGGCGTCTCGCCCTGGTTCTGGTGGGCCGATGTGCCCGTCACGCAGCGCAACGAGATCTGGCTGGACCGTGGCCGCCGCGTGCAGCGCTCGCCGGCCGTCAAGTACCGCGGCATCTTCCTGAACAACGAGGCGCCATGCCTCTCGGGCTGGACGGCCGAGAAGTTCGGCGGCATGAACGCGGGCTTCTACACCAAGGTCTTCGAGCTGCTGCTGCGCCTGCGTGCCAACTACCTGTGGCCGGCGATGTGGAACAACGCATTCGTCGACGACGACCCGCAGAACGCGGTGCTCGCCGACGAGTACGGCATCGTCATGGGCACCTCGCACCACGAGCCCATGAACCGCGCCCACAAGGAGTTCACCAGCCGCCGCGAGCAGCTCGGCAACGGGCAGTGGAACTACGTCAGCAACCGTCCCGCCATCCGCGAGTTCTTCCGCGAAGGCGCAGCGCGCAGCAAGCAGCACGAGCTGCTGGTCACGCTGGGTATGCGCGGCGATGGCGACGTGGCGCTGGAAGGCACCGGCGGCCTGCAGTCCGACATCCGCCTGCTGGAGGACGTGATCGCCGACCAGCGCCAACTGCTCGTCGAGCAGACCGGGCGGCGCATCGAGGACATCCCGCAGGTCTGGGTGCTGTTCACCGAGGTGCTCAAGTACTACGACGGCGGCCTCAAGCTGCCGCCCGACGTCACGCTCATGTTCTCGGACGACAACGTCGGCTACCTGCGCCGCCTGCCCACGGCGCAGGAGCGGGCCAGCCGCACGGGCGGCTTCGGCATCTACCACCACATGGACATGAACGGGGGGCCGTACTCCTACAAGTGGACCAACACCAACCCCCTGCCCAAGATGTGGGAGCAGCTCAACCAGGCGCTGCTGCGCGGCGCGGACCGCATCTGGATCAGCAATGTCGGCGACCTCAAGCCACTGGAGCTGCCCATCGAGTTCTTCCTCGCCATGGCCTGGGACCCGGCCAGTGTCGGCCCCGACAAGCTCCAGGCCTGGACCGAAGCCTGGGCCGAGCGCGAGTTTGGCGCCGCGCATGCGCGCGAAGTGGCCAGCCTGGTGGCCGCCTATGCCAAGGCCAATGCCTGGCGCAAGCCCGAGCAACTGCGGCCCGAGACCTACAGCCTGGAGCACCACGACGAAGCTCCGCGCATGGCCGCGTACTGGCAGGGCCTGCAGCGCCGCGCCGAGGCCGTCAACGCCCAGCTAGCCCCCGCGCAGCAGGCCGCCTACTACCAGCTGGTGTTGCACCCCATCCGCGCCTGCGCCAACCTCAACGAGATGCTGTTGGCCGCCGCGCGCAACCAGCGCTTTGCACGCCAGGGCCGCGCCAGCACCAATGACGAAGCGGCCCGCGTGCGCCAGCTCTTTGCCGCCTCGCGCCGCATCCGCGACACCTACAACCACGAGCTCTCGGGCGGCAAGTGGAACCACCTGATGGACCAGACCTATCTGGGCTACTTCGACTGGTTCCAGCCCGTGGCCGACGTGCCGCCGCCGGTCACTGAGCTGGACCTGGCCGACGACGCCCGCTTCGGCGTCTGCGTCGAAGGCTCGGCCTTGTCCTGGCCCGGCTACTACCTGCCGCCGGCCTTGCCCGCCTTTGATGGCCTGCTGCGTGGCGAGCATTGGTTCGAGGTCTTCCCGCGCGGCCGCCGTGCACTCCAGGTCGAGGTCACGGCCGACCAGCCCTGGATCCAATGGCGCCGCGTGCCGGCCTTCTCAGCCGGCGCGGGTGATCAGCGCTATGCGGTCGCGATCGACTGGGCCCGGGTACCCGAAGGCGCCGCCAGCGGCAGCCTCACGGTGAGTGATGGCACGGAGCGCGTGCGCATCGCCGTCACCCTGGCGGTCGCCACCGCTCAGCAGCGGCAGGACGCTCGCGGTGCCTGGGGCAGCCTCGGGGCGGCCTTCAGCATCCCGGCCAGCGGCTTCGAGCGCCAGACCGAGGCCGAGGGCGTGCGCTGGCAGGCCTTGCCCGACTACGGCCGCGTCGATGTCGCGCTCACGCCCTGGCCCGCCAACGCCCGCTCGTTTGCCGACCCACGCCGCGCGCCGCGCTTGGCGTACCCCATCTATGTGGCCCGTGCTGGCGACTACACCGTCGACCTCATCACCGCGCCGACCTTGCGCGTGGACCCCGGTCACCAGCTCGGCGTGGCGCTGTGGGTGGACGAGGGGCAGCCGGTGGTCAAGCACGTTTTCACCCCCGAGGAGCGCGAGGCGCAGGAGTTTCTCGGTCGCATCCATGACATCAACGCCCGCACCGACATGCGAGTGATGAAGTTTCGGCTGCGCATCGACACCGCCGGCCGCCACCTGCTGCACGTCGGCATGATCGACCCCGGCCTCGTGCTGCAGCAGATCCTGGTCTACCGCGACCGCTTGCCGCCGTCCTACTTTGGCCCAACTCCACAGCGCATTGCCTGATGAAACGCTCGCTTCTTACCTTTGCTGTCGCCCTAGCCTTCAGCGCTCTCGCCCACGCGGCGCCCATCAACGCGACCCTCGTTGTCGAGGCCAGCAAGAGCGGCCCGCGCATCGACCCCAACATCTATGGCCAGTTCGTCGAGCACCTGGGGCGCGGCGTGCACGAGGGCCTGTGGGTGGGGGAGGGCTCCAGCATCCCCAATGTGCGCGGCATCCGCAGCGACGTGGTGGCCGCGCTCAAGCGCATCAAGGTGCCCGTCATCCGCTGGCCCGGCGGCTGCTTTGCCGAGCTCTACCACTGGCGCGACGGCGTCGGCCCGCGTGAGCAGCGCCCGCGCGGCGTCAACCGTGCCTGGGGCGACGAACCCGAGACCAATGGCTTTGGCTCGCATGAGTTCATGGACCTGGTCGAGCAGATCGGGGCCAAGGCCTTTGTGTCGGTCAACCTCGCCAGCGGCTCGCCCGCCGAGGCCCAGGCCTGGCTGCACTACCTGACCGACCCGGCCAGCTCAGGCGCCGGTGCCGAGCGCGCGCGCAATGGCCGCGAGAAGCCCTTTGCCGTGCCCTACATCGGCATCGGCAACGAGAACTGGGGCTGCGGCGGCAACATGACCCCCGCCTACTACGCCGACCAATACCGGCAGTACCTCAGCGTGCTCAAGCCCTTTGGCACCCTGATCGCCACCGACGCCAACGCCGACGACTACGCCTGGACCGAGACCCTGCTGCAGCGCGCGCTCTTCCGGCATCCGCCCGGGGCGGCCCAGGCCTCGCCGCTGGCCTGGATCAACAAGGAGCCGCAGCTGGGCATGATGTCGCTGCACTTCTATACCTTCTCGGGCAACGACTGGGGCCGCAAGAGCCCGGCCGTGGGGTTCACCGAGCAGGACTGGGCGACGTCCATGCTGCGCACCCACAAGATGGACGAGCTGATCACCCGGCATACGGCCATCATGGACCGCTATGACCCCGAACGCCGCGTGGGCCTGTCGGTGTCGGAGTGGGGCGCCTGGTGGGAGAAGGACAAGGCCGCGCCGTCCAACCTGTTCCAGGTGGGCACGCTGCGCGATGCCGTCGTTGCCGGTCTGACGCTCAACATCTTCCACGACCACGCTGAGCGCGTGCAGATGGCCAACCTCGCGCAGATGGTCAATGTGCTGCAGTCCCTGGTACTGACGCGTGGCCCCAAGATGATCGTCACGCCGACGTATCACGTCTTCGACCTCTACCAGGGCCACCAGGGCGCGACCCGTGTGCCGGTGAGCCTGAGCGCACCGGCCTACCGCGTCGAGGGTGTGGATCTGCCCAGCCTCAGCGTGTCGGCCTCGCGCGGTGAGGGCGGGCGGCTGACGCTCTCGCTCGTCAACCTGCGGCCGCAGGACCCCATCCGCCTCGTCATCGACCTGCAAGGCCAGCGCTTCAGCAGCGTCCAGGGCCGCAGCCTGACAGCCGACCGCATGGACGCTCGGCCCGACTTCGATGCGCCCGACCCGCTGCAACCGCGCGCTATCCAGGGCCTGCAGATCGAGGCCGGCCGGCTTGAACTCACGGTGCCGGCCAAGTCGGTCAACGTCATCCAACTGAACCCATGAACCTGCTTCGCTCCCGGCACCTGTTCGTCGCCCTGCTGTGCTGGCTGTGCTGCAGCCTGGCCCTGGCCGCCATCGCCCCGCGCCAACGCGACAACTTCAACCGCGACTGGCGCTTTGCCTTCAGCGTGAGCGATGCAGGGCCTGGGGCCGCGCAGGCGGCGTTTGACGATGCCGGCTGGATGCGGGTGGGGCTGCCGCACAGCTTCAGCACGCCTTACTTCTTGGCGCCTGACTTCCCGGTCGGCATCGGCTGGTACCGCAAGGACCTGGACCTGCCTGCGGTGCCCGCAACCCGCCGCTGGGCGCTGGAGTTCGAGGGCGCCTTCCAGGTGGCCACCGTCTACGTCAATGGCCGCGAGATGGGCCAGCACCGGGGCGGCTACACGGGCTTCACGGTGGACCTCACACCCGCGCTGCGCGCCGGGCGCAACCTCATCGCCGTGAAGGTGGACAACCGCTGGGACCCGACCCTGGCCCCCCGGGCCGGCGAGCATGTGTTCAGTGGCGGCATCTACCGCGACGTCTGGCTGGTGGCCACCGATGCGCTGCACGTGCCCTGGGCCGGTGTGGGCGTGACTACGCCGGGTCTGGCTGATGGGCAGCCACGGGTCGCCGTCGAGACCGAGGTGCGCAACACCGGGAGCGACGCGCTCAGCGTCACCGCTGAGACCGAGCTGCTGACCGATGCCGGCCGCCGTGTGGCTCGCCTGCCGGCCAGCCAACTGCTCATCGAGCCCGGCCAGCTCGGTCGGCTCACGCAGCGCTCCGACGTGCTGCGCCAGGTGGCGCTCTGGAGCCCCGAGACCCCCACGCTCTACCGCGTGCGCACCACGCTCAAAGTGGGCGGCCAGGTGCGCGACGTGGTCGAGACGAGCTTTGGCTTCCGCTGGGTGGCCTGGACGGCTGACAAGGGCTTCTTCCTCAACGGCCAGCACCGCTACTTCCGCGGCGCCAATGCCCACCAGGACCAGGCCGGCTGGGGCGATGCCGTCGCCAATGCCGCCATCGACCGCGACGTGAAGCTGATGAAGGACGCGGGCTTCGACTTCCTGCGCGGCTCGCACTACCCCAAAGACCCGCAGTTCGCCGAGTCCGCCGACCGGCGCGGCATGCTCTTCCTGTCGGAGGCGCCCTTCTGGGGCACGGCGCCGTTTGCCCATGCCTGGGGCGCCTCGGCCTACCCGCCAGAGGCCCAGCATGCCGAGGCCTTTGAAGCCAGCGTCAAGCAGCAACTGGCCGAGATGATTCGCGGCCACCGCAACCACCCGTCCATCGTCGCCTGGAGCCTGTGCAACGAGGTCTTCTTCACCGCCAAGGAGACCCTGCCTGCGGTGCGCCAGCTGCTCAAGGAGCTGGTGCTGCTGAGCCACCAGCTCGACCCCACGCGCCTGGCATCGGTCAGCGGTGCGCAGCGCGGCGAGCTCGATCACATCGGCGACATCGCCGGCTACAACGGCGATGGCGCGGTGCTCTTCCAGCAGCCCGGCCTGCCCAGCTTTGTGGCCGAGTACGGCTCCACCATCGCCGACCGGCCCGGCCCCTTCGACCCTGGCTGGGGCGACATCGAGAAGACCCCCGGCGCCACCGCCGGAGAGCCTGCCACCTGGCGCCCCGCCTGGCGCGCCGGCGAGGCCATCTGGGCGGGTTTTGACCATGGCTCGATCGCCGGCAAGTTCGGCTCCATGGGCTTGGTGGACTACGCACGCCTGCCCAAGCGCGGCTGGTACTGGTACCGCCAACACTACCTGGGCATCGCGCCACCCGCCTGGCCTCAGGCCGGGGTGGCTGCGGGCTTGAAGCTCAGCACCAGCGCACCGGCCATCCGCCGCGCCGATGGCACCGACGACGTGCAGGTGGTCGTCACCGTCGTCGATGCGCAGGGCAGGGCGCTCAGCAACAGCCCGCCGGTCAAGCTCGCCATCGAGTCTGGCCCGGGCGAGCTGCCCACCGGGCGTGAGATCGCCTTCACGCCGGACGGTGACATCCCCATCCGCGACGGCCAGGCCGCCATTGCGATGCGCAGCTGGCAGGCCGGCCTCACGCGGCTGCGCGCCAGCAGCCCCGGGCTGCGGGACGCCGTGCTGGCCTTGCCCACGCTGAGCGGCCCCGCCTTCGTGCCCGGCAAGACGCCGCTGGCCGCGCCGCGCCCTTATGTCCGCTACCAACGGGTGGCTGCGGCGGGCCAGGCCTTGCAGGCCTTTGGGCACCAAACGCCCATCCGCGCCAGCTCCAGCCAGGCCGGCCATGGCCCGGCCCAGGCCAATGACGGCCTGGCCGACACCTATTGGGCGCCCGGCACGGATGACGCAGCGCCTTGGATCGAGATCGACACCGAGCGCATCGTCAGCCCGCAGCGCCTGCAACTGCGCTTTGCCCCGGGCCGTGCCTGTGCGCTGGAGGTGCTGAACATCAGCCCCACCAACGCCCCCGAGCGCCTGGCCCAGTGGGCCCCCAGCAACCCAAGCGCCGCGCTTGAGAGCCTCACGCTGCCGCTCGCCGACCAAGCGGTGCGCGTGCTGCGTCTGGCGCTCGTGGCAAGCCCTGGCGCGCCGGCTTGTGCCGTGGCCGAACTGAGCCTGGAAGGCCATCTTCGGGACTAGGGCCTGTTAACACTACGGGAATGGGTCGCGTTGTGACCAAAACAGCCGCAGGCAAGGCGCGAACCGCAAGTCGGGGCGGCCCCCGACGAGGATTTGCAACGCCGCATGCGGTTGTTTTGGTCACAACCCTCCGGGAAGGCCCGCCGCAACGGGCCCCCCGGCGGTGCGCCCCAGGCCCCCCCGCGCGGGCGGGCGGCGAGCCGCGCCTTGATTGGCCCCTTGCGGCGGGCCTTCGCGACCCATCCCCGTAGTGTTAACAGGCCCTAAGAGGCTGAGGGCAGCGCTGCTGCCGGCTTGAGGTCGTACAACAAACGCTGTTTTGGCAAGAAATCTCGGGCTGGCCGGCGTCGATAGGGCGCCACAGCCGTGGCCACTTTCAAACAAAAGTGTAACTAAAGGTTTCTTGACTTCAGGTTTTGATCGGCGCTTGATGCTGGCTTTGGCATAGGACTCCCTATGGATAGCGCTACACCGCCCGCCTGGGCCCTCATCTGAGCTACGGGGAAACCTGAGTTCTCGATGGCTGTTGGTGCGCCGTAACCTGCGGTCAGTTGTCGGACATCCTATGTTTCTAGATGCCCGCCACCTTGCTTGATCTGGTTGGGCAGCGCGGTGCCGATGGCGCTGTTGGCCCCGGCTGGAAGCGCGCCCGCAGAGGCGCAACAGGCAAGCGGTGGGCGTTACCAGACACGGACAGCGGTCGAGTTGACCGACCGCGATGCCGGGAATTCGGGTGGGGCTGTGGGGCGGGGTGCATGTGCAACCCGCCGCAAGGCTGCCACCCCTGATTTCAAGACCAGCCAGCCCCGCCCGGGGCACAAAGAGGAGACCGCCATGACCCACCAACTCCGCGAGCCGCGCCGCCCCCGTCTGACGGCCGCGCGCAGCACCTTCGTCGTCACCGCCCTGGCCGGCTTGCTGGCCCAGGCCTACGCGCAGCAAGCCACGCCGTCCGGCAACAGCCTGGAGACAGTGGTCGTCACGGGCATCCGCTCGTCGCTGGCCAACTCGGCCAAGGCCAAGCGCGATGACGTCGGTCTGAGCGAGACCGTGTTTGCCGAAGACCTGGGCAAGTTCCCTGACCCGTCCATCGTCGATTCGCTGTCGCGCATCCCGGGCGTCACCATCACCCGCGCCAGCATCGACGGCGAAGGCCTCAACGTCTCCATCCGCGGCATGGGTCCGGCCTTCACGCGCGTGCTGCTCAACGGCGCGCCGGTGGCCTCGGCCTCGGCAGGCAGTTGGGCGGGCAGCATCAGCGCCAACCGCGAAGTCGACATGGACTTCCTGCCCTCCGAGCTCTTCAGCAGCGCCTCGGTCTACAAGAGCCAGAAGGCCAGCATCATCGAAGGCGGCCTGGCCGGCACGGTGGACATGCGCAGCGCACGCCCCTTCGACAAGCGCGGCCTGCGCTCAGCCGTCACCTTCAGCGGCAACTACCGCGACCTCGACAAGCGCTGGGGCAAGACGGGCTCGGCCCTGGTCAGCAATACCTGGGACCTGCCTGAGGTGGGCTCGGTGGGCGCGCTGGTGGGGGTGGCCTTCGGCCAGACCTTCTATCACGCCAACAACTTCGATGCGCTGGACATGCGCAACTACCAGCTCAAGGCCTTCCAGGCCAATGCGAGCGACAACCCCAACAACACCGGCGCTGGTTCGCAGTCCACGCCCGACACCGTGCCTTCTGGGCTGGCCCTGAGCGCGCTGCCTGAGTTCGCCCGCTCGTTGCTGGTGCCCGGCAAGCAGATCGACCGCGCCCTGCTGTTGGCGCTCAACCCCGGCGCCAGCATCAAGCAGATCGACAACGCGCTGATGGGTCGTCTGGCTCGCCACCGCTTCTTCGAGGGCGAGCGCCGCCGCATCAGCGCCAACCTCAGCCTGCAGTGGCAACCCAACGACCAATGGGACCTCTACGTCGACACCATCGTTGCCCGCAAAGGCAACAAGATGGAGTACGGCGCGATGAACTCGGGCACCCGTGCCAACCAGTCCATCCCGCTGGGGATGGAGTTCGACCGCAGCGACTGCGACAGCGGCTGCGTGCTGACCAAGGCCACCCTGGCCAATACCTTCTCGGCGCTGGAGTACCGCCCGATGAAGGAGGTGACGCGCTTCGGCAGCATCAACCCGGGCTTCGAGTTCCGCGCGAACGACGAGATCACCATCGACGGCCACTTCAACGCCACCAACAGCAGCTTCTACCGCGACATGCCTTCGGTGCTGGTGTCCACCAACGGCGCTGACTCGGTCATCACCTACGACAACAGCCAGGGCGGCCTGCCCACGATCAAGAGCAATCTTGACCTCAACGACCCCAAGAACTTCGGCTGGTACCAGCCGGGCCAGGGTCTCTCGACGTTGCGCATGGACCTCTACGAGCGCACCAACACCACGCGCGGCGCACGCGCCAACCTCAAGTGGGGCACCAACAACTTCAATGTGCGCGTGGGCGGCTCCTGGGACGACATCGAGCGCCGCTATCGCCAGTACGGCACGGGCGGCGGCGGGGCTGGCAACTGGATCAATGCCACCTGCTCGAACAACATCAACTTCATGTTCATCCAGCCCAACACGACGTCGCAGGGCGCGTGTGATGGTCGGTTCCAACCTGGGCCGGTGGCCGCATCGGCTTACCCGGGCTTTGGCCAGGGCGCCACGGCCGGGCAGTCGGGCCTGGCCTACCTGGGCTCGCTGGTGCCCAATGCCGCAGTGCCGAACTACCTCTATGGCTCCAAGGAAGGCTTCGTGCTGGTCAACTGGGACAAGTTCGCCAAGGACACCAACTACCAGCTCTACCGCGACAACATCTACAAGAACTTCGGCAATGGCTCGGGCGGCTACCTGCGCGAGATCGTGACGGGCTTCTACACCGAAGTGAACGGCAAGGTCGACGTGCTCGGCCGCGCACTGCGCTACAACGCCGGCATCCGCTTTGCGGGCACCGAGCAGACCATTGGCGTGCTGCAGGCCGTGGCGGATTCGCGCAACGCGGCCAACGGCAACCTGAATGGCTCGCGCTACCCCGACATCGCCACCTGGGCCTACGAGAGCACGCCCTATACCAACACGATGCCGTCGATGTCGGCGTCCTACAACCTCACCGACTCGATCATTGCGCGGGCCTCGGCGTCCAAGTCGATCACGCGTGCCAACCCGGCTGACCTGCGTCAGACCCAGCTCACCATCAACGACCAAAGCGCACGTACTGCGAGCCTGACCAACCCCAAGCTGGCGCCGTGGACCTCCAACAACTTTGACTTTGCGCTGGAGTACTACCTCAGCCGTGAGGCCTTCCTGTCGGCCTCGGCCTTTGCCAAGGACATCGTCGGTCGCCCGGGCTCGCGCATCACGCAGTACACCCTGGCCCAGTTGGACGCGCTCTATGGCTTCCAGAATCTGACCGATGCGCAGAACGGCGTCGTCACCGCCAGCGGTGGGCGTGACAAGCACTTGGTCGAAGTGACGGAGCCCATCAGCATCGACTCCAAGCTCAAGGTGCGTGGCTTCGAGCTGACCTGGCAGCAGCCGCTCGACATGCTGCCCATCAAGGGCTTTGGCTTCACCGCCAACTACACGAAAACCAAGCAGACCGACGAGCGCCCCAACTCGCCGCCGGTGGCTGGCGTGCCGCCCAAGACGACCAACCTCACGCTGTACTACGAGCGCGGTGGTTGGAGCTTCCGTGTGGCCCGCCAGTCCCAGGCGAAGATGGTCACCAACACCGGCACGGGTATCAATGTGCCGGGCGCCTACCAGTACATGAACGCTCGCACACAGATCGACCTTTCGGCGGGTGCTGACCTCAAGAAGATCCTGGGCTCCAAGTACGCCCCGTCGGTCAACTTCAGCGTCTGGAACCTGACCGATGCCGTGACGGAGCAATACGTGCAGTTCCCTGCGGCGGTGTTCGACAACTACAAGCCGGGTCGTTCGTTCACGCTGTCTCTGCGCAGCTCGTTCTGATCCTTGTTCCTCACCGGGCCCATTGCTGGGCCCTCCTGCTTGGCGCCCCTTCTCGCGGAGGGGCGCTTTTTTCTTTTGTGGCGTTCAGCCCGGCGCCTTGAGCACGGTGGGGGTCACTTCCACCCGCAGGTGATGCGTGTTCGCCGGGTCCTGATCCCCGATCTCGATCACGGCGAGCTGGCCGTCCAGCGTCAGCAGCCTTGGCGACGACATCAACTTCAGCGGCGCGCCGCGCGACACACGTGCACTCAGCAGCACGCGGCCCTCGGCCTGAGGCTCCGCCTGGATCTCGATCTGCAGCTGGTCGGGCCCGGGCTGCTGCGGCGTGGCCCCCAGCAGCACCGTCCCGGTCGCGCCCGCCGGCAGCTCCAAGGTGGGCGTTGCCGACAGCTTGGTCTCCGTGGCGCCTGCCCGGGTGCTGGACTCCACCTTGAGCTTGAGCACCACGCCGGCGGTTGGTGCGGCGCTTGTCACGGCGCGCACGCTGCCAGCGGCGGCGATGGCGAGCACGCCGATGCCCGCGACGGTCAGCGCGCGGCGGCGGCTGAAGGCTTGGAGATGTTGAAGCATGGAAATCCTTTCGACGAGGGGGTGAACGGCGCCCCAGCGGCTGGCTACCGGAGCCACGAGGGTGTGCAGGCCATGCGCGATGAGCAGGGCCTCGGCATAGGAAGCGCGGGCGTCGGGCTGGGCGTGAAGCACTGCGGCATCGCAGGCCAGCTCCTGGTCGGCGCGGAAGGCGCGCACCGCCCACCACACCGCTGGGTTCCACCAGTGCAGGGCCAGCAGTGCGGACGCGATCAGGTTCCAGGCGTTGTCGAGCCGACGGCGGTGCACGTCCTCATGCGCTAGCACCAGGGCCTGCTGCGCGTTCGTGAAGCGTTGGCTGAAATCGGCCGGCAGGGCGAGATAGGGGCGGCACACGCCAACCCAGGCCGGGCTGCTGCCCGCTGGAAGCACGGCGCCCAGGCGGCGCACGCGCCACTGCTGCGCGGCGAGCAGGGCGGTGGCCCCCACGGCCCCCACCAGCCACAGGGCCAGCAGCCAAGGCACCTGATCCACGGGCTGCCACGCGAGGGCCCGCACCGGGGGTGCCGCCTCCAGCGGCTGCGGCAGCAGCAACGCGCGCACCACGGCCAGCTCAGGCTTCGGCAGGGCCTGTACCAGCAGCACCAGCGGCACCAAGCCCCAGGCGGCATAGGTGAGGCTGGCGCCCAGCCACAGGCGTGCCCGGCGCAGCAAGGCCATGGCCGCCAGCGCCATGGTCAGCAGCAGCGCCTGGCCCCAGAGCAGGTGCAGCAGCAGCTCAGCCACGGTCCTGCTCCTTGATCAGTTCTTTCAGGGCCGTCAGGTCCTCGGCGCTGAGCTTGCGGTGTGACGCGAACTGCGCCACCAGCGGCGCCAGGCCGCCGCCAAACCAGCGGTCGATCAGCGACAGGCTCTGCGACTTCAGCCAGTCGGCCTCAGCCACCAGCGGGCGGTAGAGGAAACGCCGCCCGTCCTTGTCGGCCGCGATCGCGCCCTTTTGCAGCAGGCGGTTCAGCAGCGTCTTGATGGTGCTCAGCTGCCAGCCTTGCTCGGGCATCAGGCTCAGCGCCAGCTGCTCGGCGCTTTGCGGGTGCTCGCGCCACAGCTGCAGCATCACTTGGGATTCAGCCTCGCTGATGGTGGGCAGCGGAGGCAGGGGTGGGGTGTTCTGAGGCATTGGCTACATTTGTAATCGAAGCTGAATGATTACAGATGTAGATGCATCGCGCAAGCACAATCGGCGCATGGCGAAAGAACTCTGGTCCCTGGCTGCGGTGGTGGGCGTTGCCTTGCTCGCGCAGAGCGGGTTTCGCCACGTCAGCGCCAACCGCGACGCCGAGCGCCTGGTAGCGCTGGCCCGGCCGGGCGACATCCGCATGATCTCGTCCGAGACCTGCCCGTGGTGCACCGTGGCCCGGCGCTGGATGCAAGCCGAGGGCGTGCCTTTTGAGGAATGCCTGATCGAGCGCGACACCGCCTGCGCCGACGAGTTCCGCGCGCGTGGCGGGCTTGGCACGCCGCTGCTCGTGGTGCGCGGTCGCTCAGTCCTGGGGTTCGACCGCGGGGCGGTGCTGGAAGCGCTGGAGCCGAGTCCTTGAAGCCCGGGCTCGCCCATGAGGGGGCGGGCTAGGGCGTCAAGGACTCGGCTCTTGGGTGGGTGCTGGGGAAAGCCTGCATAAGCTCACCCCAGGTTCACAGGCGAGGCGCGTTCGACTTGGCGGCCAGCATCTGGCTCTGCACGCTGCTGCCTTCGACAACCACGGTGGGCAGCACCGCGACTTCATAGGCGCCCTCGCGGGTGATCAGGATGGTGGGCAGCTTGGCCGTGGGGGCTTGCGTCGAGGCCGTGATGTAGACCGTCGGCAAGGTGACAACGGTTTGCGGCTCGTCCGTGGCAAGGGCGACAGAGGCAAAGGCGGCAGCGGTGGCGGCCGTGGCAACAGCGGTAGCGATCAGGGTCTTCAGAAGGGTGCTCATGGCGATCTCCGAAACAGGTTTGAGGGGCCCCGAGGGCTTCCCGGGGCATCTGGGCAGCGGGTTTCGCTGCTTCGATGAACTCAGTTTCGGCATCCGCCCTGGCTTCTTCCAGCCAGCTGCGACGAATTGCACACTTTGGCGCCCGAACGGCGTCTGGCGGCGACGATCAGGGTTTGCCCGAGGATCAGCCCGCGTCTTCCAGCACCAATCCCAGCCGTCCTGGGTCGCCCCGCCCCTGCCGCACCACCACCGGCGTGTCCCCGCTCATGTCGATCACCGTGGTCGGTTGAGCCGGGCAGGCGCCAGCGTCCAGCACCACCTCCAACTGCCGCTCCAGGCGCTCGTACACCTCTTGGGCATCGTTCAGCGGCTCGGTCTCACCGGGCAGGATCAGCGTCGTCGAGAGCAGCGGCTGGCCAAAGATCGCCAGCAACTCCTGCGTCACGTGGTGCTCGGGCACCCGCAGCCCAATCGTGCGGCGGCTGGGGTGCGAGAGGCGCCGCGGCACCTCCTTGGTCGCCGGCAGGATGAAGGTGAAGGGCCCTGGCGTTGCCAGCTTCAGCAGCCGGTACTGCCGGTTGTCCACCATCGCATAGGTCGCCAGCTCGGACAGATCGCGGCACAGCAAGGTCAGGTGGTGCTTGTCGTCCACCCCGCGCACGCGGCGCAACTGCTCGGCGGCGTCCTTGTCGTCCAGCCGGCACACCAGCGCATAGCTGGAGTCCGTCGGGATCGCCCCCAAGCCGCCCGCCTGCAGCTTCTGCGCCGCCTGGCGCAGGAAGCGGGCTTGCGGGTTGTCGGGGTGGAGTTCGAAGCGTTGGGCCATGGCGGAATCAGGCGCGGTGAATGCGCTCGCTCAAGGCACTCCAGACCGGCGTCAGCGAGCCCGCCAGGGGCGGGAGGCTGCCGAGGTCGGTGTGGCTTTCCTCGGGGGAGTGGAAGTCGCTGCCGCGTGAGGCGAGCAGGTCGAATTCCAGTGCGGTGTCGGTGTACCTGGTGGCGTCGGCGGCGGTGTGGCTGCCGGTGACGACCTCGATGCCGCGCCCGCCGTGGTGGATGAACTCGGTGATCAAGGCGTACTCCTCCATCGCGGTGAAGGGGTAGCGGCCCGGGTGGGCGATGACGGCGACGCCGCCGGCCTCGGTGATCCAGCGCACGGCATCGCGCAGGGCGGCCCATTTGTGGGGCACGAAGCCGGGTTTGCCTTCGGTCAGGTAGCGCCTGAAGACCTCGGGCACATCGCTGCAATGCCCCGCCTCGACGAGGAAGCGCGCGAAGTGGGTGCGTGAGATCAGCTCGGGGTTGCCCACGTACTTGAGCGCACCTTCATAGGCGCCGTGGATGCCCGCCTGGGCGAGGCTGGCCGACATTTCCTTAGCACGGGCCTCGCGGCCGCCGCGTGTTTGGCGCAGGCCGTCGGTGAGTTGGCGGTCGGTGTGGTCGAAGCCCAGGCCGACGATGTGCACGACGCGGCCGGCAAAGGTGACCGAGATCTCGGTGCCGGTCAGGTAGTCCATGCCTTGAGCCAAGGCAGCCTGGCGTGCGCGCTCCTGGCCGGCGATCTCGTCGTGGTCGGTCAGGGCCCAGAGTTGCACGCCACCGGCCTTGGCGCGGGCGGCCAGGGCCTCGGGGGCCAGGGTGCCGTCGGAGACGGTGGAGTGGCAGTGGAGGTCGGCGTTCAGGGCCGCAGAGGAAGAAAGCGCAGTCACGCCCCGATTATGCGGACGCCCCCTCGATGACGAACTCCACCTTTTGTTGTCCCTGCCACTCGTTGAGGCTGAGGCGGTAGGCCAGGGTGACTTCGTCGGGCAGGTGCTCGGTGCGGCCAAACCAGATGGCGTCGCGCAGCTCCCCTCCGGCGCCGCCCGCACGCAGCCGCAGCTTGAGGTGCTTCTCGCCCACCAGGCGCTGCGAGATCAGCTCAAAGCGGTCGCAGAACAGCGGGGCCTCGAAGCCCTGGCCCCAGACCTGGTCGTCCAGCATCCGCGTGGTGGTGGGTGTGGCAGTGCCGGGGGGCAGGGGGCCGTCGTGCTGCAGGGTGCGGGCCAGTTGTTCGCTGTTCAGCCACTCCTCGGCCACACGCCGCAGCGCGGCGTCAAAGCGGTCGATGCTGGCGTCCTTGAGCGTGGCGCCTGCGGCCATGGCGTGGCCGCCGAACTTGGCGAGCAGGTCGGGCTCGCGCTTGCTGACGAGGTCGAGCGCGTCACGCAGATGAAAGCCCGGGATGGAGCGGCCCGAGCCCTTGAAGAGCCCGTCAGCTCCACGTGCGAAGACGAAGCTCGGGCGGTGGCAGCGGTCCTTGATGCGCGAGGCGACGATGCCGACCACGCCCTCGTGGAAGTCTTCATGGAAGACGCAAAGCGCGGCAGGCGGCTCGCCGCCGAACTGGGCGACGAGTTCATCGACCCGCGCCTCGGCCTCGATGCGCATGCCGGCCTCGATCTCGCGGCGCTCGCGGTTGATGGCGTCGAGCTGGCGCGCCAGCTCGAGCGCACGCTCGGGGTCGTCAGTCAGCAGGCATTCGATGCCCAGGGTCATGTCAGCCAGGCGGCCAGCGGCATTGATGCGCGGCCCGAGCGCAAAGCCGAGGTCAAAGCCCTGGGCCTTGCTGGCATCGCGGCCGGCCGCCGAGAACAGCGCCAGGATGCCCGGCTGGGCGCGGCCCGCGCGCATTCGCTTGAGGCCCTGGGCGACGAGGCGGCGGTTGTTGGCGTCGAGCTTGACCACATCGGCCACGGTGCCGAGAGCGACGAGGTCGAGCAGGCCGTCGAGCCGGGGCTGCTCGGCAAAGGCGCCGCGCGCGCGCAGCTCGCGCCGCAGGGCCAGCAGCACATAGAAGGCCACGCCCACGCCGGCCAGGGCCTTGCTGGCGAAGGGGCAGCCGGGCTGGTTGGGGTTGACCAGGGCGTCAGCCTCGGGGAGCTGGACGGCGTCTCCCACCAGGGCGGGCAGGTGGTGGTCGGTCACCAGCACCTGCAGGCCTTGGGCGCGGGCATGGGCCACGCCGGCCAGGCTGGCAATGCCGTTGTCCACGGTGACGAGCAGCTCGGGCCGTTCGGGCCGCTTGGGCGATGCCAGCGCCAGGTCGACGATGGCGGGCGTGAGGCCGTAGCCGTGGATGGCGCGGTCAGGCACCACATAGCCCAGCCGGTCGGGCCGGGCGCCCAGCAGCTTGAGGCCGCGCAGCATCACCGCGCAGGCGGTGGCGCCGTCGCAGTCGTAGTCGGCCACGATGCAGACCTGCCGGCCTTGCTCCACCGCGTCGGCCAGCAGCAGGGCGGCGGCGTCGATGCCTTTGAGGCCCTCAGGCGCCAGCAGCTGGCCGAGGCCATCGTCCAGCTCGGTAGCCGCCGTCACGCCGCGCGCGGCATAGAGCTTGGCCAGCAGTGGCGGCACGCCCGCTTGCTCCAGCGCCCAGGCAGCGCGGGGTGGCACATCGCGTTGCACCAGCTTCATAGGGTCTCCAGCAGCGGTGCGGCGGGCGGGGTGCTCAGCCAGCTGCGCAAGCGCTGCGCCAGGCCCAGTGGGCGGGGCTCGAAGCGGCGCGCCAGGCGCGGGCCGGCCAGGGTGAGGCTCACCGCCTCGCCGCGCGCGGCGGCGTCCAGCAAGGCGGGCAGGGTCTCGGCGTCGAGCCGGCGCCAGGCCTCGCACCAGGCGGCCAGGTCACCCTCCTGCCAGGGGCTGCTCAGGTCCGTCACGCACTGCAGGCTCGGGCCCGCGCCGCTGGCAGCCCGGCCGATGTCGCTGATCCAGACCGAGTTGACGGCCAGTTGCCCGGCCGCCTCGCGCGCCGCATTGAGCGGCAGGCCGT
Source organism: Roseateles paludis (assembly GCF_039872745.1). Lineage (NCBI taxonomy): Bacteria > Pseudomonadati > Pseudomonadota > Betaproteobacteria > Burkholderiales > Sphaerotilaceae > Roseateles > Roseateles paludis. The sequence continues at coordinate 118,554 of NZ_JBDPZD010000002.1, read as the reverse complement.
GCAGCAGCATCTGGGCCTCGTTCTGCCAGCGCTTGAGCACGCGTGCTTCAGGCAGCCAGGGCTCGATGGGGCCGCCGGCCACGCGGTCCAGGCTGGCGGCCGCTAGGCCGTCCAGCAGCGCAGCGTGGCCGATGAGCCAGCCGCCCGCCGGGTGCGGCCGGCAGGCCCAGCCTTCGTCAGCAGGCCAGAGCTGGGCGGGCACGGTAGCCAGGTCTTGCCACTCGGGGGCCGACAGCTCCAGCGCATGGGGAGGCGCCATGTCCACCCCGTCCGAGCCCACGGCCAGGTGGACGGGCGTGACGCGTGCCCAGCTCAGGCGGGTGTCCTGGGCAGCCCAAGCAGCGGCGGTGGGCAGGGTCTGGCCGCAGTTGGCGGCCAGGGCCAGCTCGGCCGGTGTGTGGGGCGCGTCGTCCTCGGCACCCCAGCTGGCGGTGGGTGTCCAGCGGGCCAGCAGGCGGGCCAGCTGGGGCAACTGCAGGTGGCTGAGCGCGTGGCGGCAGGCTGCGTCGGAGCCGCCAGCGTGAGGAATGAGCAGGTGCATGCGTAAATCTTTCGGGGGAGCGGTCACATCACTGTCACGACGCGTTCATAAACTGGGTGCATGCCTTCGCTGCAACTGCTCAACCGGGAACAAGCAATTCTCGAGTTCAACCGCCGTGTGCTGGCCCAGGCCCAGCGCACCGACGTGCCGCTGCTGGAGCGGCTGCGCTACATCTGCATTGTGTCCAGCAACCTGGACGAATTCTTTGAAGTGCGCTTTGCCGACCTGCTGGAGGCCGTGAGCACCGGCAAGGACGGCGTCACCCACCGCGACGTCGAGCGCGTGGCCATTGCGGCGCATGCGCTGATCGATGAGCAGTACGGCATCTTCAACGAGGCCGTGATGCCAGCGCTGGCAGCCCAGGGCATCGTGATCCTGAACCATGCGGACCGCAACGAAGCCCAGCGCCGCTGGGTGGGGCGCTTCTTCGAGCGCGAGGTGCGGCCGCTCTTGATGCCGGTCAGCCTGGACCCGGCCCACCCCTTCCCGCAGGTGGCCAACAAGTCGCTGCACTTCATCGTGCGCTTGTCGGGCAAGGACGCACTGGGGCGCGACACGCGCATCGCCATCGTCAAGGTGCCGCGCGTGCTGCCGCGCGTCATCAAGCTGCCACCCCAGGTGTCGGACGGCCGCCAAGCCTTTGTGTTGTTGACCAGCGTGATCCGCGCGCACCTGGAGGAGATGTTCCCGGGGCGGCGGGTCGAGGCCTTCTCGCAGTTCCGCGTCACGCGGGACTCAGACCTGGACGTGGACGAGGACGAGGTCACCAACCTGCGCCACGCGCTGCGCTCGGGCCTGACGACGCGGCACTTTGGCCGCGCGCTGCGCCTGGAGGTGGTGCGCACCTGCCCGGCCGAGCTGTCGGAGTTCCTGCTGGAGCAATACGACATGCCGGCGGCCGCGCTCTACCGTGTGAATGGCCCGGTCAACCTGGTGCGGCTCAATGAGCTGATCGACCAGACCGACGCGCCGCAGCTGCGCTTTGCTCCGCACGAGCCGCTGTGGCCGGAGCGGCGCCTGCCGCGCGCCAAGTCCATCCTGGAGCGGCTGCGCAAGACGGACGTGCTGCTGCACCACCCCTTCGAGAGCTTCGACCCCGTGGTGCAGATGCTGCGCGAGGCGGTCGAGGACCCCGACGTGCTGGCCATCAAGCAGACCATCTACCGCACGGGCGCCAAGTCGGTGTTGATGGACCTGCTGATCGAGGCGGCCCGGCGCGGCAAGGAAGTGATGGCCGTGGTGGAGCTGAAGGCGCGCTTCGACGAAGAGGCCAATATCAACTGGGCCGAGCGCCTGGAGGCCGTGGGCGCCCAGGTGGTGTACGGCATCGTGGGCTTCAAGACCCACGCCAAGCTGCTGCTGCTGACGCGGCGCGAAGGCGGCAAGCTGCGCCGCTACGCCCACCTCTCCACCGGCAACTACAACCCCAAGACGGCGCGGCTCTATACCGACCTGGGCTACCTCACGGCCGACCCCGACATCACGGCTGACGTGGACTCGGTGTTCCGCCAACTGGCGGCGCTGGGCAAGTTCCGGCAGCCGCGCCGCCTGCTGGTGGCGCCCTTCAACATGCACAGCCGCATGCTGGAGCACCTGGACCAGGTGGCCGCCGCCGCCAGCCGGGGTGAGCCGGCGCGCGTGGTGGTCAAGATCAATGCGCTGACCGACGCACTGCTGATCGACGGTCTCGTCAAGGCCGCCAAGGCCGGCGCCACGGTGGACCTGATCGTGCGCGGCGCCTGCATGCTGCCGCCGGGCTTGCCCGGCGAGACCGAAGGCGTGGTGGTGCGCTCGGTGGTGGGCCGCTTCCTGGAGCATTCGCGGGTCTGCTACTTCCGCTGGGGTGCCGGGGAGAACGACGAGGCGCTCTACCTGTCCAGCGCCGACTGGATGGGCCGGAACATGTTCCGCCGCATCGAGGTGGCCTGGCCGGTGCTGGACCCGAAGCTGCGCCAGCGTGTGATCGACGAGGCCCTGGTGCCCTATCTGCACGACACGCTGGACGCTTGGCAGCTGGGCCCGGATGGGCACTCAGTGCGCATCAGCGACAGCGGCACCGGCGCCCAGCGGGCGTTGATGCAGAAATATCGCTGATGGACCTGATCCTGTGGCGCCACGCCGAGGCCGAGATGTTCGCGGCCGAAGGCGGTGACTTGCCGCGCGCCCTGACCGCCAAGGGCGAGCGCCAGGCGCGGCGCATGGCCGAGTGGCTGAACCAGCGCCTGCCCGCCAGCGCCCGCATCCTCAGCAGCCCGGCGCTGCGCTGCCGCTCCACGGCCGAGGCGCTGGGGCGGGACTTCAAGATCGTGCCGGCCCTGGCGCCGGACGCCGACCCGCAGGCCGTGCTGAACGCAGCGCGCTGGCCGTCGGCCTCAGAGGCCGTGCTGGTCTGCGGCCATCAACCCACGTTGGGCCAGGTGGCGGCGCAGCTGCTGGCGGGGCAGGAGCATGACTGGGCGGTCAAGAAGGGCGCGGTCTGGTGGCTGCGCGGCCGCCAGCGCGATGGCGCTTTCGAGGTCACGCTGCACGCGGTGCAGGGGCCAGACGCGCTTTAAGGCCTTTGAGCTGAGGCTCACAAGTGCCGGGTCTCTTCCGGGCTGTGCCACCGGTTGTTGTGCAACCCGTCGTAGTAGGTGACGGGCGCGGCCACCAGCTCCTCGGCTGGCACATCGTCCAGCGCGTTGAGCCGCACTGAGACAAAGGCGCCGCCCATCTCGGCGATGTCGCCATGGCCGAACGAGCGCACGCCGCAGGTCTTGCAGAACAGGTTGTGGATGCTGTTGGAGCCGAACTGGTAGTCGCTCTGGGCGTCAGCGCCGGCCAGCAGCCTGAAGGCGTCGGGCTTGACGCTGAGGTTCCAGCTGCGCGTCTTGAAGCACATGGAGCAGTTGCAGCGGCCCGTGCCGGCGGCAAGGTCGAGATCAACCTCAAAGCGCACGGCCTTGCAGTGGCAGCTGCCGGCATAGGTCTTGAGCATGGGGCGCGTCTTTCGGCAGAGCTGAGGGAGCCCGCATGTTCGGTGCGGCTGCTGTCAGATCGTGGCAGCAGCGTCGGGGGCCGGGGCCGCGCTCAGGCGTAGCCCAGGTCCAGTGCGCCATTGCGCCGCCAGGCCTCGGCCTCTTCCTTCAGCAGGAAGATGGTGCGTGCCTGCTCGGCCCGCCAGGCCGTGGGCCAGGTCAGCACCACCCGGCGCTCTTGCCGCGTGAGCTTGAGGCCTTGCGGGTGGCGGGGCTGGCGGCTGTGGCAGACGATCACGGCCAGGCGCAGGGCCAGCAGTTGCCACAGCAGGGTTTCGTCGGCCAGAGCTGCCTCCAGCTTGCGCAGGCGGCCGCGCTGGCCCAGGGCCAAGTTGGCCAGGCGCTGCAGTTGGTTCTGCGAGAAGCCGGGTGCGTCCACATGCCCGATCAGGTAGGCGCTGTGGCGGTGGTGGTCGTGGTGCGAGACCACCATGCCCACCTCGTGGATGGCCGCCGCCCAGCGCAGCTCGCGCAGCAGCTCCGGCGCCGGGTTGGGGCACAGCTGGCGGTAGAGCCGCTCGGCCTTGTCGCTGACGCGCTGCGCGTGTGCCGTGTCCACGGCAAAGCGCTGCTGCAGGTCGGCCACGGTGTGGGAGCGCAGCTCCGAGGCCCGCGCGCCGTGGCGTTCGGCCAAGTCAAAGATGACGCCCTGGCGCAGTGCACCCTTGCTGGCCAGCAGCTCCTTGATGCCGAACTGCGTGAGCAGGGTGTAGAGCACGCACAGGCCGCCGGCCAGCACCAGGCGCCGGTCGTCTTTGAGGCCCGGCAGGTCCAGGCGCGAGATGTCGCCGGCCTGCAGGCAGTGCTCGATGCACCAGGCCAAGGCATCGGGGGTGATGCGGCCATCGGTCAAGCCGGCAGACAGCAGCACCTGCGAGACCGCGCCCACCGTGCCCGAGGCACCCAGCGCCTCTTCCCAGGCACCGGCCGGGAAGATGTTGAGCGCCTCTTCCAGCTCGGCCCCCGCAGCAATCTGCGCGGCGCGGAAGGCTTCGGCCGTGAGCTTGCCGTCGGCAAAGAAGCGCATGGTCAGGCTGACGCTGCCGATCTGGAAGGACTCGGCGCGCTCGGGGTGGGTGCCGTGCCCCAGGATCATCTCGGTGGAGCGGCCACCGATGTCGATGACCAGCCGCCGTTTGGCCGAGGGCTGCAGGCGCGACACGCCGGCAAAGATCAGCCGCGCCTCCTCGCGGCCGGCGATCACCTCGATGGGGTGGCCCAGGGCGGTCTGCGCCTTGACCAGGAATTCATTGCGGTTGCGTGCCTCGCGCAGGGTCTGTGTGGCCACGGCCCGCACGCGCTCGGGCGGGAAGTCGCGCAGGTGCTCGGCAAAGGTGGCGAGGGCCGCGAGGCCCCGCTCGGCGGCGGCGTCGGTCAGCATGCCTTGGGCATCCAGGCCGGCGCCCAGGCGCACGATGTCCTTCAGGTAGAGCTCGCGCTTGTAGCGCCCCCGTATCACGTGCCCGATCTCCAGCCGGAAGCTGTTGGACCCCATGTCGATGGCAGCCCAGGGCAGGGGCTTTGGCTGGCTCAGGCTCATGCGGGCATTCTCCCGGCAAAATCCAGGGCCTTTCCCCCTCCAAGACCAGCAATGCAACACGCACTGACCCCGATCGACCGCGAGATTGAGCGCGACGTTGACAGCCTGGCACCCGGCCGCGACTTCAGCCGCCGCCTTTTTGTGCAGACCAGCGTCGGTGGCGGCTTTGCGGCCGCGGTGCTGCCGGTGACCGCGCAAACCATCAGCACGCCGGCCGACGGCCTGCTGGCCGGCACGGTGGAGATTGCGGTGGGCGACTTCAAGATGCCGGCCTACCGGGCCCAGCCCGCCGGGCAGAAGAACCTGCCCGTGGTGCTGGTGGCCAGCGAGATCTTTGGCGTGCATGAGCACATTGCCGATGTCTGCCGCCGCTTCGCGCGCCAGGGCTACCTGGCTGTGGCGCCCGAGCTGTTTGCGCGCCAGGGTGACGCCAAGGCCTACACCGACATCCCCAAGCTCATCAGCGAGGTGGTGGCCAAGGCCGGCGATGCCCAGGTGCTGGGCGACCTGGACGCCGCCCTGGCCTGGGCCGGCACCCAGGGTGGCGACGTGAAGCGCGCCGCCATCACCGGCTTTTGCTGGGGTGGGCGCACCACCTGGATGTACGCCGCCCACAACCCCAGCCTCAAGGCGGCGGCGGCCTGGTACGGGCCGGTGGCGCGCAGCTACTTCCCTGGCGACAAGACGGCCATTGAGCGCGCGGCGGCGCTGAAGGTGCCGGTGCTGGGCCTTTACGGCGGTGCCGACGGCGGCATCCCAACCGACACGCTGACCCAGATGGAAGCCGCGCTCAAGGCCGCCGGCAACAGCGCCTGCGAGTTCGTCGTCTACCCCGACACGCCGCACGCCTTCCATGCCGACTACCGTCCCAGCTACCGCAAGGCGGCGGCTGACGACGCCTGGGCGCGCTGCCTGGCCTGGTTCAAGAAGTTCGTTTGATGCTGCTGACCTACATCGTGCTCGCGACCTTCGCGGGCGGCCTGCTTTCAGTGCTGGTGGCGGCGAGCCTGACCGTGGGCGTGCTGTCCCGCCTGGTCAAGAGCCTCGTCAGCCTGTCGGCCGGCATCCTGCTGGGCACTTCGCTGCTGAACGTGCTGCCCGAGGCCTTTGAGTCGCCGCTGGCGCACCCGCAGGCACTGTTTGCGACGCTGCTGGGCGGCTTGCTGTTCTTCTGGCTGCTGGAGAAGGTGGAGCTGTATCGCCACGTCCACCACCACGAGGGTGACGGGCACCACCATCACCACCACTTCGACGCCGAGCAGGCCGGGCGCGGCGGCCTGGCCGTGCTGGTGGGCGACGGTATCCACAATTTCTGCGATGGCGTCATCATCGCGGCCGCCTTCCTGGCCGACGTGAAGCTGGGTGTGGCGACCTCGCTGGCCATCGTGGCGCACGAGATCCCTCAGGAAGTGGGGGACTTCATCGTGCTGGTGAACGCCGGCTTCAGCCGCCGCAAGGCACTGCTGTTCAACGCGCTCTCGGGCCTGGCTGCGGTGGTGGGCGGTGTGCTCGGCTATCTGCTGATCGGCTCGTTCGAGCAAGGCCTGCCCTATCTGCTGGTGCTGGCGTCCAGCAGCTTCATCTACGTGTCGGTGGCTGACCTGCTGCCGCAGCTGCAGCAGCGCCTGGCCTGGCGCGAGACCCTGGCCCAGGTGGCCTGGCTGGCGGCGGGCCTGAGCGTGGCGTTCGGGATCTCGCAGCTGTTGCATGGCGCTCATTGACGCTGGCCTGCGTGGCGCGCTGATCGCGCTGCTGGCCCTCGTCGTCATTGCCTTGCTGCCGCAGCGGCAGCGCACGCGACAGACGGCGCTGGCCAGCCTGGCCATCGCACTGGCGGCCTCACTGATCGTGCAGACGCTGTCCGCCTCGCCCTGGGTGGAGCAGCAGCTGAGCTGCCAGCCGCAGGCGCCGGGGATTGGCATCTCGCTGGGCTCGGCGGTGCTGTTCTGGCTCTTTGCCCGCGCGGTGTTTCAAGATGAATTTCGGTTGCGACTCTGGCACGGCCTGCTGTGGGGCGCCGTGGTGCTGTGGGGCGCGACGGTTTGCCAGTGGGGCGCGTGGGGGCCGGGCTGGGTGCTGATGCGAGCCATCCCGATTGGCTTCGCACTGCTGGGATTGGCGGCGGTCGTCGGGCCCTGGCGGGTGGACTTGGTCGACTCACGACGGCAATTGCGACTTGTGGTGGTGGGTGGGGGCGCGGGCTACGGCCTGGTCCAGGTGGGCCTGCGGCTCACCTCCAGCGATGGCCGGCTGAGCGAACTGGGCGCCCTGACCGACGTGGCCCTGCTGCTGGTGCTGACGGCCGTGATTGCCGGCCGCCTGCTCGCGCCGCGTGCGCAAGGGCTGTGGGCCGCTGAACGGCCTCTGACCCCGTTGCCGCCGACCGCGCCACCCGTACCACCCGCGCCGGACCCGCAGCACGCGCAAGACCAGCAACTAGCCGCGGCCTTGGCCGATTTCATGGGCCGCGAGCGGGGCTACGCCCACGACGGCCTGAGCCTGGCCGGCCTGGCACAGCAACTGGCCGCGCCCGAGTACCGGCTGCGGCGCGTCATCAACCAGCACCTCGGCCATCGCAACTTCAACGCCTATGTGAACGGGCTGCGCGTGGCTGAGGCCAAGCGGCGCCTGGCGGACCCGCAGCAGCGCGGCCTGCCGGTGCTGAGCATTGCGCTGGACGTGGGCTTTGGCTCCATCGGCCCGTTCAATCGCGCCTTCAAGGCCGAGACCGGCCTGACGCCCACCGAATTCCGCCAGCAAGCCCTGGCCGAATCCTGAAAAGGCGCCTCGGCGATTCATCAAAACCGCGCTGAAACCTGCAAGCCGCAGCTTTCGGCCAGACGTGGCGGGCGCGAGCGCCGACGCTGTGGGCTCCTCCAACTTCGTGAGCCCCGCATGCGCTCTCACTTCCTGCTGGCCGGCCTGGCGGTCGGCCTGATCTTCAGCGCCACCCACGCCGCCACCCTCGGCACGCTGACCCTGCCGCCCGATGCGAGCGTCGGCCCGGTCACCGTCTTCTACCCCACCGCCGCCGCCGGGCATGCCGAGCCACGCGGCGACCTGATCGTCAGCCTGGCCCCGGAGGCGCCGCCCGCGCCCGGCAATGGCCGGCTGATCGCCATCTCCCACGGCTCCGGCGGCGGGCCCTGGGTGCACACCGCGCTGGCCCAAGCCCTGGTAGACGCCGGCTTCACCGTCGTGCTGCCGCTGCACAGGGGCGACAACTGGACCGACACCAGCCAGCGCGGGCCCGAGAGCTGGCAGCAACGCCCGGCCGAGGTCAGCCATGCCATCGACCGTGTGGCCGCCGACCCGCGCTTTGCCGCCTTGCGGCTGGACCGCGTGGGCGCCTTCGGCATGTCCGCCGGCGGGCACACGGCGTTGAGCCTCGCGGGCGGTGCCTGGTCGCCCGAGCGCTTTCGGGCGCATTGCGCGCGGCATCTGGCCGAGGACTTCCAGGCCTGCGTCGGCCTGGCAACCCAACTGACCGGCGGCTTGCTGGATGGCCCCAAGCTCTGGCTGGCCCAGCGGGTCCTGGACTGGAAGTTTGGCGGCGACGCGGCCCCGCGCACGCACGGCGACGCACGCATCGCCGCAGTTGTGGCCGGGGTGCCGCTGGCGGCCGACTTCGACCCCGCCACGCTGGCGCGGCCGCGTGTGCCCTTGGCACTGATCACCGCGCGGCTTGACCGCTGGCTGCTGCCGCGCTTTCACAGCGACGCGGTGCTTGCCGCCTGCACGGGTTGCGAACTGCTGGCCGATTTGCCATCAGGCGGCCATGGGGCGCTGCTGGCGCCGGCGCCAGCAGCTGCAGAGCTGGGGCGGCTGGAGTGCGAGATGCTGTGTGACCCACCCGGCTATGACCGCCCGGCGATGACAAGCCTTTGGCTCGCGCGGACGGTTGCCTTCTTCCGGCGCCAGCTGCTGGCCGCGCCTTGATCGCCCTGGTGTGGGCTTATTTGACGACGAGCACCTGCAGGTCGGTGTGGGTCAGCACCTTCTGGGTCTCGCTGCCCAGCAACAGGGCGGCCACACCCCGGCGGCCATGTGAGGCCATGACGATGAGGTCGCAGCCTTCGGTCTTGGCGTGGTCAATGATGGCTTCCCAGGCGTGCAGCGCCTCGACGGTGAAGCCCTTGCAGGCCACGCCCTGGGCCTCAGCGGCCGCCTGGGCCGCCTTGACGCGGGCGCTGGCGAGGCGCTCTTGCGCGTCGTAGAACTCTTGCGGCGGCACCGGCTGCATCTCGGTGACCATGCTGTACGGGAAGGGCTCCTTGACACTGAGCGTATTCAGCTCGGCGCCGTGCAGCTTGGCCAGCTGGGCTGCAACGCCAACCGCCTTGGCGCTGATGTCAGACCCGTCGGTGGGAACGAGGATGCGCTTGTACATGGTGAAGACCTCCTGAAGGGATGACTTCAGTTTGCGCCGCGCTAAGCGCCCCTGGCTTGAGTTGGGTCAACCCCGGGCGATGGGGCGGGCGGGGTCGGCGGACCACTCACTCCACGACCCTGGGTAGAGGCGCCCTGGGGCCAAGCCGGCATGGACCATGGCCAACTGGTTGTGGCAGGCGGTGACGCCGGAGCCGCATTGGTGGACGACGTCGTCCCCGCTGAACGGGGCCAGCAGGGCTTCAAATTCGGCACGCAGTTCTGCAGCGGGTTTGAAGCGGTCGTCAGGGCCGAGGTTGTTGCGGAAGAAGCGGTTGCTGGCGCTGGGAATGTGGCCGGCTTGCTTGTCCAGGGGCTCCACCTCGCCACGGAAGCGCTCGCCCGCGCGGGCGTCGATCAGGCGGACGCGGCCGAGCTGGGCGGCGAGGGCGTCGGCATCGATCATGCCGCCCAGCGGCGCATCGGCTTGCCAGTGGCTTGGCGTCGGTTGGGGCGGCAGCTCGGTCGTCCAGGGCCCGGGCCAGGCGCCGTCGAGCACCGCAACCTCGGCATGGCCCAGCCAACGCAGCATCCACCAAAGCCGAGCGGCGTACATGCCGCCGCTGCGGTCGTAGGCCACCACCTGCTGGCCGGCGCGCAAGCCCAGGGACTGAACCCGGGCGGCAAAGTCCTCGCGTGTGGGCAAGGGGTGGCGGCCGAGGAAGCGGCCGGTGGCGTCAGTCTTGGGGCCGCAGAGGTCGCGGTCGAGGTGCAGGTAGTGGGCGCCAGGGATGTGCCCTGCCGCGTAGGCGCGGGCGCCGGCCTCAGGGTCGGCGAGGTCGAAGCTGCAATCCAGCACGAGGACGTCGGTCAGGCCTTGCAAGGCTTCTGGGGCGATCAGGGTGGTGTAGGGCATCAGGATTCGCTCGGGTTGAATTGGCTGTCCTTGGGCGCTGGGGCCAGGCGGCCGCGCAGCCAAGTGGCGGTGACGCCCGCGCCGATGATCAGCAGCATGCCAAGGGTGGCCGACAAGGTCACGGGGTCGTGGAAGAACAGCACGCCCAGCATGTACGCGAAGACGATGCCGAGGTAGTGCAGACAGGCGTTCACCAGGGGCCGCCCAATCGCATAGGCCCGGGTGATGCAGAGTTGGGCCAGGCTGGCCAGGGTACCGACGGCCAGCAGCAGGCCGGCGCCATGGACGGTATGGGTGTGCAGGCCATCGCCCAGCACCAGAGACATCACCGCGCCCGCCAACGCACCACCGCAGGAGAAATAAAAGACGACCCGCAGTTCAGGCTCGCCCGCACGCCCCAGCGCCGTGACCTGCAGATAGGCCAGCGCGGCCAGCATGCCGGACAGCAACCCCGCCACGCCGGGCCAAGCCTGCTGCGGCCCCATGCTGGGCCTCAGTACCAGGGCCACGCCCACAAAGCCCGCCAGCACAGCGGCAAAGAGGCGCATGTCGAGATTCCTAGCGCCCATGAAGACGGCGCCGCCCAGCAGGAAGAGCGCCATCCACACCGAGGACATGTAGTTGAGCGTCATCGCCGTGGCCAGGGGCAGGCCACCAAAGGCAAAGAACCACAGGCTGAGTGCTCCCACGCCCGCAGCGCTGCGAGCCACGTGCATGCCCGGCACCTGGGTGCGCAGGCTGACGCCCTGCCAGCGCGCCAAAGCACCGACCATCAGCACGCCGACGAGGCTGCGGTACATGACGATCTCGGTCGCGTCGTACATCGACGACGCCAGCTTCACGCACACGCCCATGGCGGCGAACAGCAAGCTCGCCAGCACCATGAGCAGCGAAGCGGACACCGTCAGTGGCCGTCGGGCTCCGACTCAGCGACTTCCGCAGAGCCGGCTTCGCCGGGCTGCTGGAAGTGCCCCCTTGAGGGGGCTGGCGAAGCCAGTAGGGGGTGGGACCGGTACCACTCGTGGAAGTGCTGCATGCCATCTTCCATGGGGCTCTGGTAGGGGCCGACCTGGTTGTCGCCGCGGTCGAACAGGGCCTTGCGGCCGGCGTCCATGCGCTCGGCGATCTCGTCGTCCTCGATGCAGGTTTCCATGTAGGCCGCCTGCTGCGCTTCGACGAACTCGCGCTCGAAAGCGACGATCTCTTCGGGGTAATAGAACTCGACGAGATTGAGCGTCTTTTGCGGACCCTGGGGGTGCAGCGTGGAGACGACCAGCACGTGCGGGTACCACTCGACCATGATGTGCGGGTAGTAGGTCAGCCATACGGCACCGGCCTCGGGCAGGCGGCCCTGGCGGTACTTCAGCAATTGCTCATGCCAGCGCCCGTAGACGCCGGAGCCCGGCCGTCCAAAGCCCGGGCTGACGCCGACCGTCTGCACCGAGTGGTGCTTGCCGAACTCCCAGGCCAGGTCCTCACAGCTGACGAACTGACCCAGGCCGGGGTGGAAGGGGCCGACGTGGTAGTCCTCCAGGTAGACCTCGATGAAGGTCTTCCAGTTGTAGTTGCAGACGTGGGCCTGGACCTTGTCGAGCACATAGCCCGAAAAGTCGAGCTTGGCGCGCGGGCCGAGCTGCTGGAGGTGGGCGGCGACGTCGTGGCCGTTGTCCTCGAACAGCAAGCCGTTCCATTCGCGCAGTGGGTAGCGCTGCAGATTGAGGCAGGGGTCGTCGGCAAAGTGCGGGGCCCCGATCAACTCGCCCTGATGCGAGTAGGTCCAGCGGTGTAGCGGGCAGACGATGTTGCTGCGGCTGTTGCCCCGGCCCTTGAGCATCACGGCCTGGCGATGCCGGCAGACGTTGGAGATGAGCTCCACGCCCTGGCTGGACCGCACCAGGGCGCGGCCTTCGCCTTCCTGGGCCAATGCCAGGTAGTCCCCGACTTCCGGGACGGCGAGGGTGTGCCCCACATAGCGCGGCCCCTTCTGAAAGAGTTCTGCCTGTTCCCGCTGATACAGCTGCGGGTCGAAATAGGCGCTCACCGGGAGCTGGGTCCGGCTGCGTTCCAGCGCCGAGACGGAAATGCTCAGGTCCGACATGATTTCTGGCAAAACCTTTGAAAAGGGGGTGTCGCGTCCCTCCGGCGCATCCCGAAAACTCGGGTCGGCCAGGTTGGTAGTGAGTAAGGGAGGTGGGCAGGCTTTCGCGAGCCCAAAAGGGTTCTGATTCTAGCGGGACGGGCGTGACGAACCTGGGGGGCTTTCTCCTCTATGGCCTGACCGGGAGTGCCTATCAGGGCTGACTACAATTCCAGTTTCGCCAAACGAAATGTCCAAGTCCGCCACGTCGCGCAGTCGAACCGCCCCCGAGGAGCCCAGCTACGAGCGCGCTCTGGAGGAGCTGGAGCGGCTCGTCGCCGGCATGGAGGGGCAGCAACTGCCGCTGGATCAATTGCTGGAGAGCTACCGGCGCGGTGCCGAGTTGCTCGGGATCTGCCGGGCCAAGCTGGCTGCCGTTGAGCAGCAAGTCAAGGTGCTGGACGAGGGCGAGCTCAAGAGCTGGCAGGGTGACTGAGGAATGCTGGGATCCAAGACCTTTGAAGCCTGGACCGCCGAGACGCTGAACGCCTTTGAGCGCGCGCTGGACGATCTGGTCCCGGCCGCTGCGCCAGCCGGGTTGGGCGAAGCGATGCGCTATGCGGTGCTGGGAGGCGGCAAGCGGCTGCGGCCCCTGCTGGTGCTGGCCACCAGTGAGACGGTGAGCGGCAATGCGCTGGCTGCCATGCGCTCCGCTTGCGCTGTGGAGCTGATCCATGCCTATTCCCTGGTCCACGACGACATGCCCTGCATGGACGACGATGTGTTGAGGCGCGGCAAGCCCACCACGCACGTCCAGTTCGGTGAGGCCCAGGCCATGCTGGCGGGCGACGCGATGCAGGCGCTGGCCTTTGAGGTGCTGACCCCCGAAGAAGGTATCCCGCCAGCCTTGCAGGCCCGCTTGTGTGCCTTGCTGGCGCGTGCCGCCGGCCATGCCGGCATGGCCGGTGGCCAGGCGATCGACCTGGCCAGCATTGGCAAGCAACTGGACGAAGCCACGCTGCGTGACATGCATCGCCGCAAGACGGGGCTGCTGTTGCAGGCCAGCGTGACGATGGGTGCGGCCTGCGGGCAGTGCGGCGAACAGGCGCTGCAGCAGCTTGAGATCTACGGCGCCGCCATCGGGCTGGCTTTCCAGGTGGTCGATGACATCCTGGACGTCACCCAGGATTCCGCCGTGCTGGGCAAAACGGCTGGCAAGGACCAGGATGCCAACAAGCCGACCTATGTGAGCGTGCTGGGCCTGGACCCCGCACGCCAATTGGCCGATGAGCTTTGCGCCGAGGCCAAGGCGGCACTGGCGGCCAGCGGGCTGGCAGACACGCGATTGCTCGAACTGCTGGCGGATTCCGTCGTGGAGAGGGATAGCTGATGGAATTCCCGCTGCTGAACACCATCAACGATCCAGCCGACCTGCGACGGCTGCCGCGCACCGAGCTGCGGCGTGTGGCCGACGAGCTGCGGGCCTTTGTTGTGGAAAGCGTGTCCAAGACGGGGGGGCATTTCGGCTCCAACCTGGGCACGGTCGAACTGACGGTCGCCCTGCATTACGTCTACAACACGCCCCATGACCGGCTGGTATGGGACGTGGGCCACCAAACCTACCCGCACAAGATCCTCACCGGACGCCGTGATCGCATGGGCACGCTGCGCCAGTTGGGCGGCATCAGCGGCTTTCCCCGCCGTGATGAGAGCGAGTACGACACATTCGGCACCGGCCATTCATCCACCAGCATTTCAGCTGCCCATGGCATGGCGATGGCCGCCCGGCTCAAAGGCGAAGACCGGCGCGCCGTGGCCATCATTGGCGATGGCTCGATGACGGCCGGCATGGCCTTCGAGGCGCTGAACAACGCCGGGGTTTCGCACGGCGGCCTGATGGGCGACCTGCTCGTCATCCTCAACGACAACGACATGTCCATCAGCCCGCCGGTGGGTGCGCTGAACAAATATCTGGCGCGCTTGATGAGCGGCAGCTTCTACTCGGCTGCGCGGGAAGGCGCCAAAAGCGTGCTCAAGAACACCCCGTTCTACGAGTTCGCGCGGCGGTTCGAAGAGCACACCAAGGGCATGGTGGTGCCCGGCACCATCTTTGAAGAATTCGGCTTCAACTACGTCGGCCCCATCGATGGCCACGACCTGGATGCACTGGTCCCGATGCTGGAGAACCTGCGTGAAAAGCGTGGGCCCCAGTTCCTCCACATCATCACGAGGAAGGGTGCTGGCTATAAGTTGGCCGAGGCCGACCCCGTCAAGTACCACGCCGCGTCCGGCAAGTTCGACCCGGCTGTGGGTTTCGTCAAGCCGGCAACGCCGCCCAAGCTGAGCTTCACCCAGGTGTTTGGCGATTGGCTCTGCGACATGGCCGAGCAGGACCAACGCCTCGTGGGCATCACCCCCGCCATGCGCGAGGGGTCCGGCATGGTCGAGTTCCACAAGCGCTTCCCCGAGCGCTACTACGACGTCGGCATTGCCGAGCAGCATTCGGTCACCTTTGCGGCCGGCTTGGCCTGCGAGGGCTTGAAGCCCGTCGTGGCCATCTACTCGACCTTCCTGCAGCGCGCCTACGATCAGCTGATTCACGACGTCGCCATCCAGAACCTGCCTGTCGTCTTCGCCCTGGATCGGGCCGGACTGGTCGGAGCGGATGGCGCAACGCACGCGGGCAATTACGACATTGCCTTCACGCGCTGCATTCCCAATATGGCGGTGCTGACACCTTCGGATGAAGATGAATGCCGGCAGGCGCTCTACACGGCGTTCCAGCACAGCGGCCCGGCCACTGTGCGCTACCCACGCGGAGCAGGTGCTGGCGTGGTGCCGCGCAAGCTGATGTCTGCATTGCCCTGGGGGCGCGGAGAGATCCGGCGGCGGTCGAGCGTAGGTGTCGGTACTGGCAAACGAATTGCGCTGCTGGCGTTCGGCACCGTCCTGCACCCAGCCTTGGTCGCTGGCGAACGGCTCGACGCCACGGTGGTCAATATGCGCTTCGTTAAACCGCTTGACGAGGCCTTGGTGGCAGAAATCGCCCGGACCCACGACGCAATCGTCACCATCGAAGATGGTTGTGTGATGGGGGGGGCCGGCTCTGCTGTTTCAGAGAGTCTGCATGCGGCCGGCATCGACATCCCGGTGCTCCAACTGGGCCTGCCTGACGAGTTCGTTGAGCATGGAGATCCGGCCAAGCTGATGGCGGCATGCGGCTTGGACGCCGCCGGGCTCGAAGCCAGCATCACGCATCGATTTGTTGACCGTGCCGCGAGCCCGCTGCGAGCGGCGAACGACTAGGCACTCGGTCATTTGGCAATAAGCCCCTAATAGGGAGGACGCCCGCCGTCGTGGCGTGAGGCGGCCACTTCGCAACGCTGGATGACCCGAATTGAACACCGTTGCCTGGCAAGCTTGGTCTGCAAGGCGGTGAGCACAAAAAAAGAGAGCCGCATCACGCGGCTCTCTTTGTTTTGCTCAGGCAGCGGTCGAAACCGCCGCCGAGAGGGGCTATTAGGCAGCCTTGCGGGCGCGGCGGCGGGCCACACCAGCACCCACCAGGGCCAGGCCAACCAGGCCCAGAGCGGCGGGCTCGGGAACCACGTTGTCGACGATGTCGATGCGCAGGTCAACGTCAACCACCGGAGCGCCCGGGAAGTTGATGATGGCTTGCAGCGCAGTGATCTGCGAGAAGTCCGCGCAACCAGAGGCCGCGCCACCAGCGCACTGCAGTGCCGGCACGAACGAGAACACGCTGAACGGGATGATGTAAGTGCCAGGGCCGCCGGCCGACACGGCCGTGAACGACGAGAACTGCGTGCCGCCGTTGGAGAAGGCTTGCAACGTGAAGTTGAAGCCAGCATCAGCGCTGATCACGTCCAGTACGAAAGCGCCGGAGCCGGTCGTCTGCAGGTCGGTCGCAGCGAAACCGTTGCCGTTGATCGAACCGATAGCGTTGCTCAGATTGGTGGCGATCGTGTCACCAACGTTCTGGTTGAAGCCGGTGTTGGCCAAACCATCCCAACGGATGATGCCAACGCCGGACTGACCGGAGCCCGAGTTGAACGAGTACTTGCCGTTCTCTACGGATGCGCTGATGGCGCCAGCAAGGCCAGAATCCTCGATACCGGTCTTGATGACGTACAAATCACGTTGACCGCCAAGAATACCGGCACCGCTGTACGACGAACTGTCACCAACCGTGCTCGAAATTTGCGTGTCGTAAACGGTTTGATTGCCAGGGCTAGGGTTGTTGAAGTCGTCAATGACGACAGCTTGCGCAGCGAGTGCGAGGCCTGCAGCAGCACCAGCAATCGCGGTCTTCAGAAATGCATTCATGATCTCTCCTAAGTGGGCCGCAGGCAGAGCCTGTGGGTTAGTTTGCAGAAGTTCCTGTGAAGGTTCTCCTCGTGCCTGGGATTCGCAACGTCTGTGCCAGATTAAAAAATACCTTGTATATCAATGGCTTGGTCGACATCTTGGCGGCGGAAGGCTGGATGAGGTCGGCTTGTGTAAAGGATGTCGACACCGCTCGGCGGTGCTTGGCGTTGTCTTTGGCGCGCCATACATGCTTCGCGCGGCATCACGGTAGGTTGCGCTTGGCCGACTGAATGCCGCGCTCAGGCCGGTTGCCTGCCCAAATTAAGGCTCGTCTACGCGACGCACGCGGCAAAGGTGACGTTTGTCTTCCCGCTGGTGCCAATCTCGGGTTCGAATCGCCGCGCTGCCAAGGCCCTGCGCTGTACGATGCTTTGATCGTTGACGGGACTGGTTTGCCGACGGAGCTGTCGGGCGTGCGCGTCGTCAACAAGGTGTTCCATCGTCCTCAGGGTCTTCGATGCATACAGGCAGATTTCGGGTTTTGGTGAGCGTCCTCGCAGTCACTGGACTTATGCAGGCCTGTGATTGGGGGAGTCGGGGTGACCCTCTCGAGGAGGCGCGGCGCCAGATTGCCAAGCGGGACAAGCCCGCAGCCATGATCACGTTGAAGGAGGCCTTGCAAAAGGCTGATTCAGCGCCGGTGAGATTTTTGCTGGGCAAAACATTGCTCGATGCAGGGCAGCCCATCGAGGCGGAAGTCGAATTGCGCAAGGCGTTGCTGCAGGGGCAGGCGGAGTCGGATGTCGTGCCTGAACTCGTCAAGGCTTTGACGGCGATGGGCCGGGCCGACGAGGCCATCAAGACTTACGCGGGCAAGAAGTTTGACAGCCCCGCTGCGATGGCTGAACTTCAGGTCGGTCTGGCTGCGGCTTGGGCCACGCAGGGCGATACGCCAGCGGCAAGGCGGGCGATTGATGCGGCTTTGCAGGCGGTGCCGAAGCACCCGGTCGCGAGTGCGGCCCTGGCAAACATGCTTTGGTCCGAAGGCAAACCCGAGGCCGCGCTGGCGCTGATCGACGAAGTGCTCAAGCAATCGCCCCAACTTGCGCAGGCATTGCACGCAAAGGGTGTCTTGCTGCGGCACTACAAAAAAGACATCCCTGGCGCCATCGCCAGCCAACGTGAAGCCTTGAAGTCTGAGCCGACGCTCGTCAGTGCACACGCCGAGTTGCTGGCGCTCTATTACGGCCAAGGTGACAAGGCAGCGCTCAGGGCTCAGCTGGATCAGATGCGCAAGTTGATGCCGCGCAGTCCGATTGCGATGCTGTTTCGTGCGCAGGCTGAATATCTGGAAGGGAATCTGCGCTTGGCGCGTGATTTGACCCAGCCGTTGCTCAAGGCCAAAAACCCGGATCCAAGGGCGCTGCTGCTGGCCGGTGAGATTGAATACCGAAGCGGTGCAATGACCCTCGCGGAAAGCTATTTGACGCGGGCGGTCAACTCAGGGCCGTCGATGGATTCGAGTCGACCCTTGCTGGCACAGATTCAGGTGCGGCAGGGTCATACCGACAAGGCGTTGAGGACGCTCCAGCCGCTGCTCGACTTGCCAGAGCCTTCGGCAAATGCGTTGTCCATCGCTGCCGAGGCTTATCTGCACGAAGGCAATCCGGCCAAGGCGCAAGTCCTGTTGGAACGTGCGGCGCGTAGCAGCCCGTCGGATCCTCAAATCCGGACAACGATGGCACTGAGCCGCATTGCGCAAGGGCAGGCGGCCGAGGGGCTGGATGCACTGGAGCGTATTGCCAGCAGCGACAAGTCCACCTTTGCTGATTTAGCCTTGGTTTCGGTACTGCTGCGGCAGGCACGGCTCGACACCGCTTTGCCTGCCCTGGTTCGCCTTGAGGAGAAGGATGAAAAATCCCCGCTTGCGTCTTACCTGAGGGGGAAGGTTATGGCCGCCAAGGGGGATGTGACTGCCGCGCGCGAGGCATATTTGAAGTCGCTCAAGCGTGACGAGACCTATTTTCCTGCCGCCCGGGCCTTGGGAGCGCTGGATATTGAGGCCAAGGATTTGAAGGCGGCGAAAAGTCGGTTTGATGCGATTCTGGCCAAAGATGCAGGGAACCTGTACGCCCTTTTGGCAATTGCCGATTTGCGCGCTCGCATGGGGGATCCCCAGGAGGCTGTGGAAGAGACGCTCAAGCAAGTGGTTGCTAAGAATCCAACTCGGGTCGAAGGCCGTGTTGCTTACGCCGAATATCTACTGCGCATCGGGAAGTCAAAGGAAGGTTTGCAGGTCGCGCAGGAGGCGGTGGCCGCAATTCCTGATGATCCCCAACTACTTGACGTATTGGGCCGAGCTCAGCGTGCCAAGGGGGAATACCTGCAGGCGGTTACCACGTTCAGGAAGCTTGCGAGCATCACGCCAAACTCACCCGTGCCACAGATGCGTCTGGTCGATTTGTATTTGGAGCGAGGCGACCGGGCTTCAGCAATCGGTGCGTTGCGCAAGGCCTTGGACGTTGCACCGAATCTCTTGGATGCGCAGGCCAAGCAAATAGAGTTTTTCGCGGCGGAAAAGCGCTTCAAAGAGGCGCTGGCCTTGGCCAAGAAGATCCAAGCGGCGCGCCCGATGGACGGAATAGGGTTCCTGCTTGAAGCCAGCGTTCATATCGATTCAAAGCAGTGGCCGGCCGCCGCCAGCGCGCTCCGAACTTCTCTCAGCAAGACGCCGTCGACCACCGCAGCCATTCGTCTCTTTGATGTGCTGGGTCAGATGCAGCAGCGTGACGAGGCGCGCCGATTTGCCGCTGAGTGGGAGGCCAAGCACCCTGAAGACATCAAATTTGTCTTCCAGGTGGGCACGACCGCCATGCGCGCTGGTGATTGGCCTTTGGCAGAAGCTGAATTCGGCAAGGTGCTGGCGGTGAATAAGGAGCATGTCAATGCCAACAACAATATGGCATGGGCGCTGATGAACCAGAACAAAACGGGTGCGTTGGAGTATGCCGAGCGAGCCCGAAAATTGGCTCCCAAGGTCCCTGCGGTGATGGATACCTATGCGGCAGCGCTGGCGGAGGCCGGGCAAATCAAGCAGGCCATGGAGTTGCAACGGCAGGTTGTATCCATGGCGCCTGATTTGCAAGATGCTCGTCTGACCTTGGCTCGGATTGCTTTGAAGGCGGGCGATTTGACACTTGCTCGCGCAGAGTTGGATCGGCTCGCCTATGAGGGCTCACGGTATCCGCGGCAAGCCGAAGTCAATGAATTGCTGAAGAAGCTGCAGAAATCAGCCAACTGACGGCCCGATGGGGTGAATGCCATGCGCACTGACAAGCCAGAGTTGCCGGATAGGGGGCCGAAATTTGGCTCAAACGAATATCGGGCCAGCTTCCGCGAAAGCGTACGGCGCCGCCCCAGCGGGACGGTGTATGTGCTGGCAGTTTTCTTGCTTTTGCTCTCAATCCTTGGTTTTATTGTTTGGCGGATTGAAGCATTTGATATTTGGTTCTGGATCTCGCTGCCTGCCTACTTTTTGGTCGCGAACGGTATTGAGTACTGGCTGCATCGCTATCCCATGCATCACCGGATGCGTTTGATGCCCGTGGTTTATGAGCATGTGACCATCCATCACAATTTTTACGCTGACGAGCATTTCTATTTCGAGCAGCCTGAGGACTATTATGCGGCGATTTTGCCGTATTATATTTTTGTGGGGCTGTCTTTGGTAATTGCTCTGATAGCCGGGGTGGTTGGTTTTGTTTTTGGTGCTGATCGAGGTTGGCAATTCGCGTTGGTTGCCTATTCCTACTATCTGCTCTATGAGGCCTTGCATTTTTCCTACCATACTAGGGCAGGTGGCCTGTTGAAGCGCATCCCATTTGTAGATTATTTATCTCGTGGGCATCTGTATCACCACCGCATCGGGCTGATGTCGCGCTACAACTTTAATATAACCTTCCCAATATTTGATAAAATATTCCGTACGCAGTACAAGGAATAATTATCTGGGCACGGTGGGGTTTGCTATTCCAAGGTGGGCTTGCCTGGAATTAGCAATTCTTCGAGTGGGCGCCTGAGGGAGCGCGATTCGGCGGCCTTGCCTGACCCGATTCGCCCCATGAAGCCGATGCGGCGGTAGCTGGGTCCGAATTCTTCGTTTAGTTTTGCTGCAACCTGCTCCGCCAGATGAATCGCGGGCTCATGGGTGGTGAATCGACGACCTGCGTTCGCGTATCTGCTGAAAACCAGTGGGGTGATCTGCGGCTGGATTTGAAGGCCCAGTTTTGTCGCGGTCAGCCAAAACCTTTGCGTCTGACGGCCAATCGCAACATAGTCGTCGAGGCCTTGAGGCTCCTGCCGGGCGGTGATGGCAAAGTGCGCGCCACATCGCAGGGCAGGCAGCGCGTCCAGTTGAATGCGAGGTACCCAGGTGCCCGCGAAATACCTGTTAAGGAAGCTGACGCGCTGCCAACTGACCATCGCGAAGCGCATCAAGCGCAGTGCGGCGGGATCTGCACCCAGGGCTTGATCCGGTATTTTTGTATTGCTGAACTGGCAATTCCACTCGATCACATCGCGATGGACCTCATAGGCCTCGGGACAGATCAGGCGAATCTTGGCGGAGTGGAACAACAGCTTTGCAAGGCGCGCGCGATCAGCCAGGCTCCTTCGCCAGACAACGGCGAATCCCTCGCCTACGCTCGCCTCGAGCGCTTTTTCGGCCGTTTGTCCCAGCGGCGTGGTTTGCATCGACTGGCGCTGCACCCGCCGTTGCTGGATATACGGCGCGAGCGGATCCGGCATCAGTGACGCTTCTTCGATGAAGCGAATGTCAAAGGTGGGCTGTTCGTCGCTTCCGTGCTGGCGTCGCGTGGCAATCGCTCGTAGCCCAAATTGCGTAGCGGCAATGCTGAGGGTTTCGAGCATCGCACCCATTGAAATCTGGCTGGCGTGGCCATCCAGGTCGTAGACGCAGGTGGTGCGGGTATCGAAGCCATGTATGACGACGCCGCCATCGCCGGTTAGCTCAAAGCGCCAGGGCTGCGTGTTGTCACCGCTGGGCGCCCATCTGGCGAGGTCCAAGATGCTGTGCAAGGTGCTTGTGTTGACCATGGTGCTTGGGTCCGCTGAACTGTTAGTTGAAATGTATTGAGTGCGGGGCTGTGCCCATTCATCATGGGGCGAACAAGTTGAGACTCAGACACGAGTCCTGGCAAGGTGAATTCAATGATGGCGGTGCGATTTGACACAGGTCTCGCCACGCAATTCGTGCCAAAAGGGCTTCGCCCGCCGGCTTGGCCAGGGCGTGCGTGCGAAAGTCGACGCTTCCCGGTGTGATGTCGTTTGGCGCCCCTCAGGTGAGGTTGGTGTGCGGTCTCTAGAGCTGCATGCCTGTGGCATCATCCTCGCTCTCGCGTCCGACCCCGTTTTTAGAGGGCGAGCGCCAGCGCGCGATTCAGACAATCTGCCAACGTGATTCACGCTGGCTTCTTTCTTTTGGGGGTAGAGCATGTTGCCTTGGGTGCGTTCGCTTTTGTCGCTCGTTGCCGTTTTGGTGGGCTTGTCAGGTTGCTCGAGCACCAAATTTCCAGCGCCTCCTGATGTTGCCGCCAAAGACTACAGCTATGTGATCGGCGCGGGCGACGCGCTGAACATTCTGGTTTGGCGCAATCCTGAACTTTCGATGTCGGTGCCTGTGCGTCCCGATGGCAAGATCGCCGCCCCGCTGGTCGATGAGCTCCTGGTGCAAGGGAAGACTTCGGTCCAGGTTGCGCGCGAAGTCGAAGCGCAGCTGAGCAAGTACGTGCGGGATCCGGTGGTGACTGTGATCGTCACGGCGTTCGTCGGCCCGTACAGCGAACAGATTCGGGTCGTGGGCGAGGCGGCCAAACCGCAGTTCCTGCCTTACAAGCAGCAGATGACCTTGCTGGACGTGATGATTGCCGTCGGCGGGCTGACTGATTTTGCGGCAGGAAATGAGGCGGTGATCATGCGCACCGCTGAGGGCAATAAGCAGTACGGTGTTCGTCTCAAGGATTTGATTCGTCGGGGCGATCTGTCAGCCAACGTCATGATGCGCCCCGGCGATATTTTGGTCATTCCGCAGAGCTTCTTCTGACCGACCTGCTGATTTTTGTCCCTGACGTGAATATCCGTTCGAGCCATCGATAAGGCCAGCCAATATGGATCAATTGCTTGGGCAGGTGCTCAATATCTTCAAGCGGATGTGGAAATACCGCTGGATTGGTTTGGGCGTGTCCTGGGTCGCTGGGGTGGTGGGGGCGGTCGTGGTCTTCATGCTTCCAGACCGCTACGAGGCCAGCGCCAAGATCTATGTGGATACGCAATCGATCCTGAAGCCATTGATGTCTGGGCTGGCCGTTCAGCCGAACGTCGAGCAGCAGGTCACGATGTTGAGCCGCACACTGATCTCGCGGCCCAACGTCGAGAAGCTGGTGCGGATGGCGGATTTGGATTTGAAGAATCAATCCAAAGCGCAGCAAGACGCCACCATTGACACCGTTACGACGTCACTTTCCATTCAGAGTACGGGGCGTGACAACCTGTACACCCTGGGCTACCGGGACACCGATCCCGAGACGGCCAAGCGCGTAGTTCAGGCCTTGGTGTCCATCTTTGTCGAGAACAGTCTGGGCGCTTCTCGCAAGGACTCGTCGACGGCCACCACCTTCATCAATGAGCAGATCAAGGCCTATGAGGCCAAGCTTGAGGAAGCAGAAGGGCGGCTGAAGGAGTTCCGGCTCAAGAACCTGTCTCGGCTTGGGCCCGACGGCAAGGACGCGGCCGCCCATCTGTCGGAGTTGAGCAGCCAACTGGAGCGTGCGCGACTGGAGTACCGGGAAGCCATGAATGCCCGGGATGCAGCGCGGGCGCAACTGGAGGCCGAAAAGCGCGGTGGTGGCGGGCTCTCGACGACCCAGAGCATCCTTCAGGAGTCGAACATCAATCTGGCGACGCCAGAAATTGATGCACGCCTTGCTGATTCGCGGCGCAATCTTGACTCGCTGCTGCAACGTTTCACCGAGCAGCACCCAGACGTCATCGCCTTGCGCAAGCTGATCAAGGATCTGGAAGAGCAGCGCAAGAAGGAGATTGCCGAACTTCGCCGTGCGGCTGCTCACACGCCGCTGGCGCAAGGCAGTTCGGGTGGTTCAGCTGCGGCACAGGAAATGTCGCGCATTCTGGCGACGGCCGAGGTTCAGGTGGCATCGCTTCGTGCCCGGGTGGACGAGTACACGAGCCGCTACTCGGCTGCGATGGCCGCAGTCCGGAACGCGCCTCAATTGGAGGCCGAAGCGGCGCAGCTCAACCGCGACTACGCGATCCACAAGAAGAACTATGAAGACCTGGTGCAGCGCCGTGAGCAGGCGGCCATGTCTGGCGAACTGGACGTGGCCTCGGGCATTGCCGACTTCAAGGTGATCGAACCTCCACGAGCCTCACCCAAGCCGGTGGCGCCCAATCGCTTGCTGCTGCTTGCAGGCGCGATGGCTGCCGCGCTGTTTGCCGGTGTCTTCACCACCTTTGCCGTGAGTCAATTGCGCCCCGTCTTCTTTGATGCCAACGACCTGCGCTCCAAGGTGGAGTTGCCGATCCTCGGTGTGGTGACGCGTCTTGTGTCTGATGCTGACCGCTCGCGTCAACGTGTGGATCTGGTGCGTTTCGCGGTAGGCACGGGCGGATTGGTCATCCTCTTCGCCATTGCCCTTACTTTGCTTGCCGTCCAACTGAGCCGACAGGTGGCCTGATATGTCCAGTCTGATTGAACAAGCGGCACAGCGGCTCGAGCAACTTCGGCAGGCCGGTGTCGAACTCCCGACTGATGCAGCACCCCTGCCGGTAGCGGCACCGGCAACGCCGGCAGCATCGCCGGTTGTTGCCGATGCGCGCCCGGCCCAGCCTGTCAGCCCTGTCGGCGCGTCGCAGACGGTCTCCTCAGACATCGTGGCTGAGGACGTGCCGCATCATCAGTCCAAGCGGGTCGAGTTGGACCTGGTGGCGCTGGCCGCCCAGGGCTTCCTGATGCCGGATACGCCCCGCTCTCAGACCGGTGACCAATACCGGGTGATCAAGCGCCCTTTGATCCGCAATGCGGTCGGGCAGGGCGCCGCGACGCTCAATCACGCCAATCTGATCATGGTCACGAGTGCCCTGGCCGGTGAGGGCAAGAGCTTCACGTCGATCAATCTGGCGCTCAGCATCGCTGCCGAGTTGGACCATACCGTCATGCTGGTGGATGCGGACGTGGCGCGCCCGTCGGTGCTGCGCATGCTCGGTTTGCCGTCTGGTCCGGGGCTGCTGGACGTGCTGGAAGAGCGTGCCGACATGTCGGACGTGCTGCTGCGTACCAACATCGACAAGCTGACCATCCTGCCGAGCGGCACGCCCCATCAGCGCGCGACTGAATTGCTTGCCAGCGATGCGATGCGGAACCTGCTGGACCACATGGCTCGGCGCTATCCCGACCGGATCATCATCTTTGATTCCCCGCCGCTGCTGCTGACCACCGAGGCCCGAGTGCTGGCAACCCAGGCCGGGCAGGTGGTGGTCGTGATTCATGCCGAGAAGACGCCTCAAGCTGCCGTTCAGCAGGCGCTCGCCACCATCGAGACGGTGCCGCTCAAGATGCTGTTGCTGAACCAAGCCAGTCCAAATGCAGTGGGCGGCTATGGGTATGGATACGGCTATGGGTATGGATACGGCTATGGCTACGGTGATGAGCCGGGCCAATCCTGAAGCGGTGCCGGCCGTCACCCCACTGCATCTGCGCCTGCCCCTGGTGGCGGCCCTGCTCACCTGCGTCTCAGCCGCGCATGGGCAGAGCCTCAGTGAGGCTCCGGCGTCGGGGAGTTCAGGGCCGAGGTTTCGGCCGCAGCTCACCGTGGCTCAGGTCTGGACCGACAACCTGCGAACCGATGGCAGCTCGCTGGGTACCGCCTACTACGGACCCAAAGACGCGGCGCTCGTGACCACCGTGTCACCCGGGTTTTCGTATTCAATCAACTCCAGCGGCCTGCGTACGTCGATTGACTATTCGTTGAGCGCGATTGGCTACGTCAAGTCAAATGCCTCTTCGCGCTTGCAGAACAGCTTGAGCGCGCGCGGCACCATCGAAGTCGTCCCGCAGATTTTGACCGTCGAGGCCAATGCCAGTGCGGGTCAGCAGGCGGCGTCGGCGTTTGGCACGCAGTCGGCGGATGCCGGCATCTCTGCAGCAAATCGTCGTGAGGTGTTGAGCGCGTCGATCTCGCCAACGTTACGCAGCCGGCTGGGCGACATGGCCGACGTGCTGATGCGTGTGGACGAGCAGCGCACTGAAGTTCGCGGCACAGGCCAAGGCGACGGGCGCGGGCGTTCGACGATGGTGCGTCTGGACTCTCGGGGAAGCGGTGCGATGCGCTTTTTTGCGATGCTCAGCCAGCGGCAGGGGCAGTTCCAGGGGGCCTTGAACTCGAATGTCGATTCGCAGACGGTGGGTCTGAACTACCGGCCTGATATCGACTGGACGCTCACGCTCAACGGTGGGCGGGAGAAGTCCGATGTGCTGACGGCAACGTCGGCGACTGGGTCGACCTGGGGGGGCTCCGCCAACTGGGTTCCGGACGTACGCACACAAGTCAACGCCGACTGGCAAAAGCACGCTTACGGCAACACGCACTCGCTGTCTGTCGAGCATCGGATGCGCCTGGTCAGCTTCAGGTTCACCGATTCGGCCAGTCTCAATCAGGGCTACTCGTCGGCGGGGGGGCGGCAGACCAATTTTGATCTGTACTACCAGCTGTTCGCGTCGCGCGAGCCCGATCCCCTGAAGCGCGTGGACTATGTGCGTAACTACCTTCAGGCCATGGGCTTGCCCGCCGATGGCGTGGTCGGTGGTGGATTGCTTACCAGCAGTCCCAACCGCCTGCGCCAGCAGCAGTTCGGGATGACCCTGCTCGGGGTGCGCAGCACCTTGAGCGTGATGGTCGGGCGCACGCAGACGCAGCGCGTCGGGCCCGTCGCCACCGGTGACCTCGCCTTGACGCCGGAGATTGCTCAGCGCACATATTCGATCAGTGCCGCGCACAAGCTCACCCCGACCAGCTCGCTCAGCCTGAGCGCCAACCGGTCGAGCAACCAGGGGCAAGGCGTGAGTCAATTCACATCACTCGACAGCTATATGGCGGGATGGTCGATCCAGCTGGGCTCACGAGCCAACGCTCAGCTCGGACTGCGTCATAGTCGCTCCCAGGGCGTGCAGGGCTATTCCGAAAATTCGGTCACGGCCAGCATGACCCAGCAGTTCTGAGGCCACCATGTACGAAGCCTTTTACGGTCTGACGAGCAAGCCTTTCCAGCTCAGCCCGGACCCGAATTTCTATTTTGGCAGCAAGCAGCACCGGCGCGCCAAGGCCTATCTGGACTACGGCGTGCTGCGCAACGACGGCTTCATCGTCATCACCGGCGAGATCGGTGCGGGCAAGACCACGCTGCTGCGCGGGCTGCTCGACAGCCTCAATCGCGGCAGCATCGTGATCGGCAACGTCGTCACCACGCAGCTCGATGCCGAGGACACGTTGCGCATGGTCGGGGCGGCCTTCGGTGTTCGCGTCAAGGACCTGAACAAGTCTGAGCTGTTGATGAGCTTGGAGGCCTTTTTCGTCAATCAGGTGACGCAAGGCAAGCGCTGCCTGCTCATCGTGGACGAAGCGCAGAACCTGACCCCGCGCGCGGTTGAGGAGCTGCGCATGCTCTCCAACTTTCAGTTCAGCAACCAGTCCTTGCTGCAGACCTTCCTGGTGGGCCAGCCCGAGTTCCGCGGCATCCTGCAGCGGCCCGAGATGGAGCAGTTCCGCCAGCGCGTGGCGGCCACTTGCCATATTGGCCCCCTGGACGAGGACGAGACCCAGCGCTACATGGAGCACCGGCTCAAATGCGCGGGCTCGACCGGCAAGCCCACCTTCGATCACGATGCCTTCCCGGCCATCTACAAGGCCAGCCAAGGCATCCCGCGCCGCATCAACCGGCTGTGTGATCGCTTGCTGCTGCTCGGCTTCATGCAGGGGCGCACGCACCTGACCCTGGAGGACGTGAAGGCTGTGCTGAAGGACATCGCGCAGGAAAGCGCGATCCCGAAGCCCAGCGGCGTTGGTGCGTTGGACTCCAAGCCGGCGCCCTTGTCCGAGGTGAATGGTGGCGAGCCCAGCGCGCCTGGCGCGCTCGACATCAGCCGCTTGCAGCTGAGTGCCGCCGAAGTGCAGGGCCTGTCCAGCGAGATCGCGGCTTTGAGCGCCGACCACCAGACCGACCGCCTGCAGCGCCTTGAGCGCAGCATGATGCGGCTGGAGCGCATCAACCTGCAGACCCTGGCGCTGCTGCAGCGCTTGGTCGAGTCCGTGAAGCACTGACAGCCATGCTGGACCCTAAGCCCGCTCCGCGACTGCGCAATGCCATGTCGATCGACGTGGAGGATTACTTCCAGGTCTCGGCCATGGCGCCCTACATCCGCCGTGCCGACTGGGATGCGTGCGAGTGCCGCGTCGAGCGCAACGTCAACCGCATCCTGCAACTGCTGGCCGACACCCAGGTCCACGCCACCTTCTTCACGCTGGGTTGGATCGCGGAGCGCTACCCGCAACTGGTCAAGAGCATCGTCGCCCAGGGGCACGAGCTGGCCAGCCATGGCTACGGGCACGAGCGCGCCAGCGACCTGGACCGCGATGCGCTGCGGCAGGACCTGACCCGCGCCAAGGCCCTGCTGGAAGACCTGGGCGGGGTCGAGGTCATCGGCTATCGCGCGCCTAGTTTTTCCATCGGCAAGAACAACCTCTGGGCCTTTGACGTGCTGCAGGAGACTGGGCACCGCTACTCGTCCAGCGTCTACCCCATCGCCCATGACCACTACGGCATGCCCGACTCCCCGCGCTTCGCCTACGAGGTGCGCCCGGGCTTGCTGGAGATCCCCGTCACCACCGTGCGCATGGGCTCGCGCAATCTGCCGTCCAGCGGTGGCGGTTACTTCCGGCTGCTGCCTTATGGCATCTCGAATTGGCTGATCTCACGCGTCAACCGCGTGGACGGCGAGTCGGCGGTCTTCTACTTCCACCCCTGGGAGATCGACCCCGAACAGCCGCGCGTGCAAGGCATCGACGCCAAGACACGCTTCCGCCACTACGTGAACCTGCCGCGCACCGAGGCGCGCATCGCCCGGCTGCTGCGTGACTTTGCCTGGGGCCGGATGGACGAGATCTTCCTCGGCCGCACGCTCAGCGCGCCGGCCGCCGCTGTGGCAGCGACGGGCGTCCAGAGCTGATGAACGCGCCTATCCGCATTGCGCGCCTCGACGCGCAAGACGCCGCCGCCTGCGCCCGCTGGGATGCCTTTGTGTTCGCGGCGCCCGACGCGACCTTCTTCCACCGGGCCGGCTGGTTGCGCGTGATCGAACAGCAGTTCGGCCACCGAGGCCATTTCCTCTATGCCGAAAGCGGTGGCGACATCGTCGGCGTGCTGCCGCTGGTGGAAGTCAAGAGCCGCCTCTTTGGCCACTCAGTCGCCAGCCTGCCGTTTGGTGTCTATGGCGGCATCGCAGCGTCGAACGACGAGGCCGTCGCCGCGCTGGAGGCCGAGGCCATCCGCTGGGCCAAGGACACAGGCGCCGAGCACCTCGAGTTCCGCAACCTGGAGCCGCGCCACCTGGACTGGCCCCGGCAAGACCTCTACGTCACCTTTCGCAAGGAGATCCTGCCGGAGGAAGAGGCCAATATGCTCGCCATCCCGCGCAAGCAGCGGGCCATGGTGCGCAAGGGGCAGAAGAACGGGCTCACCAGCCATATCGATGCCAATGTCGATCGCTTCTTCGAGGTCTATGCCGACAACGTCCACCGCCACGGCACGCCGGCCATGCCCAAGCGCTACTTCGCCGCGCTGCTCAAGGAGTTCGGGGCCGACGCTGAAGTGCTGACCGTCTGCGGCCCAGATGGCCGCCTGCTCTCCTCGGTGCTGAGCTTCTACTTCCGCGATGAATGCCTGCCCTACTACGCGGGCGACGACGAAGCTGCGCGCGACCTGGCAGCCAACGACTTCAAGTACTGGGAGCTGATGCGCCGCGCTTGCGCGCGTGGGCTCAAGGTCTTTGACTACGGGCGCAGCAAGCAGGGCACGGGGCCCTATGCCTTCAAGAAGAACTGGGGCTTCGAGCCCAAGCCGCTCTCCTACGAGTACGTGCTGTTCAAGCGTGACGGCATTCCCCAGAACAACCCGAACAACCCCAAGTACCAGCTGCTGATCAAGACCTGGCGCCGCCTGCCGCGCGCCGTCGTCAACTGGCTCGGCCCCCACATCGTCAAGAACCTGGGATGAAGGTTCTCCTGCTCGTCCACCGCCTGCCTTACCCGCCCAACAAGGGCGACAAGGTGCGCTCCTACCACCTGCTGCGCCACCTCGCGCGCGAGCATGAGGTCTATCTCGGCACCTTTGTCGATGACCCGGATGACTGGCAGCACCTGCCCGAGGTGCGCCGCCTGTGTGCCGACGTGCACGCCGCCGGCCTCAAGCCCAGCGCGGCCAAGCTCGCCAGCCTGCGCGGCCTGCTGACGGGCGAGGCGCTGAGCTTGCCCTACTACCGCGATGCCGGCCTGCAAGCCTGGGTGGACCGCGTGCGCCAGGAGGTGGGCGTGGACGCCGTCGTCGTCTTCAGCTCCACCATGGCCCAGTACGCGGCGCCCGACGGCAAGGCCCCGGTGCTGGTGGATTTTGTGGACGTGGACTCGGCCAAGTGGACCGACTACGCGCCCGAACATCGCTGGCCCCTGTCCTGGCTCTACCGCCGCGAGGGTGCCAAGCTGCTGGCCTTTGAGCGCGCCACCGCCGAGCGCGCGACCTGCAGCTTCTTCGTCACCGACAACGAGGTCGAACTGTTTCGCAAGCTCACGCCGGGTGGCCACTTCCCGGTGGAGGCACTGTGCAATGGCGTGGACGCCGACTACTTCAGCCCCGACCCGGCGCGGCCCAGCCCCTTTGCGGCGGGTGAGCAGGCGGTGGTCTTCACCGGCGCGATGGACTATTGGCCCAATGTCGATGCCGTGACCTGGTTCGTGCAGGACATGCTGCCGGCCCTGCGCCAGCAGCACCCCGGCTTGCGCTTCTACATCGTGGGCCGCTCGCCGACGCCTGCCGTCAAGGCCCTGGCCAGCGAGGCCGTCGTCGTGACGGGCACCGTGCCCGACGTGCGACCCTATCTGCAGCATGGGGCGGCCATCGTCGCCCCGCTGCGGCTGGCCCGCGGCATCCAGAACAAAGTGCTCGAAGCCATGGCCATGGCCCGGCCCGTGGTGGCGGCCGAGAGCTGCGTGCGCGCCATCTCGACCCAGCCCCAGGCCGGTCTGCGTGCGGCGGTGGAGCCCCAGGCCTATGTGCAAGCGGTGCTGGAGTGGCTGGCCGCACCGCAAGACGCCGTGCGTGAAGGCGCGCGTGCCCGCCAGTTCGTGCTCGATGCCTACAGCTGGGACTCGCATCTGTCCGGGCTGGATCGATTCCTGGGAGCCGCTGCATGAGACTTGAACCCGCCTGGCGCTGGCCGTTGCTCGCTCTGGCTGCGGCTTGGGCCTGCCTGTTTGGCCTCTACTGGGGCACGGCCGTTTCGATCGTCGCCATCTGGGAGCGCTCCGACACCTTTGCCCACGCCTACGTGGTGCCGCCCATCGCGGCCTGGCTGGTCTGGACCAAGCGCGCGCAGCTTGCGACCATGAAGCCGCGCCCCGACTTGCGTTGGTTGGCGGCCCTGATTCCCGCCGGGGCGCTGTGGCTGGTGGGCAGCCTGGTCGCTTCCAACGCAGCCACCCAGTTCGGTTTTGCCTTCCTGTTGCTGGCGAGCGTGCCCCTCATCCTGGGCTCGCAGGTCGGCAACTTCCTGAGCTTCCCGCTGGTCTTCCTGCTGTTTGCCGTGCCCTTTGGGGACTTCCTCACCCCGCTGCTGATGGAGCGCACGGCCGACTTCACGGTCATGGCCCTGCGCGCCACCGGCGTGCCGGTCTACCGTGAGGGCCTGCACTTCATCATCCCGTCGGGTGCGTGGTCGGTGATCGAGGCTTGCAGCGGCATCCGCTACCTGCTGGCTTCGGTGATGGTGGGGACGCTGTTTGGCTACCTCAACTATCAGTCGATGAAGAAGCGCTTGCTCTTCATGGGCGTCGCGGTGCTGACGCCGCTGATTGCGAACTGGTTGCGCGCCTACATGATCGTCATGATCGGGCACTTGTCCGGCAACGAATTGGCCACTGGCGTGGACCACATCGTCTACGGCTGGGTGTTCTTTGGCCTGGTCATGATCGTGATGTTCACCATCGGCATGCGCTGGGCCGATCCCGATCCATTGCCTGCGTCGGGTGTGGCCCCGGGGGCCGATCTGCCCTCGGCGGCTGCCGCGCCGCTGCTGGCCGGAGTGGCGCTGGCGGCTGGCCTGATGGCCCTGCCCGTGGCTTGGCTGGCAAAGGCCACGCAGCCGATGCCCGCCGTGCCGCCGCTGACGGCACCCGCGCTGCAGGGCTGGACCTGGCAGGCCGAGCCGCTGTCCGATTGGCGGCCCGGCTACCGCGCCCCGACCGCGCAGCTGAGCGGCCAGTTCCGCCGCGATGGGGCCGAGCCGGTTGGTTTCTACGTGGCCTACTATCGCCAGCAGTCACAGGCCAGCAAGCTGGTGTCTTCGGCCAATGGCCTGGCCGCCGATGGCGACAAGCACTGGATCCCGACGGGTTCTGTCTCCCGTGTCGACGTGATGGCAGGCACGGCACCGATCCAGGTCGTGCGCGGCGAATTGCGTGCAGAAGCCTTGGGTGAATTGCGCGCCCGCCGTCTGCGGGCCTGGCAGACGTTCTGGGCCGATGGCGGCGCCTACGTCGATGGCTGGAAGGTCACAGCCTTGAACGCCCTGGCTCGGCTGCGTGGGCAGCACGATGATGCCGCCGTCTTGATCCTCTATGCCGACAAGGGTGTCAATGGGGCGGAAGACGAGGCACTGCAGCGATTTGTGGCCGAGAACTGGCCTGCCCTAGAGTCCTGGATGCGCAGCATGCAGGCAGGCGGCCATCCCTGAGCCTCCGAACAGCGACAAGATTGGAAGGACGAAAGTTGAGTAAGCAGACCATTGCAGTGATCGGCCTGGGCTATGTGGGCCTGCCCCTGGTGGTGGAGTTCGGCAAGCAGGTCCGGACCATCGGCTTCGACATCGCCAAGGCCAAGGTCGCGGCCTGCCAGAAGGGCACCGACCCGAGCCGCGAGCTGACCGACGAACAGGTCCAGGCCGCCACGCACGCCGTCTACACCGACGACCCCAAGATGCTGGCCGAGGCTGACGTGATCATCGTCGCCGTGCCCACGCCGGTGGACGACGCGCACATCCCTGACTTCACGCCGCTAATCGGCTCCTCCACCAGCGTGGGGCGCCACATGAAGAAGGGCGTGACCGTCGTCTACGAGAGCACCGTCTACCCAGGCGCCACCGAGGAGGTCTGCATCCCTGTGCTGGAGCGCGAGTCCGGCATGAAGTGGAAGCAGGACTTCAACGTCGGCTACAGCCCGGAGCGCATCAATCCCGGCGACAAGGAACACACCCTCACCAAGATCCTCAAGATCGTCTCCGGCGACACGCCCGAGACGCTGGAGAAGGTGGCCCAGGTCTACGAAATGATCATCGTGCCCGGCGTGCACCGCGCCAGCAGCATCAAGGTGGCCGAGGCCGCCAAGGTCATCGAGAACACCCAGCGCGACCTCAACATCGCGCTGATGAACGAGCTGGCCATCATCTTCGACAAGCTGGGCATCGACACCTCCGAGGTGCTGGAGGCCGCCGGCACCAAGTGGAACTTCCTCAAGTTCAAGCCCGGCCTCGTGGGCGGGCACTGCATCGGCGTGGACCCCTACTACCTGACCCACAAGGCCGACATGCTGGGCTACCACCCGCAGGTCATCCTGGCCGGGCGCCGCATCAATGACGGCATGGGCAAGTTCATCGCCGAGCAGACCATCAAGCAGATGATCGCGGCGGGCAACCCCATCAAGGGCGCCAAGGTCAATGTGCTCGGGCTGACCTTCAAGGAGAACTGCGGCGACCTGCGCAACTCCAAGGTCATCGACATCATCAATGAGCTCAAGACCTATGGCGTCGACATCTACGTGACCGACCCGACCGCCGAGGTCGAGGAGGCCATGCACGAGTACGGCGTCAAGCTGCTGGCCTGGGACGAACTGCCCGTGGCCGGCGCCATCGTGGCGGCTGTGGCGCACCGCGAGTACCAGGCGCTCAGCGTCGCTGACTTGGGCAAGAAGCTCGCCCCCGGCGGTGCCTTCATCGACGTCAAGGCGGCCTTCGATGGCGCGGCCATTCAGGCGGCGGGCTACCGGCTTTGGCGCCTCTGAGCGCCGCCGTGCGGGACGACCGCCCCCTGGTCGTCCATCTGCTGCACCGCTTTGACACCGGCGGCCTCGAGAACGGGGTCGTCAACGTCATCAACCACCTGGACCAGTATCGCCATGCTGTGGTCGCGGTCACGCAGATCACCGCTTTCAAGGAGCGGGTCAAGGCGCCGGGTACCCAGTTCTTCTCGCTCAACAAGCCGCCAGGGCAGGGGCTGTGGCTCTACCCCAAGGTCTACCGTCTGCTGCGCGAGCTGCGCCCGGCGGTGGTGCACACGCGCAACCTGGGGGCGATGGAGTTCCAGATCCCGGCCATGCTGGCCCGCGTGCCGCTGCGCATCCACAGCGAGCACGGCTGGGATGTTGACGACCTGGGCGGCGTGAACCGCCGCAACCAGAAGCTCCGGCGCATCTATGGCTTGGCGGCGCATGAGTTCGTCGCGCTGTCGCAGGCCATCGAGGTCTACCTGACCGATGCCGTGGGCCTGCCCGGCGCGCATGTGCGGCGCATTTGCAATGGCGTGGACGTGGCGCGGTTCACGCCAGACACGCCAGCCCCAGCGGCCTGGCCCTTTGACCGGCAAACACACCTGGTGATCGGCGCCGTGGGCCGCATGCAGGCCGTCAAGGATCCGCTCAACCTGGTCGCCGCCTTCCTGCGCCTGCGCGACTTGTGCCCGGCTGACTGGCCACGCCTGCGGCTTGCGATGCTGGGCGGAGGCCCTTTGCACGCCGAGGCACTGGCCCAGTTGCAGGCTGCCGGTGCCGCCGAACAGGCCTGGCTGCCAGGCGACCGCAGCGACGTGGCGCAGCTGCTGCCGCAGTTCGACATCTTTGCGCTGCCCTCGCAGGCCGAGGGCATCAGCAACACCTTGCTGGAGGCCATGGCCAGTGGGTGCGCGCCCGTGGCCACGGCGGTGGGCGGCAATGGCGAGCTGATCGAAGACGGCCGGCACGGCCTGCTTGTGCCCTCCTGTGACAGCGAGGCGCTGGCCCGGGCCTTGGCCTCACTGGTGCAGGACCCGTCGCGCCGCGCTGGGCTGGCCCAGACCGCCCTGGTGCGGGCCCGCGAGCGCTTCAGTCTCACGGGCATGATGAAGGCCTACGCAGCGCTCTATGCGGGTGCGGCCCCCTCGAGCGGGGGATAGGTCGTGGTCAAGATCACGCGAGCGCTCATTCCTGAGCGGAGCGGTGGGATGGCTCGGTGAGAATTCATGTTTCGCTGCGGCCAGGTCTGGTCGCTTCCGAGCAGCAGGACTGAGGCGGGCCTAGGGCATGTGCGGCATCACTGGTGTGTTTGACATTCGCGAGCAACGGACGCCCGAGCGCGAACGCCTGCATCGCATGAACGAGTCGCAGCACCACCGCGGCCCCGACGAAGGCGATCTGCACATCG
Organism: Roseateles paludis; assembly: GCF_039872745.1. Taxonomy (NCBI): domain Bacteria; kingdom Pseudomonadati; phylum Pseudomonadota; class Betaproteobacteria; order Burkholderiales; family Sphaerotilaceae; genus Roseateles; species Roseateles paludis. The sequence continues at coordinate 82,961 of NZ_JBDPZD010000002.1, read as the reverse complement.
AGCCCGGCGTGGGCTTTGGCCACCGCCGCCTGTCGGTGATCGACATCGCCACCGGGCAGCAGCCCATCTTCAATGACGACAAGACGGTTGCGCTGGTCTTCAACGGCGAGGTCTACAACTACCTCGAATTGATGGACGAGCTGCGCGGCCACGGCTACGTGTTCCGCACCAAGAGCGACTCCGAAGCCATCGTCCGCGCCTGGGAGCATTGGGGCGAGGACTGCGTGCACCACCTGCGCGGCATGTTCGCCTTCATGGTCCATGACCGCCGCCGTGACTGCCTCTTCATGGCCCGCGACCGGATGGGCGTCAAGCCTCTGCACTACGCTGTCACCGAGGACGGCTGGCTGCTCTTTGGCTCCGAGCTCAAGAGCATCGTCGCCCATGGCGGCCTGCGCCAGGAGATCGACCCGCGCGCCATCGAGGCCTATTTCGCTCTCGGCTATGTGCCCGACCCCTGGACCATCTACAAGCACGCCAAGAAGCTCGCGCCCGGGCACCGCCTGCTCGTCAAGCGTGGACAGCCGGTGGGCGAGCCCCAGCGCTACTGGGACGTCAAGTTCACGCTCGACGCCAAGATCGATGAGGTCGAAGCGGCCGAGGAGATGCGCCGGCGCCTGAGCGAGTCCGTCAAGCTGCGCCTCAAGGCCGAAGTGCCGCTGGGCGCTTTTCTCTCTGGCGGTGTCGATTCCAGCGCCGTCGTGGCGGCCATGGCGCAGCTGGATTCACAGCCCGTCAACACCTGCTCCATCGGTTTCGACGACCCCAAGTTCAACGAGACCGAGTTCGCCAAGATGGTGGCCGACCGGTACAAGACCAACCACCGCGTCGAGGTCGTCGGCAGCGATGACTTCGGTCTGGTCGACACCCTGGCCCACCTCTACGACGAGCCCTATGCCGACTCGTCCGCCATCCCGACCTACCGCGTCTGCGAACTGGCCCGCAAGCATGTGACGGTCGCACTGAGCGGCGACGGCGGCGACGAGACCTTCGGCGGCTACCGCCGCTACAAGATGCACATGATGGAAGAGCGCATGCGCAGCGCCTTCCCGCTCGCCGTGCGGCGCGGTGTGTTCGGCCCGCTCGCCAAGCTCTACCCCAAGGCTGACTGGGCACCGCGCGTCTTCCGCGCCAAGACCACCTTCCAGGCCATTGCGCGCAGCTCGGTGGACGCCTACTTCAACACCATGGGCCTGGTGCGTGACCCCATGCGCGAGCAGCTCTTCAGCAGCAAGCTCAAGCGCGAGCTGCAGGGCTGGAACGCCATCGAGATCTTCCACGACCACGCGCGCCGCGCCGGCACGGACGACCCGCTGGCCCTGATCCAGTACATCGACCTGCACACCTACCTGCCGGGCGACATCAACACCAAGGTGGACCGCGCCAGCATGGCGCACTCGCTGGAGGTGCGCGAGCCCCTGATGGACCACCCGCTCGTCGAGTGGTCGGCCACGCTCCCGTCCAGCCTCAAGCTGCGCGGCCAGGAGGGCAAGTACTTCTTCAAGAAGGCGATGGAGCCCATGCTCCCGCATGACGTGCTGTACCGGCCCAAGATGGGCTTCTCTGTACCTCTGGCGCGCTGGCTGCGCGGCCCCCTGCGCGAGGCCACGCGCAATGCGCTGCAACGCGGCGCGCTGGCCCAGACGGGCTGGTTCGAGCCCTCGACCATCGCCCGCATGCTGGACCAGCACGAGCGCGGTGCCCTGGACCACTCTCAGCCCCTGTGGGTGCTGCTGATGTTCGACGCTTTCCTGCGCAACGCCGGCCTGGGCGCCAGCAGCGAGCGCGTCAATGGTCAGCGTGCGGCATGAGGATCCTCTACCACCACCGCACGGCCTCCAAGGACGGCCAGGCGGTCCACATCGAAGAGATGATCACGGCGCTGCGCGAGCAGGGCCATGAGGTGCGCGTCGTCGCGCCCGGCGGTCACGACGAGCCCAGCGGCCAGATGGGCGCCGAGGTCGGCTGGGTCGCGCGTTTGCGTGCCCGGCTGCCCAAGGCCGTCTACGAGCTGCTGGAGCTGGCCTATACCTTGGTGGCCTACCGGCGTCTGGCCGCTGCCGCGCGTGAGTTCAAGCCCGACGTCATTTACGAGCGCTACAACCTCTTCCTGCTCGCCGGCCTGATGCTGAAGCGCAAGACCGGGTTGCCCTTGCTGCTGGAAGTGAATGCCCCGCTGGCGGAAGAGCGTGGCAAGTTCGGTGGCCTGGGCCTGCCGCGCCTGGCGCGCTGGGCCGAGGCCAAAGCTTGGCGGGGCGCTGACTTCGTGCTGCCCGTGACGGACGTGCTGGCCGACCATGTGCGCGCCGTCGGCGTGCCCGAGTCGCGCATCGTCGTCATCCCGAATGGCATCAACGAATCGCACTTTGCGGCCGCCCCCAGCCCCGACGCCGCCAAGGCGCTGCTGGGTTGGCCCGATGCATTGGTTCTTGGCTTCACCGGCTTCGTGCGCGACTGGCATGGCATGGACCGCGTGATCCGCTGGATGGCGGGGGAGGGCGCGCCGGCCAATGCCCGTCTGCTCATCGTGGGCGACGGTCCGGCCCGGCCTGACCTGGAACGCCTGGCGGCTGAACTCAAGCTGGGTGACCGCGTGCGCTTCACCGGCGTCATCCACCGCGACCAGGTGCCTGCCCTGGTGGCCGCCTTCGACATCGCCCTGCAGCCCGCTGTGGTGGCCTATGCCTCGCCCCTCAAGCTGATCGAATACCTGGCGCTGGGCAAGGCCATCGTCGCGCCCAACCAGCCCAATATCGCCGAGGTCCTCGCGCACGACCAGAACGCGCTGCTCTTCGAGCCTGGCGATGTGAGCGGGCTGGAGCGTTCGCTGGCCCGCCTGGCCCACGACCATGAGCTGCGCGGCCGCTTGGGGCAGGGCGCATACGACACCATTTCGCGCCTGCAGTTGACCTGGGCCGGCAATGCCCGCAAGGCCGTCCAACTCGGCGCTCGTGCGGCGGCCGGCGTGGAGCAGGCGGCATGACGCTGCGCATCCTGACTTTCTCGACGCTTTATCCCAGCAGCGCAAGGCCCAGCCACGGCATCTTTGTGGAGACGCGGCTGCGCGAGCTGCTCAAGAGCGGGCAGGTGGAGGTGCGGGTCGTGGCGCCGGTGCCGTGGTTCCCGTTCAAGCACCCGCGCTGGGGCGAGTACGCCGAGATGGCCGCCACGCCCCGTCAAGAGGTGCGTCACGGCATCAGCGTGCAGCACCCGCGCTACCTGGTGCTGCCCAAGGTCGGTATGAACATCACGCCCGCCCTGCTGGCCCGCGCAGCGCTGCCGGTGTTGCGCCAGGTGCAGGCCGAGGGCTTCGATTTCGACCTGATCGACGCCCATTACTTCTACCCCGACGGCGTAGCCGCGGTGGCCCTGGGGCGCGCGCTGGGTAAGCCGGTGACCATCACCGCGCGCGGTACCGACATCAACCTGATCCCTCAGCATCCGGTGCCCCGCCGCCAGATCCTGCAGGCCGCGCAGGACTGCGGTCACATGATCACCGTGTGCGCGGCCCTCAGGGACGAGCTGGTCGCGCTCGGCGCCGAGCCTGGCAAGGTCACGACCCTGCGCAATGGCGTGGATCTGACCCTGTTCCACCCCGAGCCACGCGAGCCGGAACGGCAGCGCTTTGGCATGCAGGGCCACTGCCTGGCCTCGGTCGGCCACCTGATCGACCGCAAGGGCCACCACCACGTCATTGCTGCATTGCCTGACCTGCCCGACGTCAGCCTCTACATCGCCGGCACGGGGCCCGAAGAGGGCGCGTTGCGCGCTCTGGCCGCCAAGCTGGGTGTGCAGGAGCGTGTGCACTTCCTGGGCCGGCGCTCGCAGCCGGAGCTGCGCAGCCTTTACAGCGCCGTCGATGCCCTGGTGCTCGCTTCCAGCCGCGAGGGCTGGGCCAATGTGCTGCTGGAGGCCATGGCCTGCGGTGCACCGGTCGTGGCGTCCAATGTCTGGGGCACGCCCGAGGTGGTGGCGGCCCCCGAGGCCGGCGTGCTGATGCACGAGCTGAGCGCCGCAGGCGTCGCCGAAGGGGTCACCCGGCTTCGCGCTGCGATGCCGGACCGGGCGCAGACGCGGCGCTACGCCGAACAGTTTGATTGGCTCTCGACGACCGAAGGGCAGTTGAGAGTGTTCAGAGGAGTCCTGGGCCTGCCGGGGTGACAGATGCGTGACCTTGCCTTAGTTGGTCTGTTCGCGTTCATGATGATCATGACGCTGCGCAAGCCCGTATTCGGGACCTACACCTGGGCCTGGGTGTCGCTGATGAATCCGCACCAGCTGTGCTACGGGTTCGCGGTCAGCCTTCCGTTCGCCATGTTGACCGTGCTGGTCACCTTGGTGGCGTTTCCGATGGCAAAGACGCGGCAGCCTTTCCCGGTCACGTCGATCACCATCGTCTGGCTGCTGATGGTGTTTTGGATGGGCGTCACCAGCCTTTTCGCCATGGCGCCGACGGACTGGGTGCAGGAGCGCTGGGTCTTTGTGATGAAGATCCAGTTCATGATGCTGATCACCTTGTTGCTGGTGGTGGAGAAGCAGCAGCTCTTCGTGCTGGTGGTGGTGGTGACGCTTTCGATTGCGTTCTTTGGCGTCAAGGGCGGCCTCTTCACGCTGCTGACCGGGGGGGGCAACCGTGTCTCGGGGCCTCCCGGAGGCATGCTAGGCGGCAACAACGAGGCGGCTGTCGGCCTGGTGATGGTGACGCCATTCCTCTATTGGATGCGCATGCAGGCCACCGTGAAATGGCAGCGCATGGCGCTGACGGTTGCCATCGTGCTGACAGTGTTCGCCATCCTTGGAACCCAGTCGCGCGGCGCATTGCTGGCTGTGCTGGCGATGTCGCTTTTCCTTGGGCTGAAGAGTCGCTACCCGGTGCGCTTCACCTTTGCCCTGGTCGTGGTTCTGGCGCTGGCGATTGCCTTCATGCCTGATTCCTGGACCAGCCGGATGGAGACCATCGGCACCTACCAGGAGGACACCTCGGCGCAGTCGCGCCTTTGGGTCTGGAACACGCTTTGGAACGCCGCTGTGGACAGGCCTTTCGTCGGGGCGGGCTTTTGCGCGGAGGCGATCGAGGTCTACATCAAGTACGCACCGAGGGACGATCGCTGGTCGGCCTTCTCGAGCCTGCAAACGACGTGGGTGGCGCACAGCATCTACTTCCAGATGCTGGGCGAGCACGGCTTCGTCGGCTTCGGGCTCTTCATCACGCTGTGGGCGCTTGTCTGGCGCCGGGCCAGTCAGGTGGCCAAGGCCGCCAGCAAGGTGCCGGACCTGGCCGACTCGATTCCGCTGTTGATGTCGATGACGCAGGTGTCGTTGATTGGGTATGCCGTCGGTGGCGCCTTCCTGAGCCTGGCGTATCTGGACTTGCCGCTGTATCTGATGGCCTATGTGCTGCTCTCGGAGAACATCGTCAAACGCGCCAGCAAGCCTGCGCCACAGCGCGTGAATGCGCTGAGTCCGGCAGGGGCGCCGGCATGAGGGCGCTGGTTGGTTCGCTGTTGGCCGGTGGCCTGCAGTGCCTGGACACCGTGCTGGGGCGCAGAGTCTCGGTGCTCACCTTCCATCGGGTCCAGCCGCAACAAGACCCGCTGTTCCCGCTGGAGATGCACGCCGCGCGCTTCGACGCGCTGCTGGGGAGCATCGCGCGCAGCTTCCAGGTCCTTACCTTGGGCGAGGCGCATGCCGCCCTGAAGAGCGGCAAGCTGCCAGCGCGTGCGCTGGTGATGACCTTCGATGACGGCTATGCGGACAACGCCACCGTGGCCTTGCCGCTGCTGCGGCGCCATGGCTTGCGGGCCACCTTCTTTGTCTCGACCGGCTTCCTGGACGGCGGCCGCATGTGGAATGACACGGTGATCGAGACCATCCGGGCCAGCCAGAAGCCTGAGCTGGATCTGGCAGCCTTCGGCTTGGGGCGGTTTCCTCTTGCTTCGCCCGCACAGCGCCGGGCGGCGATCGATGCAGTGCTGCCGAAGATCAAGTACCAGCCGCTCGACCAGCGCGAGCCCTTGATCGCAAAACTGCGCGAAGCGACGGGCCACCCCGATCTGCCCGACGATCTGATGATGCGCAGTGAGCAGGTCCGTGAACTGCACGCTGCCGGCATGGAGATTGGCGGCCATACGGTGCGGCACCCGATCCTGACCGAGACGCCTGATGACCAGGCCCGGGATGAAATCCTGCGGGGCAGGGCGGCACTTGAAGGCCTGATCGGTGCGCCGGTGAAGGTGTTTGCCTACCCCAATGGCGTGCCCGATCGTGACTACGACCTTCGGCATGTGGCCATGGTGCGGGAGGCGGGCTTCAGATGTGCCGTCAGCACCGCACCCGGGCCGGTGTGCCGAGGTCGGGATGATTTCCAGTGGCCGCGATTCACGCCCTGGGATGCTGGTGACGCCGCCTGGTTTGCGCGACTGATGCTGTGTCGGTACGGGCGCCAGGCTGCTCCGCAGGCGGGGCGCCCTTGATCGTGGCGGCAGCGCAGTGTCGCGCGCGTTGGGTGACGCCTTGAGGTTGCCGTGGGAAGCCTGAGGTTGCTGCTGGCGTTGGCCGTGGTGGTGCTGCACTGCGGTGTGCACCGTGTGCTGACAGGGGGCGCACTCTCCGTCCAGATCTTCTACATGATCTCGGGCTTCCTCATCACCCATGTCCTGTTGAGCAAGCCGGTGTACCAAAGCTATGGCACCTTCCTGAAGAGCCGCTGGGTTCGGATCTATCCGATCTATGCCGTGGTGGCGCTGGCGAGTTGGCTGTCGATCCACGTGCTGACGTCCACCGGCATGCCAGGGTGGGACGCCTTGCCCTTGCAGGCCAAGCTGATGCTGGTGCTGGCTAACCTGTTCATCCTGGGCCAGGACTGGGTCATGTTCTTCACGGCCGATGAGCGCGGACTCGTATTCACGTCCAACTTCTGGCAGTCCTCGCCCAAGCTCTACACCTTTTTGCTGGTGCAGCAAGCCTGGTCGCTGGGTGTCGAGCTGAGCTTTTATCTGATTGCCCCGTTCATCGTGCGGCGCAAGCTGTGGGTTCTGGGATTGCTGGTCGCCTCGCTCGGCCTTCGAGTTGTGTTGCTCAAGCTCGTTGTGGGCTGGTCTGACCCGTGGACCTACCGCTTCTTCCCGACCGAGTTGGCGCTCTTTCTCCTGGGTAGCGCAGCGTGGCATTGGCTGCTGCCGCTGTGGCGACGGCTGTCGGAGCGGCGCGGCAAGGTCGCGTTGGCGATGGCGACGGCCGTCCTGCTCGTCGCCTGCGCGGGCTTTGGCAGCGTCGTGTGGCCGGACTGGACCAAAGGGCCCTTGCTGATCGCACTGGCCACGCTGACACTGCCCGCAGCCTTCCTGTTCAGTTCGGGGCATGCCTGGGACCGCGAGTTGGGGGAGCTGAGTTACCCGCTCTACCTCTGCCACACGCTGGTGATCTTCTGGGCGTCAAGAAACTTGCCCGAGGGCTGGGTGCATCAACCTGCCGGGCCTTGTTTGCGTGCTGGCGGTGAGTTTGGCCCTGGCTGCCATGCTGCACCGCTGGGTCCAGCAGCCCATCGAAGCCTACCGTCGAAGGCTCAAGCATGAATGAACCGACCCTGCTCGCCAGGCCGCCCCTCGACGCAGAGTCGATGCTTGCAGCCTGTCGCCATCAGCTGGCCGCTGGGCCTGACACGCAGCGCCTGAGCGGAGCCTCAAACGCCGTGACCCTGGCTGATCAGGCTTGCCCACGTTGGCCCTCAGGCCAACCCGTACTGCCAAGCCCCGACACCCTTTACCGACGACTCCGGCCCGGCACTCCGGATTTGCGGCGTGCCCAGTGGCCGCGCGAAGTTCATATTGCGGCCATGGCGGACGCTCTGCGTGAGGCTATGCATGCCGACCCGGCGCACACCATCGGCGTGCTTTTGCCCTGGCAGCCGCCCGGCACAGCGCAGGTGATCGATGCAGACGAATACCTTCGCCTGGCGCGGCGCTTGATGATTCGCTACCCGGGCTCCAGGCTCTGGGTGCAGACGTTGGACCCGGCTGTCTGGTGCCGCTTTCGAGATGCCTTCGGTGAACGTTGCAGCAACGTTTGGATCGCCGACGGCACACCCGGCTTAGGGCGGACACCCGTGCCCAGCTTTGGCCCCAACGATTGGGCCGACGCTGCACGTGTGAGCGACCTGCATTGGGCGCTGACTCGGCTGCTGGCGGAATCTCGATTCCTCATCACGCACACGGGCGAATGGGGCTTGTGGGCCTGCCTCACGCGCGGGCATCCGCAAGGCGTGTGGCAGGTCGATGCAGTCGCCGGTGCGATCAACCCAGCCTGGCCGGGAGGCTGGCTGGGCGCCTGCCGGCGTTGGTTGAAGCGGCGCTAAAGAGCCAAGGATCGCTTTCGCGCTGGAGCGGGCGGACCGAGCGCGTCAGCGCGACTCGAGACTCCACAGCGCGGTCTTGAGGCGTTGCTTCCAGACGGGCGTCACTTCCGTGTGTTCGGCGCGCAATGAGTCGAACTGAATGCCGTGGATTGCTGAGGCCCAGTAGCTGAAACCGCTTTTCCATCCGTAGGCGCTGTGCGAGAACACCTGGCTCGCACTACAGATCAACGCAAAGTCGACCAAGGTGTCTCGAACCGCCTGATCGTTCACGTCGCAAGCGCCCAGGTGCACCGCCTCCGCCTCGATCAGCCGAAAGCCGTAACGCTCGCAGAGCGCAGCACGAAGCCCCGGGTTGTTGGAAAGCACGGCCACGCGTCGACCCCAAGTGGGTAGAACGCGCGACTCGATCGCCGCACAGAGTGCGGGCTGGGTGGTCTGCAAGGAACGAAAGTCCGCATCCGCTACCCGCACGTGCAGCACAGCCATCGGCTGGTCACCCGCAATGGCGGACTTGGTGTCTTGAGCGGTGGCCAGGATGGCGGGGTTCAACCGCAGGTTTGCCTGCATGGCCTCGCGCACACGCGGTGTGATGCGGCTCTCGTGGGGCAGCAGATTGGTGCAGGTCCGGCCAACTTGCCCTTCTTGCAGGCGATCCATCCAGCCGTAAACGAGGCTCGCACGCTCGTCGAAGAACTCGTCGATGGGTGCTTGAGATGCTTCAGCACTTGCGGTTGGATCCAGAAACTTGCCGATCGGGTGGCCACTGAAGTCGAGCTCGAACCCCCAACCTCGTTCGAGCGCGTGGTGCGCCAGTGCGATTCCTCCACGCAGATAGTCACCCAGGCCCGGAGGCAGTTTCAAGGTCGTGCAGCGCGTTGGGTAGCAGTGCTTCAGCGTGGTCATCAAGCCAGCATACCAAGGGCAATCGGCCATAGAGGGTGAGATGGCGCACCCCATGCGATCCGACACCAGACCCGGTGATTGTTGGCCGTGCGCGCCCATGCCAAGATTGCACGCTCACTCTCGCCCGCCCCTCCCCGTGGCTGGCGGGTGCTCATGCATACTCGTCATCCATGCACTCGTCTGTCTGCTTCCCACTGAAAGCTGGCCCGGTTCTGGGGGCCTTGGTGTTGGCGCTCTTGATGCCGGCAGCGTTTGGCCAAGCTGCCAAAATCAATTCTGCGGAGGAAGAGCGAGAGTGTGGGCCGTTGGTGTCCACTGACACCCAACTCCTGCCGCCCAAGGATTACCGCACCGACCGAGCCTGGCTTTCGATGGTTGAAGGACAGCACTTTCCCCCCGAGGTTGAGAACCTCGTGAAGCCTAAGCTGTCAACGTTTGGCGCCGCGATTGCTTACACCCTTCATGGCTACCCGAACCACGTCCGTGCGCTGGCCACACTGGAGCGGTTGACTGAACGGGAGAAGACAGACCAGCCCAAAGGCGCCCAGTACTCTCTCGATTGCTATTACCGCCGTGCAATTCGCTTTGTCCCCAACGACTTGCTCGTTCGCATGATGTACGCGATGTACCTGCACAAGCGAGGCAAGGTGGATTTGGCGCGCTCTCAGGCTGAGTTCGTGGACGAGTCGGCTGGCAATGATCCCTTGACGCGAAACAATCTGGGGCTGGTTTTTCTCCAACTTAACCTGCCTGAGCGTGCCAGAGAGCAATTGGGCAAGGCAGACGCCGAGGATCCTGCGATGCAGGCCTTGCGCCGCCGCCTTGCAGCGCGCGATGCGCTGCCCAGCGCAGCGTCGGGCGTTCCGCTGGGCCAATGAAGGCCGTTGGGCATGACGCGGGCGCGCCGGAGGGCCGCTCCGGGCTGACGCGTCTCGGGTACCGCGCCGACGTCCAGGGGCTGCGTGCGTTGGCGGTGGCACTGGTGGTGGCGTTCCACGCTGGCGTGCCGTTGCCGGGGGGGTTTGTCGGCGTCGACGTTTTCTTCGTCATATCGGGGTTCGTCATCACCGGCATGCTGTTGCGTGAGTGGCGGGACATCGGGCACCTGGACCTGCGGCGGTTTTATGTCCGTCGGTTTTTCCGGCTGGTGCCGCCGCTGGCCGTGATGATTGCGATCACCTTGATCGTCAGCGCATTGCTGCTGTCGCCGTCCGGTACGCAGCAAGCGGTTTCCGGCACTGCCGTTGGAGCTTTGCTGTTCTCGGCCAACATCGCCATCGCGCGCCTGTCAGGCGACTACTTTGCAACCGCCGCCAACCTGAACCCGCTGTTGCACACCTGGTCGCTGTCGGTCGAAGAGCAGTTCTACATCCTGTTTCCTGCCTTGCTCTACGCCCTGCTGCGCGGCATGCGCGGTGTGCGCACGGGGCCTTTGGCTGCAGTGCTTGCAGGTATCGGACTCTTGTCCTTGCTCTTGACCGTGGCGCCGCCGGCGACCTCTGGGCAGCCAGTGCTGCACTGGCTCGCCGGCTTCTACAGTCCATTCACCCGCAGCTGGGAGTTCCTCGTGGGCGCCTTGTTGGCGCTGCCGTTGGCCCTATGGCGCCAGTGTTCGCAGCGTGCGAGCACCGCCCTTGGGCTGGTTGGCTTGGCCTGCCTTTTGGTTTCCGTGTTCCAGATCACCGAGTCCACGCGCTTTCCCGGTTGGTGGACGCTGCTGCCAACCGTGGGCACCGCCTTGATGCTGCTGGCTGGGTGTCATGCGAACGGATGGGTCACTCGTTGGCTGAGCGCTCGGTCGCTGGCCCTGGTGGGTGACTGGTCCTACTCGATCTACCTCTGGCACTGGCCCGCCATCGTGTTTGCCAAGCTGCTCTGGCCCGACAGTGGCGTGGCGCTCGGGCTGGCGGTCTTGCTCGCCTGCGTGGTGGCAGTTCTGTCGTACTACGGCGTAGAGCGGCCGATGCGGACGGCATATCAATCGAGATCGTCAAACGTCTTGCAGCCGATCCTCGTCATGCAGGCGGCGCCCATGCTGCTTGCGGTGGGCCTGGCCACCGCTGCCTACACCTGGTTCGGCAATCTTGAGCTCAAGCGGTCGATGCAGACGGTCTCCGAGTTGCCGACCGGTTGGGGGCCTGGGGACTGCGGTGCCCGGCTGCCCGTCGAACGCAAACAGTTGGAACGCTGTCGCCTCCTGCCATCCGCCACGGGTCGCCCCATCTACCTCGTTGGCGATTCGAATGCCATGCATTTCAGTGATGGCTTGGCGGCGGCCGCCGAAAAGCTCAACCGCCCCGTCATCACGCTGACCATGGGCGGCTGCCCCTTTGCCGACGCGACGCTCGTCCTTTCGGGTAAGCCAGAGTTTTCAGCCGAGTGCCGCGTCGCGTTCGAATCGCATCGCCAGTGGCTGCAACGTCAGCCTGCAGGGACGGTCATCGTGGGCATGGTCAGCCGGTACTGGAGCGATGAGTCCTACCAGGTGCTGACGGCCGGTTTGCCCGCCGGATCTTCACGTGCGGCGCAGATGGACGCCGGCGTGGAGCATGCGGTGCGCGCAATGCAGGACGCGGGACATCAGGTCGTGCTGGTGCAGACAATCCCGCACTTCGTCGCTGCCGACTATCCGATGGTGGATGGCCAATGTCCCGGCTGGCGGGTGATCACCAGACGCTGCGCTGTGGCTTCAGGGCGCATGCCGCGAACCTTTGCCGACACCTATCAAGCTTTCTCGAGACACGGGCTGGAGGCCGCATCGACTCGCACAGGGGCAGTGTTGGCTGACTTCCGGGACTACTTCTGCCCCGATACACGCTGCCGCACCGACGCGGCCGACGGCACTCCCATGTACATGGCTGATGGCTACCACTTGAACCGAAGTGGCTCGCGGATGTTGGGGCCTCAGTTCTTGCGCTTGCTGGAGCGCGATTGAGCGACCAAGCGCGGTGCTGCCCGATGCGCTTTCGGAAGGTCCCCTTTGGGGCGGGCTTACGATGTGGCCGCAGCAAACTTCGCCATCAACAAGGGCAACGATAAACATGCGCCTGCCGATCACCCTTGCACAACTGCCAACGCTTGCCAAGCAGATGGCGCAACGCGAGTACCGCCTGGCCTTTGGCAAGGATTCGAAGCCCGTCTTTCGGCTGTGCTACTTCAGCTGCCAGTCGTATTTCCCGTATCTCTATTGCGCGTTGCACAGCCTGGTTCAGACGGTTCGATCCAGCCATCTGGAAGTCTTCGTGTTCAGCGACACGGACATGCCTCTCTCAGCGGCCCAGACCGAGGCATTGATGGCCTTGCCTTTGCAGGTCAAGGTGATTCCCTGGCCGAAGAGCGTTGGCTGGGGCGCAGAGCAAATTGGCTGGATCTGGCGCGCCTATGCCCTGGCCTGTGAAGGACTGTCAGACGACGACTTCATCGCCCGCATCGACTCGGATGTGTTCTTCTTCAATGACCGCATCTTTCGCGCGATGGCGCGGAGCCGCGCCGATTTCATTGGCGACGGCCACTACGTCGACTTCGAGTACTGCCAAGGAGGGGCGTACTTCCTGCGGGTCTCAGCCGCGCGCGCTGTGCTCAAGTACCTTGAGTCCAATGACCTCACGCAGGTCCTGGCGCAAGCTCAAATAGGCGTCGAGGATCGCGCGGTGATGCATTTCGCGGCGCTGGTCAAGTTGAAGACCTGGATGACCTGCTTCATGATGTTTCCCGACGAGCTGCGCAATGCCGGAGGGTTGACCGCCCTCGCGCGATTCAAGTTCTCCTGCTTGCATTTCACGTCAAAGAACAAGGCGGGAATGATTGATGCCTATGTCGCAGGTGTGCTACCTCATGCGGAGCAAGCGGCGTTCAAAGCAGTCTTAAGCACGCCCTAACGCAACCCAGCGGTTGCACTTACCGTGATTTGACGGTTGCGATCAGGTCGGTCAGCGCCGCCCGGTTGGCGAGCCAGGTCCAGGCGATGTAGATGGCGGCACCCATCAGCGATAGCAGGGTCAAACGCGACCAGCCGCCAATCGATTGCAGGTGCGGGCTTGTGAACAGCAGTGCCAGCACCATCAAAGCCGTGCCAAGCAGCGGTTTGAACATCGGTGTCAGGAACTCAAGCCATCCGCCTCCGATGGAGCGCAATGCATAGTGCTGCGTGGCCACTTGCAGGACCACCATCGTCACGGAGTAGGCGACGGTCGCCTGGAAGATGTCGGTCTTGCTGAAGAGCCACAGTGCGCCCGCCATCACCGGAAGCGAGACGACCGCGATGTGCATCAAGCGACTGGTACGGCCGGTGCTCATGAGCACGGTGTCCGAGAGGGTGGTTGCGCTCTTGACCATTGCCATGGTGGCAAGCACGGCGACGAGCGGGCCTGAATCGGTCCAGCGGACACCGAAAACCACCGGCATCAAATCACTCGCCAAGGCAGCGATACCTGCGAGCAGGGGGAATGACAGCAGGCCGATGGCACCGGAGGCTCGATAGAGAGCGCTTCGCGCCCTCGGCGGGTCGTTCTGCAGTTTCGAGAAGACCGGGAACGTGGCCTTGACCATGGTCTGGCTGATCTGCGCGAGCGGCAACCAGACGACGGTTTGGGCCATGGTCATCAGCCCCAACGCGGCCACACCGAGTGCTGGTCCGAGGATCAGACTTTGCAGGTTCTTGGTGATGTGGCTGAGGATGTTGCTGCCGAGCAGGTAACCAGAGAAGCCCAAGAGCTGCTGGACTTCGCTGCGGTCGTAAATCAGCTGTGGCCACCAGCGAACTCGCCAGAACAGGTAGGCGGTCGTCGCTGTCGAGCCCGCGAGGGGCTGCATGGCCAAGGCCCAAACGCCAAAACCGAGGTAGGACATCTGCACCGCGACCAAGGCACCGATGATGCTGCCAACAAACGTGGCGACCGCGATCTCGCGCATATCCAAGCGATGGGTGAACAGTGCGTTGGGCACCACGGAGATCGCGGAGACAAAGACGTTCAGCGCGCAGGTGACCATCAGCCAGCGCAGCACGGGTTGCTTGAAGTAGTCGGCAATCCAGGGGCCAGCAGCCACCATGGCCAAGCCGGCCACCACGCCCAATCCGGCTTGGAACCAGAACGTGGTGGAAAGTGCGCGCTCCTCGAGCTTTTCACGCTGCACCAGCGCTGCCCCCATGCCGAAATTGATCAGCAACTGAGCGAGCTCATTGACGAAGACCGTCATGGCAAACACGCCGTAGTCGGACGGTGCCAACAGGCGTGCGATCAGCAGTGAGGCACCGATGGAGATGCCCTGGCGCAGGAACTGGCTGCCGCCCAGCCAAGCGACATTGCTGACGGTTCTGCCCCCGAAGGAGCCTGAGTTCTTGTCGCTCACGGTGTCCGCGCCGGGTCAGTCCGCACGAGCGCGGGGCTTCGGGCTGATCAGGCTGTTGTAGTAGTCATAGAACTGCTCGGCCGCCTGCGAGTAGATGGTGTCCCGGTAGCGATGCGTGCCCACGAAGTGAATAAAGCAGGCCGCGGTGAAAGGGTCGTTCGTGGCCGGGAACATGTAGTTCCTGTACTTGGGCCAGGGCAGGGTGCAGGCGTTTGGCGTCAGCGAGATCAGGCAATTGGAGATGGCTTGTTCGCTGCCCCATTTGTGCCAGTTATCGCGGCCAATGCCCTCCTCGATGCGCAGGGACATCTTCTCCACCGCCTCGCGGCTCAGGCTGCCACGTGGGTAGCCGGCGAACCCGGCACAGCCGTGCAGGTAGCGATGCCCGGGCGGGAAGATGTCGAGATCAGCCAGGACACGCTCCAGGAAGGCCTGCGGGCCCGTCGCGTGCCAGCGGCCGGCGATGGACTGCATGTGTCGTGGAGATACTGGCGTTGTCCAATGGCCGTCGCCGATCATGAAGCCGGTGTTCGTCGAAGCCAGTCGCTCGATCTCGACCATGGGCCCTGCCGCCACGGTATCCGAGTCCAGCTGCACAACGTAGCTGGTCTGCGACCGTTCAATGATCCGGAACAGGCGCTTCCAAGAGCTGTAGGACGGGCAGCGCCCGGTATCGACGTCGGCAGAGTTGCTGATGAAGACGCCCGGGATTTGCTCGCGCAAAACAGCCTGGTCTTGTGCGGTCAGCGACCCGTCGTTGATGACTTCGATGGAGGCATCGACAAAGAACACCATGAAGGACTTGACGGCCACCAGGTACATGTCGACCGAGTCATGCCCCACCATCGAGACCACCCAAACGTCAGGGCTGGGCGTGTAGATCAGAGGCGCGGTCTGCCGCACGCGTGCCGAGGTGCGAGCGAACCGCAGCTTGTTGGCCCTAGAGCGAAGTGCTTGAAGTTTTTCGAGGAGCATGTCGAGCAGTCGTCGAGCGGCAGCGCTCTTAAAGGAGGAGGGGGGCTGCGACCATTCAGATCACTTGGCCGCTGACCAGTCGGGTGCCCGCGCCCTGAGCCAGTGTTCCAACATCAGCAGTATCCACGCCATGGTTCCGTAGTAGTGGGGGTGGCTGGGGAGCAGTTCGTCAAAGAATCGGCGAACGAAATCGTCGCGGATCAAGCCGCGCGGCACCAGCGCCTGCAAGGCATCGCGGGTCAGCGCGTTCAACGCAGCATGCTCGACCATCCAGACGCCAAACGGCAGCCCGAAGCCCTGCTTCTTCTTGGTGATGACCTCGTCGGGCAGAAACCCGCGCATCGCGTCCTTGAAGAACCAGCGCAATTCCTGGCCTTTGACCTTGAACGCCGGGGGCAACTGCATCGAGAACTGCAGCAGCGCGTCGTCCAGCATCGGAAAACCGACCGAGACGCCCGCCAACTGGGTGGAACCCACCACCTTGGGTAAATCGCATTCGGCCAGGGTGTAGCGCCAGTCGTAGGCCAGGTGCCGATCGAGCTCGTCGGGCGCTTGCGCCTGGGCCCAGATCTCGTTCTGCGCGGATTCAATCTCGCTCTGGCTCACCGAAGCAAGGAATGACGGAGGAAAGATCTCCTGGTAGCCGATTCGCTTGATCAGGTTGTATTCCTGGATGCGGCCGGGCATGGGCTGCGATGCTTGGCGCACATAGCTGGCTGCCTTTCGAGCCACCGGCAGCTTGGCCATGATGGACAGCCTGAATAGTGGCCCCAGAAGGCCATCGCGCAGCGGGCCTGGCAGCCGTTGCCAATGGTCAAACAGGCGTTGCGTGGCGTAGCGGGTATTGCCGCCGAACAGCTCATCGCCGCCGTCGCCAGCGAGCATCCGGCTGACACCGTCGGCCCGAGCCTCACGCGCGCAGTGGAAGGACGGCAGCACCGACGAGTTGCCAAAAGGCTGGTCGTAGGACGCAGCCACCTTGGGGATCTCGGCGACCAGAATGTCTGGCGTGAAATAGATTTCCCGATGCTTCAGGCCGAAGTGCTTGGCAGTCACTCGGGCGTAGTGCATCTCGTCGTAGCCATCGGCCTCGAAGCCGATGGAGTAGGCCGTCACGTCGCTGGTCAGGTCAGCCATCATGCCGGCCACGGTGGAGCTATCCGTGCCGCCGCTGAGGAAGCAGGCGGGCTTGGAGCCATCCATCTGCTTGGCCACCGCGTCGCGCATCAAGCCTCTGAGCTGCTTTTTGGCGTCCGCCAGATCCGGGGTGCGTGGGGTAAAGCGCGGTGTCCAGTAGCGGGCAATGTGCAGCTTGCCGTCGCGGAATTCGGCGCAGTGGCCGGGCGGCAGGCGCTGGACACCGGCAAACACCGTGTGCGGCGACGGGATGATGTGGTGGTAGAGGTACTCGAAAACGGCCTGGTTGCTGAGCCGATCAGCCCCATCGGCCAAGCTGTCGGCCCGCTCGGCCACGCGCAGTCCCTGGCTGTCGATGCGGTAGCAGAGGCTTCGAATGGCGAACCGATCCACGGCCATGAAGACGCTGCCATCGGGCCGCACCGTGGCGACCGCGAAATCGCCCTCCACAGCCGCCGCAGCGTCAGTGAACGAGTGCTTCGACAGCAGGTCTTGCCAGAGCGCTTGAGGCGAGGGGGCCGCGTTCAGTTCGCCCGCGCGACGTGGCGAGCCAGTGAATATTTCGGTCACGTCTTGAATGTGTGCGTTGAGGGGCAATGCCACAGTGTCGGAGCGAACCCCGACTTTGCCCGGCGACACCTGCGCGTGCCGGCTATTGAGGGGGTGGGTCCGAGAATGTAGCGGCTCACGCTGCCAGCATGATCGAACTGGGCCTGAGGCTTCGCAATCCGATGAGCATTCCTGAACAGCTTGCCCGTTCGCCACGGCCGCGACACGGGGCCGTCAGGTCAGTCGGGCAGATGTTTCTCGACGAATGTCTGCAGCGTGCTGACCGAGCTGAACACGCTGCCGTCGATCTCGGTGTCGAGGAAGGCGATGTCGAACTCGTTTTCAATCCGTTCAATCAGCGCGACAACGGCCATTGAGTCAAAGCCTGGGACGGCGTCAAGCAGCGGGGAGTCCTTCGTCAGCCGAAGTCCCCTCGATTCAATGCTCAGAACCTCATCCAGGAGGTTGAGTAGTGTTGTTGTGTGGTCCACCACGCTGCCTAAAGATGTGCCAGTCATGCCCCGCCATGGGGCGAAGCTGTCGCAAAGCTGGCTGTTGAGCATATCAGGCTGGTGCATGCAGGCCCAGCCGCGCTGTCCCCTAGTTGGCGGCTGGCCGGTACCACCGCCGGGCCGAGCCATAGAGGCAGTAGCCCAGCCATTTGAGGCCTGGCGCCAAGCCCAGCGCTTCCCATGCGTAGGTTGAGGCCCGCTCCCAATCGCCTGCTTGGCCAAGTTCCTGCGCCAGCCGCTTGAGGGCGTAGCCTTTGTGCTGGACGGCATAGCGTCGCAGGCTGGCATGCTTGGCATGCAAGAGAAAGCGATCCAGCACGATGACCTGCTGCAAGCGCTTGTCGACCATCGAGATCGACGTGGTCACGTTGGCCTTCAGTTGCGGGTTGGGAACGTGATGCCGACCGATCACGGCTGGATGGTGCAATTTGAGCGCGGCCGAGTCGATCAGTTTCAGGAACAGGCTGCGGTCTCCCTCCCAGCGGACGGCTTCATCCAGACCTCCCACCTGCTGGAACAACTCGCGCCGCACCATCAGGCAGTTCAGATGGGCGAAGCCGTCGGCCAGCAAGAACTCGTCGACGCGCACTTCAAAGCAGCCCAAGGCGGTTGGCTTGCGACCCTGCGACAAGAGAGCGGCCTCCAGCTTGCCCAGCCACAGCCGCCCAATGTGGCTGCCATCGGCAGCGAAGGCGTCCTGGTTGCTCGTGTAGAGATCGACAGCCTGGGCCGAGCTCGCATGCGCGGCGATGCACGTTGCGGCGCGCTGCAAATGCCCCCCGTCCACCCAGAGGTCGTCGTCGTCCAGGAAGGTGACGTACTGCCCTGCAGCCTGGTCTACGCCAAAGTTCAGGGCATAGCTCGGGCCGTGGCCGATTGATCTGCGAACGAGGTGAAAGACACGGAAGCGCTCCCCCAGTTGCGCAGCTGCTTCGGCCCAGTGCTTCTCGTACACCGGCAACTGAGCAGCCGCAGAACCGTCGTTGACGACGATGATTTCCTTGTCTGCCCAGCTTTGCGCCAGCACGGACTTGAGCGCGAGGCCAAACAACTCGGCCCGGTCGCGGGTGGCGATGACGACGCTGACGAAGGGCGCGTCAGCGCTCATGCTGTTCGCCTTGTCGGGAGGGCATCCGCTCCAACAGCCACGCCAGGGTTGCGCTGTTGACCTGGAGTCGGTCCGCAATGCTTGAAAACGCCTGGTCGGCATCCGGCAGGTCGTGGCGATCCCAGCGCCGGGGCGCACGCATCGCGGCCTGCCAAGTGGGGTCGTCGCTGACCACCAAATCGAACTCGCGGCTGACCAGGCTCTGCCCGCTCATCAATAGCAGCACTTCGCCCTTGAACCGCTTGAGTCCCTCCTGCATGCGCAGCAGTGGCGGCAGGCTCGGGCTGTCCTGGTAGGCAGCTTGACGCGAACTGGCTGAGCGTGACGGCAGCACTGCCGACTTGAGCTTGCCAAGTACAACGCGACCCAGTGTTGCGACGGCGGGCAGCGGGTTGTAGCCGCCCTTGAGGAACTTGAGCCAGAAGTCCCATTCGCGGATGCGCTGGCCAAAGTGCGCGACGGCGACCTTGTCGCCGGTCACCTCGTTGTGCACCCACGGGTTGCCGAGCACGATGCCGGTCACGCGCGGGAACTTCCATGCGTTGATCATGATGCCGGAGGCGGCATCGCAGCCGCCAAACAGCACGACTTCCTCCATCCCTGGGACGGCGCCCACGAAGGCGTCGATGGCAGCGGCGATGTCCGCCTCCAGTTCCCGGAAGCCTTTGAAAACACCTTCGCTATCGCCCAGCCCGCGGTGGTCAAAACGCATGACGGGCACACCGCGTTCGGCCCATTCCCTGGCCATTTGCAATTGCGAGCGGCACATGCCGGCCCGGTATTGCGAGGCGCCTGCCAGAACGAAGATCAGGCCACGGGCCAGCGGCTTCTCGGGGATGTGCACCATCCCGAGCAGCTCATGGCCTTCGCAGTGGAAGACGATGGGCAGTTCACGAGCGGTCATGACGCGGCTCCCATCAGTTCGGCCGTCTTGTTGACCAAGTCCGTGGCGTGATGCTCGCCCGCCAATTGCCAGACCTGTGGCGCGACGGCCATCGTCACGCTCAAGTCTTTCCCTGCGCCAATGGCTTGCGCAGCCCGCTGGCTCCCCAAGGGCAGCGATTGACCCTCTTGGGCCACGACCTCCACCCAATCAACGCGACGCGCCCGTGCTCCGCCCATGTCGGCCAGGCGCTTGCTGCGCAGGCCATCCGCCAGGCGTTTGGCCAGTGGATAGCCCGCGACCTCGATGGTCTCGCCGGCGTCGAGCCGCTCCATGATGCCGGCCGTGGTTTCTCGCTCCGTGCCGTGGACCATCTGCGAGGCGATGCGCAGCCGCAGGTACTGATTCAGGAAGTTCTTCCCATCCGGCACGGCTTGCCACAGCAGCAGTCGATCGACCTGCAGGGTTTCACTGCAGGCCACGTCGGCCGCCAGTAGGGCGCCGGTGCGCAGGCCCCACAGGGTCAGCGGCAGTGCAGGGGCGTCTTGGCAAAGGTGTGCTGCGGCAGCCAGCGCGTCGGATCTCCAGAACTCCCAGTCCGCCTCCGTGCTGTCGCCATCGCTTTCGCCGGTCCCGTAGTGGTCCAGCAGCAGGCAGCGCAAACCCGTCTGAGCCATCAGGCGCGCGGTCGCTACGACGTGGCAGCGGCAACGGTTCATCTCCTCCGCGTACGGCGGCAGATAGAGGACGTGTCCGCGCAC
The DNA here is from genome assembly GCF_039872745.1 of Roseateles paludis. NCBI lineage: Bacteria > Pseudomonadati > Pseudomonadota > Betaproteobacteria > Burkholderiales > Sphaerotilaceae > Roseateles > Roseateles paludis. Next base: position 62,431 of record NZ_JBDPZD010000002.1, on the reverse strand, counting down.
CGGCACGCCCTCGGGCCGGATCTCGAGCGCGAACAGCCGGCGCCCGTTGACATGCAGGAAATAGGGGTGGGACGTGGTGGTCCGGGATTGAGGTGGGGCCATTCGGCGGAATCCTACTTGTCTGACTTGAGGGTCAGCGCGTTGTGGCTGACGCCGGTTGGGCGGAGCGCCCCTTCAGCCAGCGATCGACGCTCTGGATCACGCGCGTGCAGGCGCGGTCATAGGCCTGCGGCGCCTTGCCATAGGGGTCGGCAATCTCGGCCTCCGGGGCGCTGCTGGCGATCGGCGCGGCCAGCAGATGGCACTTGCTTCGCGCGCCGGGATGCAGGGCAGCCAGGCGCTCAATGTGGGCAAGCTCCATCGCCAGGATCACGTCGGCCTGCTCGACGTCGGCGGCCGACAGGCAGTGGGAGCGCCACTCTGACAAATCGATGCCGTGGGCCGACGCCGCCTTCACCATATTGGGGTCGGCCGCGCGCTGACCTTGCGCGTGGAAGCCCGCGGAGCGGATTTGCCAGCGGTCCCCGTAGTGCGCGCGAGCATGCACATGCGCGACGGCACTGCGGTTGATGTTGCCGTAGCAAACGAACAGCACTCGCTCGGCGGCCGTCGTTTGCGATAGGTTTTGCAGCGCGCCTTTGGAGCCGCGCCAGGCCCGAAAGAGCCGCCACCGGTGCACGACAACGCCAGCCAAGCGGTCCCAATACTGATGACCGATGCGTCCGAGGTCCACCAGGCCCGGCCAGGGGTCACTCCAGGACTGGACGTCGAAGCGATGCCGGCGCGAGAAGGTCTTGAAGCTGTCGCGCAGGGCGTCGGCGCGCGTGGGAATCTGGGTCACGCCGCCCGCCCCGGACTGGCGCATCACATGCTCCAGCCACAGCAAATCGCGCGTCAGCAGGCGTCCCAAAATGCCGACTTCGGCGGCCGGGTGCGGGCCCACCCGGCCCGTCGTCATCAGCTCGTACAGCATGAACGGGAAATCCGCGCCTGCCGCGACCGCCAGCGGCAGCGAGCCCCAGAAGCGGCCGTTGATCTCGATCAGCCGGAAGGCGCCGGTGGCGGGGTTGTGCTTGAACTCCACCATGGCCACGCCATGCCAGCCAATCGCGCGCAGCAGCTTGCGGGAAGCCTCCAGCAGGTCGGGCGCCACGGCCTCGCTCACACGCAAACTGCTACCGCCGCCCGTCAGCGGCACCTCGTGCAGCCGGCGGTGCTGGAAGGCGTACTGCACTTCCCCCTGATTGGCGATGACTTCAACCCCTACGCCTTCGCCAGAGAAGTACTCCTGCAAAACCACCTGGCCAAACTGCAGGGTGTGCGTCACGCGCTCCTTCAGTTCAGCCGGCGTCTGCGCATAGCTCACAGCGAGCTGGACGTGGCCCGAGGCATCCTGCCCCACCGAGCGGGCGGGTTTGATCACCAAGGGGTAGCCCAGCACCTGGGCGGCGTCCGACGCCTCGGCGAGGTTGCTGACGTGGATCGATTTAGGAATCGGAATCTGCAGTGACTCGGCGACCGCCATGGTCTTGTCTTTGGCCAGCACCTGTTCCAGCGCCGCCGTTGGCGCGATCGCCAGGCGCTGCTCGTCCAGTTGGGCGCGGTGCAGCATCAGCGGCACGACGGTCCGCTCGGTCACCGGGAAGATCAGTTCGTGCGGATGCTGCTGCTGACGTGCCTGAATCCAGGCCACGAAGGCGGCGCCGTCTCGCAGCGGGTCGGGGTAGCGGACCGGTTTGCCCGCGTAGCGTGAGCTGGCCGCCAGCGGGCGCTCGACGCTGCTGGCGACATGGACCGTGACGCCTTGCCTTCCGAGCGAGCGCACGATGGCCAGCGCCGAGGGCTGATCCCCGTCCAACAGGAGCACTGCAACACTGCGGTCAATCGGAGTGGGGTGAGCCATGCGGGTGGGCGCGGACAGCGGGACAGAGGATGGGCCACAGGCGCCAAGCGCCTGTGCCGCCGTGGGCTCAGTGCTGAGCGAGCTTCTCGTTCACGAACGCCACCAGCGTCCCGACCGAAGCGAAGGTCTCTGCGGAGATCTCGTCATCCGCAACACTGATGCCGAACTGATCCTCCAGCGCGGCGATGACAGCAATGACGGCCATGGAGTCCAACTCTGCAAGCGCGCCGAGCAACGGAGTCTCAGGTGTGAACGAGGCTGAACGTCCTTCCAGCCCCATCACCTGGTCCAGCAGCCCCAGTACGTCGTTGAGAATTTGCATTCGGCGCGTTTCCAATAAGTGCGTTGCACAAAGTGTAGACAATTGTTTCCCTGGGGCCGGGTGCGCCACGTGATTTTGTGCCGACTGCGCCATACCCCTATTCGGGTGGCTGTGGCTCAAACCTCGTGGCCGTGCGATGCGCAGGCATCGCTGGCGAAGCCGCTGAGAAGCTGGCAAATGCGGTGAGGATTTGGGGTTTGGCAGGCTATTGCCAGACAGCTTGCGGCAAGTCCCTATGAGAAACTGGCCGGTGCTCTTGCGAGGGCTTTTGTGCCGTTTTCTGCTGCCCGATCCGATATGACCGAATCCTTTCTGTTGCAAGACTTGATCGCAGTTTCTGCGCATCGAGCGCCAGATGATGCCGCGCTGACTTTCGGCGGCCAAACCCTGAGCTACGGCGAGCTGCACGATCGGCAGCTTCGTTTTGCGTCGGCCCTGCAGACCATGGGGCTCAAGCGCGGCGAGCGTGTTGCGATCTGGCTCGACAAGCGCGCTGAGACGGTGGTTGCGAGTTTTGCGGTTCCGGCTGCGGGCGGCGTGTTCGTGCCGCTCAACCCGGTGCTCAAGCCCGAGCAAGTGGGCTATGTGCTGCAGGATTGCGATGCGCGGGTGCTGGTCACCTCGCCCGAGCGCCTGGTTCAGCTGGAGCCCGTGCTGCAGGCCTGTCCGGGCGTGCGAGCCGTGGTCGTGACCGAGGGCAGCTTGCCGGTCGCGGACGAGGTGGCGGGGCGCCGCTGCCAGCGCTGGTCCGCGTGTCTGGAAGCGGCCGTGACGCGTGAGGTCCGGTTGATCGACACCGATCTGTGCGCCATCCTCTACACCAGCGGCTCCACCGGCCGGCCCAAGGGCGTGATGCTCTCCCACCGCAACATGGTGGCGGGCGCCAAGAGCGTGGCCAGCTACCTGGAGAACCGGCGCAGCGACACCTTGCTCGCTGCCCTGCCTTTGTCCTTTGATGCGGGCTTCAGCCAGCTGACCACCGCCTTCCACAGTGGCGCGCGGGTGGTCTTGCTGAACTACCTGCTGCCGCGCGATGTGCTCAAGGCCATGGAGCGGGAGAAGGTGACCGGCCTCACCGCCGTGCCCCCGCTCTATATCCAACTGACGCAGCTGGAATGGCCCAGCGCCATCAACGAACACCTACGCTATTTCGCCAATACCGGCGGGCGCATGCCGCGCACCACGCTGGATGCGCTGCGCGCGCGGGTGCCATCGGCCAAGCCTTTCCTGATGTATGGCCTGACGGAGGCCTTCCGTTCGACCTTCCTTCCGCCCGAAGAGGTGGACCGCCGGCCGGATTCCATCGGCAAGGCGATCCCGAACGCCGAGATCCTGGTGCTGCGAGAGGACGGTTCTGAGTGCGCCGCCGACGAGCCCGGAGAGCTTGTCCACCGCGGCGCCCTGGTGGGCCTGGGTTACTGGAACGACCCCGAGAAAACCGCCGAGCGCTACAAGCCGCTGCCGCTGGGTGTGGGTGGGCGCGAGGCTGGGATGCAGTTGCCCGAGTTCGCGGTGTTCTCGGGCGACAACGTGCGCCGTGACGCCGAAGGCTTCCTGTACTTCGTCGGGCGCCGCGACGAGATGATGAAGACCTCGGGTTACCGCGTGAGCCCGACCGAGGTCGAAGAGGTGCTTTACGCCACGGGCCTTGTGGGCGAGTGCGTGGCCTTCGGGGTGCCGAACGACATGCTCGGCCAGTCGATCCAGGTCATCGCCACGCCGCCTGAAGGCGCCGCCGAGGTGGACGTGCCGGCACTGACCGCCGCCTGCAAGGCGCGCATGCCCGCCTACATGGTGCCGCACGGCATCAACGTGCGCCCCGGGCCGCTGCCGCGCAACCCCAACGGCAAGATCGACCGCAAGACGCTGTCCACCGAGTGGCTGGAGCGCCATCCCGCATGACCGAGACCAAGAAGACCGCACCGGCCCACGAGCCGACGTCGCAGTTCCCGCTCGACCCGGCCACGGGTGAGCTGACCGTGGGCGGCCACCGCCTCTCGGTGCTGGCCGCGCGCGTCGGGCAGACGCCGTTCTACGCCTACGACCGCAGCCTCTTGAAGGCGCGTGTGCAGCAATTGCGAGCCGCGCTGCCCGCCGGCATCGAACTGCATTACGCGATGAAGGCCAACCCGATGCCGGCGCTGGTGCAGTTCATGGCGGGCCTGGTGGATGGCATCGACGTGGCCTCGGCCGGCGAGCTGCAGGTGGCGCTCAATGCGGGCGCGGACCCGCACGAGGTCAGCTTTGCCGGCCCCGGCAAGCGCGACATCGAGCTGGAGCAGGCCGTGGCGGCTGGCGTGCTGGTCAATGTCGAGACGGCACGTGAGCTGCCGGTGTTGGCTGCCGCGTCACAGCGCCTGGGCCTGCCGGCGCGGGTGGCGATCCGCGTCAACCCCGACTTCGAGCTCAAGGGCTCGGGCATGCGCATGAGCGGCGGGCCCAAGCAGTTCGGCATCGACGCCGAGACCGTGCCCGAGGTGCTGGCCCAGTTCGGGACGCTGGCAGGGCAGGGCCTGCAGTTCGAGGGCTTCCACCTCTTTGCCGGTTCGCAGAACCTCAAGCCCGAGGCCATCTGTGAGGCCCAGCAGAAGAGCTACGCGCTGGCCCTGCGCCTGGCTGAAAGTGCGCCGGCGCCGGTCAAGTTCCTGAACCTGGGGGGCGGCTTCGGCATCCCCTACTTCCCGGGCGAAGCGCGCTTGGATCTGGCCCCCATCGGAGCCAACCTCGCGGCCCTGCAGGCGCGTGCTCGCACGGACCTGCCTGGCGCCAAGCTGGTGATCGAGCTGGGCCGGTACTTCGTGGGCGAGGCGGGTGTGTACGTGACGCGCGTGGTGGACCGCAAGGTCTCGCGTGGCCAGGTTTTCCTGGTCTGCGACGGCGGGCTCAACCATCACCTGTCGGCCTCGGGCAACTTTGGCCAGGTGCTGCGCAAGAACTACCCTGCCGTGATCGTGCCGCAGGGCAGGCGTGAGACGGCCGTGGAAGCGGCCAGCGTCGTGGGCCCCTTGTGCACGCCGCTCGACCTGCTGGCCGACCGCATGGACATGCCGCGCGGCGAGATCGGTGATCTGGCCGTGGTCTTCCAGTCCGGCGCCTATGGCCGCAGCGCCAGCCCCGAGGGCTTCCTCGGTCACCCGGCCTGCGTGGAAGTGCTGGTGTGATTGACGCGGCCACGCTGGCCGAGTTCCTGCGGCGCGAATTTCCGCAGAGCCGTTGCACGGTGGAATCGGTCGACGCCGAGGGCGTCTGGATGGCCCACCCCGTGGGTGAAGCAGAGCTGCGGCCCGGCGGCACCGTCAGCGGGCCAGTGATGATGACGCTCGCCGACGTGGCGCTCTATGGCGCGGTGCTGGCGCGCGTGGGCCTGGAGCCCCTGGCGGTGACGACCAACCTGTCCATCCACTTCCTGCGCAAGCCCAGCGCGGCCGCGCGCGTGCTGGCGCGGTGCCGGCTGATCAAGCTCGGGCGCCGGCTGGCGGTGGGGGAGGTCTGGATCTATTCCGAGGGCGAGGACGACCCCGTGGCCCATGCCACCGGGACCTACGCGCTGCCGGGCTCGTCGTCGCGCTGAGGAGCGTCGGCGGCCTTCGGGGCACCGAAGGCGAAGCAGTCCACGAAGCTGAAGTAGAGCCCCGCGTAGAAGACCACCGCCCCCATCATCCCCAGCGGCACCAGCGCGTACATGGCGAGCGGGCCCAAGCCCAGCAGGCCCAGCACGAGGCTGAAGATCGACGACAGCGCCATGGTCAGCAGCATCCAACTGATGCCATTGAGCGCAAAGGCGCCCTTGTTGCGCCACAGGGCCAAGGTGCTGGAGAAGAGCGCGTGCATGGCACCCTGGCCGCCCCAGTGCACCAGGGCCGGCGCTTGCCACCAGGGCACGGCCAGCAGCCCCAGGCCACCGAAGCGGACCAGCGCCCCCCAGATCAGGCGCGGGTCGGTCAGCGCCTGGGCCAGGGCCTCGGGGTCGGGCTTGGGCTGGGTCATCAGCTCCAGGGCGAGGCGTTGCTGTTCGCCGTCGATGCGCTCGGCGCCGAGCAGCACCAACACGGCCAGCAAAGCAAAGCTGAAGCAAAGCTGCAGCTGCGTGTTGCGGCGAGCCGGGGTGAGCTTGAACGGCTCCAGGAACACCTGCACATTGGGGTGGCCGCCCTGCAGGGTCTGGTGCGTGGCCAGCATGAAGCCCAGCGAGAACACCGGCACCGAAGCCATGCCCAGCACCGGGCCCACCACGGGCAGCATGGACAGCAAGCCGCCCGCCAGGAAGCCGAAGGCGAACAAGCCCAGCAGGGCCAGTGGCTGCCGCCGGAACACCCGCCAGCCGTGCCGGATCCAGAGATTGCCGTTACGCGCCGGCACCTGTTGGAGATGCAGGACCATGCTCATGGTGCCCTCTCGACGCTTGCTGCATGCCAAGGGTTGGCGATGCGATCACGCAGCACGCGTTCGAAGTGGCGCGGGTCGTGCGCCTTGAGCAAGGCCGCCTCGCGCGGCAGGTGCAGGTCAAACAGGCGGGACACCCAGAAGCGCATCGCCGCCGCGCGCAGCAAGGCCGGCAGCAGGCGGTGCTCGGTGCCGGAGAGGGGGCGCTCGGTTTCGTAGGCCGCGACGAAGGCGCTGGCACGGGTTTCGTCCAGCCGCCCCGAGGCGAGGTCGATGCACCAGTCGTTGAGGCACACGGCCACGTCGAATAGCCAGGTGTCGCAGCCGGCAAAGTAGAAGTCGAAGAAGCCCGTCAGGCGTTCGCGCCCTTGGGCTTCGCCGGGCTCGAACATCACGTTGTCGCGGAACAGGTCGGCATGGACGGGGCCGAAGGCATGCGCCAGCAACTCGGCGTAGGGCGCTGAGGCCGCGAGGTGTTCCTGGTAGGCCAGCTCAGACTCGATCAGCGCGCGCTCGTCGGTGGACAGATGTGGCAGCAAGAGCGGCACGGTCTCGCGCCACCACGGCAGGCCACGCAGATTCGGTTGGTGCAAGGGGTAGTCGCGCCCGGCCAGGTGCATGCGCGCCAGGGTGGCGCCCACCTGCTCGCAATGGAAGACGTCGGGCGCCAGGATGTGGCCGCCGTGCAGCCGGTCGCCCAGCGCCGCGGGTTTGCCGCAGACCTCGAAGAGGATCTCGCCGGCCGCATCGGCCTTGGGGGCCGGCACCGGGATGCCGCGCTGCGACAGGTGCTGCACCAGGCGCAGGTAGAAGGGCAGCTGCTCGCGCGTCAGGCGCTCGAACAGCGTCAGCACGAAGTGCCCGCCGTCGCAGTCGAGGAAGTAGTTGGTGTTCTCGATGCCGGCGCCAATGCCGCGCAGCTCGTGCAGGCGCCCCAGTTGCAAACGGTCCAGCAAGGCCTGCGCGGCGGCGGGGCTGACTTCGGTGAAAACGGCCATGGGAGGTCGGGGAGGGCGGTCAGGGTGACCGCAGGGTTCAGAGTTTGAGAGTTTTTCAGACGTGCTCGAAAGGCGCGTCAAAACGCCCTCGTACTAGGCGCAAAGCACAGCCATAGCTTGGGCTATGGCGAGCATTTGCAACGACGGGCGAGGGCGTTTTGGCGAGCAAGGCGGGCATGGATGAAAGACTCTCAAGCTCTCAAAAGTCCAGCACGCGCCAGACGCGACGTCCGGCGGTGAGGTTTTGTTCGCTGCCGCCCGCCGAGGCGCGGCTGGTTTCGGGGGCCCAGACCTCATAGGCCGGGGCGGGGCCGTGCTTTTGCTTGACGATGACCTTGCGAGTCTCGCCGCGCACGCGCAGCTCTTCGATGCGGACGGCGTCGTCTTCGACCACGATCTGTTCGATCTTGGGCTCGCTCACCGCCGAGCGCTGGGCCTCGCGCGGGGTGGTTGGTGGCGCAGGTGGCGGGTCGGCAGCCAGGGCGGCGCTGGCAATCAGCAGCAGCCAAAGGGGGGCGAGGCGGGTCATGCCTGGATTCTAGAAGGCAGGCCTGCGTCGGGGCATAGCGACAATGTGAGCATGAGCAAGGCCTTCACCCGCGAGACCACGCCTGCGCCGGGCCAAGACGACGACGAAGACGGCCCGGCACTGCCGCCACTGCCGGCGGGAACGCGCAACTACATGACGCCCGCCGGCTACGCACGCCTGCGCGCGGAGTTCATGCACTTGATCGACGAGGAGCGGCCCAAGCTGGTCGAGACCGTATCGTGGGCAGCCAAGAACGGTGACCGTTCAGAGAATGGCGACTACCTCTACGGCAAGAAGCGCCTGCGCGAGATCGACCGGCGGCTGCGCTTCCTGACCAAGCGGCTGGACATCGCTGAGGTGGTTGACGCGAGCCAGCACCATGGCAGCGAGCAGATCTTCTTTGGCGCGACGGTCACCTACGCCGACGCCAGCGGCCTGGAGCGCACGGTGACCATCAAGGGCATCGACGAGTCCGACAGCCTGGCGGGCGAGGTGAGCTGGATCTCGCCCATCGCCCGGACCCTGCTCAAGGCCAGGGTGGGCGATGAGCTCAAGCTGGTCACGCCGGTGGGCGTCGAGACCATCGAGGTGGTGGAGGTCAGCTATCCGGCGCCCGAGGCTTCAGGCTGAGGACTGCGACGCCGGCTTGAGGCGCCAGACACGCTGCACCGCAGGCGCGCGGCGCAGCACGCGCAGCACCTCGGCCAGATGGAGACGGTCCCGCACGGCCAGCAGCAGGTCTATCTCGGCGGTCTCGCGCAGCGGCGTGGCCTCGTCGTGCATGGTCACGTGGGTGATGTCAGCCTCGGCGGCGGCCACGGCCTGGGCTACCTGGGCCAGCACGCCCTTGCCATTGGTCAGCAGCACGCCCACGCCGACCTCGAAGCTGCGCGTCAGCTCCTCCGCCCAGCTCACCTGGATCCAGTGCTCGCTATCACGGTGGAAGAGCCGGCGCCCCACTTGGCATTCGGCGGTGTGTACGATCAGGCCTTCACCGCGCCCCAGGTAGCCACGCACCTCGTCACCGGGAATCGGCCGGCAGCAGGAGGCGAGCTGGACGGAAGCGCCCTCGCTGCCGTCCAGCGTGACCCGGCCATGGGCCTGAGCGCCTTCCGAGGCGAAGCGGCCCAGGGTCAGGCTCACGGCGTCGGGCCGCTGGCCCTGGTCAGCCAGCATGCGCGCCAGCTTCTTGGCCATGATGGACGCGATCTTGCGGCCGCTGCCCAGGTCGATGAAGAGCTGCTCGACATTGGCGCAACCGGCCCAGGCCGCGAGTTGCTGCCACAGTGCGGCGGCCTCCGTGTCCTCGGGGCGGCGGCTCGGCAGGGGCAGGCCTTCGGCCCGCATGGCCTGGGCCAGCAGCTTGACGCCCAGGTCGTGCGACTCCTCGATTTCGAGGTTCTTCAGGAAGTGGCGGATCTTGCTGCGTGCGCGCCCGGTGCGCACAAAGCTCAGCCAGGCCGGGTTGGGGCGGGCATTGGGCGCGGTGACGATCTCGACCACGTCGCCGCTGCGCAGCTCGGCCCGCAGGGGCACGGCCTCGCCGTTGACCTGCGCGGCCACGCAGTGCTCGCCCACGTCGGAGTGGATGGCGTAGGCGAAGTCCACCGGCGTGGCCCCCTTGGGCAGGGCCAGGATGCGCGAACGGGGCGTGAAGACGTAGATGGCCTCGGGGTAGAGGTCGATCTTGACGTGCTCAAGGAACTCACTCGCGTCGCGCGTCTCGTCCTGGATGTCGATCAGCGACTGCAGCCAGCGCGCGCTGACCGACTCGGTCGAGCCCTCGCCATCCTTGCTCTTGCGCTTGTAGATCCAATGCGCGGCCACGCCTTGCTCGGCAATCCGGTGCATGCCCTCGGTGCGGATCTGGAACTCCAGCGGCGCGTTCAGCGGGCCCATCAGGGTGGTGTGCAGCGACTGGTAGCCGTTGTCCTTCGGGCCGGCGATGTAGTCCTTGAAGCGTCCGGGCTGCGGCTTGTAGAGCTGATGCAGCACCCCGAGCGCCGTGTAGCACTGCAACTGCTCCTGGGTGAGGATGCGAAAGCCGAAGATGTCGCTCATCTGGGCGAAGGACAGCGACTTCTCCTTCATCTTGTTGTAGATGGAGTAGATCGTCTTCTCGCGCCCTTCCACACTGACCTTGAGGCCGGCTTTGGCAAAGGCGTCGCGCAGATCCTTTTCGATCCGGCTGACCAGATCGCGCCGGTTGCCGCGCGACTTGGAGACAGCCTTGGTCAGCACCTCGAAGCGCCAGGGATGGAAGTATTTGAACGACAGCTCCTGCAGTTCGCGGAAGGTGGAGTTCAGGCCCAGCCGGTGGGCTATTGGGGCGTAGATGTCGAAGGTCTCGCGCGCGATGCGCCGGGCCTTCTGTGGCGCCATGGCGCCCATGGTGCGCATGTTGTGCAGGCGGTCGGCCAGCTTGACGAGGATGACACGCAGGTCGCGCGACATCGCCAGCAGCATCTTGCGGAAGGACTCGGCCTGCGACTCCTCCTTGGTCGAGAACTGCAGCTTGTCCAGCTTGGTGAGGCCGTCGACCAGGTCGGCGGTGGGGGCCTCGAAGCGCTCGATCAGCTCGGCCTTGGAGACGCCGCAGTCCTCGATCACGTCGTGCATCAGCGCGGCCATGATGGCCTGGGCGTCGAGCTTCCACTCGGCGCAGATGCGCGCGACGGCGATCGGGTGGGTGATGTAGGGCTCGCCGCTGGCGCGCGTCTGGCCCAGGTGGGCCTCGTCGGCGAAGCGGTAGGCCTCGCGGATGCGCTTGATCTCGGCCTTGTTCAGGTAGCTGAGGCTGGGCGCCAGGGCGTCGAACGAGGCGGCTTCTGCCTGGGTCGGCTGCGGGTTGGAGCGCAGACCCGGCAGTGTCAGCCAGGCAGGAAAGGGGCGTTGGGCCATGCCCCGAATTTATCTGCTCCAGGCCAATAAAAAGGCGCCCGCGGACAAACCGGGGCGCCTTGTCAGGGGAAGTAGCGTCAGACGGGCACGCGGCGCAGCATCTCGACACCGACTTCGCCTGCGGCGATTTCGCGCAGCGCGGTCACGCCGGGCTTGTTCTTGGTCTCGATCTTGGGGCTGTGGCCTTGGCTCAGCATGCGAGCGCGGTAGGTGGCAGCCAGCACGAGCTGGAAGCGGTTGGGGATGCGTTGCAGGCAGTCTTCGACGGTGATGCGGGCCATGAGGTACCTCAAGTGGAGCGCTTCAGTCGAGCTGAAGCGCTTGAAAGACAGCCGAGCGATTTCGGCGCTGAGCCGCGTATTTTAGCCGCTGTGCGTGGACGATGGCTTTCAGGTCGAACACGGCCGAGTCAAACACCGCATTGACCACCACAAAGTCGAAGTGCCGGGCCTGGTCGATCTCGACGCGCGCATTGGCCATCCGGGTGGCGATCACCTCGGGCTGGGTGTCCCCGCGCCGGATCAGGCGCTGCTTGAGCTCTTCCCAGCTCGGCGGCAGCACGAAGATCAGCACCGCATAGGGAAAGAGCTGCTTGATCTGCAGGGCGCCCTGGTAGTCGATCTCCAGCACGACGTCGTCGCCCTGGGCCATGCGCGACTCGATCCCCGCCCGCGAGGTGCCGTACAGGTTGCCATGCACCTCGGCCCACTCGAAGAAATCGCCGCGCGCGACCATGTCGCGGAACTCGTCGAGCCCCACGAACCAGTACTCGCGGCCGTGTTGCTCCTGCCCGCGCGGCGCGCGCGAGGTGTGCGAGACCGAGACGCTGAGCTTGGCGTCCAGTTCCAGCAGCGCCTTGACGAGGCTGGACTTGCCGGCGCCGCTGGGCGCGGCCACCACGAACAGATTGCCTGGGTATTCCATGGGGCTCTACTCGATGTTCTGGACCTGTTCGCGCATCTGCTCAATGGCGACCTTCATCTCGACCGAGACATTGGTCAGTTCCAGCGCAGCCGACTTGGAGCCCAGGGTGTTGGCCTCCCGGTGCAATTCCTGGATCAGGAAGTCGAGCCGCTTCCCCAGTTCGCCGCCCTTGGCCAGCAGGCGCTTCACCTCGTCGAGGTGGGCGCGCAAGCGGCTCAGCTCCTCGGCCACGTCGATGCGGATGGCAAAGGCTGCCGCCTCGTTGAGTGCCCGCTCCTGCAAGGCCTGCTGCGTCACATTGGCCTGGGCACTGGCGGCGGTGAGGGCTTCGTTCCAGCGCTCCAGGAAGCGCTGCTGCTGGCGCTGGATCACGGCCGGGATCAGCGGTTCGGCCTCGGTCGCCAGCTCCTGCAGGCGCTGCACGCGCTCCAGCAGGATGGCCACCAGCTTGTCGCCTTCACGGGCGCGGGCTTCCATCAGCCCAGTAAGGCAAGACTTGACGGCTCCCAGTGCGACACCATCGAGCTCGCCAGCCGCCTGGCTGCCCGTGCGGCACCACTGCAGGGCCTCATGGACGCTCAGGGCCTGGGCCTGGGGCAGGGCGGCGCGCACGGTGGCCTCCAGGCCAGCCAGGCGCTGCAGGACCTCGGTCTGCGGCTGCGGCCAGGCGGCCTCCGACTCACGCTGGGTGTTGATGCGCACCTCGATCTTGCCGCGCCGGCACTGCGCCGACACCAGGTCGCGCACCAGGGGTTCGAGGCTGCGCAACTCCTCGGGGATTCGCATCGAGAGGTCGAGAAACCGGCCGTTCACGGCACGCATCTCGACACTGATGCTTGAGGGGCGCGCGGACGAGGAATCTGCCTCGCCGTTAGGGGGGGACGCCACGACATTGGCGTATCCCGTCATGCTGTAGACTGGCATTCAGCTCTCATAGCCAAGCAAAGCGCGATTATGTCCAAGCCGAAGCCGGCCCCGCTGCCCGCCGGTACGGTGGTGGGTGGCTACCAGATCATCAAACGATTGGCAGCCGGAGGGTTCGGGGTCGTCTACCTGGCCGAAGACCCGGACCACCATCTGGTCGCACTGAAGGAATACCTTCCTTCGTCCCTCGCCGAGCGGTCGCCCGGCGAGCTGACGCCACGCGTCAAGCCCGAGAAGCAACCCCTCTACCGCCTCGGCCTCAAGAGCTTCTTCGAAGAAGGCCGCTCGCTCGCGCAAATCTCGCACCCCAGCGTCGTCTCGGTGCTGAACTTCCTGCGCGAGAACGAGACCGTCTACATGGTGATGAACTACCTGCAGGGCGACACCCTGCAGGATTTCATCGTCACCGCGCGCGACCTGAAGCGCGACAAGGTGTTCCGCGAGTCCACCATCCGCAGCCTCTTCGACGAGATCCTGCGTGGTTTGCGCATCGTGCACCAGCACAAGATGCTGCACCTGGACATCAAGCCGGCCAACATCTTCATCACGAACGACAACAAGGCCGTGCTGCTCGACTTTGGCGCCGCGCGCGAAGTGCTGAGCAAGGAAGGCAACTTCATCCGCCCGATGTACACGCCCGGCTTTGCAGCGCCCGAGATGTACCGCCGCGATGGCAACCTCGGCCCCTGGACCGACATCTACGCCATCGGCGCCTGCATCTATGCCTGCATGCAGGGCTACCCGCCCAACGATGCCCCCCAACGCATCGAGAAGGACCGCCTGTCCCTCAGCCTGTCGCGCCTGCGCAATGTCTACTCCGACAACCTGCTCGAAGTGACCGAGTGGTGCATGGCGCTGGATCCGCTGGCGCGGCCGCAGAGCGTGTTTGCGCTGCAGAAGGAGCTGGCCCGTGAGACCGAGCGGCGCTACACCAAGCTCTCGTTCAGCGAGCGGCTGAAGCTGCAACTTGAAAATTTGAAGTCCGGAGCCAAGGCTTGATGCCGCTGTGCGCTGGTGACTCTGAGCTGCCCGCTTGCGCGGCAGCCTGCCGGGAGAATTGATGCGGTTCAACGTCTTCCAGGTCAGCCGCCGTGGCGGCCGCGAGACCAACGAGGACCGGATGGGCTATTGCTACACCAGCGAAGCCGGCCTCTTTGCCCTTGCCGATGGCATGGGTGGACATCCCGAGGGCGAGGTCGCGGCGCAGATCGCGCTGCAGACCCTGGCCGTGCTGTTCCAGCAGGACGCGCGCCCGGTGCTCGAAGACCCCCACGCCTTCCTGCAGGAAGCCATCGTCATCGCCCACCACCAGCTGCTGCGCTATGCCGACAGCAAGGGCCTGGAGGACACCCCCCGCACCACCATCGTGGCCTGTGTGCTGCAAGGCAACCAGGCCTGGTGGGCTCACTGCGGGGACTCGCGGCTCTACATGGTGCGTGAGGGCAGCCTGATTGCCCGCACACGAGACCACTCCTACACCGAGCTGCAAGAGGCCCTGGGCCGCGCGGCCATGGGTGTCGAGGGCTTCAATCGCAACGTGCTCTTCACCTGCCTGGGCAGCCCGGGTCGGCCGATGGTCGATTGCCAGGGACCCATCCTGCTGGAGGCCGGTGACCGCATCCTGTTGTGCTCCGACGGCCTCTGGGGCAATGTCGAGGACAGCGAGCTGACGCCCATCATCGCCAAGGACGTGATTTCCGAGGCGGTGGCCGAGATGGTCGAAGTGGCGCTGCGGCGCGGTGGTGCGCGCTGCGACAACGTCACGGCGCTGACTGTGGAGTGGGAGAGCGAGGAAGAGCCCGCCGGCGACACCACGCAGGCGCTGCTCAACTCGGGCTATGCCTCCACCATCCACGGCGCACTGGAAGCCGAAGTAGCCTCGATGGACGACGAAGAGATCGATCGTTCCGTGGCCGAGATCAACGAAAAAATCCGCCAGTCCGGCCGCGGCAGCCGGCGGAACTGAAAGCCCCCTGATGAGCACCTTCACGCGCAGCTCAGGCCGTGCGGCGGACGCCCTGCGCCCCGTCCGCATCACCCGCAACTACACCATCCACGCCGAGGGTTCGGTGCTGGTCGAGTTTGGCAACACCAAGGTGCTGTGCACTGCCTCGGTCGAGGAGCGCGTGCCCCCGCACAAGCGTGGCTCGGGCGAGGGCTGGGTCACGGCCGAGTACGGCATGCTGCCGCGCGCCACCCACACCCGTGGCGACCGCGAGGCCGCCAAGGGCAAGCAGTCCGGCCGCACGCAGGAGATCCAACGCCTGATCGGCCGCTCGCTGCGCTGCGTGTTCGACCTGGCCAAGCTGGGCGAACGCACGCTGACCCTGGATTGCGATGTGCTGCAAGCCGACGGCGGCACGCGCACCGCCGCCATCACCGGCGCCTACGTGGCCGCCCGCGATGCCGTGGCCAAGCTGCTGGCGGACGGCAAGATCAGCGCCTCGCCCTTGCTGGACTCCGTAGGAGCCGTGTCGGTTGGCATCGTGCAAGGCACACCGCTGCTGGACCTTGAGTACACCGAGGACTCGGCCTGCGACACCGACATGAACGTCGTGATGACCGGCCGAGGCGGTTTTGTTGAAGTGCAGGGTACGGCCGAGGGCGCGTCCTTCAGCCGTGACGAGATGACCCAATTGCTGGACCTCGCGGCCAAGGGCATTCGCGAACTCACGGCCCTGCAGGCGGCAGCCTGAGCGACATGCGTCTCGTCCTCGCCTCCAACAACGCCAAGAAGCTGGCCGAGCTGCAAACGCTGTTTGCCCCGCTTGGCATCGAGCTTGTGAACCAAGGGGCGCTCGGCATCCCCGAGGCTGAGGAGCCCTTCGACAGCTTCGTTGAGAACGCGCTGGCCAAGGCGCGGCATGCGGCGCAGTTGAGTGGCTTGCCGGCGCTGGCTGACGACTCCGGCATCAGCGTCACGGCGCTGGGTGGCGCGCCGGGCGTGCGCTCGGCCCGGTATGCAGCCGACGCCGGTGGCGCCAAGAGTGATGCGGCCAACAACGAGCGGCTGTTGCGTGAGATGGCGCGCATCGATGCGCGTGAAGCCCGCTTTGTCTGCGCCCTGGTGGCCGTGCGGAGCAGCACCGACCCCGAGCCCCTGATCGCCATGGGCCGCTGGCAGGGGCGCATCCTGCATGAGCTGACGGGCGAGGGCGGCTTTGGCTACGACCCCTTGATGTACATCGACGCCCTGGGCGCCACCGTTGCGCAGTTGGACGCCGCGACCAAGAACCAGCACAGCCACCGCGCGCTGGCCGCCGCGCAGTTGCTGGCCCAGTTCCGTGAGGCCTGGGGTCTTGGCTGACGTGATGCCCCCACGCCCGCGTTGCGGGCTGCCCCCCGGGGGGGCGCAGCCATGGTTTGGGGCGGCCCGGCACCATGGCTGACCTACTACACCTGATGCGGCCGGGCACGCTGCACCTGCCTGCCCTGCCACCACTCGCGCTGTACGTGCACCTGCCCTGGTGCCTGCGCAAATGCCCCTACTGCGACTTCAACTCGCACGAGGCGGCTGGTGGCTTGAGCGCTGACACCTCGGCGGCCTACCTGCAGGCCCTGCGCCTCGACCTGGAAGCCGCATTGCCCCTGATCTGGGGCCGGCCGGTGGTCAGCGTCTTCATCGGCGGCGGCACGCCCAGTCTCTTCGACCCCGAAGCGATCTCGCAGCTGATTTCCGACATCCGCGCCCGGCTGCCCCTGGAACCTGGCTGCGAGATCACGTTGGAGGCCAACCCCGGCACCTTCGAGCGCGAGCGCTTTGCCGGCTTTCGGGCGGCCGGCGTCACGCGGCTGTCGGTGGGCGTGCAGAGTTTTGACGATGCGCAGTTGAAGGCGCTCGGCCGCGTGCACAGCGCGGCGCAGGCGCGTGAGGCGCTGGCTGAGGCGGCGCAGGCGTTCGAGACCTTCAACATCGACCTGATGTACGCGCTGCCCGGGCAGAGCCTGAGCCACTTGGAAGCCGAGGTGGACACGGCGCTCAGCTTTGCGCCGCCCCACCTGTCGATCTACCACCTGACCATCGAGCCCAACACCCGCTTTGCGTCGAGCCCGCCGCAAGGCCTGCCCGACGCTGACCTCGCCAGCGACATGCTCGACCTGCTGACCGAGCGCACCGGCGGCGCCGGCCTGGCGCGCTACGAGGTCTCGGCCTATGCACGGCCTGGGCACCGCTGCCAGCACAACCTCAACTACTGGCAGTTTGGGGACTACCTCGGCATCGGCGCCGGGGCGCACAGCAAGCTGTCCTTCCCGCACCGCGTGCTGCGCCAGGTGCGCTGGCGCGAGCCCGCCGCCTATATGGCGCAGGCCGGGCAGGGGCAGGCGGTCAGCAATGAACACGAAGTGGCGCGCAAGGAGCTGCCGTTCGAGTTCATGCTCAATGCGCTGCGCCTGAAAGAGGGGGTGCCGCTCGTGAGCTTCGCCGAGCGCACGGGGCTGCCGCTCTCAGCGCTGCGCGAGGGGCTGACGGCCGCGCGTCAGCGGGGCCTGCTGGAAGACGACGCCGCGCGCCTGCAAGCCACGCCGCGTGGCTTTGACTTCCTCAGTGAGCTGCAGCAGCTCTTTCTCTGAGCCTCAGACGCGGTTCAGCGAGATGCCCGAGGTGGCGCGCAGGCGGTCCAGCACGCGGCCGGCAATCTGCGACAACGGCAGCACTTCATCGGCCGCGCCGGCATTGATGGCCTCACGCGGCATGCCAAAGACGACGCACGAGGCCTCGTCCTGCACGTAGTTGTAGGCGCCGGCGTCCTTCATCACCTTCATGGCCTTGGCACCGTCGGCGCCCATGCCGGTCAGCATGATGCCGATGGCGTTGGGCCCCACGATCTTGGCGGCCGAGAGGAACAGGGCCTCGACCGACGGCTTGTGGCGGTTGATCGGGTCACCGTCCTGCACGCGGGCCACGTAGTTGGCGCCGCTGCGCTCCACGCTGAGGTGAAAGCCGCCCGGCGCGATGTAGCCGTGGCCGGGCAGGATGCGCTCGCCGTCTTCGGCTTCCTTGACGCGGATGCGGCACAGGCCGTCCAGGCGCGCCGCATAGCTGCGCGTGAAGCCCGGTGGCATGTGCTGGGTGATGACCACGGCCGGGCAGTCGGCCGGCAGGTTGACGAGCACGTCCTTGGTGGCCTCGGTGCCGCCAGTGGAGGCACCGATGAAGATGATCTTCTCGGTGGACATCCGCCCCAGGCTGGCGATGGAGACCGGCGCCGGAGCCGGTGCGGCCGGGGCGCCGGGCGCTGGGGCGGGCGCCGCATGGGCGCGGCGGATCTGCGCCTTGGCGGCGATGCGGATCTTGTCGGTGATGTCCTGCGCAAGCTGGCGCATGCCATCGGCCACGCCGATCTTGGGTTTGGCGACGAAGTCGATGGCGCCCAGTTCCAGGGCCTTGAGCGTCACCTCGGCGCCGCGCTCGGTCAGGGTGGACACCATCACCACCGGCATCGGCCGCAGGCGCATCAGGCGCGACAGGAAGTCCAGCCCGTCCATGCGCGGCATTTCCACGTCGAGGGTGATGACGTCGGGGTTGAGGTTGCGGATCATTTCGCGCGCGATCAGCGGGTCGGCTGCCGCGCCCACGCACTCCATGTCCGTCTGCTTGTTGATGATCTCGGTCAGGATGGAGCGGACGAGGGCCGAATCGTCCACCACCACCACACGTGTCTTTGGCATGCCTGTCTCCCCAGCTCAGAACAGGTCGATCGAACCACCTTGAGAGGCCACGGGCTGCACCTTTTGGATGGCCGCGCGGTCCTGCTGGATCAGTGCGTCGGTGTTGGTCGGAGCAAGTCGCTTCACCATGGCCTTGCCACTGGCAGGCAGGAAGCACACCTTGCGCGGGTACACATCCATCACGTCCTTGGAGACGATGGGGATGCGTTCGGTCTTCAGGTAGTCGATGACGAAGTTGGTGTTGCGCTCACCGACGTTGATGGTGTTCATGCCCGAGATCACGGCGCCGCCGCCGAAGATCTTGGCTTCCATGCGGCCCTTGTTGGCGCCACGCTTCATCATTTCGTTGATCAAGAGTTCCATCGCGAACGAGCCGTAGCGGCCCGAATCGCCGGCCCCTTCGGGCAGCATGAAGTGGTTCATGCCGCCCACCTTGGCCACCCGGTCCCACAGGCAGGCCGCGATGCAGGAGCCCAACGTGGTCTGGACCAGCAGGTCCTCCCCGTCCACGAAGTACTCACCGGGCAGGATCTTGACGGCCGCGTTCTTGAAGTGGGCGTCGTAGTAGAAGAAGGAGGCCTCGCCCGACTTGCGCGGGACGGTCTTGAGTCGGGCGACCCAGGCCTGCGCGGTGGCGGTGGCGGCGCCGACGGCGGCGGATGAGGGAAGACTGCTCATGCTGTCACACGCGCTCGTAGATGGTCTTGCCCCGCAACTTGAAGAGGTCGCGTGACTCGGTGAAGTTCTCCGAGTGGCCTACGAAGAGCAGGCCGCCGGGGCGCAGGACGCGATGGATCCGCTCCAGCACCTTGCGCTGGGTGGGGGCGTCGAAATAGATCATCACATTCCGGCAAAAGACGATGTGGAAGGGCTCGCCCAGTTGCCATTGCTGGTCCATCAGATTCAGCGGCTTGAACTCGATGCAGCGTTGCAGCTCGGGCTTGACCTTCATCTTGCCTGCGTTGGCGCCAGTGCCGCGCAAGAAGTTGTTGCGCAGGCGCTCGGGGCTCAGGCCGCGCGCATCGACGCTGTAGACGCCGCGCCGGGCCGTGGCGAGCACATTGGTGTCGATGTCGGAGGCGATCATCTGGAACTGGGTCGCACCGCCCAGCGCCTCACTGCAGGTGATGGCGATGGAGTAGGGCTCCTCGCCGGTCGAGGCCGCGCAGCACCAGATGCGTAGCGGGCGGCTGTTGATGACCTTGACGTCGTCCTTGAGGGCCACGAAGTGGTGGTCTTCCCGGAAGAACGAGGTCAGGTTGGTGGTCAGGCAGTTGACGAACTCCTGCCACTCGCTCTGGCCGCCCTGGCTCTCCAGCGCTTGCAGGTAGGCGGCAAAACTGGCGTGGCCGGTCTCGCGCAGGCGGCGCGAGAGGCGGCTGTAGACCATGGCCTGCTTGCCGTCGTGCAGGCTGATGCCGGCGTGCCGATAGATCAACTCGCGGACACGGTCGAAGTCGCCCTTGGAGAAGCTGAATTCGTGTTCTAGCGGATCGTCGATCAAAGCCATGGCGAGCGGAAGGAAGGGCGCAGGGCGCTGAGGCGCACCTTAGAGCCACCCAGTTTGCTGCACCTCGGGTCAGTTTGCCGGCGCATTCCGGGGGCGCATAGTGAAAACAGCACGAACAACAGGTGCGGTTTCCGCCCCTGGTGGCGCCAGGCCCACTGCTAGACTGACCTCGCCACATTGACGCTCACGGCACCACTGACCCGCCTCTTGGACACGCCGACGCCTCCCATCGACCCACGCGCCCTGCGCCTGGAGCCCGCGCTACAGTTGCTGCAGCAGGCCGGAGCCTTGCTGCCCGATGCGCCGCCGCACTCCCAGGCCTGGCTGCAGGCGGTGCTGGACGCCCTGTGCGACCTCTCCAGCCGCGACGCCCTGACGGGCCTGGTCAACCGACGCAGCTTTGAGATGGCGCTAGCCCGGGAGGTGGACCGCGTGGCCCGCTCCGGCGAGCCGGCCCTGCTGCTGTCCCTGGACATCGACCACTTCAAGGCCGTCAACGACACCTATGGTCATGGCGCCGGCGACCTGGTCATCAAGGCCGTGGCCGAAGCCGTGAACCAGGCTGTGCGCCCCATGGACCTGGTGGCCCGCGTTGGGGGCGAGGAGTTCGCCATCATCCTGCCCAGCTGCCAGGCGCACCTGGGGGCTGTGGTGGCCGAGCGCATCCGCACCCGCGTTGAAGCGCGCCAGGTGGACATCGGCAACGGCCAGCAACTCGCCGTCACCGTCAGTCTCGGGGGCGCCTTTGCGCCGCAGTGGGTACGCTCGTCGACCCTGTTGTGGCTGGAGCGCGCTGATCGTCAGCTGTACCGCGCCAAGGCCGAGGGCCGCAACCGCGCTTGTCTGGAGCCCCAGATCGACACCCTCGTCACCGCCGAGGAGAAGGGCATGCTCTTCTCCTTGCTGCAGGAAGAATCCGCATGAACACATCGGCAACGGGCGCCCGCACGGTCGCCATCACCAGCGGCAAGGGCGGGGTGGGCAAGACCTTCGTTTCGGCCAACCTTGCCGCAGCGCTGGCCGCACGGGGGCAGAAGGTGCTGGTGCTGGATGCCGACTTGGGGCTGGCCAACCTTGACGTGGTGCTCAACCTGCACCCCAAGCTCACGCTGCATGACGTCTTCACCGACAAATGCACGCTGGACCAAGCCATCCTGCCCGCGCCGGGCGGCTTCTCGGTGCTGTTGGCGGGCTCGGGCTTGGTCGAATACTCGCGCCTCACCCCTGACGTGCGGGACAAGCTGCTCAAGATCCTCGACGCCATCAAGCCGCGCTTTGACTGGGTGCTGATCGACACCGGTGCTGGCATCTCCGACGTGGTGCTGTTTGCCGTCTCGCTGGCGTCAGACGTGCTCGTGGTGGCCACGCCCGAGCCCACCTCGCTGACCGATGCCTACGCCACCATCAAGGTGCTGGCGACTCAGCAGGAGCGCCGCCATGTCGGCCTCGTCATCAACCAGGCCAACCGTGTGGGCGAGGGCAAGCTGATCTGCGCGCAACTGCAGCAGGTGCTGGCCCGCTACACCGCTGCCGCGCCGGGCCAGGGCTTCAAGCTCGAACTCATCGGCGAGGTGCGGGCCGACCAGGCCGTGCGCCAGGCCGTGCTCAAGCGCCAGCTGTTGATGGAGCACTACCCCGGCTCCGAGGCCGCCCAGGCCCTCAAGGCCGTGGCCGGCAAGCTGCTGGGCTGAACGCTCTCCCCATCGCTGGATCGTGACTGAGGACGCCGTTCCTATCACCGCGTTTGAAGCGCTCGGCGGCGAGCCGCGCGTGCGCGAGCTGGTGGACCGCTTCTACGACCTGATGGACCTGGAGCCGGCCTACACGCGGCTGCGTGCCGTGCATGGCGACAGCCTGGACAGCGCGCGCGACAAGTTGTTTTGGTTCCTGTGCGGCTGGCTGGGCGGGCCCAACCACTACATCGAACGCTTTGGCCACCCGCGCCTGCGGGCTCGGCATCTGCCGTTTCGCATCGGCATTGCGGAGCGCGACGAGTGGCTGGCCTGCATGGCCCAGGCCATGCGCGAGTGCCAGGTCAGCGAGGCGCTGCAAGCGCGCCTCGCCGAGGCCTTTGCGGGCACCGCCGACTGGATGCGCAACGTCGGCGCTTGAGGCGTTATTCGAGTCGGAACGCGAAGTCCTGCTGGAATTGATGGTCGCCCGGGCAGTGGTAGCCCGCCAGCGCCGCCTCCACCGCCTGCTTGAGCGCGCGCTTGCTGCGCGCATCCAGCGCGGCGCCGGCCATGCTCAGCTCCGTGCCCACCACCCGCCCGCTGCGCACCGTGGCCACGGCGTGCACGATGGCGTCACCCGACCAGGCCAGCACCGGCACCTCGGGCTTGGGCATGCTCACGCAGATGGCGCCCGGGTTGCGGATTTGGGTGATGGGATCGTTCTTGACGGGCGGCTGCACGGCGGTGCCGCCACCCCAGTCCTGGCCCTCGCGGCCCACTGAGTCGGTGACGTCAGTGGACGTGGTCGAGGTCAGGCGGTTGGCCGTCGGCGTCGAGTCGGGGACTTGCGGAATGTCCACGGGGGCCGTTCGGACGTCCGGCAGCTTGGGCCGGTCGATCAGGATCCTGGCCTCAGGCTCCGGCTGCTTCTCAATGGGCAGGTTGGGCCGCAGCTCGGTGGAAGGCTTGGGCGTTGGTGTGGGCCGGATGTAGGCCGCGCTGATGCCGATCACGGCGAGCACGTGGATGCCGATGACGAGGCCGAGCCCGGTGGCCCGGCGCCTGCCTTGCGCGAATGAGCCTGCCGAGAGTGCGCCTGTGAGGTTCTGGTTCAGATCCATCTCGTGTCTCCTCTGTGCCTGAGTCGCGTTGCTGGGGTGGATGTCGGCTGGAGGCCGCAGGGCGTTCTCTGCCGGCAACCCAGGCTATGCCTCGGCGAGCCCTGGGGTCAAGGCTGCCAACGCTGTCGGTGAAAAGGAGCCAAGTGGGTGTGACAAGCGGCCACATGGCGCGTGGCTTTGCAGCCCGCGTCAGGCTGCCGACAGATTCTTAGGCGAGCAGAACCATCAGCGCCCCGGCGCCGCCATCACTGGCACGCGCCTGCACGAAGGCCAGCACCTCGTTCTTCTGCACCAGCCAGCGTCGCACGCGGCCCTTGAGCACGGGCTCGCGGCCCGGTGAGCCATGGCCCTTGCCATGGATGACGCGCACGCAGCGCAGGCCGCGCCGCTGGCTGTCGTTGATGAACTGGCCCAGGGCCTCACGCGCAGCATCGCGGCGCAGGCCGTGAAGGTCCAGCTGCGCCTGCAGCGCCCAGTGGCCGCGCCGCAGCTTGCGCACCACCTCCAGGCTCAGGCCCTCGCGCCGGAAGGACAGGGTCTCGTCGGTGTCGAGCAGAGTGTCAATATCGATCTCGTCAGAGAGCGCCTGCAACAGCACGGCGCGCTCATCAAGTTCGCGTTGCCGAGGCTCGGGCGCCGGCAGCTCACGTTCATGCAGCACGCGCGGCGCGTGACGCAAGGGCTCCACAGGCCCGACCGACAGCTCGAACAGCCGTCGCTCCTGGTCGGCCAGCCGCGCGGCGGCTTCGCGCTGTTCGCGCACCCGCTCGATGGCCAGGCGCCGGGCTTTGAGCTCGCGCGCCATCGGCTGCAGGTCGGCCAGGGACTTGACGCGCGTCACAGCAGCCCGCGCTCTGCAAAGGACACCACCTGGTCCTGCCCGACAACGAAGTGGTCCACCACCCGCACGTCCAGCACGGCCAGCGCGCGCATCAGGTGCTGGGTCAGCAACTCGTCCGCCCGCGAGGGCTCGGCCACGCCGCTGGGGTGGTTGTGCGCCAGCATCACGGCCGAGGCGCCCAACTCCAGCGCGCGCTTGGCCACCTCGCGCGGGTAGACGGCGGTGGCCGTGAGCGTGCCGCGAAACATTTCTTCCAGCTGGATCAGGCGCAACTGCGCGTCCAGGAAGAGCACGGCAAACACCTCGTGGCCCAGGTGCCCGAGCTTGAGCTGCAGGAACTGCCGAGCCGCTTGCGGCTCGCTCAGCACCGGCCGCTCGGCCAGTTGCTGGGCCAGGGTGCGCCGGGCAATCTCCAGCACCGCCGCGATCTCGGCACGCTTGGCCGGCCCCAGGCCCTTGACCTTGCCCAGGTCCTTCACGCTGGCGGCCAGCAGGCCGCGCCAACCGCCAAAGGTGTCGAGCAGACTTTGCGCGAGCGCCACGACCGACTGCCCCGGCAACCCGGTGCGCAGCAGCAGGGCCAGCAGTTCGGCGTCGGCCAGCGCGCTCGGCCCCCGGGCCAGGAGCTTCTCGCGCGGGCGCGCATCGGGGGGCAAATCAAGCAGCCGCATAGAATCCGCCGCAGTCTATTCGCTCTCTTTTTCCCCCATGAATCCCGTGCAAGCGGGGTCGTTTCTGACCCTGCATTACCGCCTTTGCGGCCCCGACGGGGACGACCTGGTGAACACCTTCAACGACAAGCCGGCCACGCTGTCGATGGGCGCAGGCCAGCTATCGCCCGCGCTGGAGCAGCGCCTGATGGGGCTGGAAGAGGGCAGCCGCACCAGCTTCGATCTCGCCGCCGGCGAGGCCTTTGGCGAGCACAACCCCGAGCTGATGCAATGGCTCAAGCTCAGCCTGCTGCGCGAGCTGGGCGACCCCGACGAGGCCTACACGGTCGGCGACGTGGTGCAGTTCCCCGGCCCGGACGGGCAGGGCGGCTATGCCGGCGTGGTGCGCGAGCTGGGCGAGACGGCCGTGCTTTTCGACTTCAACCACCCGCTCGCTGGCCAGCCCGTGCGCTTTGAGGTCCAACTGATCGGAGTGCTGTGATGCCAGTCCAGATTGACGACATCCTGCTCGCCGAGCCGCGTGGCTTTTGCGCCGGGGTGGACCGCGCCATCGAGATCGTCGAGCGCGCGTTGCTGAAGTTCGGCGCCCCGATCTATGTGCGCCACGAGATCGTGCACAACACCTATGTGGTGAACGACCTCAAGGCGCGCGGCGCCATCTTCATCGAGGACCTGGCCGAGGTGCCCGCCGGTGCCACGCTGGTCTTCAGCGCCCACGGTGTGAGCCAGGAGGTGCGGCGCGAGGCACAGGCGCGGGGCTTCCAGGTCTTTGACGCCACCTGCCCGCTCGTCACCAAGGTCCACGTCGAGGTGGCCAAGCTGCACCGCGAGGGCTACGAGTTCATCATGATCGGCCACAAGGGCCACCCCGAGGTCGAAGGCACCATGGGCCAGCTCACCGATGGCATCCATCTGGTGGAAGACGTCGAGGACGTGGCCAAGGTGCGCATTGCCGATCCGAGCAAGGTGGCCGTCGTCACGCAGACCACGCTCTCGGTGGACGACACGCGCGACATCCTGGCCGCCGTCAAGCAGCACTTCCCGCTGGTGCGCGAGCCCAAGCAGCAGGACATCTGCTACGCCACGCAGAACCGGCAGGACGCCGTCAAGCTGCTGGCGCCGCAGGTGGACGTGGTGGTGGTGGTGGGCAGCCCGACCTCGTCCAACAGCAACCGCCTGCGCGAACTGGCCGAGCGCCTGGGCACGCCGGCCTACATGGTGGATGCGGCGGACGACCTCAAGGCCGAATGGCTGGACGGCCATCCCCGCGTGGGCCTCACGGCCGGGGCCTCGGCGCCCGACGTGCTGGTGCAGGCCGTGATCGACCGCCTGCGCAGCTTTGGCGCCACCAGTGTGCGCAGCCTGCCGGGCGTGGAGGAGCATGTGCGCTTCCCGCTGCCCATGGGCCTGGGCGACAAGTCGATGGCCGAGGTCGCGGCATCGCGATCTTGAACGCTTGAGCTTGACGCCTCGCCAGCCTCGCGCTGGCTTGAACTGAATCTCTCTAGGACTCCATCAAATGCTGGACACCAACCTGCTGCGCAAAGACCTCGACAGCGTCATTGCGCGGCTCAACACCCGCAAGAACCCCCAGCCCTTCCTCGACGAGGCGCACTTCCGCGCGCTAGAGGCCGAGCGCAAGGCCGTGCAGACCCGCACCGAGGAGCTGCAAGCCCGGCGCAACAGCCTGTCCAAGCAGATCGGCATGGCCAAGGGCAAGGGTGAAGATGCCTCGGCGCTGATGGCCGAGGTCGGCAGCATTGCCGACGAACTCAAGGCCGGCGCTGAGCGCCTGGAAGCCATCCAGGCCGACCTCGCCGGGCGCCTGATGAGCGTGCCCAACCTGCCCCAAAGCAGCGTGCCCGTGGGCGCTGACGAGACCGGCAATGTGGAAGTCCGCCGCTGGGGCACACCGCGCAGCTTCGACTTCAGCGTCAAAGACCACGTCGACCTCGGTGAGCCCCTGGGCCTCGACTTCGAAACCGGCGCCAAGCTCTCGGGCTCGCGCTTCTCCTTCCTCAAGGGGCCGGTCGCCCGCCTGCACCGCGCGCTCGCGCAGTTCATGCTCGACGTGCAGACCACCGAGCACGGCTACACCGAGTGCTACACGCCCTACATCGTCAACCGCGAGGTGCTGGAGGGCACGGGCCAGTTGCCCAAGTTCAAGGAAGACATGTTCTGGGTGCTGCGCGGTGGCGATGAGGATTCGCCTGAGCAGTACCTGATCTCGACTTCCGAGATCTCGCTGACCAACACCGTGCGCGAGCAGGTGCTGGCTGCTGGCGACCTGCCGCTCAAGCTCACGGCGCACAGCCCCTGCTTCCGCTCCGAGGCCGGCAGCGCCGGGCGCGACACGCGCGGCATGATCCGCCAGCACCAATTCGACAAGGTCGAAATGGTCCAGATCGTCGCGCCCGAACAGAGCGACGCTGCCCTCGAAGAAATGGTCGGGCACGCCGAGGCCATCCTGCAAAAACTGGGGCTGCCCTACCGTGTGGTGCTGCTGTGCACGGGCGACATGGGCTTTGGCGCTGCCAAGACCTATGACCTGGAGGTGTGGGTGCCGGCACAAGGCCAATACCGCGAGATCAGCTCCTGCTCCAACTGCGAGGCCTTCCAGGCGCGGCGCATGCAGGCCCGCTTCAAGAACGCCCAGGGCAAGAACGAGTTCGTGCACACCCTCAATGGCTCGGGCTTGGCGGTGGGGCGCACCTTGGTGGCAGTGCTGGAGAACTACCAGAACGCCGACGGCAGCATCACGGTGCCAGAAGCGCTTCGTCCTTACCTTGGCGGCCTGGAAGTTCTGAAGGCCTGAGCTTTTCCGCTAGAATCGCGGGCTTCACTCGCACCGAATCCAGGAGAGGTGGCAGAGTGGTCGAATGTACCTGACTCGAAATCAGGCGTACGGTATCCCCGTACCGAGGGTTCGAATCCCTCCCTCTCCGCCAGCAGTACCAAACGCGACCCACCGGGTCGCGTTTTTCATTGGAGAACCCAAGGGTTCGGTCAAGGCCGCGTAGCGGACTTGGACGTTCCGTAGGAACGGCAATCCCACCCTCTCCGCCAAAACAAAAACGCGACCCATCGGGTCGCGTTTTTCTTTGGTCGATCGGTTTGCTCAGGCCGCCGCGCGGTCGTTCGGGGCGTCGGCTTGCAGGTCCGATTCGCGCAACGACATCGCCACCCACTCCACCGTGCAGCCGCTGCTGGGGTGCAGGCTGCCCAGGCGCTCGCGCAGGGCCTCGTGCAGGAGGCGCATCAGGGCTTGGGGGCGGCCCACGCTGCCGGACTCGAGCAGCACGCGCAGCTGGTAGCAGGCACGCCCGTCGGCCGCGAGGCTGCGGCCGCCGACGAACCACTGGCTGCTTTCGGCCAGCACCACGCGCAGCACGATCTGGCGGGCGTCGAGGCCGAGTTCCTGGGCGGTGATTGAGCTGAGCTCGGCGGCCAGGGTGCGCAGATCGGGGTCAGCGCCCGGGGCTGGGCTGAGGACGAGGTGCAGGCTGGGGGGAACCATGGAGCCGGATGCTAGGTGCGCATCCATGCACAATCCAGACCCCTGAGTGCAGATTGAATTTGCAAGGATGCAAATATGAGTACCCTGGCCTGGGACGACCTCCGCTACGTGCTCGCCATTGCCGAAGGCGGTTCGCTCACGGCGGCGGCGCAATTGCTGGGGGTGCGGCACAGCACCGTGCTGCGCCGGCTGGATGCGCTGGAGGCCCAGCTGGGCGCGCGGCTGTTTGAGCGCCATCGCCAGGGCTATGTGGCCACCGAGGCGGGCGAATGGGCGGCGGCGCAGGCGCGGGAGATTCGGGCGGGCGTGGACGAGGTGGAGCGCCGCATCGTCGGGCGGGACCTGCAGCTCTCAGGCGTGCTGCGCCTCTCCACCGCCTTTGTGGCCATGCTCTACCTGCTGCCGGAGCCGCTCGCGGCCTTTCGGCGCCAGCACCCGGGCATCGAGGTGGAGGTGAGCGAGAACTCGGAGCTGGTGGACATGTCGCGTCGCACGGCCGACGTGGCGCTGCGCATGGCGCGTGAGGTGCCGCAGCATCTGGTGGGGCGGCAGCTGGGGCGCATGTTCATGCGCGTCTACGCCAAGCGCGGCGCGGCGCATCTGCCGCAAAGCATTCAGCCCATCGACACCCTGTGCCGCGATTACCCCTGGTTTGCCTTTGACCGCGACAGCCGCAGCCGCTTCTATGACCGCTGGATGCACGAGCACATCCCGCCCCAGCAGGTGGTGATGCGCATCGACCTGCTGCACCCGGTGGTGGCCATGGCCCGCACCGGGCTGGCGCTGGCCCTGTTGCCCACCTTCATCGAAGCCACCGAGACCGACCTGGTGCCGGTGTCCGAGCCGCTGACCGACGTGTCCACCCCCGTGTGGATGCTGACCCACCCCGACTTGCGCCAGACAGCCCGGGTGCGGGCCTTTCTGCAGGAGGTGGGCGTGGCGATCAGCACCCAGCTAGCGGCAGCGCCCGGCGGGGAGTGAGACGGGCCCGTGCATCAGGCGCGGGTAGCGCCAGACGATGAGGACGGCGGTCAGCGCGAGGCTGGCGGTGCACAGCGTGCCCACCGAGACCAGGTCCGTCCCGACCAGGCCGAGCCCGAGGCCGGTGGCCACCATCCAGGCCAAGCCCGGCAGCAGCATGGCGGCCTGGCCGCCGGTGAACCGGGCGGGCGACTGCAGCAGCAGCAGGGTGAAGATGGGGAGCGTGGTGAAGGGCATGGTCAGCAGGGCGGGCTGCTCAGCCGCCTTGGCCAGCCACCAGAAGCCGGCCAAACCGGGACCCCAGATCCACAAGACCCGCCGGGCGTGGATCCACAGCACCCAGCCGTTGAGCTGAGTGCCCTGCGGCACACCTGGCAACAGGGTCAGCAGCGCCTGCTCGCGCCGGGTGAACCACAGCATGTTCACCGCGGCGGTGACCGGCGCCAGCAGGATGCTGATCAAACCGAAGGACAGGCCTGCTGCGCCGCCCTTCCAGGCGGCTCGCATGTCGACATTGCCGCCGGTGAAGAGGCCCAGCATTCCGAAGATGGCGGCCACCGCCGCGATGCCCAGGACTGCGCCCATCAGGGCGCGTACCCAATGCTGACGGCCATGCAGCGCAATCTCGAGCCGTGACATGGCGCTGGCTGCCGTGGGCTGGGCCAGGCGCAGCGTGCGGCCCAGCCAGAGGCCGCTGACGCGTTGAAAGGGTCGCTCCAGCTTCTCGCCAAGGCGGCCAAACTGCTCAAGCCCCTTGACTCCGCCGCCGGTGCGCATCTGCTCGCGCATCTGCGTTTGCCGCTGGTACCAGGTGATGTGCGCATGGCCGCCCCGGCCAATCATGGTGGGCAGCAGCAGGGCGGACAGCAAAAGCCCCGCCAGTGTGGCCAGCTCCGGCTGCGCCTGCCATGCCGCAACCGAGGCGCTCACGACCGACCCCGTGAGGGCTTTCAGGCTCGGCAGTCCAAC
Source organism: Roseateles paludis (assembly GCF_039872745.1). Taxonomy (NCBI): domain Bacteria; kingdom Pseudomonadati; phylum Pseudomonadota; class Betaproteobacteria; order Burkholderiales; family Sphaerotilaceae; genus Roseateles; species Roseateles paludis. The sequence continues at coordinate 32,594 of NZ_JBDPZD010000002.1, read as the reverse complement.
CAGCATCGGTCCCAGCCACATCACGATCCAGATGGGCCACCAGCGCATGCCCAGGGCCACGAAGCAACAGCCCGCGCCCGCCGCCAGCGCCAGCGCCCAGGGATTCAAGCCGGTGGCAAAGACCAGGCCGCCCAGCACGAGCAAGGTCGCGGTGGCCCAAGCGCCCAGCAGCACACGCTTGAGCCGCCGCACGTGGCCCGGCACCAGCCTGGCGGCAAACGGGTGGTTCTGGCGCAGGATGGACATCACCAGCCAGCCGAACAGCACGACACACCAGACCATGGCCATGATCATGGACACCTTGTCGCGGCCATGCGGTGCCATCACTACCAGCGCGATGGTGGCCAGCACCGCAAAGGCCAGCACGTATTTCCAACTGCGGCCCTCCTGGCGGAACGGACCCGCGAGGATTTGCAGCACGGGGTGGCGCCGCGCGCTCACGGCTGCACCCCCCGGGGCTGCGGCCTGCCCCGCCGGGTGGGGGCGAGCTTGCTTGGAGCGGTCCTGCGCCGCGTTCATGTCAGCGCCTCGAACAGGTCTTCCAGGTTCAGCGCGCTGGCTTGCACACGGTCCGGCAGGGCAGAGGGCTGGGGCAGCTTCACCAGCACGCGTTCCTGGCCGCCTTCCAGCGGCGTGCGCTTGAGCGGCGTGACGCCCAGGCGTTGCATCAGGCTACTCAGCTCGCTGCTCGTGCCGGTCAGGTGCTGGACCTGTTCCAGCAGCTCATCCAGCGGTGCCTGCAGCGCGATCTGGCCGCCGCTCATGAAGGCGAGGTTGAAGGCCACGCGCTCCAGGTCCGACAGGATGTGGGTCGAGAACACGACCGTGGTGCCGCGGTCCAGCACCTGGTCCACCAGCTCGCGCAGGAAGTCGCGGCGGCCCACGGGGTCGAGGCTGGAGACGGGCTCGTCCAGCACCAGCAGGTCGGGCTCGTGGGCCAGCGCGCGGATGATGGACAGGCGCTGCTGCTGCCCGCCCGAGAGCTTGCGGATGGGTTGGTCACGAGGGATGTCCCAGCGCGACATCAGCCCCTCCACCTTGGACTCGTTCCAGCGCGGGTAGAAGCTGCGGAAGTAGGCCAGCAGCTGTGTGGGCGTGAAGGTCTCAAAGAGGTCACTGCTTTGCGGCACGTAGCCGATGCGGGCCCGGGCCTCGTCGCTGAGCTGCGCGGCTGGGCAGCCGAACAGCTCGATGCGGCCGGCCTGCGGGTCGCGCAGGCCCAGCAGGGCTTCCAGCAGCGTGGTCTTGCCCGATCCATTGCGGCCCAGCAAGCCCACCACCTGGCCGGGCAGCAGTTGCCAGGTCAGGTCGCGCAGGACCTGCGGGCCCTTGGGGTAGGCCAGCGAGACGCTATCCAGGCGGGCCATCGCGGTGGTGCTGTGCGGGAAGTGTTGGGTACTCATGGCTGAGGGGGCTCCTCGTCAAGGATTTGGGAGAACAGGCGCAGGGCCTGCTTGGGATCGAGCTGCAGCTGGCGGGCCTCGGCGGCGGCCTTTTCCAGCGTGGGGCGCAGCAGCTCCACGCGTGATGCCGCCGGCTGCGCCCGGGTGTGCTGGGCCGCCACCACCATGGGCAGGCCGCGCCGGCGCTCCAGCACGCCCTCCATCTCCAGCATCGAGAAGGCCTTGGAGATGGTCATGGGGTGCACCGCCAGCGCCTGGGCCAGCTCGCGGACGGACGGAATCTCGTCCCCCGCCTTGAGCTGCCCGGCCGCCACGCGGCGCTTCACCTGCTCGATAAGCTGGCGGTAGATCGGCTCGGGCGAGCCGGTGTTGATGGTGACGAAGTGGGTTGCGTCCATGTGTACTAGTACGATAGTACACGTAGACACATCAGTCAAGCTCTATCAGGTCAAGTGACAGCCCCGGAATGCAGGGGGTTCCTGCGGCGCCGGCCCTTCACGCCAAACCACGGGCGCGCAGGTTGGCGCTGAGGATGCTGCCCCGTGTTAGCGCCTGGCCAGCCTGCAGGGCAGCGATCCAGTCTGCAGTGCGGGTGACGGCAGCGAACCGGGTGTGGAAGACCACGGCAAACACGCGGTGGATCTCTTCCGCTGTCGCGCGCCCGGCTTGGGTTGCGTAGGGCAGGGCGCCGCTGGCGTCTGACAGCCACTCCACCGACCAGCCCGCATGCATGGCGTGCAGGATGGTCGAGGCATCACAGTTGTGCGTCATGAAGCCGCAGACGGTCAGGGTGTCGACCTCCCGCTCGGCCAGCCAGTCGGCCAGATCGGTGCCTGCAAAGGCGCTGGGCAGGGTCTTGCGCACCAGGTGGTCGTAGGGGCGGGAGGCCACCACCTCGTGCAGCTGCCAGCCGGCCGAGCCGACGGCAAAGATGGGGGAGTCGCCAGGGGCGTCTTGCTGCACCACCACCACCGGCACTCCGGCCGCGCTGGCTGCGTCCATGGCGGCGGCGATGGCGGGCAGTGACTCGCTCAGCGGCGGGTACTCGATGGGCAGGCGGCCACTCACGTATTCGTTCTGAACATCGATCACGATGAGCGCTCGGCGCGGTGCTGGGGGCATGACGGACTCCGGTGGTGAGGGTGGAAGGCCTCATTCTTTGAGCCACCAGCCCAGGCTGAAAGTGGCTCAAAAGACATGCATCGATAAGATCGGGCCATGTCTGCCAACGAGCGCATTGCCGTCCTTGCCTTCGATGGCATCAGCCCCTTCCACCTCTCGGTGCCTTGCCTCGTCTTTGGCGAGGACCGCCGCGATCTGGGTGTGCCTCGCTGGCCCGTGGCGGTGTGTGCCGAGGAGCGCGGGCCCTTGCGGAGTTCGGCGGGATTCACGCTACAGGCCACCCACGGCCTGCGCAGCCTGGAGGCGGCGGGCCTGGTCATCGTGCCGTCCTGGCGTGACCCGGCCGAGCGGCCGCCCGAGCTCGTGCTGCGTGCGCTGAGGCGTGCCCACGAGCGGGGCGCGCGTGTGGTGGGGCTGTGCCTGGGGGCCTTTGTGCTGGCCGAGGCTGGCCTCTTGGAGGGCCGCCTGGCCACCACGCACTGGGCCTGGGCGGACGAGTTCGCCCGGCGCTTTCCGCAGGTGCGGCTGAACCCCGAGGTGCTCTATGTGGACGATGGCGACATCGTGACCTCGGCGGGCACGGCCGCAAGCCTGGATTGCTGTCTGCATCTTTTGCGGCAGCGGGTGGGGGCCGACGTGGCCAACCGGGTGGCGCGGCGCTTGGTGGTGGCGCCGCACCGCGCAGGCGGCCAGGCGCAGTTCGTTGAGGCGCCGCTGCCGGACTCGCGGCGTGTGGGTCGCCTTGCGGCCTTGCTCGATTGGATCGAGGCCCATCTCGATCAACCCATCGACGTGGATGTGCTCGCGGCGCAGGCGGCGCTCAGCCGGCGTCACTTCAGCCGCTGCTTCCGGGAGGCGACGGGCACCACCGTCTGGCAATGGGTGTTGCAGCGCCGCGTGGCCAGAGCCTGCCATTGGCTGGAGGCCAGCGACCGGGGCATCGAGGCGGTCGCCGCGGAAGCGGGCTTTGCGTCGGCCGTCGCCTTGCGCAAGGCCTTTGTCGCCAGCCTGGGGCAGTCACCCTCCAGCTACCGGAGCGCCTTCAGGCGGCAGGCGGGCGCCACAGGCCAGGTGCTCAAGCCCGCAGATCGGGTGCCCATCAAACAGGCACGCTGAGGTGCTCGCCGCTACGCGGCCGGGTCTCGTGGGCGGTGGCCTTGGCATTGGTAAGTGCTTGTTCCAGCAGCAAGCGTGCCGAATGCACGAAAACCAAAATCGGCAAAATTGATACTATCGACACTGCGCCTTAGGATGCGTCCACCAGCCCGATGGCCCCAACGAGGGGGCCCGGAACGAGGACGAACTTTCAAGGAGTGTGTATGAGTTCGATGACCGTGGCCAAGCGCCTGATGCTGGCCTTTGGTGTGGTGATCCTGGTCTTCATGGCCGTGGCGGGGACATCGCTGGTCAGCGGCAGCCGCTTGGCGGATGCCAGCCGGTGGAACCAACACACCTACAAGGTGCTGAGCACGGCCGATCGCATGCTGCAGTCCATGGTGAACATGGAGACTGGCGCGCGGGGCTATCTGGTGGCGGGTGACGAGGCCTTTCTCGCGCCGTGGACCCAAGGCCAGAAGGACTTCCAGAAAGCCTGGGAAGAAGCCAAGGAGCTGACCTCCGACAACGCAGCCCAGCAAAAGCGCTTGGAGAGCATGCGCGCGAGACAGAACGAGTTCGCCAGCGTGGCCAACGGCCTGATCGCCCAGCGCCAGCAGGTGACCGCAGGCAAGAGCACGATGGACGACTTGGTCAAGGAGTTCAAGGGCGGCAAGGACAAGGCAGCGATGGATGCCTTCCGGGCCTTGCAGGCCGAGTTTGATGGCGAGGAACGCAACCTGCTGGGCTCTCGCGGCGAAGAGGCTGACCGCCTGCGCGCGCTGAACCGCAATGTGATGCTGGTGGGTGCCATCCTGGCGCTGGGCGCGGCTGTGAGCCTGGGCCTGTGGGTGACCCGCGCGCTGATGCGTCAACTGGGCGGCGAGCCGCAGTACGCGGCCGAGGTGGCGCGCGAGATTGCGGCCGGCAACCTGACCGTCGACATCGCGCTGAGCCACGGCGACCGCTCCAGCATGCTGGCCGCGATGGCCGAGATGCGTGACGGCCTGGCCAGCGTGGTGTCCAGCGTGCGCCAGGGGGCCGAGTCGGTGTCCATGGCCAGCACGCAGATCGCTGCCGGCAATGCCGACCTCAGCCAACGCACCGAAGAGCAGGCCAGCGCGCTGCAGCAGACGGCGGCCACCATGGAAGAGCTGGCCAGCACGGTGCGCAACAACGCCGAGAACTCGCGCCAGGCCAACCAGCTTGCCCAAGGCGCCGCCGGTGTGGCCGCGCAGGGCGGTGAGGTGGTGGGCCAGGTGGTGGACACCATGCGTGGCATCAGCGACAGCAGCCGCCGCATCGGCGACATCATTGGTGTGATCGACGGCATCGCCTTCCAGACCAACATCCTGGCCCTGAACGCTGCCGTGGAAGCCGCCCGTGCCGGTGAGCAAGGCCGTGGCTTTGCCGTGGTGGCCGGCGAGGTGCGCACCCTGGCCCAGCGCAGTGCCGAGGCCGCCAAGGAGATCAAGTCGCTGATCAGCCGCAATGTCGAGCAGGTCGAACAAGGCACGGGCCTCGTGGACCGCGCGGGCAAGACCATGGACGAACTCGTCGCCTCGGTGCGCCGTGTCAGCGACATCATGTCGGAGATCTCGGCCGCGAGCACCGAGCAGACCAGTGGCATCCAGCAAGTGGGCGATGCCGTGGGCCAGATGGACCAAGCCACCCAGCAGAACGCCGCACTGGTGGAAGAGAGCGCCGCCGGTGCCGAAAGCCTGAAGACGCAGGCTCAACAGCTGGTCACGACGGTGTCGGTCTTCCGCGTGGCGGCCTGAGTCTCGCGCTACAGCTTCGCAGCCCGGGCCCGCAGCAGCTGCTGCTGCACCGGGCTGTCTGACAAAGCCGCTGCGCGCAGATAGGCCTCGCGGGCCTCGGCGTGACGGCCCAGGCGCTCCAGCACATCGGCCTGGGCGCCGGCCAGGTAGGGGTAGTCGCGCAGCCGGGGTTCCTCGGCCAGCGCCTGCAGCAGGGGCCAGGCCGCAGCAGGACCTTGGGCATAGCTCAGCGCCACCGCGCGGTTGAGCGCCACCACGGGCGAGGCCTGCAGCGCCAGCAGCCGGTCATAGCCCGCCACGATGGCGGCCCAGTCGGTGTCATCGGCCCGCGCCGCGCGGGCGTGGCAAGCGGCAATGGCCGCTTGCAGGGTGTAGGGCCCCGCGCCACCAGTCTGCTCGCCCAGTTGCTCAGCCCGCGCTAGCGCGGCCAAACCCCGGCGGATCAAGAGACGGTCCCAGCGGCGGCGGTCTTGCTCCAGCAGCAGCACCGGCTGGCCCTCGGCGTCCAGCCGTGCGGGCAGGCGCGAGGCCTGGATCTCCAGCAGCGCCGCCAGGCCCTGCACCTCGCCCTCGTCGGGCAACACATGCTGCAGCTGGCGCGCCAGGCGCAACGCCTCGTCGCACAGCGCGGTGCGCACGTCGGCATGGCCCTGGTTGAAGATCAGGTAGACCACCGCCAGCACGGCATCCAGCCGCGCCGGCCAGTGCTCGGGCGGTGGCAGCTCGAACGACTGCCCGGCCAGCGCCTTCTTGGCGCGCACGATGCGCTGGGCCAGCGTGGGCTCAGGCACCAGGAAGGCCCGCGCGATCTCACCGGTCTCCAGCCCGCCCAGCAGGCGCAGCGTCAGTGCCACCTGGGCCTCCTGAGCCAGCACGGGGTGGCAGGCAATGAAGATCAGCCGCAGTTGCTCGTCGCCCAGCAGCGCACGCTCGCGGGCCAGGTCCAGCCCGGGCACGAAGTCGGGCGTCACGTGTGCTTGCGCGGCTTCGTCGTCGGCCGCCAGCGCCTCGTGCTCGCGCGCCAGCATGCTGCGGCGGCGCAGGCGGTCGAGGGCACGGTTGCGGGTGGTGGTCATCAGCCAGGCAGCGGCGTTGGTGGGCTGGCCGTCGCGCGGCCAGGTTTCCAGGGCGGCGATCAGGGCGTCTTGCGCGCAGTCCTCGGCCTCGTCCAGGTCATGCAGCAGCTTGGCGGCGGCGCCAATCAAGCGGCTGCGCTCAGTGCGCCACACGCTGGCGGCCAGGTCAGCGTCGATCACGGGGCTTCATGCGGGCTGGCTGCGCAGGTAGACCAACTGCCAGTGGTGGCCGTCAGGGTCGGCAAAGCCTTGCGCCACGCAAAAGCCTTCGTCGCAGGGCTCAGGGTCTGACTCCGCGCCCGCCGCGCGGGCCTTGGCGATCAAGTCGGCCAGGGCCTCGGGGCTGTCGCAGCTGAGCGTGACCCAGGACTCGGTCGCCACCTTGGCGTCCACCACGGTCTTGGTGGTCAGGCTCTGGGCCACCTCGACGCTGAGCAGCATCAGCTGCGCGCCGGGCCCGAGGGTCAGGAGCTCACTGACGGGGCTCGCGGCGCTGGGGTCGAAGCTGTAGCCCAGCGCTGCATAGAAGGCCTTGCTGGCCGCCAGATCCTTGCAGGGGAGGGTGATCGTCACTTGTGCGTGCATGGCCACCTCCTAGCGCAGGGCCATGTCGCCGCCGGGAGCGAAGTCGGCGTCTTCATAGAGCCGCCGCACCTCGATCTCGCAGTCCATCGCCGGGAAGGGCTGCGGGAAGCGGCTGGCCCAGGCACGGGCTTCGTCCTCGGACCGCACCTGGATCAAGGTGTAGCCGGCGATCAGCTCTTTGGTCTCGGCAAAGGGCCCGTCCACCACCTCGCGCCGGCCATCGGCGTGGTAGCGCTGGCGCCAGCCGTTGCGGCTGGGGCGCAGGCCGGCGCCGTCCAGCAGCACGCCGGCGCGCGCCATTTCTTCGTGGAAGGCGCCCATCTCCTCGAACAGCTTGGCGTACTCGGGGCCCGTGGGCGGGGCACCGACCTCGCTCACCACGGTGGCGCGGACTTGGATCATGAATCGCATCGGGGTCTCCTGCTGTGGCTGCCAGGGACGACGATCCAGCGCCGGCGGGATCGACAACTGGAAACGCTGAGCCGGTCCCCGCGATGCAGCGCGCCCTGGTTCGGGATGAGCTGCAAGGCGCGAAGCGCAGCCATAGGTGTTCCTATGGCGAGCATTCGCAACACGGCAGATCGCCCGAAGCAGGGATGCGCTGCACGTGAGGGACGGGTTCAACGTTTCCCTAGGTGTAGCAGGGCCCCACGCCGCGGATCTCGACGGTGGCCCACTCGGCCGCCGGGCAGCGCTCGGCCCAGGCCAGGGCCACGGCGGGGTCTTCGGTGTCGAGCAGGAAATAGCCGCCCACCATCTCCTTGGCCTCGGCAAAGGGGCCGTCCACCACCACGGGTGCGCCATTGGCCTTGTTCAGGCGCTTCTGGCTGCTGGACAGCGAGTTCACCGACATCAGCAGCCCGGCTTGCGCCAGCTCTTCACTGAAGGCCACCATGCGGGCGTAGGCGTCCTTGCCGCCCTCGAGGCCACGTTCGGCGCGTTGGCCCAGGGGTTCGACGATGAGCAGCATGTGGGGCATGGCGGGGGAGGGTGGTCGAAACAAGGGCGCGATCTTAGAAGCCGAGAGCGGAAGCCCAGAACCCCGGGACAATCCGCCCCACGATGTCCGAGTCCCCCGTTTCTGCGGCCCCCGCCTTCCACCTCCCTCATGCCCGCCACGCCAGCCGCCTGCCACCCGGGCTGACGCCTGAAGACTGGCAGCGCCTGCGCCAGAACGCCCACGCGCTGCCGCAGGTGCTGACGCCGAACGATCTGGACGACGGCAGTGACGCCGCCTATGACGAACGTGGCTGGGTGCAGATCTCGCGCTCGGCCGCGGGCGGGCGGCCCAGCCGCTGGATTGCGCCGGCGCACATCCAAGCGGCGCTGGCCCAACTGGCCGCCACGCCGCCTGCGCCCACGCTGCGCAGCCTGATGCAGCAGCGCGCCGCGCAGCTGGACGCCCTGGGCTTGCGGCGTGAGGCGCAGGGCTGGACGCGCTTGGCCGTGCAGCCGCTGCTGCTCGCGCACGAGGGCTGGCGCATCGAGCTGGCGCACCGCGTGCCGCAGAACGACGCGCCCGTGTGGGCCTTCTTCCGCGATGGCGACGTGGGCAGCCTGCGGCATGCGCTGGGCCAAGCGCCGACCTACGAGCACGCGCCCGCGCTCAAGACCCACCTGGACCACCTGCTGGCGCGCAGCGAGGCCCTGGGCAGCCCCGCGCAGCTCGCCTCGCTGCTGCCGCGCCTGCAGGCCGAGTGCTCGGTGGCCAAGCCGCTGGCCGACCTGCTGGCGGCGCTGACCCGCGCCCAAGACCGCTGGGAGCAGGGGGTCGAGGAGCAGGACCAGCTCAGCCGCCTGGGCCGGGAGCTGGCCTTCCAGGGCTACCCCGACAGCTTCGAGACCGCCCGCAAGCTGGGCCGCAAGGTCACGCTTTACCTGGGGCCGCCCAACAGCGGCAAAACGTATGCGGCGTTTGAGCGGCTCGCCCAGGCGCTGGATGGGGCCTACCTCGCGCCGCTGCGCCTGCTGGCGCTGGAGGGGCGCGACCGCCTCGTGGGCCGGGGCGTGCCCTGCTCGCTGCTGACCGGCGAGGAGAGCGTGCCCGCCGACAACGCCCGCGTCGTGTCCAGCACCATCGAGATGGTGAACACGCGCGACGCCATCGACGTGGCCGTGATCGACGAGGCACAGATGCTGTTCGACGACTCGCGCGGTTGGGCCTGGACGCAGGCCATCGTGGGCGTGCCCGCGCGCGAGCTGATCATCATTGCCTCGGCCTACGCGGCACCCGCCATCGAGCGGCTGCTGCAGCTGTGCGGCGAGAAGGTGGAGCGCCGCGTCTTCGAGCGCAAGCAGCAGGTGCAGCTGATGCCGGCCCCTGTGCCCATGGCGCATTTGCAGGCCGGGGACGCGGTGGTGGCCTTCAGCCGGCGCGATGTGCTGATGCTGCGCGACCAGATCTCGCGATCCGGCGAAGGGGGCGGCCACACGGTCAGCGTCATCTATGGCGCGCTGCCGCCCGAGGTGCGGCGCCGCGAGGCCGAGCGCTTTGCCGTGGGCGCGGCCGACGTGCTGGTGGCGACGGACGCCATCGGCATGGGCCTGAACCTGCCCATCCGCCGCGTGCTGTTCTCGACCCTGACCAAGTTCGACGGCGTCGGTGACCGCGACCTCTCCGTCAGCGAGGTGCACCAGATTGCCGGCCGCGCCGGCCGCTACGGCCTGCACGACGAGGGCTTTGTCAGCGTGCTCAAGGAGGCCGAGGCCAGCAGCCTCAAGCTGCTGCGCGAGCTGCTGCCCAAGGAGCCGCGGGCCCCGCGCGACTTCAAGGCCCCGGTGGCGCCCAACTGGCGCCACGTGCAGACCATCTCGCAGCGCATGGGCGTGAAGAAGCTTTACGCCGTGCTCAGCATCTTCCGCGAGCAGCTCAAGCTCGACGACGCCCACTTCGCCGTGGCCACGCTGGACCAGATGCTGGAGCTGGCCGAGTTGCTGGACCGGCACGCCAACACATTGACCCTGCAGCAGCGCTTTGTCTACGCCCAGGCGCCGGTGGACACGCGCCTGCCGGTGTTGCTGGAGGCCTATGGCGGCTGGATCAATGCCCACGCCGCACGCGGCCAGGTGGGCTGGCCTGAGTTCATCGACGACTACGACGAGCACGCCCGCCTCGACCGCCTGGAGCAAGGCCTGCGCCTGTGCACGCTGTGGCTGTGGCTGGACCTGCGCTTCCCCGGCGTGTTCGGCGAGGTTGAGGCCGTGCTGGACCTGCGCGGGCGGCTCAACGACGGCATTGAGCGCCAGCTCAAGGGGCGCAAGCCGCTCTGGCAGCGCCGGGGGCGCTGACCTCCGAGTCCCTAGACCCGGAACACCGCCACCGACTCGTTCAGCCTCGCCGCCTGCTGCTGCAGGCTGACTGAGGCCGAGGCCGACTGCTCGACCAAGGCGGCGTTCTCCTGGGTGCTGCGGTCCAGCAAGCCCACCGAAGCGGTGATCTGGCTGATGCGATCGCTTTGCTCGTGCATGGCGTGGGTGATCTCGCCAATGATCTGCGCCACGCGGCTGACGCTCTCGACCAGCTCGGACATGGTGTCGCCCGACGAGCGCACCTGCTCCGACCCCGCCGCCACACGCTCCACGCTGCCGCCGATCAGGGTCTTGATCTCGCGCGCGGCCTGGGCTGACCGCTGGGCCAGCGTGCGCACCTCGCCCGCCACCACGGCAAAGCCACGGCCCTGCTCGCCCGCGCGGGCGGCCTCGACGGCGGCGTTCAGCGCCAGAATATTGGTCTGGAAGGCGATGCCGTCGATCACGCCAATGATGTCGCTGATCTTGCGCGAGCTGTCGGTGATCGAGTCCATGGTGGCAGCGGCCGCGCTCACGCGGTCGTGCCCCCGCTGGGCCACCGCCGCCGCCTCGGCCGCCAGACGGTTGGCGTTGCTGGCCGCCTGGTCGGTGGCGCGCACGGTGTCGTTGAGTTCGCTGATGGCCGAGGCGGCTTGCTGGAGGCTGGAGGCAGCCACCTCGGTGCGGTGCGAAAGGTCGAGCGAGGCGTCCGAGATCTCGGCACTGGCGGTGCCCACGCTGTCGGCAGCCGAGCGCACGCCGGTGATCAAGCTGCGGAAGGCGCTCTGCATGTCGTCCAGCGAGCTGAGCAACTGGTCGGTTTCGCGCGTGCCGGGGCCGGCCTGCGCGGGCACGCTCTGGGTCAGGTCGTAGGTGGCGATGCCCTCGGCCAGGCGCGCAGCGTTCTGGACCGGCCGGCCAATAGACCGCGTCAGCCACAGGCCGAGCAGGGCGCCCGTGACGATGGCCAGCACCGAGAACAGCAGCAGGGCAAGGCGGGCCTGCTGGTTGATGCGCGCCACGTCAGCCGCCGCCGCGTCGAACTGGCTGCGCTCGTGCGCGCTGACGGCCTGCATGTCCTCCAGGTAGGCAGCCGCTGCGGGCTTGAACTCGGTCTCAAAGGCTTGCCGCGCCTCGTCGGCCTTGCCGCTCTTGCGCAGGCCCAGCACCTTTTCCCGGACCTTGAGGTAGCTGCTGCGGGCGCCGCCCAGTCGCTCCAGCAATCGCTTTTCTTCGGCGGTGTTTGCCAGGGCCTCGACCTGTTTCTGAACGGCATTGATGGCCTGGCTGGTCTCGGCCATGGCGGGCGCCAGTTCGGCCGCCAGCGAGGCATCGGTGCTGGCGACGATGGCCGTCGCGCGAGCCACATTGATGCCGGTGTGCCGCTGCCACTCGCTGACGAGGCGTTCGGTGGCGACACTGTCGCTCACCACCTCCTGCGTGCGCTCACCCACGTGCAGCAGGGCCCTCCAGCCCAGCCCCGACCCCACCAAGGCGATCAGCAGCACCGGCCCGAGGACCAGGCCCATGCGTTGACCGATGCTTCGACTCTTGCTGGCCATGACGTCACCTCCACGTCTTTGTGTTGGGTGCGGCCGGCCTCCCAGCACGGCGCTTGCGCCTCAAGTGTCTGCCCGGCCGGCCCAAAGCGCCAGGGGTGAAAAGCAAAAACGCCGCCGGCTCCGAGGAGCCGGCGGCGTCTGTGGGTGTGGTGCTCGGAGGCTTAGCGGTGCCCGACGCGGAACACCGAGATGGCCTCATTCATGCGGCCCGACTGCTCCTTCAGGCTTTCGGCGGCGGCGGCGGATTCCTCCACCAGCGCAGCGTTCTGCTGGGTCATCTGGTCGAGCTGGATGATGGCCGTGTTGACCTGGCCGATGCGCTCGCTCTGCTCGCGGGCGGCGGCGCTGATCTCGCCAATGATGTCGGTCACGCGCTGCACGCTGGCCACGATCTCGGTCATGGTGGCGCCGGCGGCTTCCACCTGCTTGGTGCCGGACTCGACGCGCTCGACGCTGGCGCCGATCAGGCTCTTGATCTCCTTGGCGGCGTCGGCCGAGCGGCCGGCCAGGGAGCGCACCTCACCGGCCACCACGGCAAAGCCACGGCCCTGCTCGCCGGCACGGGCGGCTTCCACCGCAGCATTCAAGGCCAGGATGTTGGTCTGGAAGGCGATGCCATCGATCACGCCGATGATGTCGTTGATCTTGCGCGAGCTCTCGCTGATGGAGCCCATGGTGTTGACCACCTGCGACACCACGTCGCCACCGCGCTGGGCCACGCTGGCGGCCGAGCTGGCGAGCTGGTTGGCTGTCATGGCGGCGTCGGCCGTCTGGCGCACGGTGCCGGTCAGGTCAGACATGGAGGAGGCGGTGGCCTGCAGGTTGGAGGCCGCTTGCTCGGTGCGCTGCGACAGCTCCTGGTTGCCCACGGCGATTTCGGAGCTGGCGGTGCCGATGCTCTCGGACGCCGAGCGCACATTGCCCACCAGGCTGCGCAGCTCGCCTTGTGTCGATTCGAGGGCGTCCAGCAGGCGGCCAATCTCGCCGCTGCGTCCGCCGGGGATGCTGTGGCTCAGGTCCAGCCGCGCCAGGGCCTCGGCCGCCTCGATGGCGCCACCCAGGCCGCCGCCTGAAGAACCGCCGCCCGAGGTCAGCACCGCCGCGCCGCCGGCCACCCAGGCAAGCACCAGGCAGGCGATGGTCCAGGTTTTGGTGGAGCCTGCTGCGTCGGGCAAGGCGTTCAACGCCATGACGCCGCCAATCGTGGTGAGGATGAGCGCGGCCCCGAGAGCGAGGGTCAGACGTTGCGTGGCGCCACCGCCAAAGATGTTGGACATCCAGGTCTCCTGAGTGCTTGTCAGCTGTTGGGTCACGTCGGCAGCCCGGGCCCGAGGATGGTGTGTTCCCGAGGCTGCAGATGAGGCTCAGGAGTTTGCGCGTGTCTCGTGTGGGTATTGCGCCAATGTGCGCTCGGCCCGTGCCACATATCTCACGGGATCGACCGCGTCGAGCAGGTCGGCCTCGATCGGGCAGGGCGTGCCGAGCGCGCGGGCGGCCGCAACCTGCCCCGCCAACGCCGCCCAGCTGATGCCGCGCGAGCCCAGTGCCGTGCACAGCACGAGGCCCGGCAGCCGCGCATGAAAGCGTACCTGCTCGGCCCGCTGCGCTGGGCGGTGAGCGGGGTCGGCCAGGCCGCCGATCAGGGGCAGCCGGTCGGCCGTCAGCAGCCGCCAGCCGACGCGGCCTTCAGCCGCCGTGGTGGGCGCGGGCTGGCCCAGCAGGCGCGCCAGGCGCGCGAGGTTCTCTGCATGGTCGGCGGCGCGCAGCTGCGGGTCCAGGTCACCGTCTTGCGTGGTGGCGCCGCACCAGAAGCCCGCAAGACCGGCATCGATGGCATAGCCGTCGCCCGCCAGCGCGGTGCCCAGCCGTGCCGGTGCCGGGGCGACGCGGCTGATCTGTCCGCGCTGCGTGACGAGCTCGGCGGCCAGCGCGGGGTCGATCGCGGCGAGCAGCGCGCGCTGCGCGTGGCCGCCAGCCAGTACCAGCAGGCCGGTCTCGGCCAGCACGGTGCCTTCGGCGCTCAACAGCTGCCAGGCTGCGCCGCTTTGGCGCAGCGCGGCCACGGGGGTGTTGAGGCGCAGCGCGGCGCCGCTGGCGCCCAGCATGGCGGCCACATAGGTGCGGGGCGCCAGGGCGCCGCCACCGGGGTAGTGCCAGGCGGCTTGGGCCAGGGGGATGCCAGCCAGCGCGCTGGCTTCGGGCGCGGCCAGGGCCTGCACGTAGGCGGCCGGCAGGCCGCGTGCGTCCCGCTGCATCTGGGCCAGGTCGCGGGCCAGCTCCAGGCGCAGCAGGCCCTGCTGCACGCAGGGCAGGCCAAGGCGCTTCAGCAGCGCCTGCGTGGCCAGCGCGGCGGCACGGTTGAAGCGGGCGTGCGGCCCGTCGTCAGGGTTGAGCGTGCCGTGGAACAACCCGGCCGGGTTGCCTGAACTGGCGCCAGCAGCCTGGGGCAGGGCGTCGATCACGGTGACGGCCAGGCCCTGCTCGGCGAGCGCCAGGGCACACGCAGCGCCGGCCAGCCCCGCGCCGAGCACGATGCCTTCGCGGGCATCACGGGTCAGCGCTTCCCGGCCCGGCGACTGCGGGGCCCGGTGGTGGGGCGCAAAGACGGCGCGTGTCATTTCGCCCTTGCCGCCAAAGCCCGGCGCCTTGCTCACTGCAAAGCCATTGCCCGCCAGTCCGTCGCGCACCGGGCGCGCGACGCTCCAGGTGGCGGCCGTGGCGCCGGGCGCGGCCAGCCGCGCGAGGGACTTGAAGAGGTAGGCGTCCCATAGCTGCGGGTTGCAGGCTGGGGCAAATCCGTCCAGATAAAAGGCGTCGGCCTGCAGCACCAGTTCGCGCAGCAGGGCGCGCGCATCGCCCAGGCCCAGCAGCAGCTCCACCCGGCCCTCGTCAAAGCTCAGGCGGTGCAGCCCCGGCGTGAGAGGCGGCCATTGCGCCAGCAGCTCGGCGCCCAGCGGGCCGGTGGCGGCGTGGGCGCGGGCCAGGTCCGACGGCCGCAGGGGGTGCAGCTCCAGGCTGATGAAGTGCAGGCGCTGGCTGCGTGCCGGGTCTTGCCGCCAGGCGTCCCAGGTGGCCAGGAAGTTGTTGCCCAGGCCAAAGCCCGTCTCCAGCACCGTGAAGCGCTCGCGGCCCTGCCAGCGCTGGGGCAGGCCATTGCCGGCCATGAAGACCTGCTGTGCCTGCGCCCAGGCGCCGGCGCGGGCGTGATACACGTCGCCGAACGCCGTCGAGGCTGGCGCGGCCGGGTCCGAGAAATCGACCTCGGCCGGGACGATTGAAGCCGTCTTCAAAGCGTGACGGTCTCGCCGTGCTGCGGCACGCGCACGCGCAGGCCGAGTTCGTCCTGGATGCGGCTGCGCAGGGCATCGGCGGCCGCCGGCTCGCCGTGCACCACGAACACCTGCTCGGGCGGTCGGGGCAGGGCACGCAGCCACTGCAGCAGGCCCTCGGCATCGGCGTGGCCCGAGAAGCCGTCCAGGTGCGTGACCTCGGCCGCCACGGGCACGAAGCGGCCGTGCAGCTTGATCTCGCGCTCGCCGGCCACCATGCGCGCGCCCCGGCTGCCGCCCACCTGGAAGCCCGGGAAGACGATGGCGTGCCGCGACTGCGGGGCCAGGGTCTCGATGTAGTTGAGCACCCGCCCACCGGTGGCCATGCCGCTGGCCGAGATGACGATGCTGGGCCGCGCACGCGGCTGTGCGAGCTGGGCGGCGAGCTTGAGGCTCTGGGCCTGTTTGGTGACGAGGTGGACGCGGTCGGTCAGGCCCTGCACCTCGCGCAGCGGCACGCGCAGCAGCTTGGCGTGCCGGAGCGTCAGCTCGGTCGCTTGCTGGGCCATGGGGCTGTCGAGCCAGATGGGCACATCCAGCGGCAGCTCGCCCGCGTTGCGCAGGCGTTGCAAGACGAGCAGCAGTGCCTGCGCGCGGCCCACCGCAAAGCTCGGCAGCAGCACCGAGCCGCCGCGCTTCAAGGTGCTGCGCAGGATCTGCGCGAGCCGGGCCTGCACGTCCTCGGGCGGGTGCAGGCGGTTGCCGTAGGTGGATTCGATCAAGACCACGTCGGCCGCCGGTGGCACCTGGGGCGTGGGCAGCAGCAGGTCGTTCACGCGGCCGATGTCGCCCGAGAACAGCAAGCTGCGCCCTGCGTTGCTGACGTGGATGGAGCTGGCCCCCAGCAAATGCCCTCCCGGCGTGAAGCGCACGGCCGTGCTGCCTAGCTGCAGCTTGCCGTCGCGCGGCACCGCGCGGAAGGCTTTCATGGTCGCCTCCACCTCACGCACGGTGTAGAGCGGTAGGGCCTTCTCGTGCCGGCTGGTCTTGTCGCGGTTGGCGCGGCGGGCGTCTTCTTCCTGCAGGTGGGCGCCGTCGGTCAGCAGCACCTCGCACAGGTCGCGCGTGGCGGCCGTGCCATAGATCGGGCCCTTGAACCCCTGGCGCTTGAGCGCCGGCAGGTAGCCGCTGTGGTCCAGGTGGGCGTGCGAGAGCAGCACGGCGTCCAGCTGAGTGGCCGGCGCTCCGAGCGGGAGCCAGTTGCGCTCGCGAAGCGCCTTGAAGCCCTGGAACATGCCGCAGTCGAGCAGCAGGCGCTGCTCACCAAACTGCACGAGGTGCTTGGAGCCGGTAACGGAGTCGGCTGCGCCGAGGAATGTGATCTTCATCCGGCCATATTAGGCCGGCCGGCGGAGATTCAGCGCACGTCAATCCTGCGCGCCAGCAGCACGCTGCCACTGGCGTCGGGCAGCGCGCGAATCTCGACCTCGCGGCCCACGCGCAGGCTGGCAGCTGGCCGGCCACCAAACACAGTGCTGGCGTTCCAGCGCACGCTGCGGCCATTCACGGTCAGGGTCTGGGTGATGGGGTCAAGGCGCGTCACGCGGCCGCTCAGCTCGATGGGTTCGGGCGCCTCCAGCTCCAGCGTGCGGGCCACCAGCACGCCATTGCGCATCCGCCCTTTCACCTCGGCGTGGGCGCCGGAGGCGAGTGCGCTGGGGTTGGTGATGCGCGCTTGCGAGGCGTCCACCGGCACGCCGTCGAGGCTGAAGCGCGGGCCATCGGCCAGCATGCTCAGATCGGCAACGCGGCCGGCCAGCTCGGTGTCGGCGCCCTCAGGGGGGCGGGTGGCGTCCGGGCGCAGCTGTGGGCATTCCCAGTCGTTGGCGGCCAGCTGGGCACCCAACTGGGCGCGGATGCGTGCGCCGATGGCGACGTCTGCCGGCAGCGGCCCCGCCACGTGCAGCACCAGGGTGCCCACGCTCACGGTCTGCTGAGTGGGGGCTATGGCGGAAACGACGCCGCGCAGCATCGGGCCGGCGGCGGTCTGGGTGTCAATGCGGGTGGCCACCACCAGGCCGCGTTCGGGGTCCAGCTCACCCCAGACGCGCACGCTCGCGTCTTGCGCAGTTGCGGCACGCACCGTGCCGCTGGTGAGCAGCACCGTTTGCCCCAACACCACGAGGCGGTTGGCATCGAGCCAGTGCGCCGGCCCGATCAGCTGGGCGTCCACCTCGATGGACGTCGCGTGCAAGTGGCCGGCCGCGATAGGGCCGCCGCTGACGCGGGCGCGCATGCCCAGCTCCAGCTCGTGCTGCGGCACGGGCTGGCCGGCGCCGTCCACGATGGTGGCGCCCGTGGTGTCCACGGTCACGCTGCCCACGGTGAGTGGCTGCACGGCGGCAAAGGCGGCTTCCACATAGCTGTAGCGGCCGGTGCCGCCGGTGCCTACGCCCAGGATGCGTGCGGTAGGGCCGGTGTCTGGGGCGGCCTCGGCAGCAGTGGCGGCAGGTGATTCAGAGCCGCCTCCGCCGCAGGCAACCAGGGTGGCGCTGCCAGTGAGGGCGAGCAGGAGATGGCGGCGGCTGAGGGGGGTGCGTTCAGGCTTCATCGGGAGTTTCCGGTTCAGTCGTGGGTTCGGTCGTGTTGTAGGTGTAGAGGCCGATGCGCACGCGCTCGTGCGTGGGCTGCTGGCCGGCTTTGTCGGCTTCGATCAGGGCTTCGATGTCGGGGATGAGGTCGGCGCGGAGCTGGCTCCACAGCTCGCGCACCCGGGTGTTGATGGCCTGGGCGGACTTGGCGCTCAGCTCATCGGCAAAGATGGCTTGCTCGACGTGCCGGCGGTCGCGATGCACGACGTTCTCAGCGGCAGCGGCGAGGTGGTCGGCCACGTTGGCGCCGAGAAAGCCGTAGAGCCGCGCGTCGTCTTGCGTGGGGGCCACGTTGTCTTGCAGCAGGTACACGGTGTCGTCCGCATCGAGCCGAACCAGGCCCAGGCGGAGCATCTCCTCAAGCAGGCTGCGCGGGTGTACGTGTCGGGTAACCGACTGTGCCAAGGCTTCAAAGCTCGGGGCCTTGCCGGCGCGTGGCAGCGCGCGGGGCTGGCCGTCAGCGTCCTGCAGGCGCTTGCGCGTGAGCCAGCGGGCTTGAATCTCCTCGACGGGCGAGGGCTTGGTGGCGGCCCGGGCCGCGCCGAGCTCGCTCAGCCGCGCCACCTCGCGCCGGCTCAGCCCGGTGGCCACGGCGATGCGGCTCACGTCACGTGCTCCGCTGGTGCCAGCCGCCTGGCGCGCGGCCTGGACGACGGCCAGGCGCAGCCGCTCCTCCAGCACGTCGGCCCGCAGCCCATGCGCCACGCACAGCTGGGCCAGAGGCGCGAGCAGGGAGTCCAAAGCCGCCAGTAACAACTCATCACGTTCTGCCATTTGACAGGCCCATTCTGGACGCGCAAAGTGAAATGCGCAATTTGTGCATTTGTTAGAAATCGTACGCCAGCCGGAGAACCAGCATGCCGAACTATGTGTTGAACGTGAACGGGCAGGACCGCCCCGTCACCGTCTCGTCCTCCAACATGCCCCTGCCGTGGGTGCTGCGCGACGTGCTGGGCCTCACCGGCACCAAGTACGGCTGCGGCATCGAGGTCTGCGGGGCCTGCACGGTCTGGGTCAATGGCGAGCCGCAGAAGAGCTGCGACATCGACGTCTCGTCCGCCGCCGGCAAGAAGATCACCACCATCGAGGGCCTCTCTGCCGACCGCAGCCACCCGGCGCAAAAGGCCTGGATCGCCCACCAGGTGCCGCAGTGCGGCTTCTGCCAGAGCGGCATGTTGATGAGCGTGGCCGGCGCGATGAAGGCGGGCCACCATGGCAGCGAGATCGCCAGCGAGGTGAACAACCTCTGCGTCTGCGGCACCTATCAGCGCATCAAGCAGGCCGTGGCCGGGCTGTGAGCAAGGAGCACACCATGAACTCAGCCTTGCAGCGCCGTGAATTCCTGGCCGTCACCGGCGGCCTCACCTTGGGCTTTTGCCTCCCCCGTGGGGCCGAGGCCGCCATCTCGACGGCAGTCAACACCTGGCTCACCGTCGGCAGTGACGACGGCATCACCCTGGCCATCGGCGCGTCCGAGATGGGGCAGGGTTCCTTCAGCGGCCTCGGGCAGGTGCTGTGCGAGGACCTGATGGTCAACCCCGCGCGGGTCAAGTTCGTGCCCGCGCTGCCCTCGCTGGCGAGCCCGGCGCCCGTGGGCGTGGCCATCAACACCGTGGGCTCCAGCGTCACGCGCAACAACTTCTGGCGCCTGCGCGACGCTGGCGCCATCGCCCGCGAGATGCTGGTCTCGTCGGCCATGGCCGAGGTGGCGGACAGCGCCCGTGCCAACTTCAGCGTGAGCGACGGCGTGGTGACGCACACACCCAGCGGCCGCCGCTTCAGCTACGGCCAGCTGGCCGCCCGCGCCGCCACCATGCCGGTGCCCGCGTCTGCGCCCTTGGTGCCAGACAGCCAGCTGCGCTACATCGGCAAGCCCGTGCCGCGCAGCGACATCCCTGCCAAGGTGGACGGCAGCACCATCTACGGCCTCGACGTGCGCCTGCCTGGCATGGTCTACGCCGTGATTCGCCATTGCCCGAGCTTGGGCGGCATCCTGGCCGCCACCCCAAGCAAGCCCAGCGGTGTGCTGGCCGTGGTGCCCACCAAGGTGGCGGCCGGCACCGCGCGCGGGCTGGAGGCCGTGGGCAATGTCAACGCCGTGGCGGCCGTGGCCGGCACCACCTGGGACGCCTGGCAGGCTGCCAAGCGCCTCAGCCTCAAGTGGGCGCTGCCTGCCAATGCCGCCGCGCTCAACACCGCGCAGTTCATGACCGACGCGCAAGCCCTGATGGCCTCGGCCCCCGCTTATGTGGCTGGCGGCGCCAACCCACCCGGCACCGCCTACACCGTGGAGCGCCAGGGCACGCCCGAGGCCGCCATCAGCGGTGCCGACCGCCAGCTCGACGCCACCTACAGCCTGCCCTATGTGGCCCATGCCTGCATGGAGGTGCTGAACTGCACGGTGGACTTCCAGGCCGGCGTCAAGTGCGAGGTCTGGGCACCCACCCAGTCCGCCAAATCCGCGCTCACCCTCGTCATGGCCCTCACGGGCATGACCGCAGCGCAGGTCACCATCCACGTCACCGCGCTGGGCGGCGGCCTCGGGCGCAAGGCCGAGATGGACTTCATCAGCCAGGCCGTGCAGGTGGGCATGGCGATCGGGACAACGTTCGGCAAGCCCGTCAAGCTCATGTGGCCCCGAGAGGAAGACTTCACCCACGACCAATACCGCCCCATGGCCCTGGTGCGCGTGCGCGCTGGCCTCAACAAGACCGGCCAGGTGCTGGGCTGGGCCTACCGCAACGTCTCGCCCTCCATCCTGGGCCAGCGCGGCTCTACCTTGCCCGCCACCGGCGACAGCCAAGGCTACGAGGGCGCCAACGCCTTGCCCTACGACTTTGGCTCGCGCCTGACCGAATGGGTCAGCCACACCGCGCCCATCCCCGTGGGCTTCTGGCGTTCGGTGGGGGCGTCCATCAACACCTTTGCCGTCGAGTCCATGGTCGACGAAATGGCCCAGGCCGCCGGCCTCGACCCCTACCAGTACCGCCGCGCCCGGCTCACCAACCCGCGTTGGACCGCCGTGCTCGACGCCGCCGCCCAGGCGGCCGGCTGGGGCAGCGCAGCGCCGTCAGGTCGCGCACGCGGCATCGCCATCGGTACCGCCTTCAACAGCATCGTGGCCCAGGTCGTCGAGGTCACCAAGAGCAGCACCGGCGCCCCCAAGGTCACCCGCGTCTGGCTCGCCATCGACTGCGGCTGGGTCGTCAACCCCAACTCCGTCGAGGCCCAGCTGATGGGCGGCGTCATCCACGGCCTCAACGCCGCGCTTTACGGCCGCCAAACCTTCAGCAACGGCGCCGCGCAGAACAAAAACTTCAACACCAACCGCATGCTGCGCCTGAACGAAGCCCCGCAGGTCAGCGTCACCCTCATGCCCCAACCCACCACGCTCGACCGCAGCGCCGCCATGGGCGGTGTGGGCGAGCTGGGAGTGCCTACCTTGGCCCCGGCCCTGGCCAATGCGTGGGCGCGGCTCACCGGCACGCGCGTGCGGAGCCTGCCGTTTGTGCCGGGGGCGACGATGGGGGATGGTTGAGGAGCCCTGCCGACCGTGCCTGGACTGGCTGGTCGCGGTCAAGCCGCATGCAGGGCGTCCAGCGGGCTACGGGCGCCCACGATCTTCAACACATGGGTGTAAATCATCGTCGTGGAGACGTCGGAGTGGCCGAGCAGTTCCTGCACGGTGCGGATGTCGCTGCCAGCCTGCAACAGGTGCGTCGCGAAGCAGTGGCGCAGCGTGTGTGGCGTGGCTGGCTTGGCGATGCCTGCGGCCGCGACAGCGCGCTTGAAGGCACGCTGGAAGGTCTGGTCGTACAGGTGGTGGCGGCGCACGACGCCGCTGCGTGGGTCGGTGGAATGGTGGTCTTGCGGGAAGACCCAGAACCAGGGCCAGCTCGCACCCATGCGCGGGTATTTGCGCTCCAGGGCGTGGGGCATCTCAACACCGCTAGAGCCGGCTTCTCTGTCCGCCGCCCAGATCAGCCTGGCAAGCGCCAGTTGCTCGCGCAGTGCGGGGACTAAGGCGTCCGGCAGCATCACCACGCGGTCTTTGGCGCCCTTGCCCTCGCGCACGATCAAAGCGCGGTTCGCAAAATCCACGTCCTTGACCCGCAACTGCAAGGCCTCCGTGATGCGCAAGCCCGTGCCGTAAAGCAACTGTGCCAGCAGCAGGTGCACGCCTTCCAGGCCAGCCAGCACGCGGCGCACCTCTTCGACGCTCAGCACCACCGGAAGCCGCTTATGCCGCTGCGGGCGCCCGATCTCCTGCAGCCAGGGGAGATCGTGCTCCAGCACCTTGGTATAGAAAAACAGCAGCGCCGACAAAGCCTGACTGTGGGTCGATGGCGCAACCGATCGGTCGTGCGCCAGGTGCGTCAGAAAGCCTTCCACCTCCGGCCCACCCATTTCGGCCGGGTGGCGCCGTCCATGAAACCGGATGAAGGCCTTGACCCAATACACATAGGCGTCTTCTGTCCGCAGGCTGTAGTGCAGGTAGCGCAGCCGCCCTCGCAATTGGTCGAGCACGCGGGTCGCCCGGAGCGCTGGGAGTGCCGCTGCTGGCTTGGGTCGCAGGGTTCCTCGGGGTGCCAGGTAGTGCGGGGAGGCTGGCATGATCCGGCGTCCAGCAGCCACGCCAAGCTCAGGCAGAGAACTTGTAACAACGTGCCGCTTTTGCTGGAAATTTAAAGCTGTATGCGCATACAGTCAATGGGGGTAAGGAACGTGATCCGCCAGGCACTTAGACGCCGCAACTCCGCCCAGCTTATCCGGCAGCCGGCCTGCATAAGAGGCGCCGGCTGTCTCCCGAGAACACGTTAGGCCGCAGAACACATGCCTCAGCGCCACCCACTCTTCGAAGAAGTCGAGTCGCTTCAGAACCTCCTTGTGAGCCACGCGACTGGCGGCGCCGAGGACGAAGCGGAGTACACACGACTACGCCAAGTGGTCCTATCGGAACCCTCGATCGAAGCGGCGACACCGAGATTCATCCGAACGAGTCGCAGCCTGGGCCAGTTCTGGCAGTTCATCAAGAACAAGTACCCGACATACGCCGAGCGGAGGCGGTACCTGTGGGACGAGTTCGCGCCAATGCTTGACCTCCTGGAGAAGGGAGGCGTCGCACCTTCGGACGCGGTTGTCTCCGAATCGCTGGAGAAGTTTGATTCAGCCCACGTTCAAGCAGCATGGTCAAAGGCGCTGGACCGTAGGGCCTCGGACCCAGAGGGAGCCATAACGATTGCCAGAACTCTGCTCGAATCGGTGTGCAAGCACATTCTTGAAGAAGCCGAGGTTCCGTACGAAGACAGCCCGGACATCACCAAGCTGTACAAGCAGACTGCAGAGCACCTGAACCTGGCACCGTCCCAGCACACAGAGGCCGTCTTCAAGCAGATTCTCGGCGGCTGCACGGCGGTCGTCGAAGGTCTCGGAGCCCTGCGGAACCGTCTCAGCGACTCGCATGGGAAGGGCAAAGCCGGAGTGAAGCCCGCACCAAGGCACGCAGAGCTCGCGGTCAATCTCGCGGGAGCACTTGCTGTGTATCTGCTTGCCACCAAGAATGCGCGCAACGAGGCTGCGGCCTAACCCCTCGCTCAAGCTGACCCGCTACGGCAGGCTGTGTAAGCCCGGCCTGTGGCACACGGTGCATCATCACAGGCCGGGCTTACACAGCCTGCCTCCGCGGGCAGCTTAGCTCGAACGTTAGGCCCCATCAACGACATGCCGCGCACTCACGAAGCAGTTCCCATCATCACGGCGAACTACAGGCCGCTTCGCTTCGTCGCTCGCGGTCCCCTGGATCAATGGGCGCCGACTCTGGAGGAGATCAACTCACGCGAGTATGACTACGTGAAACTCCACCGCATGTCAACGTATGTCGACGTGGGAATTGCTCCGTACTCCATGGGAGTGTGCTTTGACGGAACACTTGTCCTCCCGGCAACTCCGGCTCTGCGAGAGCGGGAGAGTTCGCTTGCGCTGTTCAATAGGACGCTCGCAGAACTTCTCGTAGGCGGAATCTACTGCGAAGCAGTTACCCCGGACGACGTCGGCTACGGAAGCCTCTCCTTCACCGGATATGTGCGAATGCACGGTGGTGCAGGAGGTGATGCCGCTACTTTTCACCGGGCTGCGCGCTCAAAGCACATCGGAACTCTCGACGTCATCTCGCTACTGAATCCAGAGAGCATTGCAGTCGACGACCTTCAGGCGTCAGTCGCAAGGGGACGGGAATTGCTGCAACGCCTGGGTGAGATCCCCAGAGAGCAGTTGCTCTACGGGGCTACGTTCTATGTTCGCAAGCAATGGGCCGAGTCACTAATCAACATCTGGACAACTACTGAACGTCTAGTCGAGATCGCGTGGCAGAAGTACGTAGTAGTTGCCTTCGGAAAGCCAAGCAAGGGGCGCCGAGCCTTTCTTGATGACCACCGGACTTGGCCTGTATCCGCCAAACTCGAAGTTCTTCTTCAGAAGGGCATGCTGCCAGTCTCAGTTCTAGACACGCTTGACCGGGTGAGGAAGGCGCGCAACGACTTCGCCCATCGCGGAGCGATGCCTGATCACGCCGTCGCGACTAGTGCGCTTGACGGCTGTTTTCAGCTTGCGTCCCTGTGTGCCTCCAACTTCACCAGCACCACGGAGTTCAGCGAGGTGACATCGTTGATCCAGGCGCGTTGTAAGCCTAGGCTGTACCCAGAGAAGACCAAATTCTCCGAGTCGGAGGTGAGTCACTGGCTTCCCTTGCCACCCCTACCGGGCGACAAGGAGTGGGGTGACAAGCCATTTGAAGTGCTGGAAGACTTGGTGTTGAAGCCGGTGCGGGATGGGGCCTAACCCCTCGCTCAACCCCCGACCCGCTACGGCAGGCGCTGTAAGCCGGGCCGGCGCCAGTCGTACTATCGTCGCCGTCCCGGCTTACAGCACCTGCCTCCGCGGTCGGGGTTAGCTCGAACGTTAGACCTCACACAACGAATCGGTGGTTCTCGACGCTTGAAAACTAAACCAAGCGGCGGAAGTCAGTCAGTGGAACATCAACTCAATTGATGACGACGCATGAGCGCTAACAGCCTAGGGTCAAACGTCTTGCTACCCGCAGACACGCCTTGGACTACAACGGAACAAGGTACTACCGAATAACGCCCGTCCTTTGTGCCTACCTTCGCAAGGTGAGCCCGCCATGAGAGACATCTACGCCCGGACTCGCTGTGCCGCTGCTCTGGCAGCTCTCTTGGTCTCGCTTTCGCTATTCTCAACAGACGCATGGGCACCACCGGGTAGACCGGCATACCGGCCTCCAGCGCCGCCTGCGAGGCCATACCGCCCAGTTGAGCGCGACGTATACAAGGCACCAACTGAGTCCACTGGTGCAGAAGCCCTCAAGTACCCTTGGGCAAAGAGACCCCCGCAGTTTGCGGGCACCACCCACAATGCAGAAGGCTCTAGACGTTCGGCTTTCTGGAAATCGATTACCGCTAGTTTGGGAAGTGCAACGACAGATATTTCCTCAGCATACGTCTTAGTGCGCGTCTTTGACACCGGCGTCGTACTCACAACAAACTATCTGCAGAACGGCTACAACGACGCTCCCGTGCTAGTTCTAAAGCACGAGGACCTCAACAATGCCGAAGTCTTCAGCGACTCAGTTGCAAAGTTAACCGGCTCGACTAAACCAGTTGACGCCACGAAACTAAAGATCGTACTTGACAAGGATCCCTCGTCTCCTGAGTTCGCCAACCTCTTCAATAAAGACGAACAGACCTTTCGGATTAGCACCGCCAGCTTCTCCCATGCGGAGTTGTACCTGAAAGATTCACCTTCAGTCTTTGCGTTGGAGCGGATTGATAGACCCAAACCACCACCGCGCTGGGCTGCCAAGCTCAATGATTGCTGCGTGAAAACTGGAGTTCCGCCAGACATAGATGGTTGGGCAACGTTTGGCAAAGTTCCATTCAACAGAAGGAATGCGCAAGTTGTATCGCTTTTCTCGGATAGCAAGACATCCGACATGCTGTCTAGTCTTAAAGGTAGTCAGCATCTGAGAGGACCGAGGGAGATCAAGGGCGACCCGCTTGAGGTAATTCGCCAATTGGTCGAATCTGGTGATTCCAGCGCGCCTGTCGTTGTTATCGGTCATACTGAAGGCTCAGCATTCCGCGTCGAAGGAAGTGGCGGCTACACCGTCTCCTTCGAAGCTCTGACGCAGATTGCAAAGAACGCCAATCGCCCGATATTCTTCCTGGGCTGCTATACAGCTGAACACTTTAGCGCAATGGCGGGAAAGCCCTACATTCGAGACTATCCACCGGTGGGCACATTACACGCGCTTTACCCACGCGAGATCGTCCCCAAGATACTGACAGCATTAAACGAAGCCTCGTCAATGCGAGACTTCACCGAGCGACTTTCAGACAAAACCCTCGACATCTGGGTTTCCAACAACTTCTTGCGAAACGTCAACGACGGCGCAGCTAAAACAGTACGCGCTCCGATATACAAGAGACTTCAAGATGGATCGAAGTCAATTGTTGGCTTTCTGTTTATTTACATCCCGTGTGGACTTTTTGGGGCATGCAAATGACCGTGAGCGGAAGCCGAGCCCTATTCAATGAGCTGACAACTTTGCTGGAGCAACTCGACGCCGGCCGCCTTGCGCTTCTAGTACAAAGATTTCCTGCCTTCGAGAAGGAAGTCAAATACGGTCCGGATGCGGGCGAAGCGGACATCGATCGTGCGTATCATGAGGATCGGGCCGCATTTACATCCGCCCTCTGTTCAGAATTGGTTCCGGCGATAAATCGCCTCGCAGACAAGACTATTGCCCGGGCATCCTCACTCAACTCATCTCGCCTTCTAGTTGCGCTTCTTGCAGCAGTAGGTGGAGCGACGACTCTGGGGGCAATCGGAATCGGCAAGGAAGAGGTTGCCAGAATTTCGGGCATAGTAACTTCTGGTGTGGCCATCATCAACGCGGGATTGGATAGCATGAGTAAGAGGTACACAGCTTCCGAGACTCAGAAAGCAATTGAACTGAAGAAAGCTGCGCTTCAACTAGGACAACTCCAAAACGACATGGACCTAGCTGTGAAGCATGGAAGGGAGGTCACAGAGATTGCCTCATCAATTGAGCGATGCAATCAGATTGCGCTGGACCTGAATCAACGCAAGGACCAGCTTCGAATTATCTGAATATGCCACAGAGGATTCCGCGTTCCTCCGCCGCCTCCCGTGAGGTCTAACCCATCGGTCAACCGGACCCGCTACGGCAGGCAGCGTAAGGCTGGCGCGCAGCGGCTTCGCCACTGTCGCGCGCCAGCCTTACGCCACCTGCCGCCGCGGGCCGGTTACCTCGAACGTTAAATTGAATTAGTGAGAATCTACTTCGGGATCGTCGGCATTCTGTGTTTGGCAGTTGGCGCCATCCTGGCCTTCCGGAGAATGCGCGCACTGCTATTTGGCGCCTCGGCAATCGGCACCGTCGTGCGCGTCGAGGTCAGGGAGTCGGATGATTCGAGTTCGCACGTGCCGGTCATTTCGTATGTGGATACTATTGGGCGGCAGCATACTTTTACCTCTACATCCGGGGTGGCTGTCAACGAATTGACTCCGGGTGAGAAAATGTCCATTCGATATTCGATTTCAAATCCGGAGAGTGCCTATATCAATAGTTTGCGCCATATGTGGGGTGCGCCAATTGCGCTGCTTGTATTGGGCATTGCCGGGGTTTGGGCATCAATGGCTCAATAGGTGACCCATGCTTGGCGGCAAGTCGACACCGACTGCAACTGAGTCCGCCGAGGGCCTGGCGCTGCTGGCTGCGCGTCGCAAGTCTTTGGTTCGCGCCCTGGCTGCCGCCCTAGTGGGCGCCTTTGTCGGACTGCCCGCCGCTGCCGATCAGGCTGCCGATAGTCAGGCTGATGAAGTCGCACAGCTTCGAGCCCAGGCCGATCGATGGGACAAGGCCATCGTCGCCAAGCGGCGTGCCGGGATCGAAGCGAACATGGCCGACGACTTCCGTCAGATTGACGGGGCGGGGAACATCGAGACCAAGCAGTCGTTCGTCGAGGGGCTGATCGATCCCAAGCTGACGATCGATCCCTACACGGTCGAGGACTTCGAGGTCAGGCTGTACGGCGATGTCGCCTTGCTCAGCGGGCGGACCCAGATGACGGGGACCTACGACGGCAAGCTGTTCACCTCGCACTACCGCTACATCGACATCTATGTCCGCCGGGGCCGCGCCTGGAAGATCGTGAGTGTGCAGATCACGAAGCTGCCAAAGTAGCGGGGCCGTGCGATCTTGAGCTTCTTTGCATGACCATCACGCCACTCACCCAGCTCCCCGACACTGACTGGCTGCGCATGCGCCAGGCGCTGTGGCCGGAGGGCTCGGCGCAGGAGCATCTGGACGAGATGGGCGAGTTCCTGTCGCAGCCGACCCGCTTCGGGCAGTTCATGGCCCGGAGCGCGGCGGGTGAGGCGTTGGGCTTTGTCGAAGTCGCGGTTCGCACGGACTATGTGAACGGCACAGCGTCCAGCCCGGTGGGGTTTCTGGAGGGGGTCTACGTGGAGCCGGCGGCGCGGCGCCAGGGTGTGGCGCGGGCCTTGATCAGGGCGGCGGCGGCATGGGCGCGGGCTCAGGGTTGCGCGGAGCTGGCGTCGGACACCCTGCTCGACAACACGCAAAGCCAGGCCGTGCACCGCTGCCTGGGTTTTGTGGA
Organism: Roseateles paludis; assembly: GCF_039872745.1. Classification (NCBI taxonomy): domain Bacteria; kingdom Pseudomonadati; phylum Pseudomonadota; class Betaproteobacteria; order Burkholderiales; family Sphaerotilaceae; genus Roseateles; species Roseateles paludis. Next base: position 4,041 of record NZ_JBDPZD010000002.1, on the reverse strand, counting down.
GACGGAGCGTGTTGTCTACTTCGCGCTCCAACTCCAAGGGTGAAGCTGATGGCGCGTTTTGTGGTGTTGCTGCGCGGCGTGAATGTGGGCAAGGGCAACCGCCTGCCGATGGCGGACTTCAAGGCGTTGCTGCAGGGCCTGGGCTATACCGAGGTGAGCACCCTGCTGAACAGTGGGAATGCGGTGTTCAGCAGCACAGGCCGCTCGGTACTGAAGCACGCGGAGGCGATTGGGCAGGCGCTGGAGCAGCAACTGGGGCTGCGGGTGTCGGTCATCGTGAAGTCGGGCGCCGAGATGGCGGCGGCCGTGTCCAGCAACCCGCTGGAGGTGCCGGAGGCTGACCATTCCAAATTCCTGGTGGCCTTTGTGCAGGACTCGTCGGCGCTGCAGAAGCTGGAGGGGCAGCAAGCGCTGGCCCAGCCGCCTGAGCGTTTTGCCGTGGGGTCGGAGGCGGCGTATTTGCACTGTGCCAACGGCATCTTGGAGAGCAAGCTGGGCGAGGCCTTGCTGAAGCTGGGCAAGGGCGTGACGACGCGCAACTGGGCGACGGTGCTGAAGCTGGTGGCTTTGTCCGGGTGAGGCGTGGCGCACAAGACAAACGGCCCGCTGGGCAAGCCAGCGGGCCGTTTGGCTTTTTTTTTTAGGCTGCAGCTCAGCGCTTGGGCTGGGTCAGGCGCGGGCCGTTGTTGCTGCGGCTGGGGCTGCCACTGCTGCCTTCACGGCGGGCGGGCTGGCCCTGGGGCTTGGGCGAGGGGCGGCCTTGGCCTTGGGTGCCTGAGCCGCCGGATCCGCCCGATCCGCCTTGGGGCCGGGGTGCGCCCTGGCCTTGGGGTCGTGCGCCGGCCTGGCCCTGGGGGCGCGGTGCCGATTGGCCTTGCGGGCGGCCACCGCCGCCGCTGTTGCCACGTCCTTGTCCACCACCACCGCTGCCACCGCGCCCGCCACGGCCGGCGTGCTGGGGTGGGTTGGGGTTGCGGCCCCGGCTGCCATTGGGGTTGAGCACGGTGCGCCCGAGGACGATGGGCTCGGCCTTCTCGTTGGGGTTGGGCTCGAAGCCGGGCACCATCTCACGCGGGATCTCGCGCTTGATGAGCTTTTCGATGTCGCGCAGGAAGCCGTTTTCATCCACGCAGACAAGGCTGACGGCCTCGCCTTGCGCGCCGGCGCGGCCGGTGCGGCCGATGCGGTGGACATAGTCCTCCGGCACATTGGGCAGCTCGAAGTTGACGACGTGGGGCAGCTGGTCGATGTCGATGCCGCGTGCGGCAATGTCGGTGGCGACGAGGCAGGTGAGGTCGCCGCTCTTGAAGTCGGCCAGCGCCTTGGTGCGGGCGCCTTGGCTCTTGTTGCCGTGGATGGCCATGGCGCTGATGCCTTGGTCATTCAGGTAGTCGGTCAAGCGGTTGGCGCCGTGCTTCATGCGGCAGAAGACCAGCACCTGGTGCCAGTCGCCACTCTTGATGAGGTGGGCCAGCAGCTCTTTCTTGCGGTCGCGGCCCACGGGGTGGACCTTCTGGGCGATGGCGTCGTTGGTTTGGTTGCGGCGGGCCACCTCGATCAGCGCGGGCTGGTTGAGCAGGCGGTCGGCGAGGTTCTTGATCTCGTCGCTGAAGGTGGCGCTGAAGAGCAGGCTCTGCTTCTTGGCGGGCAGCAGGGCCAGCACCTTCTTGATGTCGTGCACGAAGCCCATGTCGAGCATGCGGTCGGCTTCGTCGAGCACCAGGATCTGGACCTGGCTGAGGTCCAGCGTGCCTTGGCCTGCGTGGTCGAGCAGGCGGCCGGGCGTGGCGACGAGGATGTCCACGCCGTCGCGCAGCTTGTTGATCTGGGGCTGCATGCCCACGCCGCCGAACATGACCATGCTCTTGAGCGGCAGGTATTTGCCGTAGGTCTGGACGCTTTCTTCAACCTGGGCGGCCAGCTCGCGCGTGGGGGTGAGGACCAGGGCGCGGATGGCGATCTTGCCGCGCTTGTTCAGCAGCTTCTCGCCCATGGAGAGGCGGTGCAGCATGGGCAGGGTGAAGCCGGCGGTCTTGCCGGTGCCGGTTTGTGCGCCGGCCATGAGGTCGCCGCCCTTGAGGACGGCGGGGATGGCTTGCGCCTGGATGGGGGTGGGGGTCGTGTAGCCGGCGTCGGCAATGGCCCGCAGCAGCGGGGCTGCCAGGCCGAGAGTTTCGAAGGTCATCGAATCAAGGAGTGAGCACGCCGGGTACGAACGCGCTGGCCGCAGAGCCGGGGAGGCACTGCCAGTCTTCGGGCCAGCGAGGGGCGCGCTTAAAAAAGAACGCCGCGCAAGACTGACGGCGCGGCGTGAGCTGGGGATTCTACTTGGCCGGCCCTACTTGGAGGGCGCCGATGCCCAATCCATGCTCGGGGCGTTGTTGGGCGAGTGCGGGACCTTGAATCCGACGCGCAGGGCCCAGGGGATCATTTGGCGGTGCAGCGGGATGATGTTGACCTGATCCCGGAAGCCAGCGAGTGCGGCCTTGACCAGCTTTTGGCGCTTGGCGGGGTCGGTCTCGATGGTGGACTTGGCGGCCAGGGCGTCGGCCTCGTTGTTGACCCAGCCGCCGTAGTTGGACACGCCCACGCCTTGCTCGCCGCGGCTGCGCAGGATGGGGGTCAGCATGGTCTCGGCGTCGGTCGAGCCGCCGCCCCAGCCGGCGAGATAAAGGCTGGTGTCGTACTTCTCCATCTTGGGGAAGAAGAGGGCGCGCGGCATGGCGTTGACCCGCACTTTCACCTTCAGCTGGGCCCACATGCCGGCCAGGGCGACGCAGATCTTCTCGTCGTTGATGTAGCGGTTGTTGGGGCAGTCGAGCGTGACCTCGAAGCCGTCGGCATAGCCGGCTTCCTGCATCAGCTTGCGGGCAGCGGCAAGGTCGTAGGGCAGGCGGGCCTCCAGCGCGGCGTCGTTGTAGGCACCCAGGGGCGAGGGCGTGAGCCCGCCGGTGGGGACCGAGTAGCCGTTCATCAGCTTGGTCTTGATGGCCTGGATGTCGATGGTCTGGTAGAGCGCGCGGCGCACGCGCAGGTCCTTGAAGGGGTTTTTGTCACCCTGTACCTGGCCATAGAGCAGCTTGTCGCGCGATTGGTCCATGCCGATGAAGATCAGGCGGTTCTCCTGCCCGTCCACCACCTGGACGCCGCCCTGGCTGCGCAGGCGCTCGACGTCGCGCGGAGGAGGGTCCATCACGAAGTCCACCTCGCCCGAGAGCAGGGCGGCGGTGCGCGTGGCGTCGTTGCCGATGGGCAGGTAGGTGAAGCCCTGCAGGTTGCCCTCGAACTTGCCCCACCAGCCTGGGTTGCGCTTGAAGACGGTCTTCACGCCCGGCTGGCGGCTCACGAGCATGAAGGGCCCGGTGCCATTGGCATTGATGCTGGCGTAGGACTCCTCCTGCTTCCTGAAGTCCAGCGGCCGAGCCACGTTGTGGGCCTCGCTCCAGCGTTTGCTCATGACGAAGAGGTTGACCAGCATCTCGGGGAAGACGGGGTTGGGCCGCTCCAGCGCGAAGACCACGGTCAGCGGGTCCACGGCTTTCGGGACGCCCACGGCATTGGCGTAGACGCGGTGGGGGGAGTTGGCGTCGCGCAGGCGGGCCATGGAGAAGACCACGTCCTCGGCGGTGAAGGGCGTGCCGTCATGGAACTTGACCCCGGGGCGGAGCTTGACCTTCCAGAGCAGCGGGGTGGACTGCACCCACTCCAGGGCCAGCGCGGGCACGACACGCATGTCCTTGTCACGCCGGGCCAGGGCCTCATAGATGTGGTTGTTGAGCGTGTTGGTCAGGATCTCGTTCTGCGAGTGCGGGTCCAGGGTCTGCATGTCGCCCTGGCTGGCCCAGCGCAGGGTCTGGGCGTGGCTGCTGAGCGTCAGGGCCAGGGCAACGAGGGGGAGGGCGAGCTTCATGGGTTCAGTCTAGGAGGCTGTCGGGCTTTGGGACGGGAGCGCGTTGGGTCAGCAAGGGGGCTCAGCCTAGGCGCAAAGCGGAGCTGGGCCGAGTGCCCAGCGAGCATTTGCAACGACGGATCAGCCCCCTT
>NZ_JBDPZD010000019.1:0-1313 GCF_039872745.1 Roseateles paludis | reverse complement strand
TGAAGCGCCCCGGGTATTGCGGAGGCCCGTTGGTTTAAGTCAGACGGGCGCGGCCTGACCAGCGCGTTGACGATGGTAGTTGGCTTCAAACTCAGCTGGCGGGACGTACCCGAGCGGCGCCATCAGCCGGTGATTGTTGAACCACGCCACCCACTCCAGCGTTGCCAGTTCGACCGCTTGCTTGGTCTTCCATGGCCCTCGACGATGAATGACCTCGGCCTTGTACAACCCGTTGATCGTCTCGGCCAGGGCGTTGTCGTAGCTGTCTCCCGTGGAGCCGACGGAGGGTTCGATACCTGCCTCGGCCAAGCGCTCGCTGTAGCGAATGCTGACGTATTGCGAGCCTCTGTCGGAGTGGTGCACCAAGCCCTCCTCGTGGCCCGGCCTGCGGTCGAACAACGCCTGCTCCAGCGCATCCAGCACGAACTCGGTGTGCATTGAGCTGCTCTGTCGCCAACCAACGATGCGCCGGCTGAACACGTCGACGACAAAGGCGATGTAGACCCAGCCCTGCCACGTTGAAACGTAGGTGAAGTCCGAGACCCAAAGCTGGTTCGGCCGCTCCGCGATGAACTTCCGATTGACCAGGTCAAGCGGACAGGCTGCCTTGGGGTCGGGCACGGTGGTTCGCACCTGCTTGCCGCGACGGGCGCCCTGCAGGCCCTCTTGACCCATCAACCGCTCCACGGTGCAGCGCGCCACCGGGATGCCTTCGCGGTTCATCTGGCGCCAGACCTTGTCGGCTCCATAGACCCGCAAGTTGGCTTCCCAGACCCGCCGCAGCTGCGGCACCAAGCTCGCGTCGCGCTGGGCGCGTACAGAGCGCAGGGATGGGCACCGCTGCCGCGCTGCGTGGCGCCAATAGGCCGATGGGGCGATCTGCAAAACACGGCAGATCGACTCGACCCCAAACTGCTGGCGCCGCTGGTCGACAAAGTCCTTCAGGACTTGATGCGGCGGTCGAGCTCCGCCTGAGCAAAAAACGCGCTGGCCAGCTTCAGGATCTCGTTGGCCTTGCGCAGCTCGCGCACTTCACGTTCAAGTTCCTTGATGCGCTGTGCCTCAGTCGTTGAGAGGCCTTCGCGCTGACCGGCGTCAACCTCGTGCTGCCGAATCCAGGTGTGCAGTGTCTGGGGCACACAGCCGATCTTGCCGGCGATGGACTCGATGGCGGCCCACTGGGACGGGTGCTCGCCGCGGTGCTCCAGCACCATACGTACCGCGCGCTCGCGCACCTCGGGTGAAAACTTCGGGGACTTCTTCATGGCTCCATTCTCTAGAGTTGGAGCCTCCTCAAAACCCGGGGCGCTTCA
>NZ_JBDPZD010000018.1:0-1648 GCF_039872745.1 Roseateles paludis | reverse complement strand
CGGCGTGGGCCTGGGCCTGGGCTCCAACGCCGGCCTCGACCCTTGGCATCTGGATCGCCTCGCACGCCTGTGCGAACGCGTGCAGCCGGCGCTGGTCTCGGAGCACGCCTGCTTCAGCCGCGTTCACGGCGGCCATGCGGCCGACCTGCTGCCGCTGCCGCGCACGGCCGCCGCACTGGCAAGGCTTGCTGACCAGGTGGACCAGTTGCAGCAGCACCTGCGGCGCCAGGTGCTGGTCGAGAACATCAGTGCCTATGTGGCCTGGGACCAGGACGAACTGAGCGAGCCCGCGTTCTTTGCCGAGCTGGTGCGGCGCACCGGCTGCGGCCTGCTGCTGGACGTGAACAACCTGGTCGTCAATGCGCGCAATGCGCAGGGCTGCTCGCCCGACGAAGCGGCTGCCGTGGCCATGGCCTGGGTCGATCACCTGCCGGCAGGCCTGGTGGGCGAGATCCATCTGGCTGGCTACACCGAGCAGCCCGGCCTCTTGATTGACGACCATGCGACCCGTGTGCGGCACGAGGTCTGGCGGGTCTACGAGCACGCGCTGGCGCGCTTTGGCCCTGTGCCCAGCCTGCTGGAATGGGACACCGACCTGCCCGCGCTTGACGTGCTGCTGGACGAGGCCGAACAAGCACGCCGGACCCTGGTGGACTTGGAAGACTGTGTCTGAGATGGATGAGCAGACGGCTTTTGTCCAGGCGCTGCGCCGGGGCGGCGACGTGCTTGGCCTGCGTGGCGTGCGGCCAGGCCTGAGCGTGGCCGAGGGGCTCAGTGCCTACCGGGGCAATGCGCAGGCGCTGTCGGCGCGGGCGCTGGCCGCCGTCTTTCCGCGTTTGGAGGCCGAGCTGGGCAGCGCTGACTTTGCGGCGCTGGCCTGGGCTTTTTGGCGCACGCAGCCGCCGCTGCGGGGTGACCTGGGCACCTGGGGCGATGCGCTGCCGGCCTTTTTGGCCGAGACCGCCGGGCTCGACTCCGGCCTGCCGGGCCTGGCCCAGCTGGAATGGGCCAGGCACGAGGCCGAACGCGCGGCCGATGCCGACCTGGACACCGAGTCTCTCGCCCAGCTCGCGCAGTGCGAGCTGGAGGGCTTGCAATTACAGCTGCGGCCGGCGGTGCGCCTGTTGGCCTTGGTGGGCCCGGTGGCGGACGAGCCGGCCTTGACCGGCCACTGCCTGGTGTGGCGCGAGGGCTGGGTGGCGCAGCATGGGCCACTGGACGCCGCCACGGCGGGCTTCATGGGCGCAGTGCTCGATGGCCGCAGCTTGGCTGAGGCCCTGGCGGCGGGTGAGGTGAAAGGTTTGGGCGCGCAGCCCGACTTCGACTTCAGTGCGTGGCTGCAAGCAGCCTTGCGCCACGAATGGCTGCACCGTGTGGTGCAGCGCCCCATCTGACCCCCAACGCTCCATTGCCATGAACGCCTTGATTTCCACCTTGCTGCGCACCGCCATCCACCCCGGGCCCTCGCAGCCCGAGCCCGACCTGCCTGGGCCGCTGGGCCGTTTGCTGTGGGAGGCGCAGTCCTTGGCACTGCTGGGCGCGCGCTTCTATTTGGCGAATGTGTTCTTCAGCTCGGGCCTGACCAAGCTGCGCGACTGGTCGTCCACGCTGGCGCTGTTCCAGGACATCTACAACGTGCCTGTGTTGC
>NZ_JBDPZD010000017.1:0-3492 GCF_039872745.1 Roseateles paludis | reverse complement strand
CCGGGCGCGGTGCAGCATGACCCAGAGATTGGTCGGCGAGATCGACAACTCCTTACAGATCTCGTCGGTGTCCAGCTCCAGCCACTCACGCATCATGAAAAGCCGGCCCTGCTGCCCGGGCAGCTTCTCGACGCAGGCCTCCAGCACACGGACAAAGTCCTTTTGCCGCAGCGAGTGCTCGGGGTGGCCCCAGTCCTGCGGCGCTTCGCGCCAGTGGCCGTCTTCCTTGAAGAGCAGTTCGTCCAGGTCTTCGGCGTCGTCGCTGGAGGCGGTCGAGACCTCCCGGCAGTTGCGGCGGATCTGGTCGATGAGCTTGTGCTTGAGAATGCCGATGAGCCAGGTCTTGAGCTGGGATTGCCCTGCAAAGGCCTGGGGTTTCTCCAGTGCGGCGAGCACCGTCTCGGACACTGCGTCCTCGGCCCAGGCGGCGTTGCGCAACTGCAGCTGCGCGAACTTGAGCAGGATCGGGCGCAGTTGCTGGACCTGTTCGGCAAAGCTGGGCGTCGTCATCGTGCGCGCAGTGTAAGGATGGGCTAACCAGCCCGACTGCGTCCTTGCGGCCCTTGAGTGCCCCTCAGAGGTCGCCAACCTGTCACTCACCTTTCGGAGTTTTGTTCATGAAGACCCCCCACGTTGCTGCTTCCGCCCTCGCCGCTGCCTTGGCCCTGGGCCTCGTCTCCCAGGCTCAGGCCCAAGACAAGACTGCCAAGGAGAAGTGCTTTGGCATCGTCAAGGCTGGCCAGAACGATTGCGCCAACCTCAGCGGCTCGCATTCCTGCGCCGGCCAGTCCAGCAAGGACAACGACGTTGGCGAATGGAAATTCGTCGCCAAGGGCAGCTGCAAGGCCGCCGGTGGCCTGAGCCAGGAAGAAGCCAAGGCCAAGGCCAAGAAGTGACGCTCAGGAGCGCGGCCGTCGGCATCGGCTGGCGGCAGCCCCACTACGCTGAGCTGCTGGAGCGCCGCCCGGCGCTGGACTTCCTGGAGGTCCACGCCGAGAACTTTTTTGCCGATGGTGGGGCCAGCCTCGCTGTGCTGGATGCCGCGCGCGAGCACTACCCGATCAGCCTGCACGGCGTGGGCCTGGGCCTGGGCTCCAACGCCGGCCTCGACCCTTGGCATCTGGATCGCCTCGCACGCCTGTGCGAACGCGTGCAGCCGGCGCTGGTCTCGGAGCACGCCTGCTTCAGCCGCGTCCACGGCGGCCATGCGGCCGACCTGCTGCCGCTGCCGCGCACGGCCGCCGCACTGGCAAGGCTTGCTGACCAGGTGGACCAGTTGCAACAGCACCTGCGGCGCCAGGTGCTGGTCGAGAACATCAGTGCCTATGTGGCCTGGGACCAGGACGAACTGAGCGAGCCCGCGTTCTTTGCCGAGCTGGTGCGGCGCACCGGCTGCGGCCTTCTGCTGGACGTGAACAACCTGGTCGTCAATGCGCGCAACGCGCAGGGCTGCTCGCCCGACGAAGCGGCTGCCGTAGCCATGGCCTGGGTCGATCACCTGCCGGCAGGCCTGGTGGGCGAGATCCATCTGGCTGGCTACACCGAGCAGCCCGGCCTCTTGATTGACGACCACGCGACCCGTGTGCGGCACGAGGTCTGGCGGGTCTACGAGCACGCGCTGGCGCGCTTTGGCCCTGTGCCCAGCCTGCTGGAGTGGGATACCGACCTGCCCGCGCTTGACGTGCTGCTGGACGAGGCCGAACAAGCACGCCGGACCCTGGTGGACTTGGAAGACTGTGTCTGAGATGGATGAGCAGACGGCTTTCGTCCAGGCGCTGCGCCGGGGCGGCGATGTGCTTGGCCTGCGTGGCGTGCGGCCAGGCCTGAGCGTGGCCGAGGGGCTCAGTGCTTACCGGGGCAATGCGCAGGCTTTGTCGGCACGGGCGCTGGCCGCCGTCTTTCCACGTTTGGAGGCCGAGCTGGGCAGCGCCGACTTTGCGGCCATGGCCTGGGCTTTTTGGCGCACGCAGCCGCCGCTGCGGGGTGACCTGGGCACCTGGGGCGATGCGCTGCCGGCCTTTCTGACCGAGACAGCTGGGCTCGACTCCGGCTTGCCGGGCCTGGCCCAGCTGGAATGGGCCAGGCACGAGGCCGAACGCGCGGCTGATGCCGACCTGGACACCGCGTCCCTCGCCCAACTTGCCCAGTGCGAGCTGGAGGGCTTGCAATTGCAGCTGCGGCCAGCGGTGCGCCTGCTGGCCTTGGCAGGCCCGGTGGCGGACGAGCCGGCCTTGACCGGCCACTGCCTGGTGTGGCGCGAGGGCTGGGTGGCGCAGCATGGGCCACTGGACGCCGCCACGGGGGGCTTCATGGGCGCAGTGCTCGATGGCCGCAGCTTGGCCGAAGCGCTGGCGGCGGGCGAGGTGAAAGGTTTGGGCGCGCAGCCCGACTTCGACTTCAGTGCGTGGCTGCAAGCAGCCTTGCGCCACGAATGGCTGCACCGTGTGGTGCAGCGCCCCACCTGACCCCCAACGCTCCACTGCCATGAACGCCTTGATCACCACCTTGCTGCGCACCGCCATCCACCCCGGGCCCTCGCAGCCCGAGCCCGACCTGCCAGGGCCGCTGGGCCGTTTGCTGTGGGAGGCGCAGTCGCTGGCACTGCTGGGCGCGCGCTTCTATTTGGCGAATGTGTTCTTCAGCTCGGGCCTGACCAAGCTGCGCGACTGGTCGTCCACGCTGGCGCTGTTCCAGGACATCTACAACGTGCCTGTGTTGCCGCCGGTGCTGGCTGCCTACATGGGCACGGCGGGCGAGCTGGTGCTGCCGGTGCTGCTGGTGGCGGGCCTTGCCGGGCGCTTTGCCGGCGCGGGGCTTTTTGTGGTCAACCTGATGGCGGCGCTGTCGCTGTCGGCCGACGACTTCTCACCAGCCGCCCAGTGGCAGCACACGACCTGGGGCTTGCTCGCGCTGGCGCTGGTGCTGTGCGGCGCGGGGCGGTGGTCTATCGACCGCTATTCCTTCGGCCGCATCACCAGGTCGATGTAAGCCGGCACGCGGCCATCGATGTCGCGCGGCAGGCGCTCGGCCTTGTCGATGCCGCGCAGCACGGCGCGGTCCCAGTCCGGGTTGGGGCTGCCGCGCAGCTTGGTGACGGAGACGATGCGCCCATCGGGCCAGAGCGTCACGCGCACTTCCATCTCGGGGTTCTCGTTGCCCTCGGCGTTGAAGATGATCAGCGGGCGGATGTGCGCCTTGATGCGGCCTGCATAGCCTGAGGAGGGCGCGGCGTTTTGTTGCGCCGTGCCGGTGGAGTTGGGGTTGCCAGTGGCGCCAGCCAGGCCTTGCAGGCGGCGCAGTTGCTCCTGGCGCATCGCCTCACGCTTGGCCTCCAGTTTGGCTTCGGTCAACTTGGCTTCCTTCGCCTCTTTGGCGGCGCGCTCGGCCTTGTCCTTCTTGTCCTTTTCGAGCTTGTCCTTGCGCTCCTTCTCGGCCTTGGCGTCGAGCTCGGCCTGCTTGCGGCGCTCGGCTTCTTCGCGCTCCTTGCGGGCC
>NZ_JBDPZD010000016.1:0-3428 GCF_039872745.1 Roseateles paludis | reverse complement strand
AACGGGGGATTAGCTCAGCTGGGAGAGCACCTGCTTTGCAAGCAGGGGGTCGTCGGTTCGATCCCGTCATCCTCCACCAATTCTTAGACCTCAGGTAGAGGTCTGAATGATCACTGAAGTAGCAGGTTGGCAAACCTCAGCAGAGCGCGAGTTCTTCTGAGGTTTGCCAGTCTGGATCGAAAGATCCGCTGTTGTTCTTTAACAATTCGTAGAGTCGAAATCAGCGTTGCTGATGGAAAGCAGACATTCGTAAAGGGGTGATCTGCGCCGTGCCATCAGCAACATTTGATTGCGTCAACATAGACTTCAACGGCGAGCGGAAGAAATTCTGCTTGAGCGAATGAAGAACGGCGTAACGCGTGAATACTCAAAAACAGTTTGGATCTACGGATCTGAATTGAGTCCTTGACGGCAACAGAAGTTGTCAAAGTTATAGGGTCAAGTGACTAAGTGCATGTGGTGGATGCCTTGGCGATTACAGGCGACGAAGGACGTGATAGCCTGCGATAAGCTTCGGGGAGCTGGCAAATTAGCTTTGATCCGGAGATTTCCGAATGGGGAAACCCACCGAAAGGTATCTCTATCTGAATACATAGGATAGAGAGGCGAACCGGGTGAACTGAAACATCTCAGTAGCTCGAGGAAAAGACATCAACCGAGATTCCGAAAGTAGTGGCGAGCGAAATCGGAGTAGCCCTCGCGTTTTAGCAGTTTGCATATCAGAACGGAATGGAAAGTCCGGCCATAGCGGGTGATAGCCCCGTATGAAAAATGTAGATTGTGGAACTAGGCGCGAATAGAGTAGGGCGGGACACGTGAAATCCTGTCTGAATATGGGGGGACCATCCTCCAAGGCTAAATACTCGTAATCGACCGATAGCGAACAAGTACCGTGAGGGAAAGGCGAAAAGAACCCCGGGAGGGGAGTGAAATAGATCCTGAAACCGCATGCATACAAAAAGTAGGAGCCCGCAAGGGTGACTGCGTACCTTTTGTATAATGGGTCAGCGACTTACATTCAGTGGCAAGGTTAACCGAATAGGGAAGCCGTAGAGAAATCGAGTCCGAATAGGGCGAATAGTCGCTGGGTGTAGACCCGAAACCAAGTGATCTATCCATGGCCAGGATGAAGGTACCGTAACAGGTGCTGGAGGTCCGAACCGACTAGTGTTGCAAAACTAGCGGATGAGCTGTGGATAGGGGTGAAAGGCTAAACAAACTTGGAGATAGCTGGTTCTCTCCGAAAACTATTTAGGTAGTGCCTCAAGTATTACCTGCGGGGGTAGAGCACTGTTTAGGCTAGGGGGTCATGGCGACTTACCAAACCTTGGCAAACTCCGAATACCGCAGAGTACAGCTTGGGAGACAGTGCACCGGGTGCTAACGTCCGGACACAAGAGGGAAACAACCCAGACCGCCAGCTAAGGTCCCTAAAATTGGCTAAGTGGGAAACGAAGTGGGAAGGCTAAAACAGTCAGGATGTTGGCTTAGAAGCAGCCATCATTTAAAGAAAGCGTAATAGCTCACTGATCGAGTCGTCCTGCGCGGAAGATGTAACGGGGCTAAGCCAGTTACCGAAGCTGCGGATGCATAGCAATATGCGTGGTAGGAGAGCGTTCTGTAAGCCTGTGAAGGTGGGTTGTGAAGCCTGCTGGAGGTATCAGAAGTGCGAATGCTGACATGAGTAGCGTTAAAGGGGGTGAAAAGCCCCCTCGCCGAAAGCGCAAGGTTTCCTACGCAACGTTCATCGGCGTAGGGTGAGTCGGCCCCTAAGGCGAGGCAGAGATGCGTAGCTGATGGGAAACAGGTCAATATTCCTGTACCGATCAATAGTGCGATGTGGGGACGGAGAAGGTTAGCTCAGCCGGGTGTTGGATGTCCCGGTTCAAGCCTGTAGTCGTGCCTGGTAGGCAAATCCGCCGGGCTTAGATGAGGGGTGATAACGAGTCTGCTTGCAGACGAAGTGAGTGATACCCTGCTTCCAGGAAAAGCCACTAAGCTTCAGCTATTGACGACCGTACCGCAAACCGACACTGGTGCGCGAGATGAGTATTCTAAGGCGCTTGAGAGAACTCTGGAGAAGGAACTCGGCAAATTGACACCGTAACTTCGGAAGAAGGTGTGCCTTTAGTAGGTGAACCATTTACTTGGGGAGCCCAATGAGGCCGCAGAGAATCGGTGGCTGCGACTGTTTATTAAAAACACAGCACTCTGCAAAGACGAAAGTCGACGTATAGGGTGTGACGCCTGCCCGGTGCTGGAAGATTAAATGATGGGGTGCAAGCTCTTGACTGAAGTCCCAGTAAACGGCGGCCGTAACTATAACGGTCCTAAGGTAGCGAAATTCCTTGTCGGGTAAGTTCCGACCTGCACGAATGGCGTAACGATGGCCACACTGTCTCCTCCAGAGACTCAGCGAAGTTGAAATGTTTGTGATGATGCAATCTCCCCGCGGAAAGACGGAAAGACCCCATGAACCTTTACTGTAGCTTTACATTGGACTTTGAACAGATCTGTGTAGGATAGGTGGGAGGCTTTGAAGTAAGGTCGCTAGATCTTATGGAGCCAACGTTGAAATACCACCCTGGTGTGTTTGAGGTTCTAACCTTGGTCCCTGAATCGGGATTGGGGACAGTGTATGGTGGGCAGTTTGACTGGGGCGGTCTCCTCCCAAAGCGTAACGGAGGAGTTCGAAGGTACGCTAGATACGGTCGGAAATCGTGTCGATAGTGCATAGGCAAAAGCGTGCTTGACTGCGAGACTGACAAGTCGAGCAGGTAGGAAACTAGGACTAAGTGATCCGGTGGTTCTGTATGGAAGGGCCATCGCTCAACGGATAAAAGGTACTCTGGGGATAACAGGCTGATACCGCCCAAGAGTTCATATCGACGGCGGTGTTTGGCACCTCGATGTCGGCTCATCTCATCCTGGGGCTGTAGCCGGTCCCAAGGGTATGGCTGTTCGCCATTTAAAGAGGTACGTGAGCTGGGTTTAAAACGTCGTGAGACAGTTTGGTCCCTATCTTCCGTGGGCGCTGCAAGATTGAGAGAGCCTGCTCCTAGTACGAGAGGACCGGAGTGGACGCACCTCTGGTGTATCGGTTGTCACGCCAGTGGCATTGCCGAGTAGCTAAGTGCGGAAGAGATAACCGCTGAAAGCATCTAAGCGGGAAACTCGTCTCAAGATGAGTCTTGCCGGGGCCTTGAGCCCCCTGAAGGGTCGTTCGAGACCAGGACGTTGATAGGCTGGGTGTGGAAGCGCAGTAATGCGTTAAGCTAACCAGTACTAATTGCCCGTGAGGCTTGACCCTATAACTTTGATTGCTGACCTGGCGACAGGGCTTGCAGATCAAGGTGAGGATTCAAGTAGTTATGTCGTTCTTCATGAAGTCGAAGAAGACGCAATCAAATCAAGCTGATTCGAGTCGC
>NZ_JBDPZD010000015.1:0-6230 GCF_039872745.1 Roseateles paludis | reverse complement strand
GACGCCCTTCTTTAGCGGCATTGCGCTGGACGTGACGCCGCAGATCGACGCGGCCGACACCATCACCCTGCACATCCACCCCTCGGTCACCAGCGTGACCGAGAAGGTCAAGCAGGTGGACCTCGGCACCATCGGCAACTACCGGCTGCCGCTGGCCTCCAGCAGCGTCAACGAGACCGACACCGTGGTGCGCATCCCCGATGGCCAGATCGTCGCCATCGGCGGGCTGATGCAGACGGAATCGAGTCAGCGCGGCTCCGGCGTGCCAGGCACCAGCAACATCCCGCTGCTGTCCAGCCTTCTGGGCAACCGCGCCAGCTCGGGCCGCAAGCGCGAGATCGTGGTGCTGATCAAGCCCAGCATCATCCGCAGCGCCGAGGACTGGGAGCAGCACAACCGTGCAGTGGCTGACTCCTTGGCCGACAGCGAGGGCAAGCGCCGCGTCATCACGCTGAGCGGCGCACCCGAAGCCAAGTAATCAGCGGCTGGCCGGGTAGGCACCCGGCACATGCGGCACGTCGGGCCAGCCCAGCACCTTGCGGGCTTCGGCCGGCACGGGCTGCGCGGGCACGCCGGCGAGCAGGCCGACAGGCTCGAAGCGGCGCATCTCCGGGCTGCGGAACACGGCACCGCTGTGGTTGATGAAGACGCGCGCCTTGGCCTCGACGCCGGGCACTGCCTTGCGGAAGTCGTCCAGGGTGTCGAAGAAGCTCATGCAGTTGGCATCGGCCACCGAGGCCCAGGACACCAGCGGCCGGTTGGCGGCCTCGGCCGCGCCCATGCGCACATAGACATTGCCGTCCACCTTGCTGGACATCGGGGCGGTCACCTTGCCGCACAGCATCGGCGGCTGCTCGAAGCGCAGCAGTGCCAGGCGCGGCGGGCTCCAGCGCCCAGCGACGGGCGCGTTGTCGGCCACCATCAGATTGCTTTCGAACACATGGCCCACGCGCTCGTCCACGCCGGGGCCGGTCGTCGGGTGCCAGCCAAAGTGGTCGCCGATGTTGCTGCGCGGGTCACGGGCAAACAGGGCTGGCGAGTTGACGAAGGTGTTGTGATAGACCCGCGCGCCGCTGCTGTTGAGGATGCGGATGCCCACCTCGTTGTTGACGAAGACATTGCCCGCCACCACCACGCCCTTCGAGATCTCGAAGAACAGGCCGGCCTGGGCGCCCTCGATGTGGTTGTTGACGAACACGCCCTCGACATTACCCACGTCGTACCAGACCGCGTTGGAGTGCGGCTGCTCGATGATCAGGTTGTCACGCACCGTGACGCGGTAGGACTGGTTGAAGATCTTCACCGCCGACGGGAAGATGCCCGTCAGCCGCTCGACGTTGTTGCGGCGGATCAGGTTGCGCTCCAGCAGCACGTCTGATGACCCGATCACGTAGATGCCCTCGGTGCCGGTGTCGCTGATCAGCGAATTGCGGATCACCAGCTTGTCGCCCCGGAAGTAGCCCGCCACGCGCGAGCAGAAGCTGATGCTCACGTTCTCCAGCAGCGTGCCCACCACCTCCTTGCCGTGGGCGGACTCGGGCGAGATGCCGATGGGGTCGTCGGTGGGCTCCTCGTTCGGGCCGGCGGCGGGGCGCTGGCCTTCGATGTCGATGGCGCGGTAGGCGTACTGGGTGAAGCTCAGGCCTCGGATCTGCGGGCCCTTCTTGTCGGGCGCCTTGCCGTGGGTCTCACGCGTCGTGCGGTGCAGGGCCACGTCATGCGCGGTGATCTCGACCTGCCGGCCCTTGGGGTCGAAGCCCAGGTAGACATAGCCGTTGGCGTAGTCTATGTAATAGGTCTTGGGGCCGAGTTCGCCCTCCCAGCCGGCGGACTCCAGCAGCTCGCCGTCCACGAACACCATGTCGTTGTTGAAGCGGTGCAGCGGCGTGAGCTTGCCCTCCGTCTTGCGCTGCCACCAACCCAGCGGCTGGGCCGGGAAGAGCTGGCTCCACTTGGTGCGCCAGACGTTCTGCGGCAGCGCCTCCCAGGTGGTGGCGAGTTGCGTCCCCTTGAGCACAGGCTGCTCGTCCAGGTAGGGCTGCAGGGTGATGCCTTGGTTGAACTTCAGGCTACCCGTGCGGTAGGTGCCGCCGCGCAGCACGATGGCGTCGCCCGTCACCACGCGGGTCACGGCTGCTTCCAGCGTGGTGGGTGCCGCCACGGTGCCGGCCGCATCGGCCTTGCCATCAGGCGCCACGACGAAGACGTGCCCAGCCTTGGGCAATGCATAGGACTGCGCCACAGGCCCATACGGGCCGCCAGAGGGTTGCGCGCTGGCCGGCAGCATGGCCGCAAGGCCCAGGGCCAAGGCGAGGCAGCGCAGGGCTTGCCGCGTTTGCAGAAGGGAGGCAGCGAGGTGGCGTCGCGATGCGCCTTGCAGGAGGTCCGTCATGGGTCGGTGGCAGTGTGTTCAGAAGGCAAAGAATGCGCTTTCAGCATCCCGGGAGGCCGGATTGTTAGCGCAACCAAGCGGAAAAGCCACCGCGCTGGATGAAGCCCGGCTCGCCATCAGGACTTGGCTTGCGGGCTTGCGTCGCGTCGAAGCGGCCCCTTTCCCGCACCGCCTTGGTTCGCGGCCCCAGCGTCCAAGCACGCTCCTTGTGCGTATTCGTGGCGGCCGCGAAACGCCCCGCACGAAGTGGCCGAGACCGCCAAACCCTGCACGCTCGGGTTGAAGGACAAGACCTTAGGCTGCGGCGCAGTTTGCAAAGGACGGACCCGATGGCCCTGGTGGACGAGTTGTTGCCGCACATGCGGCGGGTGGTCAACGTCGACCGCGACCTGCATGACCTGAGCCTGCTGTGGCAGATGATCGAGGCCAGTTCGGCCATCAGCTGCCCGGAGCAGGCCGACACCATCCTGCCCACGCTCAGCCAGACGCGCGAGAACTTTGCCGGCCTGCAGGCGCGGCTGGTGCAGCAGCTCTCGGAGGAGCACCTGGCCGAGGTGGGCGACGAGCTCGCCTCGGTGGCCCAGTGCACCATCGACATCCTCGTCCGCAATCTGTTTGAGCGCACCGCCGACGTCGGATTCCTGGCGATTGACGACGATCTACGCGCCTTTTGCGTGGCCGACCCCGGCACCCAGGCCGCACTGCGCCCGGCCATGGAGCAGCGCCTGCGCGAGTACCGCGCCAAGTACACGGTCTACGACGACGTGATGGCCCTGGCGCCCGATGGCCAGCTGCTGGTGCGCCTCACCGACGAGCCGCTGAGCCTCAGCCACGATCCCATCGTCAGCCAGGCGCTGCAGGCGGGCGCCTATGTCGAACGCTATGCGGCCAGCGATCTGGCCCAAGGGGCAGGCGCCGCGCTGCTGTACGCGCACCGCATCCTCGACGAGGCTGGGCAGGCCGTGGGCGTGCTGGTGCTGCGCTTCCGGTGCGCCGACGAATTGCGCCGCATCTTCAGTAGCGTCAGCGACAAGGGCTCGCACATCGCCATCGCCCTGATCGACGACGAGGGTCAAGTGCTGCTCAGCAGCGACGAGGCCCACGTGCCGCTGGGTGCCCGGCTGGAGTGCAGCAGCGCCAACCAGGTGGGCGTGACGGTGTTTGCCGGCCGCGAGTATTTGTCCGTCACCTGCCCCACGCGGGGTTACCAGGGCTATGGGGGCCCAGGCTGGCGCGCGCAGGCCATGGTCTCGCTGCTGACAGCGTTCCGGGGTGGGCATGACGTTGGCGACGCCCACGAGAACGTGGCCCTCGACAACGAGCACCTGCAGCGCATCCAGTCGGACGTCGAGGCCATCAACCGCAACCTGCGGCGCGTGGTCTGGAACGGCCGGCTCACCGCCGGCTCACGCGGCGGCAGCCAGGCGCAGCTCAAAGCCGTGCTGGCCCAGGTCAACATCGCCGGCGCCCGTACCCGCGACCGCGTCGCCCATGCCATTGGCGACCTCTACCGCACGGCCCTCGGGCGTGCGCGCCACCAGGCCCGGGAGTTGGCCCGCCTGGCGGCCGACGTCATGGACCGCAACCTTTACGAACGCGCCAACGACTGCCGCTGGTGGGCGCTGTCGCCGGTGCTGCAGCGCACCCTGGCCCAGCCCGCGTCGCCCGAGGCCGATCGTGCCCTCGTCAACGTCCTGCAGACCATCAATGGCCTCTATACGGTCTACACCCGCCTGGTCGCCTTCGATGCCGAGGGTGTGATCCGCGCGGTGTCCGTCGAGTCAAGCCTGGCCCCGCTCACCGGCACGCGCATCGACCCCGCGCTGTGCAAAGCCACCTTTGGCCTCGCCGACTCGCAACGCTATGCGGTCTCCGCCTTTGAGCCCAGCCCGCTCAGCGACGGCACCCCCACCTACGTCTACCTGGCTGCCGTGCGGGCGCCAGAGCATGCGCGGCCCATCGGCGGCATCGCCATCGTCTTCAATGCCGAGCGGGAGTTCCAGGCCATGTTGGCCGATGTGATGGGCGAGCGCACCGGTGTGGCCGCCTTTGTGGATGCACAGGGCCGCGTCGTGGCCAGCAGCGACGGCCGCTACCCAGTGGGCGTCAGCATGCCCTTTGACGGCACTGAGGCGATCGTCGAGCACGATGGTGCCCACCTCACCGCCGCGGGCGTCGAGGCCAGCGGTTACCGCGAGTTCAAGCTGGGCGACGGCTATAGCAATGGCATCCGTGCCGTCGTCGCGCTGCGCCTGGGCACCCTGGAGAGGCGCCGCACCTCGCTGCAAGATGCTGTGATCAAGGCCCTGCCCACGGCCAACCGCCAGCAGCTGAACGAGCTGGCCTTGTTCCAGATCGGCGCCTGCCGCTACGCGCTGCCGCTCAATGCGGTGCTGGACGCCCGCTCACCCCAGGGCCTGGTGCGCACGCCCGGCTCTCAAGGCGCGCTGATCGGGCTGCTTGAAGTGCCTGGCGAACACGGCACCGTGCTGGTCCCCGTGCTCTGCGGGCGCAAGCTCACGCACGTGCCCTACCCCGCCCGCGCCACCGACGGCGTGGTGCTGGTGATGCCCGCCCTACCCGGCCAGCGCCAACCTGCTTTCGCGCTCAAGGTGGACGACGTCAGCACCGTCGTCGAGGTGGGCGACGAGCACATCCAGCCCATGGCTGGCGACTGGCGTGGCCAGAACCGCCTGGTGTCCAGCATCGTGCGCGTGGACATCAGCGGCCCCGGCGCGCAGTCGCTGATCCAGCTCATCGACGTCGAGGCCCTGGCCCAGCAAATGGGGTTTGCCACGCCAGCACGCCTGGCGTCGGCCTAAGCTTCCCGCGTCGGCCAGCGCAGCAGGCCCACGGCCAACGCCAGGCCCAGCATCACCACGGCGCCGCCCACCAGCATCCGGGCACTGACCTGCTCGTGCAGGAAGAGCCCGCCCCACAGCATCCCGAACACGGGGATCAGGAAGGTGACCGACACCGCCTGCGTGGGCCCCACGCGCTGCAGCAGCCTGAAGTACATGACCAACGCGATGGCGGTGCACAGCAAGGCCAGGCACAGCGCACTGCCCCAGGCCGCCGGCCCAGGCAGGGTCTGCGGCCATTGCCACAGCGCCAGAGGCAGCAGCATCAGGCTCGCGGCGGTCTGGCTGCCGGCCGTCACCGTCAAGGCCGGCACATTGGCCAGGTATCGGCGCGTGGCATTGGCCGAGACGCCGTAGCACAGCGTGGCCACCAGGCAGGCGCCCACGGCCCAGAGGCCGGCATGGTCGCCCCCGGGTTTGAAGCTGACCTGCTCCCAGGCCAGGAAGGCCACCCCCACAAAGCCCAGGGCCAGGCCCAGCACGCGCAAGGGGCTCAAGCCTTGACGCAGCCAGACAAAAGCCACCACGGCCGTCCAGAGTTCTATGCCAACTACCTGAAGTTCTTCGAGCGCGCCCGCACCGAGTGGGTCCGCGCGGCCGGGGGCGAGCAGCAACGCCTGCGCCTTGAACAAGGCCTGATCTTTGTCGTCAGCGAGACCACGGTGCGCTACCTCGCACCCGCGCGGCTCGATGACGAGCTGACCATCACCGTCGAGCCCCTCGATCTCGGCCGCGCCACCCTCACCCTCCACCAGCGTGCGCTGCGGGGTGAACAAGTATTGGCCGAAGGCACCATCCGCGTCGGCTGCGTCAACGCGCACGACTTCAAACCCGCTCGCATCCCTGCTTCCCTCCTGGCTGCTCTGCAACGCCCATGAACCAAGACATCTCCATCGTCGCCCTGATCCTGCACGCCAGCCTGCCCGTGCAGCTCGTCATCGGCATCCTGCTGCTCAGCTCGCTGGCGAGCTGGAGCG
>NZ_JBDPZD010000014.1:0-6542 GCF_039872745.1 Roseateles paludis | reverse complement strand
CTCACAGCCGGCCTGCTTTGCCACCAAGAGCTTCACCTTGCCCGACCAGCTGAGCGACTTCAGCGTCACCGTCGCCTGCACCCGCACGCCCTCCAGTGGCACAGCCACCGATGGCGACCAGGCGCTGGTCTTCTACGAAATCGTCGCCACGGCCTGCAACATCAGCGCGGCAGGCAGTTGCCCCAACAACGCCACGCGCGAGCCCACCTATGCCGAGCGGCAGTTGACCCGGACGGTGGGCAAATGAAGCGCTGGCTCATATGGCTGAACTGCTTGCTTTGCCTGCTGGCACCCGGCTGGGCCGTGGCGGCCACGTACACCTTCCCCACCTCGATGCCCGGCACCTGCTCGGGCAGTGGCGGCACCTACAGCTGCACCTCGCTCAACCTGTCCAGCGGCGACATCATCGTGATCGCGGGCACCAAGCCTGCCACCATCAACATCGCCGGGAACCCCAGCCTCACCGGCGTCAAGATCAACACGGCCGGTGCCGCTTCGGACCTGACCCTGGTCATCTCGGGCGACGTGAACTGGGGCACGGGCACCGACATCGTCGGCAATGTTCGGGTGACCAACAACTTCAATCTCAGCAACGGCGCCAAGATCACCGGCGACGCGCAGTCCACGTCCCAGTCGATCAGCCTCGGGGCCTCCGTGCTGATCACGGGCAAGCTCACGGCCGCCAATGGCATCAACTTCAACGGCAACGCGCAGGTGACCTCGTGCGTCAGGGCCTCAAGCGGCAACATCTCGCTGGCCTCGGGGGCCAAGGCGGGCAGCATCTGCTGCGGCAGCATGGGCAGTTGCACGAACAGCTGCCTCATCAACAACAGCGGCCTGGCGGCGCCAGGCCTGTGCACGGCCACGCCGGCGATTGCCAGCTTCGGCATCGCCGGCACGGGCGCCGCGTCCACCTGCACCCCGCAGACCCTGACGCTCACCGCCAAGGACAGCGGCGGCGCCACGCTCACCGGCTACACCGGCACGGTCAACCTCTCCACATCCAGTGGCAGGGGCGACTGGTCGGCTGGCTCTGGCCCGGCGCCTGCGGGCACGCTCACGGCCGGCGCCGCCAACAGTGGCCTGGCCAGCTACACCTTCTCGGCCAGCGACGCCGGCGTGGTCAAGCTGCGCCTCAGCCACAGCCTGGCCCAGACGCTGACCGTGACCGTGGTAGATGCCGCCGTCTCGGCCAGCAGCAGCACCTCGGCCAGCATCAGCTTCAGCAACAACGCCTTTGAATGGGCCGTGGTTGGCAATCTGGCCATAGCCGGGCGCAACCAAGCCGCGCAGGTGTCCTTGATCAAAAAGGACCCGAGCACTGGCCGCTGCGGCGTGGCCACCGATTTCACGGGCAGCCGCAACCTCAAGCTCTGGCGCACCGACACCGGCGGCCCCTGGACGGCGCCCAGCGTCGTCAGCCCGGCGCTCACCGTGCCCGCCAGCCGGCCCGGCAGCAACAACCTGACGCTCAGCTTCAGCAGCGGCGTGGCCAACTTCAACCTGGCCACCACCGACGTGGGCCGCTATGCGCTCAACCTCGACGACGACTCGGGCACCTACGCCAGCAGCACCATCAGCGGCAGCCTGAGCGACCTGACCGTGCGTCCACTGGCGATTGCTGTCAGTGGCCTGACCCTCTCGGGCACGGCCAACCCGGCGGGCAGCGCAGCCACTGACGCGGTCTTTGGCAAGGCCGGTGCGTCGTTCTCGGCCACACTGGCGGCCTACCGCTGGAGCGCAGCGGCCGACAGCAACAACGATGGCGTGGTCGACAGCACGGCCACCCTCAGCCAGCTCAGCAGTGGCGGTCTGGCGGCTGGCTTCAACAGCACGGTCACCCTCGGCCCAGTGGCCGGCACACAAACCCCCGCAGGCGGCACCCTCGGCAGCCTCAGCAACGGGGCCGTGAGTGGCTTCACGAGCGGCAGCGTCACCGTCAACAACCTGGCCTACAGCGAGGTGGGCAGCTTCACGCTGAACACCAGCAGCGTGGTCACCAACTACCTGGGGGCCAGCGGCGTCACCATCGATGCAGTCGTGTTCGATGCGGCCGGCAGCCCGCAGACCCGCGTTGGCCGCTTCGTGCCGGCTGGCTTTGCGCTCAGCAGCCCGGCCATCACCCACCGCAGCAGCCAGGCTTGCAGCCCGGCCTCGGCCTTCACCTACCTGGGCGAGAACTTCCAGCTCGGCTTCACGCTCACCGCACAGAACACGGCCGGCGCCACCACCACCAACTACACCGGCGCCTTCGCCAAGCTGGACTTCAGCACAGCCAGCAACCTGCACCCTGCCGGCATTGGCGGGAGCACGCCCTTCAAGACCGGCGGCCGGCTGCAGTTGGGCACCGGCAGTGGCAGTTGGGTCAATGGCGTGGCCACGGGCGCCACGCTGACGGCTCAGGTGAGCAAAAGCAGCAGCACGCCCGACGGCCCCTTCGACACCGCCCAGTTCGGCATTTCGGCGCTGGACAGCGACGGCGTGGGCATGGTGTCGCTGAATCTCGACACCGACAGCCCCGCAGACAGCGCAGACGTCACATTGGTCGGGACAATTTCGCTGCGGCACGGGAGACTGCGCCTCCAGAATGCGCTAGGCGCCGCCAATCGGGCGCTCAAGCTTCCCCTCACGGCCCAATACTGGAACGGCAGCGCCTTTGTCACCAACACCTTGGACTCCTGCACCCGCGTTAGCAGCAGCAACCTCAGCGCCGGCAACCTGCGCAAGCAACTGCTCGCGGCCGACATCGTGATGACGCCCAGCAGCGTCACCGTGAGCGGCAGCAGCCCGAGCTACCTGACCCTGGCGGCGCCAGGCAGCGGTCGCGTGGGCAGCGTGGACATCGCGCTGGCCCTGGGCAGCA
The DNA here is from genome assembly GCF_039872745.1 of Roseateles paludis. Lineage (NCBI taxonomy): Bacteria > Pseudomonadati > Pseudomonadota > Betaproteobacteria > Burkholderiales > Sphaerotilaceae > Roseateles > Roseateles paludis. The sequence goes on along the minus strand of NZ_JBDPZD010000014.1, from coordinate 3,679 downwards.
GCAGCACCGATGCCTCCTGCCTGGCCAGCAGCTGGGCCAGCAAGACCACCACCGCCAGCAGCGGCGCCAACCTCGACGGCCTGCGCCACACCTGGTGCAGCAGCAGCAGCCTGAGCGACCCGAGCGCGCGCGCCACCTGGGGCCTCTACCGCGGCAGCGACGGCGTGGTCTTCCAGCGGGAGAACTATTGATGCGCTGGCCGCTGAAGAACCGCAGCCCCCAGCGCCTGTGCTTTGCCCAGGCCGGCGAGCAGGTCGCCTACGTGCTGACGGACGCGCCGCCCACCAGCAGCCACCGGCCGCGCGTGCTGCGCTGGGGCCAGCTCACGGGCAGCGCGCCGGCTGCGGGCGAGGTGATCGGCCTGCTCGGCCCCGAGGCCTACCAGGTGCTCAAGGTGGACACGCCCAATGTGCCGGCAGACGAGCTCAAGGCCGCCACGCGCTGGCAGTTCAAGGACGTGATGCCGAGCGTCGAGGGCGATGACTTCACGCTTGACGTGATGCACGTGGGCGGCGACGTGGAGCGCCCCCACCGCGAGCTCTTCGTCATCACAGCTCCCAACCGCGCCATCCGCGCGCTGACCGGCAGCCTCGCGCCCTTCAAGGCCGAGACCCACATCGTCGACATCCGGGAAACCGCGCTGCGCAACCTGCTGAACCAGCAGATGCGCCGCGACCAGATTGCCCAGCGCGCCTGCGCCGCCGTGCTGGTGGGCCATGGCCAAGACCTGCTCGTCGTCTGCGCCAACGACGAGCTGCACTACACCCGCCGCCTCGAAGCCGACCCCAAGCTGCTGGAGCGCGCCCGTGGCGGCGGCACCGGCAGCACGGCCGCCATGCCACTGGGCTTCGAGTACCAGCCCGGTGGCGCCTTTGAAATGAACGAGGCCGAGTCGCCCTTCATCGTCGAGCTGCAGCGCAGCTTTGACGTCTGGGACCGCTCCTGGCCGCAGTTGCCGCTGGCCCGGCTCTATGTGCTGGCCGAAGAAGGCAGCGAAGACATCGCCGGCCTCGTGCAGCGTGAGCTGGGCGTGCAGGCCTTTGCGCTGGACCCGTTGGCCGGTTTTGCCGGTACGCCACCGGCCCCCGAAGGCAGCCTGCCGCGCGCTGCCCTGCTGCCCCTGCTGGGCGCAGCGCTGCGTGTGGACGAGAGGAAGGCCTGAGGCATGGCCCAACAGATCAACCTCCTCGCGCCGATTCTGCTGACGCCGAAGCGCTATTTCTCGGCCACCACCCTGGTGCAGGCCACAGCCGTGCTGCTGGTGGCGGCCGTGGCCCTGGCCAGCTATGTGCAATGGGCCGACCAGCGCGCCGGGCGTGCCCATGTCGAGCAGCTCGCTCAGCTCGACCAGGAGCGTCAGGCCCTGGCCGTGGCCGTGGCCAGCCAGCCAGCGCCGGCTGACGAAGCCGTGCTGTCCCAGCAGCTCAAGGCACTGCAAAAACGCAATGCCGACCAGGAGCTGGTGCTGCGCGCGCTGGCGGGCCTTGGCGATGGCGAGTTCAAGCACTCCGAACTGCTCTCGCTGCTGAGCCGCACGGTGCCCGAGGGCACCTGGCTGTCGGAACTGAGCTGGCACACCGGGCGGCTGGAGCTCAAGGGCGGCACGGTGGACACCAAGACCCTGCGCCCCTGGTGGGCGCGCCTGACCACGCACCCGCTGCTGGTCAACCAGACGCTGCAGAGCCTGCGGGTGGAGCACATCAATGCGCCCGAGACCGACACGGCCAAGCGCCTGCTGCAAGGCGGCGGCGCCGAGCGCGGGCCCTTGGTCAGCGGCGCCCTGGCCGACACCCTGCGCAATGCGCGCCAGCCGGTGTGGTTGTTCGAAGCCGTCAGCGCCCCGCAGCCGGCCGCCAGCAGCGCGGCCTCGGGAGCCGCACCTTGAATGCCATGACTGAAGTCAGCGCCGAGCGCCCGCAGCCTGCCTGGCTCGCCCGGTGGGAGCGCCAGAAGCGCCGCATCGACGCCATGAGCCTGCGCGAGCGGGCCATCCTGTTCTTCGCCATGGCCGCCGTGGTGGGTGCTCTGTTCGACGCGCTGGTGCTCACGCCGCTCAATGCCCGCGCCAAGCTGCGTGCTGCCGAGGTGACCACCCGCCGCACCGAAATCGACGGTCTGCGCGAGAAGCTGCTCAGCAGCACCCAGCAGCAGGCCGACTCGCCCGCCGTCCGCCTGCTGGCCGAGGTGCGCGAGGCCGAGAAGCAAGCCGCCCACCTGGCCCAAGAGCTCTCAAGCGTGGCGCCCGGCGGCGTGGCCAAGCTGGACGAGGCCACCACACTGCCCACCGTGCTGCAGCGCCTGCTGGTGGGCCAGCCCGGCCTGCAGCTCAACCGCCTGACCCTGCTCACGCCCGACAACAACGCCGCTGGCGGACAGGTCCGCATCCCCGGCCTGCAATGGCAGGGCGTGGACCTGCAGATCGAAGGCAGCTTCGTCGAGATCACCCGCTACCTGCAGCGCCTGGAGCTGGAACTGGCCGGCCTGCGCTGGGGCGATATGCGCCTGGTCAGCACCAGCGGCCAGGCCAAGGACGCTTCCCACACCTCTCGCCTGGCTGTGCAGCTCTACGTATTGAGGCTGGCCCCATGATGCTCAAGCCCCGCTGCGCTGCGTTGCTCCTGCTGGTGCTTGCCACCACAAGCGCCCACGCCATCGACCGTGACCCGACGCAGTGGCCCGCCGGCATGTTGCCCGCCAGCCCGGCTTCGGCAGCATCAGCCGGTGCCGGCGCCGACCCCGAGGCGCCGCTCGCGCGCCAGGTGCTGATCCGCGACGGCCGCGCCTACCTCGTGATCCAGGGCCGCCGCTACGGCGTGGGCGACATGGTCGACGGCTTGCGCATCCAGCGCATCGACGACACCGCAATCTGGTGGAACGAGGGCGGCCAGATCCGCCGCGAACCGCTGTATGGGGGCGTCGAGAAGCGCCAGCCCAAGACGACATCCAAGGAGAAGCCATGAAGGCGCTCACCCCCATCTTGCTGGCTGTGCTGGCCCTGCTCGGCGGCTGCGCCGACCGGCCGCTGCGCCTGGCCCAGCCGGCAGGTTCACTGCGCGACGAGTTGACGACCCAGCGCGCCGCGCCGGCCACGGCTGTTGCCGCATCAGCGCCTGCTCCCGCTGCGGCGCGCCCGGCCGAAGTGGCCGTCGCGCAACCCGTCACACCACCTGTCGCACCGGCGCTGCCGCCCGAGCCACGCTTTGACCTCGTCGTCAACGGCGCTCCGGCGCGTGACGTGTTCCTCTCGCTCGTCACAGAAACGCGCTTCAGCATGCTGGTGCACCCGGCAGTGAGCGGCGCGCTCTCGGTCACGCTCAAGGGCGTGACGGTGCGCGAGGCGCTGGAGGCCATCCGCGACGTCTATGGCTTTGACTTCCAGGTCGAGGGCCGCCGCATCACCGTCTACCCCCCGTCGCTGCAGACCCGCGTCTACACCCTCAATGTGCTCAACCTGCTGCGCAGCGGTCGCAGCGAGGTGCGCGTCAGCTCGGGCTCGGCGCCCTATACCAGCAGCGGCAGCCCGGGCTCGGGCACGCCGTCGCAGCCCACCGCGACGCCGCAAGAGAGCAGCCAGCTCACGACCAAGAGCGTCAGCGACTTCTGGTCCGAGACGACGAATGCCCTCAGGACCCTGGTGGGTGATGCGGCCGGGCGCAGCGTCATCGTCAGCCCGCAAGCC
>NZ_JBDPZD010000013.1:0-6729 GCF_039872745.1 Roseateles paludis | reverse complement strand
CATGATGTCCATGCTCTTCCTGCTGGTGGTGCTGGCAGCGCTCGGCGCCACCCTGGCCTCGCTCAGCCAGCGCCAACAGTTGGGCTCGGCGGGAGAGCTGGCTGCGGCCAAGGCCTACCAGGCCGCAATGGCCGGGCTGGAGTGGGGCAGCTTCCAGGTCCTGCCCGGCGGCTCACAGCCGGCCTGCTTTGCCACCAAGAGCTTCACCTTGCCCGACCAGCTGAGCGACTTCAGCGTCACCGTCGCCTGCACCCGCACGCCCTCCAGTGGCACAGCCACCGATGGCGACCAGGCACTGGTCTTCTACGAAATCGTCGCCACGGCTTGCAACATCAGTGCAGGCGGCAGCTGCCCCAACAACGCCACGCGCGAGCCCACCTATGCCGAGCGGCAGTTGACCCGGACGGTGGGCAAATGAAGCGCTGGCTCATTTGGCTGAACTGGTTGCTTTGCCTACTGGCACCCGGCTGGGCCGTGGCGGCCACGTACACCTTCCCCACCTCGATGCCCGGCACCTGCTCAGGCAGTGGCGGCACCTACAGCTGCACCTCGCTCAACCTGTCCAGCGGCGACATCATCGTGATCGCGGGCACCAAGCCCGCCACCATCAACATCGCCGGCAACCCCAGCCTCACCGGCGTCAAGATCAACACGGCGGGCGCGGCGGCGGACCTGACCCTGGTCATCTCGGGCGACGTGAACTGGGGCACGGGCACCGACATCGTCGGCAATGTTCGGGTGACCAACAACTTCAATCTCAGCAACGGCGCCAAGATCACCGGCGATGCGCAGTCCACGTCCCAGTCGATCAGCCTCGGGGCCTCCGTGCTGATCACGGGCAAGCTCACGGCCGCCAATGGCATCAACTTCAATGGCAACGCGCAGGTGACCTCGTGCGTCAGGGCCTCAAGCGGCAACATCTCGCTGGCCTCGGGGGCCAAGGCCGGCAGCATCTGCTGCGGCAGCATGGGTAGTTGCACGAACAGCTGCCTCATCAACAACAGCGGCCTGGCGGCGCCAGGCCTGTGCACGGCCACGCCGGCGATTGCCAGCTTCGGTATCGCCGGCACGGGCGCCGCGTCCACCTGCACCCCGCAGACCCTGACCCTCACCGCCAAGGACAGCGGCGGCGCCACGCTCACCGGCTACACCGGCACGGTCAACCTCTCCACCTCCAGTGGCAGGGGCGACTGGTCGGCTGGCTCGGGCCCTGCGCCTGCGGGCACGCTCACGGCCGGCGCCGCCAACAGTGGCCTGGCCAGCTACACCTTCTCAGCCAGCGACGCCGGCGTGGTCAAGCTGCGCCTCAGCCACAGCCTGGCCCAGACGCTGACCGTGACCGTGGTGGACGCCAGCGTCGCGGCCAGCAGCAGCACCTCGGCCAGCATCAACTTCAGCAACAACGCCTTTGTCTGGAGCGAGGACTTGTCCAACAAGATCAGCGGCAGCAATGTCGCCGTGGCGGGCCGCAATCACGACCTTCAGGTGTCCTTGATCAAGAAGGACCCCAGCACCGGCAGCTGCGGCGTGGCCAGCGACTTCACGGGCAGCCGCAACCTCAAGCTCTGGCGCACCGACAACAGCGGCCCCTGGACGGCGCCGAGTAGCGTCAGCCCGGCGCTCAGCGTGCCCGCCAGCCGGCCCGGCGGCAACAACCTGACGCTCAGCTTCAGCAGCGGTGTCGCCAGCTTCAATCTCGCCACCACCGATGTGGGGCGCTATGCGCTCAACCTCGACGACGACTCCGGCACCTATGCCAGCGGCACCATCAGCGGCAGCCTGAGCGACCTGACCGTGCGGCCACTGGCCATTGCCGTGAGCGGCCTCAGCCTCTCGGGCACCGCCAACCCAGCCGGCAGCGCCGCCGGGTCTGCCGTGTTTGGCAAGGCCGGCGCCAGCTTCTCGGCGACCCTCGCGGCCTACCGCTGGAGCGCGGCGGCTGACGCCAATGACGACGGCGTCGTGGATGCCACCGCCACCTTCAGCCAACTCAGCAGTGGCGGCCTGGCGCCCGGGTTCAACGGCACGGTGAGCCTGAGCCCCGTGGCCGGCACGCAAACCCCCGCAGGGGGCACTCTCGGCAGCCTCAGCAACGGCGGCGTGAGTGGCTTCACGGGTGGCAGCGTCACCGTCAGCAACCTGGCCTACAGCGAGGTGGGCAGCTTCACTCTGAACACCAGCAGCGTGCTCAGCAACTACCTGGGTGCCAGCGGCGTCAACATCGACGCCGCCGTGTTCGACGCGGCGGGCAACCCGCAGACCCGCGTCGGGCGCTTCGTGCCGGCGGGCTTTGCGCTCAGCAACCCGGCCATCACCCACCGCAGCAGCCAGGCTTGCAGCCCGGCGTCCGGTTTCACCTACCTGGGCGAGACCTTCCAGCTCGGCTTCACGCTCACCGCGCAGAACACGGCCGGCGCCACCACCACCAACTACACCGGCGCCTTTGCCAAGCTCGACCTCAGCACCGCCAACAACCTGCACCCTGCCGGCATTGGCGGGAGCACGCCCTTCAAGACCGGCGGCCGGTTGCAGCTGGGCACTGGCAGTGGCAGCTGGGTCAATGGCGTGGCCACAGGCGCGACGCTGACGGCCCAGGTGACCAAAAGCAGCACCACGCCCGACGGCCCGTTCGACACCGCTCAGTTCGGCATTTCGGCGCTGGACAGCGACGGTGTGGGCATGCTGTCGCTGAATCTCGACACCGACAGCCCCGCAGACAGCGCAGACGTCACATTGGTCGGGACAATTTCGCTGCGACACGGGAGACTGCGCCTCCAGAATGCGCTAGGCGCCGCCAACCGGGCGCTCAAGCTTCCCCTCACGGCCCAATACTGGAACGGCAGCGCCTTTGTCACCAACACCTTGGACTCCTGCACCCGCGTCAGCAGCAGTAACCTCAGCGCGGGCAACCTGCGCAAGCAACTGCTCGCGGCGGACATCGTGATGTCGCCCGCCAGCGTCACCGTCAGCGGCAGCAGCCCGAGCTTCCTGACGCTCGCGGCGCCGGGCGCTGGCCGCGTGGGCAGCGTCGACATCGCTTTGGCCCTGGGCAGCAGCAGTACCGATGCCTCCTGCCTGGCCAGCAGCTGGTCCAGCAAGACCACCACCGCCAGCAGCGGCGCCAACCTGGACGGCCTGCGCCACACCTGGTGCGGCAGCAGCAGCCTGAGCGACCCGAGTGCGCGCGCCACCTGGGGCCTCTACCGCGGCAGCGACGGCGTCGTCTTCCAGCGGGAGAACTATTGATGCGCTGGCCGCTGAAGAACCGCAGCCCCCAGCGCCTGTGCTTTGCCCAGGCCGGCGAGCAGGTCGCCTACGTGCTGACGGACGCACCGCCCACCAGCAGCCACCGGCCGCGCGTGCTGCGCTGGGGCCAGCTCGCGGGCAGCGCGCCGGCTGCGGGCGAGGTGATCGGCCTGCTGGGCCCCGAGGCCTACCAGGTGCTCAAGGTGGACACGCCCAATGTGCCGGCAGACGAACTCAAGGCCGCCACACGCTGGCAGTTCAAGGACGTGATGCCAAGCGTCGATGGCGATGACTTCACGCTCGACGTGATGCACGTGGGCGGCGACGTGGAACGCCCGCACCGCGAGCTCTTCGTCATCACCGCGCCCAACCGCGCCATCCGCGCGCTCACCAGCAGCCTTGCGCCCTTCAAAGCCGAGACCCACATCGTCGACATCCGGGAAACCGCGCTGCGCAACCTGCTGAACCAGCAGATGCGCCGCGACCAGATCGCCCAGCGCGCCTGCGCGGCCGTGCTGGTGGGCCATGGCCAAGACCTGCTCGTCGTCTGCGCCAACGACGAGCTGCACTACACCCGCCGCCTGGAGGCCGACCCGAAGCTGCTGGAGCGCGCGCGCGGTGGCGGTACGGGCACGACGGCGGCCATGCCGCTGGGCTTTGAATACCAACCCGGCGGCGACTTTGAGATCAATGAGGCCGAGTCGCCCTTCATCGTCGAGCTGCAGCGCAGCTTCGACGTCTGGGACCGCTCCTGGCCGCAGCTGCCTCTGGCCCGGCTCTATGTGCTGGCCGAGGAAGGCAGCGAAGACATTGCCGGCCTGGTGCAGCGTGAGCTGGGCGTACAGGCCTTTGCGCTGGACCCGTTGGCCGGCTTTGCCGGCACGCCGCCCGCCCCCGAAGGCAGCCTGCCGCGTGCTGCCCTGCTGCCCCTGCTGGGCGCAGCGCTGCGCGTGGACGAGAGGAAGGCCTGAGACGCTGATGGCCCAACAGATCAACCTCCTCGCGCCGATTCTGCTGACGCCGAAGCGCTATTTCTCGGCCACCACCCTGGTGCAGGCCACGGCCGTGCTGCTGGTGGCGGCCGTCGCCATGGCCAGCTATGTGCAATGGGCCGACCAGCGCGCCGGGCGTGCCCATGTCGAGCAGCTCGCTCAACTCGACCAAGAGCGCCAAGCCCTGGCCGTGGCCGTGGCCAGCCAGCTCGCGCCGGCTGACGAAGCCGTGCTGGCCCAGCAGCTCAAGGCGCTGCAAAAGCGCAATGCCGACCAGGAGCTGGTGCTGCGCGCACTGGCAGGCCTAGGAGATGGCGAGTTCAAGCACTCCGAACTGCTCTCGCTGCTGAGCCGGACGGTGCCCGAGGGAACCTGGTTGTCGGAGGTGAGCTGGCACGCCGGGCGGCTGGAAATCAACGGCGGCACGGTGGACACCAAGACCCTGCGCCCCTGGTGGGCGCGCCTGACCGCGCACCCGCTGCTGGTCAACCAGACGCTGCAGAGCCTGCGGGTGGAGCACATCAATGCACCCGAGGCTGACACGGCCAAGCGCCTGCTGCAAGGCGGCGGCGCCGAACGCGGGCCCTTGGTCAGCGGCGCCCTGGCCGAGACCCTGCGCAACGCGCGCCAGCCGGTGTGGTTGTTCGAGGCTGTCAGCGGCCCGCAGCCGGCCGCCAGCAGCGCGGCTTCGGGAGCTGCACCGTGAATGCAATGACCGACGTCAGCGCCGAGCGCCCCCTGCCCGCCTGGCGCGCCCGGTGGGAGCGCCAGAAGCGCCGCATCGACGCCATGAGCCTGCGCGAGCGGGCCATCCTGTTCTTCGCCATGGCTGCCGTGGTGGGCGCGCTGTTCGACGCGCTGGTGCTCACGCCGCTCAATACCCGCGCCAAGCTGCGTGCCGCTGAGGTGGCCACGCGCCGCACCGAGATCGACGGCCTGCGCGAGAAGCTGCTCAGCGCCAGCCAGCAGCCGGCCGATGCGCCGGCGGTTCGCCTGCTGGCCGAGGTGCGCGAGGCCGAGAAGCGCGCAGCCCAACTGGCCCAGGAACTTGCGGGCGCCGCGCCCGGCGGCGTGGCCAATCTGGACGAGGCCACCGCGCTGCCCACCGTGCTGCAACGCCTGCTGGTGGGCCAACCCGGCCTGCAGCTCAACCGCCTGACCCTGCTCACGCCCGACAACAACACCGCTGGCGGCCAGGTGCGCATCCCCGGCCTGCAATGGCAGGGCGTGGACCTGCAGATCGAAGGCGGCTTCGTCGAGATCACCCGCTACCTGCAGCGCCTGGAGCTGGAGCTGGCCGGCCTGCGCTGGGGCGATATGCGCCTGGTCAGCACCGGGGGCCAAGCCCAGGCCGCCTCACACACCTCGCGCCTGGCTGTGCAGCTCTACGTATTGAGGCTGGCCCCATGATGCTCAAGCCCCGTTGCGCCGCCTTGCTCCTGCTGGGGCTTGCCACCGCCAGCGCTCGCGCCATCGACCGCGACCCGACGCAGTGGCCTGCCGGCATGCTGCCGGCCGCACCCGCCTCGGCCGCGTCGGGCGCCGACCCCGAGGTGCCGCTCGCGCGCCAGGTGCTGATCCGTGACGGCCGCGCCTACCTCGTGATTCAAGGCCGCCGCTACGCGGTGGGCGAGGTGATCGACGGCGTGCGCCTGCATCGCATCGACGAGACCGCGATCTGGTGGAACGAGGGCGGCCAGATCCGCCGCGAACCGCTGTATGGGGGCGTCGAAAAGCGCCAGCCCAAGACGACATCCAAGGAGAAGCCATGAAGGCCGCAACCCCCATCCTGCTGGCCGTGCTGCTCGTGCTCAGCGGTTGCGCTGACCGGCCGCTGCGCCTGGCCCAGCCGGCAGGATCGCTGCGCGACGAATTGACGGCGCAGCATGCCGCGCCGGCCCCGGCCGCTGCGGCATCGACGCCCGCACCCGCGGTGGCGCGTCCGGCCGAAGTGGCCATCGCTCAGCCTGTCGCACAAGCCGTCGCACCCGCACCGCCGCCCGAGCCGCGCTTTGACCTCGTCGTCAACGGCGCTCCGGCACGCGATGTGTTCCTCTCGCTCGTCACGGAGACGCGCTTCAGCATGCTGGTACACCCGGCCGTCAGCGGCACACTCTCGGTCACGCTCAAGGGCGTGACGGTGCGCGAGGCGCTGGAGGCCATCCGCGACGTCTATGGCTTTGACTTCCAGGTCGAGGGCCGCCGCATCACGGTCTACCCCCCGTCGCTGCAGACCCGCGTCTACACGCTCAATGTGCTCAACCTGCTGCGCAGCGGGCGCAGCGAGGTGCGCGTCAGCTCGGGCTCGGCGCCCTATACCAGCAGCGGCAGCCCGGGCTCGGGCACGCCGTCGCAGCCCACCGCGACACCGCAAGAGAGCAGCCAGCTCACGACCAAGAGCGTCAGCGACTTCTGGTCCGAGACGACGAATGCCCTCAGGACCCTGGTGGGTGATGCGGCCGGGCGCAGCGTCATCGTCAGCCCGCAAGCC
>NZ_JBDPZD010000012.1:0-8564 GCF_039872745.1 Roseateles paludis | reverse complement strand
CTGCCCGGGCAGCAGGGCCGGCTTTTCATGATGCGTGAGTGGCTGGAGCTGGACACCGACGAGATCTGTAAGGAGTTGTCGATCTCGCCGACCAATCTCTGGGTCATGCTGCACCGCGCCCGGCTCCGCTTGCGAGACTGCCTGCAAGCCGGCTGGTTTGATGCCCATCCCGCCGCCACATGAAGCTCAAGGTCAATTGCCGCGAGGTCACGCACCTCCTCCTGCACGCCGAGGACAAGCCCTTGCCCTGGCTGGACAGGCTGCGCATCCGCCTGCACATGCGCATCTGCGCCACCTGCCCGCGCTTTGCGCGTCAGGTCGTGCTCATGCGTGGCGCCTTTGCCCAGCTGCGTCGCGGATCTGAGGAATAGCGCACTGTCAATGCTCGGCGCCGAGAAATAGGCCCGGGATTGCGCCATTTCCTACCGTGTGGCCAAGTGCGGCAGCGCAAAATCGTTCGACCTTCGACCTGAAACGGGCCTGCCTGGCCCGCGTGGACGCCGCATGCACGATCCTTCCGTTCCTCTGGAGTGGCCCCAGTCCGCCCAGCCGCCCATGGCCTCTGGCTCAGCGGCGGACGCGACCTCGGCGGATCGACCCGGCTTTGCCTGGCCGTCGCCGCCCTATGCCGCCTACCCCCAGGCCCGCCCTCAGGTCGGGCCCGAGCCCTGCGAGCTGCTGGGCCTGAACAACGGCCGCACCCAAGGCCAGCTGCTGCGATTCATCCCCAACGAGCGGCAGGTCGTGGTCAACGTGCCGCCCAGCCGCAACAACATGCCGCTGCGGCTCAGCCAGTTCCGCGCCTTGAAGCTGATGCGCGCCTTGGCCGTTCCGCCGCGCAGCCAGGACGACGACGGCGGTTTTGCCGTGGACCAGCGGCCGCGCACGCAGTTCAAGCTCGTCTTCCAAGGAGGCGATGAGCTCAAGGGCACCACCATCGGCTACCTGCACGACGAGCTCGGGCTGTTCCTGTTCCCGCCCGTCAGCGAGTCCGACGACTCGGTGCGGCGCATCTTCTTCCCGCAGGAGGCCATTGCGCACTTCGAAGTGGGCGAGCCGCTGGGCAAGATGCTGCTCAAGGACAAGCTGGTCACCTCGGGCCAGATCGAAGCTGCGGCGGTGACGCAGTCCGAGCTGCGCAACCGCCGCGTGGGCGACATCCTCGTCGAGCAGCAGGTCGTCACCGTGGACGAGCTGATGCGCGCCATCGAGCAGCAGGCCCGCATGCCCATGGTGCGCATCGGCGAGGCCTTGCTGGCGCTGGAGATGGTCACGCCTGAGCAGTTGGAGGTGGCGCTGGAACAGCAACGCCATGACCGCTCGGTGCCGCTCGGGGAGTTGCTGGTCCGCCAGGGCGTCATCTCGCGTGCCGCCTTGCAGTCCACCCTGGCCCGCAAGATGGGCTACCCGGTGGTGGACGTCGAGAACTTTGCCGTCGAGCCCGACGCCGTGCGCAAGCTGCCCTATGCGGTGGCCAAACGCCTGGAGGTGCTGCCCCTGGCCATCCGCGATGGCCGCCTCGTCGTCGCGATGGAAGACCCCACCCGGCGCGATGCGCTGGACGAGCTGGAGTTCATCACCCAGCTCAAGATCGTGCCCACGCTGACCAAGCTCGGCACCTTGGTGTTTTCGATCCCACAGGTGTTTGAGCGTTACGGCGGCGACGCGGCCGGCAGCAGTTCTGGCAGCGACTTCAACCTGCCCTCCTTCACGCCCGACTTCAAGCTCGACAGCATCGAGCTGCTCAACTCCCTGGAGCGCGAGCAAACCCCCAGCAAGGCCGACGATCGCGAGGACGACAGCGCGGTCGAGCAGAGCGACAACTCCCTGGTTCGATTGCTCAACTCGCTGATCATCGACGCCCACAGCCAGGGTGCCTCGGACATCCACATCGAGACCTCCCCCGGCAAGGAAAAGGTGCGCGTGCGCTTCCGCCGCGACGGCGTGCTGCATCAACAAATGGAGCTGCCGCACACCTACCGCAATGCCTTGATCGCGCGCATCAAGATCATGTGCGACCTCGACATCTCCGAGCGCCGCAAGCCGCAGGACGGCAAGATCAACTTCGCCAAGTTCTCGCCCCAGCACAAGCTGGAGCTGCGCGTCGCCACCATCCCGACCAACAACGGTCTGGAAGACGTGGTGATGCGCCTGCTAGCCTCCAGCAAGCCCATCCCGCTGGAAAAGCTCGGCCTCACCGAAGCCAACCGCAAAGGCCTTGAAACCGCCGTGGCGCGCCCCTACGGCATGGTGCTGTGCGTGGGCCCCACCGGCTCGGGCAAGACCACCACGCTGCACTCCGCCCTGGCGCACATCAACACGCCCGAGCGCAAGATCTGGACGGCCGAAGACCCGGTCGAAATCACCCAGGCCGGCCTGCGCCAGGTCCAGGTGAATCCCAAAATCGAATGGACCTTTGCCAAGGCGCTGCGCTCCTTCCTGCGGGCTGACCCCGACGTCATCATGGTGGGCGAAATCCGCGACCGCGAAACCGCCGAGATCGCCGTCGAGGCCTCGCTGACCGGCCACCTGGTGCTCTCGACCCTGCACACCAACAGCGCCGCCGAGACCATCACCCGCCTGCTCGACATGGGCATGGACCCCTTCAACTTTGGCGACTCCCTGCTCGCCGTGCTGGCCCAGCGCCTGGTGCGCCGCTGCTGCAGCCAGTGCCAGACGCGCGGCCCTCTCGAAGGCCCGGAGCTGGACGAGCTGCTGGCCGACTTCCTGCACGTATTCCCCAAGGAGACGCGCCCCACCGAGGACGCCGTGCTGGACGAATGGCGCAAGGTGTATGCGCAGGACGGCAAGTTTGTCCGCTACCAAAGCACCGGCTGCGACGCCTGCGGCGGCACCGGCTACCGGGGCCGCGCCGGCCTGCACGAGTTGCTGCGCGTCACCCCCGGCATCCGCCGCCAGATCCAGACCGGCGCGCGCGCTGAGGAGATCCTGCACACGGCGCTGGCCGATGGCCTGCGCACGCTGCGCCAGGATGGCATCCAGAAGGTGCTGCAAGGCATCACCACGCTGGCCGAAGTGCGCTCCACCAGCAACGCCTGAGGCGCGCCATGTCCACAACTCCCGAAGCCGCCGCCAGCCCCGACGCTCCGCCCCGAGCCGCCAAACTGCGGCTCGGCGACGTGCTGGTCGAGCAGAACGTCATCTCCGCCGCCCAGCTGACCCAGGCGCTGGAGCTGCAACGCGCCACCGGCAAGAAGCTCGGCCGCATCCTCATCGAAGCCAACCTCATCACCGAAGAGGCCCTGGCCCACGTGCTGGCGCGCCAGCTGCGCGCGCCCTTCGTCAACCTGCGCACCTTCCCGCTCAAGGCCGAGCTGGTGCGCCTGCTGCCCGAGACACCGGCCCGCCGCTTCAAGGCCGTGGTGCTGGAAGAGCGCAACGACACCCTGCTGGTCGCCATGGCCGACCCGCTGGACCTGTTCGGCTTCGACGAGATCGCCAAGCTGCTCAAGCGGCGCCTGGCCATGGCCGTGGTGGCCGAGAGCCAGCTGGCCGCTGTCTTCGACAAGCACTACCGCCGCAGCGACGAGATCAGCGGCCTGGCCAAGGCGCTGGAAAAGGACCTCGGCGACGCGGTGGACTTTGGCGCCCTGACGGCCAGTGTCGGCCAGGAGGGTGCGCCCGTCGTGCGCCTGCTGCAGTCGGTGTTCGAGGACGCCACTCGGGCCGGCGCGTCGGACGTGCACATCGAGCCCCAGGAAGGCGAGCTGCAGATCCGCAACCGCGTCGATGGCCTGTTGCAGACCCTGATGACGGCCGACCTGCGCATCGCCCCGGCCCTGGCCCAGCGCCTCAAGCTGATGGCCGGTCTCGACATCTCTGAAAAGCGCCTGCCGCAGGACGGCCGCTTCTCGGTGCGCCTGTCCGACCGCACGCTCGACGTGCGCCTCTCGACCATGCCGAGCCAGTACGGCGAGTCGGTCGTCATGCGCCTGCTGGGCCAGGGCTCGGCGCTGCGCCGCCTGCACCAGCTCGGCCTGCCCGAAGACCTGCTCACCCGCTTCCGCGAGCTGCTGGGGCGTGACTCCGGGATGATCCTGGTCACCGGCCCTACGGGCTCGGGCAAGACCTCCACGCTCTACGCCGCCCTGGCCGAGCTGGATGCCCAGCAGACCAAGATCATCACGGTCGAGGACCCGGTCGAGTACCGCCTGCCCGGCCTGACCCAGGTGCAGGTCAACGAGAAGATCGAGCTCAGCTTCTCGCGTGTGCTGCGCGCCGCGCTGCGGCAAGACCCCGACGTCATCCTCGTCGGCGAAATGCGCGACGCCGAGACCGCCGAGATCGGCCTGCGCGCCGCCATCACCGGCCACCTGCTGCTCTCTACCCTGCACACCAAGGACACGCTGTCCACGCCCTTCCGCCTGCTCGACATGGGCGCCCCGCCCTTCATGGTGGCCACCTCGCTGCAGGCCGTGATGGCGCAGCGCCTGCTGCGCGCCGTCTGCCCGCACTGCGCCGAGCCGCATGAGGCCACGCCCCAGGAGCTGGCCTGGCTGCGCCAGGTGCGCGCCTTCAATGGCATCGACGAAGCCAACGCCACGCCGGTCGCCAGCGTCTCCGGCCGCGGCTGCGCCGAGTGCCACGGCACCGGCTACCACGGCCGCGTCGGCATCTACGAGATGCTGGAGATCGACCCCGAGATGGCCCTCGCCATCCAGCGCAATGACGCGGGCGCCTTCCTCACGCGCGCTCGCCAGTCGCTCAAGGGCAAGACCCTGGCCGACCGCAGCCTCGGCTTCGTGCTGCAGCACCGCACCACGCTCGCCGAAGCCATGCGCATCAGCGTGGATGCGGAATGAACTTTGCCTGGCGCGGCCGCAACAAGGCGGGTGAGCTGATCCAGGGCGTCGTGGACGCCCCCACGGTGGACGCCGTGGCCGCCCAGCTGATGGCCGGCGGCGTGATCCCCATCGCCATCGACATGGCGGCCGAGGGCGCCACCCCCGGCGGCCAGCCCAACTGGCTCGAAGCCCTGACCGCGCGGCCCATCAAGATGGAGGACACCCTCGTCTTCACCCGCCAGCTCTACACCCTGCAAAAGGCTGGCGTGCCCATCCTGCGGGCGCTGGCCGGCCTGGAGGCCTCCACCCAGCACCCCACCGTCGTCAAGCTGCTGCAGGACGTGCGCGCCAGCCTCGACCAAGGCCTGGACCTCGCCAGCGCCTTTGCGCGGCACCCGCAGGCCTTCAGCGCCTTTTATCTCGCCATGATCCAGGTGGGAGAGTTGACCGGCAAGCTGACCGAAGTGCTGCGCCGCCTGGCCCTGCACATCGAGTTCGAACTGGACACCCGCGCCCGCGTCAAGTCCGCATTGCGCTACCCCATCATGGTGGTCGTCGCCATGGGCATTGCACTGGTCGTCATCAACCTCTTCGTGCTGCCCAAGTTCGCCGACATCTTTGCCCACTTCAAGGCCGAACTGCCCTTGATGACGCGCATCCTGCTCGGCTTCTCTGATTGGACGGTGCGCTGGTGGCCGCTGCTGCTGGGCGGGTTGATTGCGCTGGGCATCGCGCTCAAGCAGTGGCTCGCCACGCCGCACGGCCGCTACCTGTGGGACCGCCTCAAGCTGCGCTTGCCCGTGGCCGGGCCCATCGTCTTCAAGGCCACGCTGGCGCGTTTTGCGCGCAGCTTCTCGCTCGCGTCCAGCTCGGGGGTGCCGCTCTCGCAGGGCATGACGGTGGTGGCCCAGACGGTGGACAACGCCTACATGGCCGCGCGGGTCGAGCAGATGCGCGACGGCGTCGAGCGCGGCGAGAGCATCTCGCGCTGCGCCACAGCGGCAGGCGTCTTCACACCCGTCGTGCTGCAGATGATTGCGGTGGGGGAGGAGACGGGCGAGCTCGACAACCTGCTGGTCGAGATTGCCGAGATGTACGAGCGCGAGACCGACTACGCCATCAAGGGCCTCTCGGCCGCGATTGAGCCCATCCTGCTCACCCTGATCGGCGGCCTGGTACTCGTGCTCGCGCTAGGGGTATTCATGCCGATGTGGGATCTGGGCCAAGCGGCCATGAAGCACTGAGTGTGCGCTGCGTCACACCCTGAATCAATCACTCGGCCACCGCGCCAAAACTAGGCCCAATTCGAGAAGCATTTCGCTTCTCAAGCACTAGGACCTCCCTGATAGTCCGCTCCAACGCAACGTAGTCCTGCCCCCTTCGGCAGGCCGCACAGAAAGGTTGGAAGCATGAGAAAGCAAGAGTCTGGTTTCACGTTGATCGAGCTGGTGATGGTCATCGTCATCCTCGGCGTGCTGTCCGCCGTGGCGCTGCCCAAGTTCATCAACGTTGACGACGACGCCAAGCAGGCTGCCGTGAACGGCATCGCCGGCTCCTTGAGCTCGGCGTCCGCCATCAACTACGCCTCGCGCAAGGCCAACAGCACCAAGGGCGTGGCGGTCACCAACTGCACCAGCGTGTCTGCCGCCTTGCAGGCGGGCGCGCTGCCCACGGACTACACCATCACCTCCGCCGCCCTCGCGGCTGACGTGACGAGCACGACCTGCGTCGTCACGGGCAACGGCAAGACGGCGAACTTCACTGCCACCGGTATCCCTTGAGTTGAATCCCACGCGTGATGGACGAGGCTTCACGCTCATCGAGCTGATCCTCGTCCTGCTCCTCACGGCGGCCCTGGCCGTCACCGCCCTGCCCAAGATTGTCGATCTTGGGCTTTGGCGTTTGAGGGCCTTTGGTGACGACATGCAGGCCCAGCACCAGGCCATGCTGCGCCTCGCCCTGCAGCAGCGCCGGCCCATCGTGGCCACCATCACCGGCGCCAATGTGACCTACACGGACGGCGCCACCGTGCTGCAGACGATCAACTGCCCCGCGACCGAGAGCCCCTGCATCGCCGAGGGCGGCAGCCGCACGGTGACCTTCAATGTCGGCAACTCGGGCAGCACCAGCACCAGCTCTGGCGCGGCCATGACCGTCACCGTGGCCTCAGGCGGCTACAGCCAGGCCTACCAGATCGAGCACGAGACGGGGCTGATTTACGCCCTTCCTTGAGCGCCGAGCCCCCGGCCGCGCCATTAGCATGACTGCCACCATGCCGCGCAAGCATCTCGGCCTCACCCTCATCGAGCTGTTGCTCTTCATCACCGTCGTCGGCATCGCGCTGGCGGCCATGATGTCGGTCTTCACGCAGGCCACGCAGGCCAGTAGCGACCCCATGATCCGCCGCCAGCAGCTCGCCATTGCCGAGTCCCTGCTGCGCGAGGTGCAGCTGATGCCCTTCACCTACTGCGACCCTGACGACGCCAATGCCGCCAGCGCTATCTCAAGCGGCGGCTGCGCCAGCCTGGCTGAAGGCAGTGGCCCCGAAGCTGGCGAAAGCCGCTACGGCCCCACGGCCTACTTTGACAACGTCAACGACTACGCCGGTTTTGCCATGAGCGGCATCCGCGACATGGCCAACCAGGCCGTGGCCGGCCTCGCGGGTTACAGCGCCAGCGTGGCCGTGGCTGCCACGGCGCTCGACACCGTTGGCGCCACGGATGCGCTGAAGATCACGGTCACCGTCACGGCCCCCGACACCAGCACGCTCAGCCTGCAAGGCTGGCGCACCCGTTATGCGCCGAACGCGATCGACTGACGTGCGATCGACGCAGGCCGGCTTCACGCTGATCGAAGCGGTGATGGTCATCACCCTCACCTCGGTGATCTTCGGCATCGTGTCCGTCTTCATCGCGCCGGCCACCACGGCCTACTTCGCCACCACGGCCCGCGCCCAGCTCAGCGACCAAGCCGACACGGCACTGCGCCGCATCGCCCGTGATCTGGCGCGTGCGCTGCCCAACAGCGCGCGGGTCTCGGCTTCTGGGCTGAGCGTCGAGCTGATCCCGGTCACCAGCGCCGCGCGCTACGCCGTTGAGTCGGGCGACCCGCTGCAGTTCGGCGCCAGCGACACCGGCTTTGACGTCGTCGGCCCGGGCCTCCGGCTCGCCAACGCCGGCCAGAAGCTGGCCTTCTACAACCTCGGGGCCGGCGTGCCTGACGCGGATGCGTACCAACTGGCCAACGTTCGCACCGCCTCCACCGGCGCCGGCGTGGCCAGCCATGTGGACTTCTCGGGCGGTGGCCTGCCCAACAGCTTGAGCGCCCCGCCCTACCGTGTCTACGCCATCGAGTCGCCCGTCAGCTACCGCTGCGACCTCGCCGCCGGCACCCTCACCCGCCACGCCAACTACGGCTTCAGCGCCAGCCAGGCCGAGCCGCCGGCGGGCGGCAGCAGCGCCATCCTGGCCAGGCAGGTGTCTGCCTGCAGCTTCAACTACGACCCGGCGAGCGTCGGCGCCCGCCACGGCATCGTCAGCTTGCAGCTCTCGCTGACCAGCCAAGGCGAGACCGTCGCCATCTACCAGGCCGTGCACGTGGACAACCTGCCATGACGCCACGACGCACCGGCTTCACCATGATGTCCATGCTCTTCCTGCTGGTGGTGCTGGCAGCGCTCGGCGCCACCCTGGCCTCGCTCAGCCAGCGCCAACAGTTGGGCTCGGCGGGAGAGCTGGCTGCGGCCAAGGCCTACCAGGC
>NZ_JBDPZD010000011.1:0-16793 GCF_039872745.1 Roseateles paludis | reverse complement strand
ACAACGTGTCGATCACGGTCAAGCTGATCGCCCCGATCGCCATGGAACAAGGCCTGCGCTTCGCCATCCGCGAGGGTGGCCGCACCGTGGGCTCCGGCGTCGTGGCAACCATCATTGCGTAAGTTTTTCAGGCCGTAGGGGCATAGCTCAATTGGCAGAGCGTCGGTCTCCAAAACCGAAGGTTGGGGGTTCGAGACCCTCTGCCCCTGCCAACCAAGACTGATCATCCAGATCACCTCGGTTGGCGGCGGTCCCAGGCAACGGCCCGCGAGAGAAATCTCGGCGGGCCTTGCTGCTGATAGAACCAGTCTAGTTTTTGGATCGTTGCGCGGCCCGTGCCGCCCGTGAATCGAGTTCGTGATGGCCAATCCCACTTCCGTCGAAACCGTGACCACCAGCGCCGACAAGGCCAAGCTGGCGGTGGCGGTGCTGCTGCTGATTGGTGGCCTGGCGGCCTACTACCTGCTGGCCAAGCAAGGCGCTTACGCTCAATGGGGCGCGCTGATCGTGCTGGTGCTGGCTGCGGTGGGGGCCTTCTTCACGGCCGAGCAAGGCAAGGCGCTGATCGCCTACGGCCGCGAATCGATCCGTGAGACCAAGAAGGTGGTGTGGCCGACCCGCAAGGAAGCCACGCAGATGACCGGCTATGTCTTTGCCTTCGTGGTCGTGATGGCTCTGTTCCTGTGGATGACGGACAAGACTCTGGAGTGGGTCCTGTACGACGTCGTCCTGGGCTGGAAGCGCTGAACAAGGAATCTCGAATGTCTGAAGAACAAGTCGCCGCTGCCGTTGCCACGGGTCTGCCCAAGCGCTGGTATGTGGTCCATGCCTATTCGGGCATGGAGAAGGCAGTCGAGCGCAATCTGCGGGAGCGCATCGACCGCGCGGGCATGCAAGACAAGTTCGGCCGCATCCTGGTGCCGACCGAAGAGGTCGTGGAGCTCAAGAACGGCAAGAAGGCCGTGACTGAGCGCCGCTTCTTCCCGGGCTATGTGCTGGTCGAGATGTTCATGGATGACGAGTCCTGGCACTTGGTGAAGCACACGTCCAAGGTGACGGGCTTTGTCGGTGGCGCCAAGAACCGCCCGGCGCCGATCTCGGAAGCCGAGGTCATGAAGATCGTCAACCAGATGCAGGAAGGGGTCGAAAAGCCCCGGCCCAAGGTCGAGTGGACGGTCGGCGAAGTCGTGCGGGTCAAGGAAGGTCCGTTCACCGACTTCAATGGCGCCGTCGAGGAAGTCAACTACGACAAGTCCAAGGTCCGCGTCTCGGTCACGATCTTCGGTCGTGCCACGCCGGTCGAGTTGGACTTCTCGCAGGTCGAGAAGGTCTGATTTGTTTTGAGGCCTGGCTGACGCCTCAAGTCAGCCCGTGATCGGTCCGCAACGTCAGGCGGCAGTCGAGGAGCAAAGGTCAAGTGGCCCAAGGCCACTGCAGCCGATGCGCTAGTACTCAGGTGCGAGGGCGTGGCCGCCCAAGTGCCGTTCTGGAGAAATCATGGCCAAGAAAATTGTCGGCTTCATCAAGCTGCAAATTCCGGCCGGCAAGGCAAATCCTTCGCCGCCGGTGGGTCCCGCGCTGGGTCAGCGTGGCCTGAACATCATGGAGTTCTGCAAGGCGTTCAACGCCCAGACGTCGGGTGCCGGCTTCGAGCCTGGCATGAAGCTGCCGGTGGTCATCACCGCCTTCGCCGACAAGAGCTTCACCTTCGTCATCAAGTCGCCCCCGGCGACTGTTCTGCTCAAGAAGGCTGCCAAGATCGAGAAGGGTTCGCAGCGTCCTCACCTGGACAAGGTCGGCAAGCTGACCCGTGCCCAGCTTGAGGAAATCGCCAAGATCAAGACCAAGGACCTGACGGCCGCCAACCTGGACGCCGCGGTCAAGACCATCGCCGGCTCGGCCCGCTCGATGGGCATCATCGTGGAAGGGGTCTGAACATGGCCAAGCTCACCAAGAAGCAAAAGGCCCTGCAGGGCAAGGTCGAGTCGACCAAGCTCTACGGCCTCTCTGAAGCCCTCGACCTCGTCAAGAGCCTGGCCACCGCCAAGTTCGACGAGTCCATCGATGTGGCCGTGCAACTCGGCATCGATGCCAAGAAGTCGGATCAGGTTGTGCGTGGCGCCGTCGTGCTGCCCAACGGCACTGGCAAGACCAAGCGCGTCGCCGTGTTCGCCCAAGGTGCCAAGGCTGAAGAAGCTCGCGCCGCTGGTGCCGACGTTGTCGGCATGGAAGATCTGGCTGAGCGCGTCAAGGCTGGTGACATGCCCTTTGATGTCGTCATCGCCTCGCCCGACACGATGCGCGTCGTCGGTACCCTGGGTCAGATCCTGGGCCCGCGCGGCCTGATGCCGAACCCCAAGGTCGGCACCGTGACCCCGGATGTCGCCACCGCCGTCAAGAACGCCAAGGCTGGTCAGGTCCAGTTCCGCGTCGACAAGGCCGGCATCATCCACGGCACCCTCGGCCGTCGCTCGTTCGACACCGACAAGCTGGAAGGCAACCTGCGCGCGCTGATCGAGGCCCTGAACAAGGCCAAACCGGCATCGAGCAAGGGCGTCTACCTGCGCAAGGTCGCTGTGTCGTCGACCATGGGCGTGGGCGCCCGCGTGGACATCGCGTCCATCAACGCCCAAGCCGCAGCAGCCTAAAGGCAAAGCATCTGCCTGGCACGAGTCTGGTGCCGGGCGACAAAGATTGGTGGGGCGCTGACTGGTTCGCCGGTCAGCGCGTCATCCAAGACCGCTGGTGGAGACCCCTTAAATCCGGGCGCAGGCCTGGAACCAGCGTAGATGGCGGTCCCGCTGAATGGTTGCTCGTTCCGAACTTGCTTCGGGATGGTTTCCGGACAGATGGTCGCTGAATCCCTGGCGCTCTGGAGGGTCGCAAGACCCGAAGGAGCAAATGTGAGGAGTAGACCTTGAGTCTCAATCGCAACGAGAAAGCAGCCGTCGTGAGCGACGTGGCAGCGCAAGCCGCCAAGTCGCAAACGCTTGCGCTGGCCGAGTACCGTGGCCTCACCGTGGAAGCCTTGAACAAGCTGCGCGTCGATGCGCGGTCCAAGGGTGTGTACCTTCACGTGCTGAAGAACACCCTGGCCCGTCGCGCCGTCGCCGGCACCCCGTTCGAGGCAGCCTCGGAGAGCATGGTCGGTCCGCTGATCTACGGCTTTTCGGAAGACGCTGTCGCTGCGGCCAAAGTCATCGCTGACTTTGCCAAGACCAACGACAAGCTCGTCATCAAGGGCGGTGCCTATGGCGGCAAGGCTCTGGACGTGAACGGCGTGAAGGCGCTGGCCTCGGTCCCGAGCAAGGAAGTGCTGCTGTCGCAAATCGCTGGCTTGCTCAAGTCGCCGGTGCAGCGTACCGCTGCCGTGCTGGCCGCCTTGGCACAACAGCGTGGCGGTGGCGCCGACGCCCCGGCCGCTTGAACGACGAACACTGCGTAAAGCAAAACCATCTGTATATAGGAAATCATCATGGCATTCGATAAAGACGCATTCCTGACCGCCCTGGACAGCATGACCGTTCTGGAACTGAACGATCTGGTCAAGGCAATTGAAGAGAAGTTCGGCGTGTCCGCCGCTTCCATGGCTGCTCCCGCTGCTGGCGGCGCTGCTGGCGGCGCTGCTGCTGCCGCTGAAGAGAAGACCGAATTCAACGTCGTGCTGCTCGAAGCCGGCGCGAACAAGGTCGGCGTCATCAAGGCCGTTCGCGAAATCACCGGCCTGGGTCTGAAGGAAGCCAAGGACCTGGTCGACGGCGCTCCGAAGAACGTCAAGGAAGCCATCGCCAAGGCCGACGCAGAAGCTGCTGTCAAGAAGCTGGTCGAAGCCGGCGCCAAGGCCGAGCTCAAGTAATTCGGATCGGCGCTCGGCTACTGCGCGGGCCGATCTCGGGCTTTCGGTGCTCGCCGTACGAAGGTACGGCTCCGCGCCTCAAACCCGACCTCGACCCGCTCGCTACGCCGCTCGCCGACCGAATCTCGGACCTTGTTCGAGATTCAAGAAAGGGGTTGCCTCACGGCTTCCCCTTTTTTGTCGTTCCGGGATTTCCCGGCCCGAGAACAGGTGAAAGAACCCCTTGCGTTATCATGCGCGGTTCTTTCACGTGTTCTCTGATCCGACTGCAGAGAGCCAGTTTGGTCGGACTTCAGGGCAAGCCTGAAGTTGTCCGCCAGCGGTTGGTAGTGGCCAACCACCAAGCTTCGCGCGCGCCCGTTCTGGGTGCGTGACAGAGCCAGTCGCCGACGCAGTCCATCCCACGGCCAGGGAAGGGCTCGACACGGAGTGTTTATGGCGCAAGCAACCCCCTACAGCTACACCGAGCGCAAGCGGATTCGCAAGAGCTTCGGCAAGCGCGAGAGCGTTCTCAACGTTCCCTACCTCCTCACCATGCAGAAGGACAGCTATGTCGCCTTCCTGCAAAAGGACGTAGCCCCCGCCAAACGCAAGCCCGAAGGGCTGCAGGCGGCCTTCCTGTCCGCGTTCCCGATCGTGTCGCACAACGGGTTCGTGGAGATGAAGTTCCTTGAGTTCAACATCGCCAAGCCGCCCTTCGACACCCGTGAGTGCCAACAGCGGGGGTTGACCTACGCAGCCGCGGTGCGCGCCAAGCTGCAAATGATCATCTATGACCGCGAGTCGGCCCAGGCCAAGACGGTCAAGGAGATCAAGGAGCAAGAGGTCTACATGGGCGAAGTGCCCCTGATGACCGACTACGGCAGCTTCATCGTCAATGGCACCGAGCGTGTCATCGTCTCGCAGCTGCACCGCTCGCCGGGCGTGTTCTTCGAGCACGACAAGGGCAAGACCCACTCCAGCGGCAAGCTGCTGTTCAGCGCCCGCATCATTCCCTACCGTGGTTCGTGGCTCGACTTCGAGTTCGACCCCAAGGACATCCTCTACTTCCGTGTCGACCGCCGTCGCAAGATGCCGGTCACCATCCTGCTCAAGTCCATCGGACTGAACCCCGAGCAGATCCTGGCCCACTTCTTCGTGTTCGACAACTTCCGCCTGATGGACGTTGGTGCGCAGCTCGAATTCGTGGCCGACCGCCTGAAGGGCGAAGTCGCTCGCTTCGACATCACCGACAAGAGCGGTGCTGTCATCGTCGAGAAGGACAAGCGCATCACCGCCCGCCATGTGCGCCAGCTGGAGCAGTCCGGCACGCAGCACATCAGCGTGCCTGAAGACTTCCTGCTCGGCCGTGTGCTGGCCAAGAACATGGTCGACGGCGACACCGGCGAAATCATCGCCAAGGCCAACGACGAGCTGACCGAAGCGCTGCTGAAGAAGCTGCGCGCCGCCGGTGTGAAGGAGATCCAGTGCCTTTACACCAATGAGCTGGACGAAGGCGCCTACATCAGCCAGACCCTGGCGTCTGACGAAACGGCCGACCAGTTCGCCGCTCGCGTCGCCATCTACCGCATGATGCGCCCCGGCGAGCCGCCGACGGAAGACGCCGTCGAGGCCTTGTTCAACCGCCTGTTCTACAGCACCGACACCTACGACCTCAGCCGCGTCGGCCGCATGAAGTTCAACGCGCGTGTCGGCCGTGACACGCCGGACGGCAACATGAACCTGTCCAACGAGGACATCCTTGACGTCGTCAAGATCCTCGTCGAGCTGCGCAATGGCCGCGGCGAAGTGGACGACATCGACCACCTGGGCAATCGTCGCGTGCGCTGCGTGGGCGAGCTGGCCGAGAACCAGTACCGCTCGGGCCTCGCCCGTATCGAGAAGGCTGTCAAGGAGCGTCTGGGCCAGGCTGAGACCGAAGCCCTGATGCCGCACGACCTGATCAACTCCAAGCCGATCTCTGCGGCTCTGAAGGAGTTCTTCGGTGCGTCGCAGCTGTCGCAGTTCATGGACCAGACCAACCCCCTGTCCGAGATCACGCACAAGCGTCGCGTCTCGGCCCTGGGCCCGGGTGGTTTGACCCGCGAGCGCGCCGGCTTCGAAGTCCGCGACGTGCACCCGACCCACTATGGCCGTGTCTGCCCGATCGAAACGCCTGAAGGCCCGAACATCGGCCTGATCAACTCGCTCGCGCTGTACGCCCAGCTCAACGAGTACGGCTTCCTGGAGACGCCTTACCGCCGTGTGGTCGATGGCACCGTCACCGACCAGATCGACTACCTGTCCGCCATCGAGGAAGGCAAGTACGTCATCGCCCAGGCCAATGCCGCGCTGAACGAAAAGGGTCAGCTCGTTGACGAGCTGGTCTCGGCCCGCGAGAACGGCGAATCGGTGCTGACCAGCCCTGAGCGCATCCAGTACATGGACGTGGCGCCGACCCAGATCGTGTCGGTTGCAGCCTCGCTCGTGCCCTTCCTGGAGCACGACGACGCGAACCGCGCGCTGATGGGCGCCAACATGCAGCGCCAGGCCGTCCCGACCCTGCGTCCCGAGAAGGCCTTCGTGGGCACGGGCGTGGAGCGCGTGGCCGCCAAGGACTCGGGCACCGTCGTGGCTGCGCGCCGTGGTGGTGTCGTTGACTACGTGGACACGAACCGCATCGTGATCCGCGTGAACGACAACGAGACCGTGGCTGGTGAGGTGGGTGTCGACATCTACAACCTCATCAAGTACCAGCGTTCCAACCAGAACACCAACATTCACCAGCGCCCCATCGTGAAGCGCGGTGACAAGGTGGCAGCCGAGGACATCATTGCCGACGGCGCTTCCACCGACCTGGGCGAGCTCGCGCTTGGCCAGAACATGTTGGTCGCCTTCATGCCCTGGAACGGCTACAACTTCGAGGACTCGATCCTCATCTCCGAGCGCGTCATCGCCGAAGACCGCTACACCTCAATCCACATCGAGGAGCTGGTCGTCAACGCCCGCGACACCAAGCTGGGCAGCGAGGAAATCACCCGTGACATCCCCAACCTCTCCGAGCAGCAACTGAGCCGCCTGGACGAGTCGGGCATCGTCTACATCGGTGCTGAAGTCGGCCCTGGCGACGTGCTGGTCGGCAAGGTCACCCCCAAGGGCGAGACCACGCTGACGCCGGAAGAAAAGCTGCTGCGCGCCATCTTCGGCGAGAAGGCGTCCGACGTGAAGGACACCTCGCTGCGTGTGGACCAAGGCACCAGCGGCACCGTCATCGACGTGCAGGTCTTCACCCGTGAAGGCATCCAGCGCGACAAGCGCGCCCAGCAGATCATTGACGACGAGCTGAAGCGCTTCCGCCTGGACCTGAACGACCAGCTCCGCATCGTCGAGGCCGATGCCTTTGACCGTATCGAGAAGCTGCTCGTCGGCAAGGTCGCCAATGGCGGCCCGCAGAAGATCGCCAAGGGCACGACCATCACCAAGGACTACCTGGCCTCGGTTGAGAAGTTCCACTGGTTCGACATCCGCCCCGCTGAAGAAGAACTGGCCAACCAGCTCGAGTCCATCAAGAACTCGCTCGACCAGACCCGCCACAGCTTCGACCTCGCCTTTGAAGAAAAGCGCAAGAAGCTGACCCAGGGCGACGAGCTGCCCGCAGGCGTGCTCAAGATGGTCAAGGTCTACCTGGCCGTCAAGCGCCGCCTGCAGCCTGGCGACAAGATGGCCGGCCGTCACGGCAACAAGGGTGTGGTCTCCAAGATCAACCCGGTCGAGGACATGCCCTACATGGCCGACGGCACGCCTGTCGACATCGTGCTCAACCCGCTGGGCGTGCCCTCGCGGATGAACGTGGGTCAGGTGCTGGAAGTCCACCTGGGCTGGGCCGGCAAGGGCATTGGCCAGCGCATCGGCGACATGCTGCAGCAACAGGCCCGTGTGGCCGAGCTGCGCAAGTTCCTGGACGAGCTCTACAACCAGAGCGGCGGCAAGACCGAGAACCTGGGCGACCTGAACGACGACGAAGTCATCGAGATGGCCGGCAACCTCGCCAAGGGCGTGCCCTTTGCGACGCCGGTGTTCGACGGTGCCAAGGAAGAAGAAATCCGCGGCATGCTCAAGCTGGCCTACCCGGACGACATCGCCGCCAAGAAGGGCCTGACTGCCACGCGCACCCAGGCTCAGCTGTTTGACGGCCGCACCGGCGACGCTTTCGAGCGTTCGGTCACCGTCGGCTACATGCACGTGCTCAAGCTGCACCACTTGGTGGACGACAAGATGCACGCCCGCTCGACCGGCCCGTACAGCCTCGTGACCCAGCAGCCGCTGGGCGGCAAGGCCCAGTTCGGTGGCCAGCGTTTCGGGGAGATGGAAGTGTGGGCGCTCGAAGCCTACGGCGCTTCCTACATCCTGCAGGAAATGCTCACGGTCAAGTCCGACGACGTCAACGGCCGCACCAAGGTCTATGAGTCCATCGTCAAGGGCGAGCACGCCATCGAGGCCGGCATGCCGGAGTCGTTCAACGTGCTGGTCAAGGAAATTCGTTCGCTCGGTATCGACATCGAGCTCGAGCGCAACTAAGGAAAGAAAAGGAAGACACCATGAAGGGACTACTCGACCTTTTCAAGCAATTCACCCCGGATGAGCATTTCGATGCCATCAAGATCGGCCTGGCTTCTCCCGAGAAGATCCGCAGCTGGTCCTTCGGTGAGGTGAAGAAGCCCGAGACCATCAACTACCGGACCTTCAAGCCGGAGCGTGATGGCCTGTTCTGCGCCAAGATCTTTGGCCCCATCCGCGACTACGAGTGCCTGTGCGGCAAGTACAAGCGCCTCAAGCACCGCGGCGTGATCTGCGAGAAGTGCGGCGTTGAAGTCACCCAGACCAAGGTCCGCCGTGACCGCATGGGTCACATCGACCTGGCCGCGCCCTGCGCGCACATCTGGTTCCTGAAGTCGCTGCCCAGCCGTCTCGGCCTGGTGCTCGACATGACGCTGCGCGACATCGAACGCGTGCTGTACTTTGAAGCGTATGTCGTGGTCGATCCCGGCATGACCCCGCTCAAGAAGTTCTCGATCATGACCGAGGACGACTACGACGCGAAGCGCGTCGAATTCGGTGACGAGTTCGTGGCGTTGATGGGCGCCGAGGGCATCAAGAAGCTGCTGGAGGACATGGATCTCGACGTCGAGATCGACAAGCTCCGCAACGACATGACCGGCTCCGAGCTCAAGGTCAAGAAGAACTCCAAGCGCCTCAAGGTGATGGAGGCCTTCCGCAAGTCCGGCATCAAGCCGAACTGGATGGTGATGGACGTGCTGCCCGTGCTGCCACCGGACCTGCGTCCGCTGGTGCCCCTGGACGGCGGCCGCTTCGCGACCTCCGACCTGAATGACCTCTACCGTCGCGTCATCAACCGCAACAACCGCCTGGCCCGCCTGCTGGAGCTGAAGGCCCCTGAGATCATCGTGCGCAACGAAAAGCGCATGCTGCAGGAAGCCGTCGACTCGCTGCTGGACAACGGCCGCCGCGGCAAGGCCATGACGGGCGCCAACAAGCGCGCGCTCAAGTCCCTGGCCGACATGATCAAGGGCAAGAGCGGTCGCTTCCGCCAGAACCTGCTGGGCAAGCGCGTCGACTACTCGGGTCGTTCGGTCATCGTGGTGGGCCCGACCCTCAAGCTGCACCAGTGCGGCCTGCCCAAGCTGATGGCGCTGGAACTCTTCAAGCCCTTCATCTTCTCGCGCCTCGAAGCCATGGGCATCGCGACGACGATCAAGGCTGCCAAGAAGGAAGTCGAAGCCGGCACGCCCGTCGTCTGGGACATCCTCGAAGAGGTCATCAAGGAGCACCCGGTTCTGCTGAACCGCGCCCCGACCCTGCACCGCCTCGGCATCCAGGCTTTCGAGCCCGTGCTGATCGAAGGCAAGGCCATCCAGCTGCACCCGCTCGTCTGCTCGGCCTTCAATGCCGACTTCGACGGTGACCAGATGGCCGTCCACGTGCCGCTGTCGATTGAAGCCCAGATGGAAGCCCGCACCCTTATGCTGGCCTCCAACAACGTGCTGTTCCCCGCTTCGGGCGAGCCCTCCATCGTCCCGTCGCAAGACGTGGTGCTGGGCCTCTACTACGCCACGCGTGAGCGCACGAATGGCAAGGGCGAGGGCATGGTCTTCCGCGACATCCCCGAGATGCTGCGCGCGCTGGAAAACGGCGTGGTCGAGATCACCGCCAAGATCAGCGTGCGGCTGACCGAGTGGACCAAGAACAAGGACACCGGCGAGTTCGAGCCCGAGACCAAGCTGGTGGCTACTACCGTTGGCCGTGCCCTGCTTTCCGAGATCCTGCCCAAGGGCCTGCCGTTCAGCAACCTGAACAAGGCGCTCAAGAAGAAGGAAATCTCGCGCCTGATCAACACCTCCTTCCGCAAGTGCGGCTTGAAGGAAACCGTGGTGCTGGCCGACAAGCTGCTGCAAAGCGGCTTCAAGCTCGCCACGCGCGCCGGCATCTCCATCGCCATCGACGACATGCTCGTGCCTCGCGAGAAGCACACCGTCATCGAGCGCGCCGAGAGCGAGGTCAAGGAGATCGAGCAGCAGTACGTCTCGGGTCTCGTGACCGCCGGTGAGCGCTACAACAAGGTGGTGGACATCTGGGGCAAGGCCGGTGACGAGATCGGCAAGAAGATGATGGACCACCTCAAGGTCGAGAAGACCTTGGACCGCAACGGCAAGGAAGTGACCCAGGAGTCCTTCAACTCCATCTACATGATGGCCGACTCGGGTGCCCGTGGCTCCGCAGCGCAGATCCGCCAGCTGGCCGGCATGCGCGGCCTGATGGCCAAGCCGGATGGCTCCATCATCGAGACGCCCATCACCGCGAACTTCCGCGAAGGCCTGAACGTTCTGCAGTACTTCATCTCCACCCACGGCGCTCGTAAGGGCCTGGCGGATACGGCGCTGAAGACCGCGAACTCCGGCTACCTGACCCGTCGCCTGGTCGACGTGACCCAGGATCTGGTGGTCATCGAGGACGATTGCGGCACTGACAACGGCATGAACATGCGTGCCCTGGTCGAAGGTGGTGAAGTCATCGAATCGCTGCGTGACCGCGTGCTCGGTCGCGTGGCGGCCATCGACGTGCTCCACCCAGAGACCCAGGCCACTCTGCTGACGGCCGGCAACATGCTGGACGAAGACTCACTCGACGTGCTGGAACAGGCCGGCGTCGACGAGATCAAGGTCCGCACCCCGCTGACCTGCGGCACGCGCTTTGGCCTGTGCGCCAAGTGCTACGGCCGCGACCTCGGCCGCGGTGGCCTGGTCAACGTCGGCGAAGCGGTTGGTGTGATCGCCGCCCAGTCCATCGGCGAGCCCGGCACCCAGCTGACCATGCGGACCTTCCACATCGGTGGTGCCGCTTCGCGCGCAGCGGTGGCCAGCAGCGTGGACGCCAAGAGCGATGGCGCCATCGGCTTCAACGCCACGATGCGCTACGTCACCAACGGCAAGGGCGAGCTGGTGGTCATCTCCCGCTCGGGCGAGATCGTCATCTCCGACCCGCATGGCCGCGAGCGTGAGCGTCACAAGGTGCCCTACGGCGCGACGCTCAATGTCAAGGCCGACCAGCAGATCAAGGCGGGCACCGTGCTGGCTAACTGGGACCCGCTGACCCGCCCGATCATCACCGAGTTCGCCGGCAAGGCGAAGTTCGAGAACGTCGAGGAAGGCGTTACCGTCGCCAAGCAAGTGGACGAGGTAACCGGCCTGTCCACGCTGGTCGTGATCGACCCGAAGCGCCGCGGTGCTACCAAGGTCGTGCGTCCGCAGGTCAAGCTGCTCGACGCTGGCGGTCACGAGGTCAAGATCCCCGGTACCGATCACTCGGTGGCCATTGGCTTCCAGGTCGGCGCGCTGATCCAGATCCGCGACGGTCAGGACCTGTTCCCCGGCGAAGTGCTCGCCCGCATCCCGGTCGAAGGCCAGAAGACTCGTGACATTACCGGCGGTCTGCCGCGTGTGGCCGAGCTCTTTGAAGCCCGTTCGCCCAAGGACGTTGGCGTCCTCGCCGAGCAGACCGGCACGGTCTCCTTCGGTAAGGAAACCAAGGGCAAGGTTCGCCTCCAGATCACCGACCCGGACGGCAAGGCCCACGAGGAACTCGTGCCCAAGGAAAAGAACATCCTGGTGCACGAAGGCCAGGTGGTCAACCGCGGCGAGCTCATCGTCGACGGCGCCGCCGACCCGCAGGACATCCTGCGCTTGCTCGGCATCGAGGAACTGGCCCGCTACATCGTCGACGAAGTGCAGGACGTGTACCGACTCCAGGGTGTGAAGATCAACGACAAGCACATCGAGGTGATCGTTCGCCAGATGCTGCGTCGCGTCCAGATCACCAACCCTGGCGACTCGCACTACATCCTCAACGAGCAGGTCGAGCGCTCCGAGCTGCTGGGTACCAACGACAAGCTGCGTGCCGATGGCAAGCTGCCGGCCACGTACTCCGACGTGCTGCTGGGCATCACCAAGGCCTCGCTGTCGACGGACTCCTTCATCTCCGCCGCGTCCTTCCAGGAGACCACCCGCGTGCTCACCGAGGCTGCCATCATGGGCAAGCGCGACGAGCTGCGTGGCCTCAAGGAAAACGTCATCGTCGGCCGCCTTATCCCGGCAGGTACCGGCATGGCCTTCCACGCCGCGCGCAAGACCAAGGAAGCCATGGACGACGCCGAGCGCCGTGCGATTGCTCAGCAAGAAGCTGAGGAACTCGCCGCCGCCCAGCTCGCCAGCATCGACGACGCCCAAGGGGAATAAGGCCGACCCTGCAGCGGGCGCCTCCAAGGCCCGCTGCTGGCCCTGCTCCTGAAAGCCGCCGCAGCGTTCGCGCTCGGCGGCTTTTTCTATGGCGTGTCGAGTGACCAGTCCGGCACGCGCAGGACGCGCAGCCCCTTGGCGCACGCGCGCTTGCGCAGTGCCAGCAGGTCCTTGTCCCGCGTGATCAGCCAGCGTGCCTGCGCCGTGATTGCCAGGTCGATGAAGCGTTGGTCGTCCGCGTCCCTGCAGATGAGTCCGCAGGCACGGGCCAGCGGCGTCGGCAGGCGGCGGCAGTGGCGTGCAATCGCCTCGTCAATGCGGCCCAGGCTTGGCAGATAGGCGGCCAAGGCCCGCCCTTGGGCGACGTGGCGGAGTTCCGCCAGGCCGCCGTCCTCTGCAATCCACACCACCTGGCCTGCCTCAATGGCAGCGACCAGGCCCGCCGTGCTGGGGTCGCTGAAGACCAGCCAGTCCAGCAGCACCTGGGTGTCGATGACGACGGTGGGCGCGGTGGCTGTAGGGGACGTGGCGTTCGGAATGGCGGTTGGGGGCATGGAGAGGCGCGGCGTTCGGGCGCCATCATCGCCGCGATTGCACGCTGGTCGCGCTGCCCGCTTGTCTCGGTCTAGGGTTACGCACTACAATCATCGGCTCTCCGCATTTTGCGGGGTGCGCGTTCGCGCCTACGTGCGGGCGGCACTCCTGCGGCGGAAGTTCACAGACTTCAAACGGGAACAAGTCGTTTATGCCAACCATCAATCAACTGGTGCGCCAGGGCCGAGAGGCCGAGGTCATCAAGTCCAAGTCGCCTGCGATGCAGAACTGCCCGCAGCGCCGCGGTGTCTGCACCCGCGTCTACACCACCACGCCTAAGAAGCCGAACTCCGCGCTGCGTAAGGTCGCCAAGGTGCGCCTGACCAACGGCTTCGAGGTCATCTCCTACATCGGCGGTGAAGGCCACAACCTCCAGGAACACAGTGTCGTGCTGGTGCGCGGCGGCCGTGTGAAGGACTTGCCTGGCGTTCGCTACCACATCGTCCGTGGCTCGCTCGACCTGCAAGGCGTCAAGGATCGCAAGCAGTCCCGTTCGAAGTACGGAGCCAAGCGTCCCAAGAAGTAAGTTGCGGGCTTTGGCCCAGCATTCATCGCGGTTGCATTGACAACCGAGTAAGTGGATGACCCCAGAAGGCGGTGGTCATCCAAAGGCGGGGCAAGCTGCCCACGCCAACTGAAGCAAAAAGGAAGATTCCCATGCCACGTCGTCGCGAAGTACCCAAGCGCGAGATCCTGCCCGATCCCAAGTTCGGTTCGGTCGATCTGTCCAAGTTCATGAACGTCATCATGGAGTCGGGCAAGAAGGCTGTTGCTGAGCGCATCATTTACGGTGCCCTCGACCAAGTCGAAAAGAAGGCCGGCAAGGACCCGCTGGAAGTGTTCATGGTCGCCCTGAACAACGTGAAGCCGATGGTCGAAGTCAAGAGCCGCCGCGTCGGCGGTGCGAACTACCAAGTTCCCGTGGAAGTTCGCCCCGTTCGCCGCATGGCCCTGGCGATGCGCTGGCTGAAGGAATCGGCCCGCAAGCGCGGTGAAAAGTCGATGGCCCAGCGCCTGGCCAACGAGCTGCTGGAGGCCGCTGAAGGCCGTGGCGGCGCGATGAAGAAGCGCGACGAAGTCCACCGCATGGCAGAAGCCAACAAGGCGTTCTCGCACTTCCGCTTCTAAATCAACCAAATCTGGCCGCCTCGGGTTTACACCAACCCGCTGGCGGCTCCTGCCTTCTGGAGCAAACCATGGCCCGCAAAACCCCCATCGAGCGCTACCGCAACATCGGTATCTCTGCGCACATCGATGCCGGCAAGACCACCACGACCGAGCGCATCCTCTATTACACGGGCGTGAACCACAAGATCGGTGAAGTGCACGACGGTGCTGCCACCATGGACTGGATGGAGCAGGAGCAAGAGCGCGGCATCACCATCACCTCGGCGGCGACGACCTGCTTCTGGAAGGGCATGGACATGTCCTACCCCGAGCACCGCTTCAACATCATCGACACCCCCGGGCACGTGGACTTCACCATCGAGGTGGAGCGCTCCATGCGCGTCCTGGACGGCGCCTGCATGGTGTATTGCGCCGTGGGTGGCGTGCAGCCCCAGTCGGAAACCGTCTGGCGTCAGGCCAACAAGTACAAGGTGCCCCGTCTTGCCTTCGTGAACAAGATGGACCGCACCGGCGCAAACTTCTACAAGGTCGTGGACCAGATGAAGACGCGCCTGAAGGCCAACCCCGTGCCCGTCGTGATCCCCATCGGCGCCGAGGAAAACTTCACCGGCGTGGTGGATCTCTTCAAGATGAAGGCCATCATCTGGGACGAAGCTTCCCAGGGCATGAAGTTCACCTTCGAAGACATCCCGGCCGACCTGGTCAGCGTCGCCCAGGAATGGCGCGAGAAGATGGTCGAGGCTGCGGCCGAGGCCACCGAAGAGCTGATGAACAAGTACCTGGAGACGGGTGACCTGTCCGAGGAAGAGATCAAGCTCGCGATCCGCCAGCGCACCATCGCGACCGAGATCCAGCCGATGCTCTGCGGCACCGCCTTCAAGAACAAGGGCGTGCAGCGCATGCTCGATGCCGTCATCGACTTCCTGCCCTCGCCGCTGGACATCCCGCCGGTCTCGGGCACGGACGAAGACGACCAGCCGATCACTCGCCAGCGCACTGACGAAGAGAAGTTCTCGGCCCTGGCCTTCAAGCTGATGACTGACCCCTATGTCGGTCAGCTCACCTTCGTGCGTGTGTATTCGGGCGTGCTGCAGTCGGGCGCGACCGTCTACAACCCTATCCGTGGCAAGAAGGAGCGCATCGGCCGGATCCTGCAGATGCACGCCAACCAGCGTGAAGAAATCAAGGAAATTCTGGCCGGCGACATCGCCGCCTGCGTGGGCCTGAAGGACGTGACGACCGGCGAAACGCTGTGCGATCCGGACTCCATCATCACGCTGGAAAAGATGATCTTCCCGGAGCCCGTGATCTCGCAGGCTGTTGAGCCCAAGACCAAGGCTGACCAGGAAAAGATGGGTATCGCGCTGGGCCGCCTGGCTGCTGAAGACCCGTCCTTCCGTCTGCGCACCGACGAAGAGTCCGGCCAGACCATCATCTCCGGCATGGGCGAGCTGCACCTGGAAATCATTGTCGACCGCATGAAGCGCGAGTTCGGCGTGGAAGCCAACGTCGGCAAGCCCCAGGTGGCCTACCGCGAAACCATCCGCAAGACCGCGACCGACGTCGAAGGCAAGTTCGTCCGCCAGTCCGGTGGTAAGGGCCAGTACGGTCACGTCGTGCTGACGCTCGAGCCGCAAGAGCCGGGCAAGGGCTTCGAGTTCGTTGACGCCATCAAGGGCGGTGTGGTGCCTCGCGAGTACATCCCCGCCGTCGAGAAGGGCATCATCGACACGCTGCCGAACGGCGTGCTGGCCGGCTTCCCGGTCGTCGACGTCAAGGCCACGCTGACCTTCGGCTCGTACCACGACGTGGACTCGAACGAAAACGCGTTCAAGATGGCCGCCTCCATGGGCTTCAAGGAAGCCATGCGCCGCGCAAGCCCCGTCATCCTCGAACCGATGATGGCCGTGGAAGTCGAGACGCCGGAAGACTACGCCGGTACCGTCATGGGTGACCTGTCCAGCCGTCGCGGCATGGTGCAGGGCATGGACGACATGCCTGGCGGCGGCAAGGTCATCAAGGCCGAAGTGCCGCTGTCCGAGATGTTCGGCTACTCGACCAGCCTGCGTTCCGCCACGCAAGGCCGTGCGACGTACACCATGGAGTTCAAGCACTACAGCGAAGCTCCGAAGAACGTCGCCGACGCGATCATCACCGCGCGCGGCAAGTGAACTCCGGCGGCTTAGGCCGCCGCATCGTCGTCTTCCCGCCTCGTGCCCCGGTTGCCAGTCACCGGGGATTCACGCGAGACGGGGAAACGTAAAACCAACCGACTGGCATGCTCTTTCCCTGGAGATACAGAAATGGCAAAAGGCAAGTTTGAACGCACCAAGCCGCACGTCAACGTGGGCACGATTGGTCACGTCGACCACGGCAAGACCACGCTGACGGCAGCGATCGCGACCGTGCTGTCCAAGAAGTTCGGC
>NZ_JBDPZD010000010.1:0-66884 GCF_039872745.1 Roseateles paludis | reverse complement strand
GCGCTGGTAGCTGGCGCGCATGGCGCGGCGGGCGCCGTCAAGCAGGCTGCTGGGGTCGGTGACGCGGCGTTCGCGCAGCTTCAGAAACTCCTTCATGCCGGAGCCAAAGATGCGCTCCAGCGGCGCGCCATCGGGGCGGTTGCCCACGGCCTGGAAGAGGTCGTTGAGGTTCTTGCCGGACCAGAACTCGGTCTCGAAGGCCTCGTTGCGCTGCTTGATCTTGGCCAGGCCGATGAGCTTGGCAAAGATGACGCTCCAGCTCGCCAGCGAGCTGAGCAGCAGGATGCCGATGACGAGCTGCACGGGCAGGCTGGCGTGCAGGATCAGGGCGACGATGGAGATGTCTTGGTTCATGGGCGTTGCAGAGCAGCCAGAAGGGACGCAGGGATGCGAGCGGGTTTGAAGTCGTGCGCGTTGACGCAGCCGACGCGGATGGTGCCTTCGGCCAATACTTGTTCACCCCGCAGCGCACGCTGGTGGAGGGTGAGGGTGGCGCGGCCGAGCTCAATGGGCTCGACGGTGATGGTCAGCTCGTCATCGAGCCGCGCAGGTGCGAGGTAGCGCACCGTGGTCTCGCTGACGACGAAGATCAAGCCGGATTCAAGGCGCATGCGCTGCTGCTCGCCGCCGGCCGCGCGGACCCACTCGGTGCGGGCGCGCTCGAAGAACTTCAGGTAGTTGGCATAGAACACCACGCCACCCGCGTCGGTGTCTTCCCAGTAGACGCGAGCAGGCCAGGTGAAGCTGGGAGCCATCACGCCAGCACCTCGCGCAGGCGGGCCTCGGCCTCTTGCAGGTCGGCCATGGAGCTGGCGAAGGACAGGCGCAGCCAGCGCTCGGGGTCGGCGGCGCCGAAGTCGCGGCCCGGGGTGAGGGCAACCTGGGCGCGCTGCATTAACTCAAAGGCAAAAGCCCAGCTGTCAGGGCGGTGGGCGGAGCAGTCGATCCAGGCGTAGAAGGCGCCGTCAGGCATCACGGGCACCTTGAGGCCCAGGGCGTTCAGCGCGGGCACGATGAAGTCGCGGCGCGCCTTCAGCTCAGCGCGGCGGCGCTCGAACTCGGCGATGGACGCAGGCTCGAAGCAGGCGAGGGCGGCTTGCTGCGCGATGGTGGAGGGGCAGATGTAGAGGTTCTGCGCCAGGCGCTCGACGGGGCCGACGAGGGCGGGTGGCAGCACCAGCCAGCCAAGCCGCCAGCCCGTCATGCCGAAGTATTTGCTGAAGCTGTTGACCGAGACGATGTCATCACCGAGGCTGAGGGCCGAGCGCTCGTAGCGGGCGTCGTAGCTCAGCGGCAGGTAGATCTCGTCCACGATGCTGACACCGCCATGTGCTCTGACAACGTCCACGATCTCGGCCAGCTCTTCCGGCGCGATGGACGTAGCCGTGGGGTTGCTGGGCGAGGCCAGCAGCACGCCGCGTGTGGCGGGCGCCCAGGCGTCGCGTACCTGGGCGCTGCTGAGCTGAAAGCGCTGCTCGCTGCTGGCGGGCAGCAGGCGGACGGTGGCGTCAGCCGCCGCGAGGAAGTGGCGGTTGCAGGGGTAGCAGGGGTCGGGCAGCAGCACTTCGTCGCCCGCCTGGAAGAGCGCGAGGCAGGCCAGTTGCAGCGCGGCCGAGGCGCCGGCGGTGACGACGATGCGGCCGGGGTCGATGGCCAAGCCGAAGCGCTGCGCATACCAAGCGGAGATGGCCTTGCGCAGGGCGGGTAGACCCAGGGCGGGGGTGTAGGGCGTCTGGCCAGACTCGATGCAGCGCACGGCGGCGGCCTTGACCAAGGGCGCGGCGCCGAAGTCGGGCTCGCCAATGTTCAGGTAGATCATGCGCCGGCCACCTTGGGCCGGGTCGCAGGCGCTGCTGCGGGCGATCTCGTCGGCCGCCTTGGCGCACTCCATCACATAGAAGGGCTCGATGCGGTCGAGCCGGCGGGCCGTGTGCATGGCGGCAATCAAGCCCGTCAGGCGCGCGCTTTGACCTCGAGCGGCCGCAGGTCCACGGCGGCGTGGTCGAGCACGCCATTGACGTACTTGTGCCCGTCGGTACCGCCAAAGGACTTGGCCAGCTCAACGGCCTCGTTGATGGCAACCTTGTAGGGAATGTCCACGCAGTGCTTGAGCTCGTAGGCGCCGATCAGCAGGATGCCGTGCTCGATGGGCGAGAGTTCGGTGGTCTTGCGGTCCACGTGGCGGGTGAGGATGGCGTCCAGGTCGGCGGCCTCTTGCACGCAGCCATTGAGCAGCAGGTCGTAGTGCTTGCGGTCAGCCTTGGCGAAGCCGTCCTGCTCTTGGTTGTGGGCATCGATGACGCCGATGTCGTCGCCGGTGACCAGCCACTGGTAGAGGCCCTGGAGCGCCAGCTCCCGGGAGCGCCGACGGGCGGACTTGGCAGGGGCGCGTTTCTTGGCGGGCGTGTCGTTCACTCGATGTCTTCCAGGAGATTGGCCATCTCGACGGCCACGCGCGCGGCGTCGCGGCCCTTGGGCTCGGCGCGGGCCCAGGCTTGGGCTTCGTCTTCGACGGTGAGTATGGCGTTGGCAATGGGCAGGCCGTGATCCAGGCTCACGCGGGTGACGCCGGCACCGCTCTCGTTGGCGACGAGTTCGAAGTGATAGGTCTCGCCGCGGATCACGCAGCCGATGGCGATCAGCGCGTCAAAGGCGTCACTGTCGGCCATGGCCTGCAGTGCGAGCGGGATCTCCAGCGCGCCGGGCACGGTGATGTGCTGGATGGCGTCGGCCTCGATGCCGAGATGTGCGAGCTCAGCCAGACAGGCGCTGGCCATGGCGGAGGTGATCGCGTCGTTGAAGCGCGCCTGGACGACGCCGATGCTGAGCTCGCTGCCGTCGAGTGCGCCCTCGAAGCTGGGGCTGCCTTGGTTGGCGACTTTCATGCGGACACCTCCTGCGCACGGGGCGCGACGAAACCGGTCACTTCGAGGCCGTAGCCCGTCATGCTGGGCATGCGGCGCGGGCTGCCGAGCACGCGCATGCGCTGGACGCCCAGCGCACGCAGGATCTGGGCGCCGACGCCATAAGTGCGCAGGTCCATGCTGGAGGCACGTGCCTGGCTGCCGGCGGGAACCTGCAGGCGGGCGAGCAGGCCCTCGGCAGACTCGCCGCAATTCAGCAGGATGGCCACGCCAGCGCCGCCGTTCTGGATGGCTTGCAGGGCGCCGGGCAGGCTCCAGGAATGGCCACAGGCCCCGGACTCCAGCAGGTCAAGCACCGACAGCGGCTCGTGCACACGCACCAGCACGTCCTCGTCACGCCGCCAGCTGCCGTGGGTCAGGGCCAGATGGACATTGCCGGTGCGGTCGCTGAAGACATGGCCCTCGAAGCGGCCCTGGGCGGTTTCGAAGGGCCGCTGGGCGACGCGCTTGACCAGGCTTTCCTGGCGGCTGCGGTACTCGATGAGGTCCGCGATGGTGCCGATCTTGAGGCCGTGTTCGGTGGCAAAGGCTTCCAGGTCTGGCAGCCGCGCCATCGAGCCGTCTTCCTTGAGGATCTCGCAGATCACCGAAGCCGGCGTGAGGCCAGCCATGCGCGCCAGGTCGCAACCGGCTTCCGTGTGGCCGGCGCGCATGAGCACGCCGCCGTCTTGCGCCTGAATGGGGAAGATGTGGCCGGGCTGCACCAGGTCAGCGGGCCGCACGTCAGGCGCCACGGCAGCCTGGATGGTGCGCGCCCGGTCAGCGGCCGAGATGCCGGTGGTGACGCCGGTGGCGGCCTCGATGGACACCGTGAAGGCCGTGCCATAGCGCGTGCCGTTGCGGGCGGCCATGGGCGGCAGCTGCAGCCGCTCGCAATGCTCGCGGGTCAGCGTCAGGCAGATGAGGCCGCGCCCGAAGCGGGCCATGAAGTTGATCGCCTCGGGCGTGACGTGGTCAGCCGCCAGGACGAGGTCCCCTTCGTTCTCGCGGTCTTCTTCGTCCACCAGCACGACCATGCGCCCGGCAGCGAGGTCGGCAACGAGTTCCGGAATGGGGGCAATGGGCATCCGGGCATTGTAGGTGCCGCCCTCGGGGAATCCCGGGGTCAGGCTGGGCGAAAACGCAGCCTGAGGTCTTCGCCAACCGGGGTGGCATCGATACGGCGCCAGCGCGCGGCATGGGCCAAGTCGGGCAGTGCAGGCAGGGAAGCAATCGGCAGGCCCTGGCCCAGCAGCAGTGGGGCCTGGTAGAGCAGGATTTCGTCCACCAGACCGGCAGCCAGCAGAGCGCCGTTGAGGGTGGCGCCTGCCTCGACATGCAGCTCGTTGACGCCGCGTTCGGCCAGCCGCGCGAGCAAGGCGTGCAGGTCCACGCGGCCGTCTGAAGCGGGGAGGGCGATCTGCTCGATGCTGGCGAGCTCGGCCCGCGTCGGTGCGCCCGCGTGCACGAGGCAGGCCGTGCCGGGCGCCGCGAGCACGCGGGCCTGCGGCGCGATGCGCAACTGCGAGTCCACGATGACACGCAGCGGCTGCAAAAAGGTCTCGACGTCCCGGACGTCAAGGCGCGGGTCATCGGCGAGCACGGTACCGATGCCGGTCAGGATGGCCCCCGCGCGGCGGCGGAAGGCATGACCATCGGCGCGGGCTTGTGGGCCGGTGATCCATTGGCTTTGACCATTGGGGAGGGCGGTGACTCCATCTGCCGATGCAGCGGCCTTGAGCCGCACAAAAGGCCGCCCGCGCTGCATCCGGCTGATGAAGCCGATGTTCAGCTCGTGCGCAGCTGCTGCCAGGTCCGCTGGTGCCAGCGCGACCACCACGCCCGCCGCGCGCAGACGCGCAATGCCGGC
Organism: Roseateles paludis; assembly: GCF_039872745.1. Classification (NCBI taxonomy): domain Bacteria; kingdom Pseudomonadati; phylum Pseudomonadota; class Betaproteobacteria; order Burkholderiales; family Sphaerotilaceae; genus Roseateles; species Roseateles paludis. The sequence goes on along the minus strand of NZ_JBDPZD010000010.1, from coordinate 62,111 downwards.
GCCATTGACCGCCGGGTTCGGGTCGGGCAGGGCGATGACCACACGGGCAACGCCTGCCTCGACCAGCGCATCGGCACAAGGCGGCGTGCGGCCATGGTGCGAGCAAGGCTCCAGCGTGACGACGGCCGTACAACCCTGTGTGGACGCACCGCGTGCCCGCGCGTCCCGCAGGGCCATGATCTCCGCATGCGGCCCACCCGCTTGCTGGGTGAAACCTTCCCCGATCAGTTGGCCTGCGCTGTCCAGCAGGCAACAGCCCACGCGAGGGTTGGGGTCGCTCAGGCCGATGGCGCGGTCAGCCAGCCTAAGCGCACGGCGCATGGCGCCGTCTTCGGCGGGGCTGGAGGATTGAGCGTGGAGCGGCGTGACCAACGATGTCAGGGGCACGTTCAGGAGCGCAGTGCGGTGTTGATTCAGCCCGGAGTGTGGCTGATCAGGGCGTCCGCGTTGGCTGCTGCTCCTTGGTCGTGTAATTCACGAAGTTGCGTGCTGCTGGGTCGAAGGTCGAAGAGTCCACCGGACAGCTTTGCGCCCCCGCGATCACCAGGAAGTTCTGGCGCGGCAAGGACTTGGCGACGTTGGCGTAGGTGGCAGGGTGCTCTTCGTTGTCCGGCGTGCCGTTGCGGTTGTAGTCGAAGGTGTAGCGGCAGACGCGGTAGGGCGGCGTGGGGAGCGTGGTGGTGTCGATGCCGGTGAGCTCAATGCTTCCTGACCAGATGGACGGTGTGTCGGTGTTGCCAAGGATCAGGCACGCATAGGTAATCGCATAAGGCACCGTCCCAGAGTCATCAAAACACACCGGCGCAGCCGGATGCCCTGTACTGATCAACGTCACTGCTGCATGTGCAGGCGCGGCGGTGGCTTCCGGCACCCTGGCATTGGGAGGGGCCGTCATCGAGAAACGGATGGTCCCGGACACAAATAGGCCGTTGGAAACACTCGCACAAGACGTCAGGTCGCCGGAGGTGATCGCACTGGTCGCAATGCCTGTGCTGACCGAGCAACTCTTGGTGATCAGCCCCGTCTGGTTGTCAAACACCCAGGCGGTGCCACCACCGGGTGAGGGCTTGTAAGCGCTGGTCTTGTCACCGAGGTCTTTGGCACCAACAGGGATATCTGGCGACCGGTTGGCGGGCTGACGGGTGACGCCTACCGGTTGTGGTACGGCAAGCCCGCCACCAAAGACCGGGTCCACGGCAGCGATCAGCGTATCCAAAGCGAGCACCTGCGCGTCACCTACTCGGTCATTCCAGGTGACCGACACGCGCACTTCAGCCAGGTTTGGTGTCGTAGCCGACCAAGCGGAAGTCTGGGTGACTGTGTACTTCACGTTGGAGTCAGGCGGGGTTTCTTCGCGCGTAACAGTGGTTCCGACACCCATGTCCGAGAAAGCAACGACGCCAGCTGCAGCGGCTGCGGGCCTATCAATCACGGAAAACGACCGCAACCGAGCAATTTCGCTCTGCGCGATTCGCTGAGCCTCGCCGCGCTGGCGGGCCAAATCTTCTGCACGGCGCAAACTGCTAAGAATGCCAACCAAGGCCACCATACCGAAACTCATCACCAGCAAGGCAACGAGTGCCTCCACAAGCGAGACACCTCGCTGTGCGCGGCCGGTGGCGATCAAGCGTTTGACGGGAGCGCTTGTAGTCCAGGGGGGTATGACCGCAGCAACCAACTTAATACTTGTGGTCATGCCAGCCTCCTGGCGCCAGGACGAAGCCGCCAATCTTGTTTTTCATTATCAAATTGACGCCCGACGAGTACGCAATATCAATTGGACCTGTCGTGGTGACGTCGGCACCAGAGATCAGGGCACCAACCAAAAACCCGCCAGCGCCAGCATTCCAAATGATATTTCCTCCGCTCAGCAGAACCCCATACATCTGAAGTCGAGCGGAAATATTGATGGTGCCCGACGCGGCAATAAGTACTGGATCATTGATGGTTCCTAGATCCACGTCACTATCAATGCTGAGGTTTCCATCCACATAGATTATCGACGCACCAAAAGAAACGGCGGTCTTGATGCTGCTGACGCAGTCCGGCGTGCAGTCCGGTTTTCTGACCTTAGGATGGTACTTGAATCGGTCAGAGGGCATGCCAATGAAAAGTCGGAAAGGATCACCAGCCGCCAGCACCGAATCACCGGTGACAATTGCGTCGCGTGGGGGCGTGCCAGGAATACTTTCCAGCTTGGAATCGGTAAGGGAGCTCGGATAACTTGCGGAACCAGATACCACGAGAATACCGTTGGTCAGCCCATCGGAATTGTGCAATCTGAGGTCGCCATCGGTTGCAACGATGGCTCCTTTCGCCGTAAGTGCCGCTGTCGGCGGTGAGCGAAGTGCGGGAACAAATCCAAGTACAGATCCCTGCCAGCCACTATTGAATCGATTCACTGTTGCTTTGATTGTCGATTCGCAGTCATTTCCATTCGGGCTCGAACAAGAATAACTGCTTGACACCAGAGTGCCAGGCCGCTGAGTGGTTTGAAGAAAAACACCAAAACTTGGCTGAATCTCGTCCGCCGAAGAAACTGCGGCACGCGCAGTTGCATCTGAAGCTGCAGGGCACCGACAATCCCATCGACCATCTGATAGTCTGACGCAGTTGGTCGGCCCGAGAGCGTCTGACAATGTTCGTTCCTTGGCAACAATCTTCCGGCTGTTGGTATCGATATCAAAATACAAATCCGAAAACCTTTTTGCCGAGACCGTGTTGCTTGGGGCGCAAGCAGAATCCAATTTATCTGAATTCAATTGCGCAATACTCCAATCAAGCGCCGCATCTCCCATTTGCTTCACGAGCATGCTACGGAAGGTCGCGCCAGCCATGCGTTGTTCGAACAAAAGGTTGCGGTTACCAAAGGCAGCCAAAAGTCCGATAAGAAGAAATAGAGACATCACAACGACGAGCGTTGCGACGCCAGATTGCCGACGCGAGGTAAATTCGCACGATGCAGGGTGCTTCATGATTTGGCGCAAACCCCGACTATTTTGTCGGAGCGCACTCGCTCCACAATTTGAACGGTTCTTGTGACGTCTTGGAGCAGCACGCTCGTGGCTACTAGCGTCACGGTCACCGTGCGTACGTCTTGTTGAGGGGGACAGTCTGCCAAGCCATTGCAAGGAAGATCGCAAAACTCTTCAAGCGATTGAGACTGGGTCGATATTTTGAAGCTTGACCTCGCCGAATCGAAGCGATAACTGCTCTTATCTGAGATCGGTTGCCAATTGCCGCGACCGAGCTGAATTTTTAGTTCGCCATCCTCAATTTTGAATCCGCCGTGATCCGCGTCGTTGACGTCATCGGCATAGGAGGTCATATCTGACCTGGTTTTTCCCAGCACAGGATTTGTCTCGTAAACAAATGTCAATGTCTTTCCGTCATCGGATTCTGACAGCGCATCAAACGGGTTGTTTGTGGATTCTATTGCTGGTGTTGGTGCGCCGCCGGCAAGCTCAGGCACCCAGACGCCCAACTCCGACCAGCCCCGAAATCCAGCTCGACGAATCTGCTGCGCAACCATGTCGGCAATCAGTCTGAGATCTTGCTGTATCTGTACTTCAATCGTGATGCGGCGATGCTCGCCAATCTGATTGACGGCCATCATGCTTGCGCCAGCCGTAATGATGAGGCCTATGGTGATACCCACCATGAGTTCAACCAATGTGAGGCCGCGCTGCTGGCCGCGCTGCAAGGGGCGTAGCTTCATGATGCGCATACCGGATACCCAGCTTCTGGCCTGTCAGGGGAGCATATACTGATTCGGCCACTGGTGCTCAAATCCACACGAAGCTTGAAGCCGCGGGTGCCTGAAATAGTGACTTTCAAGTCGTCCGGAAGCGTGGTTGTCAATTTAGGATACGTGACACTGAATCTTCCTGGCATGCCCGCTGCCGGCCAGACAAGTGAGTTGGTCGAGAAAGTGATGCCGCTGGTGAGCGGAATCGAGAATGTCCGGAGCATACTGCCACCGTCAGGGCCGGCACCAACCTTGCAGCTCTTCGATATATTGGCGTCATAGCATTTGCATTTGGTCGTCGCGGCTTCTGACTGCGTGGCGACAAGTGCGCAACTGACACCTTTGGTGTGGGCATCGGTATCAAACGAAATATCAATATCAATTCCTGAGTTCAGGCTTTCTGAGCGTGCATAGCCCATCAGGGAGGAAATTTCGTTGGCCGTGGCGATAATCTTCTTACGCTGGGCGGCATCCATCATACTCGGAATGACGGTGGCAGCAATAATGCTTCCAACGACCAATACAACCGCCATCTCGATCAACCCAACGCCGCGCTGCATTGCAGTGTTTGCGGCCATGAAATTCAAATTCGATCGCATCATTTTGGCCAGCATTCGGGCGTTGTAATGGATGCCCCGGTCGAGTCCTTGGAAATATATTCCAATTGTCCCCTGATCAGGGAGACGATCAGCTGGCCGCAGCGTAAATCATTCGACTGTGGGCTGGTAGACAGCGGCGTGGCAGTAAGGCGAAATACATTTGTCATTCCAGTGACAGCATCGCCGCTAATTGCAATTTCGTAGTGCTTGGAAATCTTTGAAACGTCAACGTTAAGCGTTTCTGTATCGCCTGCATACGCAGCGTGGGACATCCGATATCGCTCCTGTGCCTGCGTAATCGCAGTCAGCACGGCAATTGCATCGCCGCGTCGCGATTTCTGGATTGAACTGGTATAGTTTGGGTAGGCAATGGCGGATAAGATACCTATGACAAGTATCGCGGTTGCCAACTCGATTAGCGTAAACCCCGGCGTGTTGCCCCGGCGACCCCAAAGGTACTGAGCTGATGACTGTGTCATTGGTGCATTGTCCAGCCGCAACGTACGGGGGCGCCCGAGACAAGCCCGTTCATCTGGCAGAGCGAACCGCTTGTCGGAGCGTCCCCAGAAGTGGGGATCCTTTGTGGCGGCTGTTGGCCGCGTCATTTCAGCACTTGGGCAGATGGCTGCGGGGGCGATCGACGCTGCAACTGCGGATCCGGCCGGTGATGGCGATGACGTGCTTGATGCCGTTGCCCTTGGCGTCTAGCACCCCCACGCTGGCCATGCTGCCGAAGCCCTGGCTGGCGCTGAAGGTGATGCGCTGTTTGTTGTTCCAGTAGTTGAGTGCGGTCTGATCCGTGAGGGCAACGGTCTTGTGGGCTGCAGCGCCGGCGTCGCAGGTCGTGTTTGCGCCGCTGCAGGTGCAAGTGCCGTTCCCGGTGTAGATGACGTAGCACTGGGTGTTGCCCTTGGCACCAAAGGAAAGCTGCACCGGCTGGTTGTGGTGGATGGACAGGGTGCGTGCCTCACGCAGGTCGCTCGCCAGGCGATCGGCATAGGCGGCGGTCCGTTGGCTTTGCATCAAGCCAGACATGGCTGGGAGCGCCTGGCTGGCCAGCGTGGCCGTGACGCCGAGTGCCATGCAGGCTTCGATCAGGGTGAAACCTGCGGCGTTGCGGAGGGTGCGGAGCTTGTGGCGCATGGTCGTGTTCCGGTTTGCGTGGTGGGATGCGCAAACTCTAGAAATCGACGCGCGCCGAGTCCTTCCCCCTTTGGTGGGAACGCAGGGGGGGATAGGGGGAGCGAGGGGGGGTATATCCCCCTTAAGGGGGAAGTAGAAACCCGGAGATTGACGTGCAATCAGCCGGCAACGGGCGAAGAATTGGCTCGCGGGTGCCGCGCAGGCTCAGATTTCGCGAATCAGCTGCCGGAACTCGTCCACGTCCTCAAAGCTCCGGTAGACGGAGGCGAAGCGGACGTAAGCGACCTTGTCGATGCGCTTTAGTTCGCGCATGACGAATTCACCCAGGCGTGTCGAAGCGATCTCACGCACGCCGCTGGCGAGCAGCTTTTCTTCGATACGGCTCAACGCTTCGTCGATCTGCTCGATGCTCACCGGGCGCTTGCGCAGCGCCAATTGCATCGAGGCTCGCAGCTTGGCGGGGTCGAAATCGGCGCGCCGACCGTCTTTCTTGACGACGGTCGGCAGGGTGATGTCCGCACGCTCGTAGGTGGTGAAGCGCTTGTCACAGGACTGGCAACGGCGGCGACGCCGGACGGCGTCACCCTCGTCGGAGTCCCGCGTCTCCGCCACCTGCGTTTCAGCATGACCGCAAAAGGGGCAGCGCATGCGGAGCTTTCGCCGGGCTCAGCGGTAGACCGGGAAGGCCGCTGTCAGTGCGGTGACCTTGGCTCGCACCGCCGCGATGTTCGCCTCGTCGTGCGGGTTGTCCAGCACGTCGGCGATCAGGTTGGCCGTCAAGCGCACTTCTTCGGCGCCGAAACCGCGCGTGGTCATGGCGGGCGTACCCAGACGGATACCGCTCGTGACCATCGGCTTTTGCGGGTCGTTCGGGATGCCGTTCTTGTTGCAGGTCATGTGGGCGGCACCGAGGATGGCTTCGGCTTCCTTGCCCGTCAGGTTCTTGGGGCGGAGGTCAACCAGCATGACATGGCTCTGTGTGCCGCCGGACACGATGCGCAAGCCGCGCGAGATCAGGGTCTCGGCAAGCACCTTGGCATTGGCGACGACCTGGGCCTGGTAGGCCTTGAAGTCCGGCCCGAGCGCTTCCTTGAAGGCAACAGCCTTGCCGGCGATGACGTGCATCAGGGGGCCGCCCTGAATGCCGGGGAAGATCGCCGAGTTGATCTTCTTGGCAATCGCCTCGTCGTTCATCAGGATGATGCCGCCACGCGGGCCACGCAGGCTCTTGTGGGTGGTGGACGTGACCACATCAGCATAGGGCAGGGGGTTGGGGTAGACGCCTGCGGCAATCAGCCCGGCGTAGTGCGCCATGTCCACCATGAAGTAGGCGCCAATTTCCTTGGCAATCTTGGCGAAGCGCGCGAAGTCGATGTGCAGCGAGTAGGCGGAGGCACCGGCAATGATGAGCTTGGGCTTGTGCTCGCGGGCCAGGCGTTCCATCGCGTCGTAGTCGATGGCTTCCTGGGCGTCGAGGCCGTAGCTGACAACCTTGAACCACTTGCCGCTCATGTTCAGCGGCATGCCGTGCGTCAGGTGGCCGCCTTCGGCGAGGCTCATGCCCATGATGGTGTCGCCCGGCTGAAGCAGCCCAAAGAACACCGCCTGGTTGGCTTGCGAGCCCGAGTTGGGCTGCACATTGGCAAAGTTGGCGCCGAAGAGCTGCTTGACCCGGTCGATGGCCAGTTGCTCGACCACGTCCACGTACTCGCAGCCGCCGTAATAGCGCTTGCCGGGGTAGCCCTCGGCGTACTTATTCGTCAACTGGCTGCCCTGCGCCTCCATGACGGCGGGCGAGGTGTAGTTTTCGGAGGCGATCAGCTCGATGTGGTCTTGCTGGCGCTGGTTCTCTTGCTGGACGGCAGCAAAGATTTCGGGGTCCGTCAGGGCCAGGGTCGCGGTGCGGCGGTCAAACATGGTGTGTGATCAGTCGGTGGCGGTGTGCTCCGGCAGCGGTGCGGCGCGCAAGCGTGCAGCATCGAGCGGAGTTGCCCAGGCGAACGGCTTAAAAGCGGCAGGTGCCACTTCACGCTCCCCAGTGGTTGTCCACCTCCGGCCGCGCAAACCCTCTCGGGTCGGGGCCATGATCGCCAGTCGCGTGAGGCGCCAGTGTATTACGGGGCCCGCTTCAGCGGGAATTCAACGCGACCTCGCCGGGCGGCACGGCTGCGGGAGGGCTAGGCTCACGCGGTTTGTTGGGGCTGTTCGGCGGGACGGCGCGGCCTTGGATCACGCCACGCAACAGTTCCAGCTCAGCCAGCACGCGGGCTGCGTAGCCAGAGTCTTCCTCGGCATTGGCGGCGCCGACGTAGTAGCGCAGGCCGTCTTCGACGGAGCCCGCTCGGGCGATGCAGTCGCGCAGGACCTGGACGCCGACGCGCAGGTTGGTCACCGGGTCGAAGGTGGCCAGCGAGCCCCCAAAGACCTCGAACTTGTCGTCATGGACGCGCTTCATCACCTGCATCAGGCCCTGAGCGCCGACCGAACTCTGGGCGAAGGGGTTGAAGCGCGACTCGATGGCCATCACCGCCAGGATCAGGGCAGGGTCCAACTTGGCGCGCGGCCCCAGCTCCCAGGCCTCTTTGACGAGGCGGCTGACGGGCTCGGGCGCGACTTGGTAGCGGCGGGCCAGCCAAAGCGCCACGGCGGCCTGTTGCTTGCTCAACTCCTGAGGGCTCAGCACGGTGGCGCGAGAGATGGCGTCCGGCTCGGCCGAGACCGACAGCACGTCGCCTTCAGCCGCCGCGCGGGCTTCATGGCGGGCGTGCAACCAGCCCAAGGCGGCAGACTCAAGCCGCATCCGCAGGTCCGCCTGACTGCCAAACACGAAGGCCACGGCCAGCACTGCCAGGCCCACCAGGGCCAGGGTGTTGTGGCTGAAGAGCAGCACGCCCTGCGCCACGTCGCGCAGGAAGAGCGAACCAGCCGCCCGGAGTTCAAGGGCGGTTTTCAGCAGAGGGGGTTGATGCTTGGTGTGTGACATGGATCACGGATCGGGTCTCCATAATGCCCGTCTTGAGCCCGTCATGCCTGACGGGCGCCGCGGGGAGCGAGGCTGGAAGCCACCTCATGAAAACCCGAATAGGCCGAGATTCTAGGTGCCAACAATAACCAGTCAAGCTAGAGAGATTGGTCTTAAATAATTTGGAGTCATATGAAATACGGCGACCTGCGAGATTTCATGGCCGGCCTGGAGCGTCAGGGCGAGCTGCGGCGCGTGGCCGAACCGGTCTCGCCGGTGCTTGAAATGACGGCCTTGAGCGACCGAGTGTTGCGCGCCGGCGGGCCGGCCCTGCTGTTCGAGCGCCCGACGGGCCACGACGTCCCGGTGCTGGCCAACCTCTTCGGCACGCCGCGCCGTGTGGCGCTGGGCATGGGGGCCGAGCAGGTGTCCGAGCTGCGAGGCATCGGCGAACTGCTCGCCCGGCTCAAAGAGCCCGAACCGCCCCGGGGACTCAAGGAGGCTGGCAAGCTGCTGGACATGGTGCGCGCGGTGTGGGACATGAAGCCCAAGCTCGTGCGCGCCGCACCCTGCCAGCAGGTGTGCGTTGACGGGCCGGACATCGACCTGCAGCGCCTGCCCATCCAGACCTGCTGGCCAGACGACGCCGGGCCGCTGATCACCTGGGGCCTCGTCATCACCCGCGGGCCGCAGGGTGGGCCCCGGGCGCGCAGCCGGCAGAACCTCGGCATCTACCGGCAGCAGTTGATCGGGCGACGCCAAGTCATCATGCGCTGGCTGGCGCATCGGGGTGGGGCGCTGGACTTCCGCGACTTTGCGCTTGCCAAGCCCGGGCAGCCGTTTCCCATTGCCGTCGCGCTTGGGGCTGACCCGGCCACCATCCTCGGGGCCGTCACGCCCGTGCCGGACACGCTGTCCGAGTACCAATTTGCCGGCTTGCTGCGCGGCGCGCGCACCGAGCTGGTGAACACCGCCGTGGGCGACGGCCTGGCCTTGCAGGCCCCGGCCAGCGCCGAGTTCGTGCTGGAAGGGCACATCCCGGTGGCCGCGCCGGGCTACACGGGTGTCAGCGAGCTGGGCGTGCCCCTCAAGGAGAAGGGCGGCTATCTGCACGCGCTGGAAGGCCCCTTTGGCGATCACACCGGCTACTACAACGAGCAGGATTGGTTCCCGGTCTTTGAGCTGTCGCGCCTGACACACCGCAAGGACCCGATCTACCACTCGACCTACACCGGTAAGCCCCCCGACGAGCCCGCGGTGCTGGGCGTGGCGCTCAATGAGGTCTTCGTGCCCATCCTGCAGAAGCAGTTTCCCGAGATCGTGGATTTCTATCTGCCGCCCGAGGGCTGCAGCTATCGCATGGCCGTGGTGTCGATCCGGAAGGCCTATGCCGGTCACGCCAAGCGGGTGATGTTCGGGCTCTGGAGCTTTCTGCGGCAGTTCATGTACACCAAGTTCATCGTCGTCGTGGATGACGATGTGGACGTGCGGGACTGGAAGGACGTGGTTTGGGCCGTCACCACGCGCATGGACCCGGTGCGTGACACCACGCTGGTGTCGCAGACGCCCATTGACTACCTCGATTTCGCGTCGCCCCAGAGCGGCATTGGAGGCAAGATGGGGCTGGACGCCACCAACAAATGGCCCGGTGAAACCGAGCGTGAGTGGGGCCGGGTGATCCATCTGCCTGACACCGTGCGCGCCCGCGCCGATGCGCTGTTCGAGACGCTGTTCGGGCAGATGCCACCCCAAGATCGTCCTTGAATTTGGTCTGGGCCTGACCTAATCTCCAAAGGCCTGTCAGGCAAACCAGCTGGCGCAATCTTTGCGCGCCAGGAGCCCCGAAGCAGACGCTTTGGAGCCCCCAAGTGGTGGCCATGCCCACCCGCCCCTCCCGGCTACGGCCCGGAGGGGCTTTCTCTTTGTGGGCTTAGCGTCCGGTCAGCCGCGCCAGGGCTTCGTACATGACGTAGCGCACGCGGTGCAGGCCAGCATCAGACGGGCACCAGTCGGTCAGGGCGCTGTAGTTCCCGTCGTTCATGCCTAGCGGTGCCGGAATGATTTCGAGTGACTCCGCGCCGGTGGCGTTCTTGAAGGCCCGCAAGGCGCGCGGCATGTGCAGGTCATGCGTCACCAGGATGACGCGCTGGAACCCCGCGCGGGTCAGCAAGGGCAGGGTGTTCTGCGCGTTCTCTCGTGTGTCGCGCGAGGTGCTCTCGGCCAAGGCCAGGGTGATGCCGTACTGCTCCTTCGCCACCCGGCTGACGACTTCGGCTTCAGACAGGGTTTGGTCTCGCGCGGCCCAGCCAATGCCGCCACTGAAGGCCAGCGCGTCGCCCGTCTGGCGGGCCAGCCAGACGCCGTAGTTCAGCCGCTCCTGCGTCAGGGCCTGCAGGCCTGCGGCGTCGTACTCCGGCACATGCTGGCGGATGCCGCCGCCCAGCACCAGGATGGCCGTCTTGGGGCCTCGTGGCAGATCGGCCGGCCGCAACGCGGGCGGCGGTGCCAGCACCTGCTGAGTGAGCCACTGCCCCGCCGCGTCGGTGGCGCTGAACCACAGCAATGCCAGCCCCAAGCCAAAGAGCGCACCAGCACCCCGGCGACGGCGCAAACACCACGCAGCCACGATGACCAGCATCGGCGAGACCGGCGGCAGTAGCACGATCAGCACCAGCGTCTTGAGGAGGCCGAAATCCACGGCAGCGGTTCTTCTTAAGTCAGGGATGACGATGAGGTGGGCGGCATTGTGACGGCTTGGTTTTGATGTTTAGGTAGCGCTACCATATTTTCCTGTCATTGAGCCTTCAACGCAGTCTCTTCAAGCCGCTATCGCCGCCCCATGAACCCATTGCCTCTTGCCACATCCCAAGGCCTGAAAGCCTTTGCCGCCCGCTGGGGCGCGTTGCCGCTCGCCCCCATCGTTCGACGATGGGCAGCATGCCTCTTGGTGGCGGCCGGGCTGCTGCCCGCCCACGCGGCGCTGCCCGCCGAGGTGATCTTTCAGCCCCAGGTGGCTGGCGTTGCCCTGGTGCAGGGCGGCAAGCCGGCTGCCGTGCTGGTGGACGCGGGCGCTGACGCCGCACTTCAGCACGTCGCACGGTCGCTGGCGGCAGACCTTGAACGTGTCTCAGGCCAGCCGGCCCCGCTCGTGCAGGCCGTGGCTCAGCTGCCGGCGGGGCGGGATGTGGTGCTGATCGCCGTGGCGGGCCAGTCCAAGTTGCTTGACTCGCTCGGCAGGGCGCGCGCCGCGATCGGGGCGGAGCGCCTGACCGGGCGATGGGAAGCCTTTCGGCAACTGGTGCTGGAGCAACCCTGGCCCGGCGTGCGGCGTGCGCTCGTGATCGTCGGGTCGGACCGGCGCGGTGCCGTGTTTGGCACCTACGACCTGTCCGAGCGCATCGGCGTATCGCCCTGGCACTGGTTTGCCGACGTGCCCGTGACGCGCCGCACCGACGTGACCGTGGCGCCCGGCGTGCGCGAGGACGCGCCCAAGGTCAAGTACCGGGGCTTCTTCATCAATGACGAAGACCCAGGCCTCTCCGGATGGGCCAAGAAGAAATTCGGCGGCATCAACGCCCAGATGTACGCGCATGTTTTTGAGCTGCTGCTGCGCCTGAAGGGCAACTACCTGTGGCCGGCCATGTGGCCGCCCAAAGCCTTCAACGTGGACGACCCGCAGAACATGGTGCTGGCCGATGCCATGGGCGTGGTGATGGGCACATCGCACCACGAGCCCCTGATGCGCGCCCACCATGAGTGGCACAACGGCAAGTCCGGCCCGGCGGCCGGTGGCAAGTGGGACTACGCCACCAACGCCGCCAACCTGCGCGAGTTCTGGCGCGGAGGCATCGAACGCATGATGCAGAAGGGCGATGGCAAGGGCTATGACAGCCTGGTCACCATCGGCATGCGCGGCGATGGCGACGAGGCAATGGCCGAGGACTCCGCCATCGGCCTGCTGGAGCAGGTCGTGGCCGCGCAGCGCAAGATCCTCGAGGACGTGACGCGCAAGCCCGCTGCCAGCACGCCGCAGGTTTGGGCCCTCTACAAAGAGGTGCAGGACTACTACGACCACGGCATGCAGGTGCCCGACGACGTGACCCTGCTCTTTGCCGACGACAACTGGGGGCAGATCCGCCGCCTGCCCGCGCCGGGGGCCGCGCGGCCTGGCGGCTATGGCGTGTACTACCACTTCGACTACGTCGGTGCGCCACGCAACTACAAGTGGCTCAACACCAACCAGATCGAGAAGGCCTGGCAGCAGATGGACCTGGCCTATGCGGCTGGCGCGCGTGCGCTGTGGATCGTGAACGTCGGCGACATCAAGCCGGTCGAGTTCCCGCTCAGCTTCTTCATGCAACAGGCCTGGAACCCCGAGCGCATGGGCCTGGCCGAGCTGGCCCGCTACCCGCAGCACTGGGCGCGCCAGAGCTTTGGCGATGCGTTGGCCGAGCCGGTGGCCCGGCTCGTCACGCGCTACAGCCAGCTCGTTGCACGCCGCAAACCCGAGCTGATCGACGCCGGCAGCTTCAAGCTCGGCGGGGCGGGCCCTGACGTGCTGGACGGCGGTGAGTTTGGCCGCATGGTGGACGAGTGGGCAGCCCTGGAGGCGCAACTAGCGGCCGCTGAGGCCCAAGTGCAGCCGGCGCAGCAGTCGGCCTTCTTCCAACTGGTGGCCCACCCCATCCGCGCGATGGCCAACCTCTACCGGCTCTATTACTCGGTGGCCTGGAACCGCCTGCTGGCCGCCCAGGGCGATGCGCGTGCCAACGCCTTTGCCGACACGGCCGAGCGCGCGTTCCGGCAGGACGAGGCGCTGACCGACACCTACCACCGCATCAACGACGGCAAGTGGGACGGCATGATGGCCCAGACCCATATCGGCTACACCTACTGGAACGACCCGCCCAAGCAGACCATGCCGGCTGTGCAGCAGGTGTCGGTGGATGGTGTGGCCCCCACGCCGCGATTTGGCGCGCTGCCGCAGCCGGCTGCGTCGCGCCTCAAGATCTTCGAGGCACCTGACTTTGCCGCCGCGCAGAACGGGCGCGGCCTGACCTGGCGCGTCATTCCCAACCTGGGCCGCACGGCGGGCGCGGTGACGGCCTTCCCGCAGGCCCAGCCGGCCACCACGCTACAGGACGGCGTGCGCCTGGAGTACCCGCTTGACCTGGCCGAGGGCGGCGACCTGGAGGTGCGCCTCATCCTCGTGCCCACGCTCGATACCAGTGGCAAGGCCACGCTGCGTGTCGGCGTGTCGATTGACGATGGCGAGGTGCAGGTGCTGCAGGATCATCAGATCCCGGCCCCCACCACGACCACCAGGGACGAGCAGCGCAATTGGAATCAGGCCGTCATGAGCAATGCGCGCGGCCTGTCGGCCCACTTCAAGGGCGTGCAGCCAGGGGCACACCGCATCAAGGTCTGGCGCCTGGACGACAACGTGGTGCTGCAGCGCGTGGTGGCCGCCGTGGGTGGCGTGCCGCCGTCCTACTTGGCGTACTGAATGGCTTGACGCCCCGCAGCCGCGTCAGCGGCTGTGCGCGGTGAGGGCGGCGAGGCTCACGGTCGTGACCGGGGTGGCGCCGTCCTCGGCGGCCAGCGGGGCATGCCCGCGCATGGCCAGGCCCAGGGCCAGCACGTCCACCATCAGCAGGTGCAGCACGCGGCTGACCATGGGGAGGTGGGTGGTGGTGTCCTCCAGGTGGTCCACCACCAGGGAGGCATCAGCCCGCTTGGCCAACGGTGACTGGCCGGCTGTGATGGCGATGACCTTGGCGCCGCGCGCTTGGGCCATGTCCAGCACGTTCAGCAGTTCGGGCGCGCGGCCGCCGCCCGAGGTCAGGATGGCCACATCGCCCGGCCCCAGCAGTTCGGCAGCCAGTTGCTGCAGGCGCGGCTCCACGTAGGCGCCGCAGGGCAGCCCCAAGCGCAGGAACTTGTATTCGGCGTCCTTTGCCACCACGCAGTAGTGGCCCGAGGCAAAGATGGACACCCGCCGTGCCTGCTGCAGGGCGTCGATAGCGCGCTCGGTCATCTCGCGGCTGAGCTGGTTGCGCACCTGCAGGATGGCGCTGGCCGTATTGCTCAGCACCTTGGCTCCCAGCTCCAGCACCGAGTCCTCCTGGCTGACCTGGGCGTGGGTCACCGGGATCGCGGCCGTCAGGCCCGAGGCGAGTCGCAGCTTGAAGTCCGACAGGCCCTCGCAGCCGAGCGAGCGGCAAAAGCGGATCACCGTGGGCTGCGAGACATTGGCCGCCCGCGCGATCTCGGCAATCGGGTCGGCCAGCACGGTGCGTGGGTGGGCCAGCACGTGCTCGGCCACGCGCAGCTCCGCCGGCGTGAGCGAGCTGCGAGCCCGCCGGATCTGCCCGAGGATGGCCGAGCCCACCGGCTGCCGGTGCGCCTTGAGCTGGTTGTCCAGCGCGGCGGCGATGCCCTTGAAGGTGGACTGCGCCTCCTGGATCACGAAGGTCGGGATGGCCTTGACGTAGTCACTCAGGCGGCCCTTGTCCTCGAAGCGGGTGCGGAAGTTGGAGCGGTCAAAGAACTCGCCCAAGCCGGGCACCACGCTGCCGCCGATGTAGATGCCGCCCAGCGCCCCCAGGCTCACCGCCAGGTTGGACGCCGCCGTACCCAGCACCGAGCAAAACACGTCCAGGCTCTCCAGGCAGACGGGGTCGGCGTCCTGCAGCGCGCGCTGCGAGATTTGCGGTGCCGAGCGCTGCGTGATGGGCAGGTCATGCCGCGCGCAACAGGCCTCATGGATGAGTTCGAGCCCGGGGCCGGAGAGCAGGCGCTCGAACGACACATGGCCATGCTGCTGCCAGGCGTAGCGCAGCAATTCGACCTCGCGCTCATCGCGCGGCGCAAAGGCCGCGTGGCCGCCTTCGGTGCCCAGCGCCACCCAGCTCTCGCCGGTCGGGATCAGGCCCGAGACACCCAGGCCGCCGCCCGCGCCCAGCAGCCCGATCACGGCCGGCCGCCGCGCCAGCCCGCCGCCCACCTGGCGCACATCAACCTCGGTCAGCCGAGGCAGGGCCATGGCCAGCGCCGTGAAGTCGTTGATGACCAGCAGCGTGTCCAGCCGCAGGCGCTGGCGCAGCTCTTCGATGGAGAACTGCCAGGGCAGGTTGACCATGCGCACCAGGTCGCCCTCGACACTGCCGGCCACGGCCACGCCGGCATGCAGGATCTCCTGCGCATCGGTGTCGTCCAACTGGCGCAAATAGGCCTCGACGGCGCTGGGGAAGTCGCGGCAGTCGGCGGTGGGCCGGCTGTAGGCGCGTGCGAACTCGCCGGGCTGCACCTCCAGCATGAAACGGACGAAATTGCTGCCTATGTCTGCCAGCAGGCGAGGGCTGTCGAATCGCGGCATGGGGTCGTCAATCAGGGTGAATGTGTAAGCCAACTACAGGCGGCCGGTGTCCACAGGTGCCACGCAAACGGGGTGGATCCGTGATGCGTAGCCTTGGAATCGAGAGAGTCGACGGGTAATATTCGGTTTGGCTGTAGTCGAACTACCTCCCATTCCATCAAGATTTCTCTGGGGCATCAACCCATGGCTACCCTTCCCTTGTTGACGTCCGCACGGCGGCTTGCCGAGGTCCGAACATGAGCGCGCCCTATCCCTGGCTGGTGGCCGACGTCGGGGGCACCAATGCCCGCTTCGGCTACGTGAAGGCGCCGGGCGCACCGGTCGAGCACATCGAGGTGCTGTCGGTGAAGGGGCACGCTGGCCCGGCCGAAGCGGCGCAGGCCTACCTGGCTGGTCTGGCGGCGCGCTTCGAGGGCTTTGAGCGCCCCCGCAGCGCGGCACTGGCCGTGGCCACAGCCGTCACGGACGACCGCGTGGTGCTGACGAATGCGGCCTGGGACTTCTCGCAGAAGGCGGTGGCCCAGGCCCTGGTGCTGGATGTGCTGATCCTGCTGAATGATTTCGAGGCGCAGGCGCTGTCGCTGCCCCGTCTGGGGGCTGGTCAGGCACGCTCCTGGTCGGCGGATCACCCGGTGGTGGCGGCCAGCCATGCGCCGGTGGGCACGGTGCTGTCCGTGCTTGGCCCGGGCACCGGGCTGGGCGTGGGCGGCGTCGTGCGCACGCGCGACCTCTGGCTCGCGCTGCCGGGCGAGGGCGGCCATGCCACCTTGGCGCCGGGCAATGACTTCGAGGGCGAGGTGCTGGCCGTGGCGCGCAAGTCCTTCCGCCATGTGTCGGCCGAGCGCTTCCTGTCGGGCATCGGCATGCCCACGCTGTGCCGCTCGGTGGCTGAGGTCCTGGGCGACGCCGAGGATGTGTCGGCCTACACGCCTGAAGTCATCGTCGGCAAGGCGCTGGACGGCAGCTCGCGCGTCTGCGTGCAGACGGTGCAGACCTTCTGCGCAATGCTCGGCAGCCACGCCGGCAATGTGGCGATCACTCTGGGAGCACGCGGCGGTGTGTTCATCGGCGGCGGCATCGTGCCGCGACTGGGCGAGCTGTTCTTCCAGTCGGAGTTCCGCCAGCGCTTTGACGCCAAGGGGCGCTTCGACACCTATATGTCGGCCATCCCTACGGCGGTCATCACCGACACCCTGGCGGCGCTGTCGGGCGCCTCGCTGGCGCTGGAGCAGTTCCGCGCCTGAGCGCTCAATGGGCGGTTGCCGTTTCGGTTGCGGCAGCGCGGCGCGGAAAGGCCACGCCGGCCTCATTGAACAAATGGCAGTACGCGGCAGGCAGTGACAGCGCCAGCGCCTGCCCGCTGCGCAGCCGGGTGCGGCCGTCGAAGCTGCAGGTGAGGGCGGTGTTGGTGCCGTCGATCTCGCAGTAGGCCACCGTCTCGCCGCCGAGCGACTCCACGAAGGACACCGTGGCGCCCAACGCGTTCTCGGGCTGGTCGCGCTCGAAGTGCTCGGGGCGGATGCCCAGCTTGACGCGCGCACCGGGCTGCGCGCGGCTTGCGTCGACATGAGCGGTCAGCCGCGCGCCATTGGGCAGTTGAACCTGCGCCATCTCGCCGTTGGCCGCCACGAGTTCGGCGTCCAGGAAGTTCATCTTGGGGCTGCCGATGAAGCCGGCCACAAAGAGATTGGCCGGGTGTTCGTACAGCTCCAGCGGCGAGCCCACCTGCTCGATGCGGCCGGCCGACAGCACGACGATGCGGTCAGCCAGCGTCATGGCCTCGACCTGATCGTGCGTCACGTAGATCATGGTGGCCTTGAGGTCCTGGTGCAGCTTGGCGAACTCGTAGCGCATCTGCACGCGCAGCGCGGCGTCCAGGTTGGACAGCGGCTCGTCAAACAAAAAGACTTCCGGCTTGCGCACGATGGCGCGGCCGATGGCCACGCGCTGGCGCTGCCCGCCCGAGAGCTCCTTGGGCTTGCGCTCGAGCAGGTGGTCAATGTGCAGGATGCGCGCCGCGTTCATCACGGCCGCTTCGATCTCGGCCTTGGGAACCTTGGCCAGCTTGAGCCCGAACGCCATGTTGTCGAACAAATTCATGTGCGGGTAGAGCGCGTAGGACTGGAAGACCATGGCGATGCCGCGCTCGGCCGGCGGCACGTCGTTCACCACGCGGCCGCCAATGCGCAGCTCGCCGCCGTTCACCTCTTCCAGCCCGGCGATGGAGCGCAGCAGCGTGGACTTGCCGCAGCCCGAGGGGCCGACGAAGACGACGAACTCGCCGTCCTGGATGTCCAGGTCGATGCCCTTGAGGATTTGGCTCTCGCCGTAGCTCTTGACCACGGACCGGATCTGCACGTCTGCCATCAACTCACTCCTGCTTGATGCGGTGGCGACCGCCAACTTCAACATTTGCGCCACGCTATGTAGTCAATATACACAAATGAAAGCGCTTGCAGTTACAGAGAATTCGCGCGGATCACCGTAACTTCCCATGCATCTGCGGGTGACCCGGCCTGCAAAGACTAGGGAAACTACAAATTGATCCCGCCAAATCCTCGTCGCGCTTTTCCTCGGTTCGATTAGTATTTTCAGCGTCGTCGCTTGCTTGCACACGCCATGAACACCCCTAGTGCTCCCGTCGCCCTTTCGTCCACCGACAGCGCCGAGCCGGCGGCCGGGGGCGCGGCCCCGGCCTTGGTCGCGGCGTTTGAAGCAGCCTACGCCCGGGAGCTCGCTCAGTCGAGCCACGGCCCCACGGCCCAGGCCGTCTTGAACGCCGCGTCGCTGGCTTGCCGCGAATTGCTGGCCAGCCGCTGGGCCAGCACACAGGCTCAAGACGCAAAGCGCGGGCTGAAGGCGACGGTGCGGCGGGTGCATTACCTGTCGATGGAGTTCCTGATGGGCCGGGCGCTGTCCAACGCCCTGGCCGCCCTGGGCCTCACGTCGGCCCTGGAGGCCAAGCTGGCTGCCACCGGCCAGAGCCTGGGCGAAGTGCTGGAGCGCGAGCCCGATGCCGCGCTGGGCAATGGTGGCCTGGGCCGGCTGGCGGCCTGCTTCCTGGACTCGTTTGCCGAGCTCGGCCTGCCGTCCTTCGGCTACGGGCTGCGCTACCGCTACGGCACCTTTGCCCAGGTCATCCAGCAGGGCCGGCAGCTGGAGCAACCTGACGACTGGACGCGCGACACCCCGCCCTGGGAGATGCCGCGCTTTGACCTGCGCTTCAAGGTTGGCTTCGGCGGGCGCATCCATGTGGACGCCGCCGGCGTGCACCACTGGGAGCCGGCCGAGGAGATCGAGGCCCAGGCCTATGACTTCATCGTGCCCGCCCACCACACCGAGCGCGTGGCCACGCTGCGCCAGTGGCAGGCCACGGCCGCTCCCATCGCCTTCGGGGCCTTTTGCCAGGGTGACTACAGCCGCGCCGCGCGGCACCAGGTGCTGGCCGACGCCATCAACTGGGTGCTCTACCCCGACGACTCGACCGAAGAGGGCCGCATGCTGCGGCTCAAGCAGGAAGCCTTCCTCGTCAGCGCCTCGCTGCAGGACCTGGTGGCCCGGCATCTGCGCGAGTTTGGCGAGCTGCAATCCCTCGGCCGCGCCAATGCCATCCACCTGAACGACACCCACCCCGCGCTGGCGCCGGCCGAGTTGATGCGCCTCTTGATGGACGAACACGGCATGGCCTGGGCCGAGGCCTGGAAGATCACCAGCCAGGCCATCGCCTACACCAACCACACCTTGATGCCCGAGGCCCTGGAGACCTGGCCGGTGCGCATGTTCGAGGTGCTGCTTCCGCGTCACCTCGACATCATCTACCGCATCAATCACGAGTTCCTCGTTGAGCTGCGCCAGCGCTTCCCAGACGACGAGGCGCTCGCCTCGCGCGTCTCGCTGATCGACGAAGGCTGGGGCCACGGAAGCGAACGCCGCGTGCGCATGGCGTCGTTGGCCCTGGTGGCCTCGCACCGCGTCAATGGCGTGGCGGCGCTGCACTCCGAGCTGATGGTGCAGACCATCTTTGCCGACTACGCCAAGGTCTGGCCCGAGCGCTTCCACAACGTGACCAATGGCGTCACGCCGCGCCGCTGGCTCCAGCAGGCCAACCCCAAGTTGTCGGCCTTGATCGACGGTGCCATCGGCACCGAATGGCGGCGCGATCTGGCCGAGCTCTCCAAGCTGTCGGCCCACGCCAAGGACGGGGCGTTGGGCGACGCCTTCCTGGCCGTCAAGCGCGCCAACAAAGAGCGGTTGGCTGAGCGCATCCGGCGCGACCTGGGCGTCGTCGTCAGCGTGGACAGCCTCTTCGACATCCAGATCAAGCGCATCCACGAGTACAAGCGCCAGCTGCTCAACCTGCTGCACGTCATCAGCCGCTACCAGGCCATCTGCGACAACCCCGGCGCCGACTGGGTACCGCGCGTCGTCGTCATCGCCGGCAAGGCCGCCTCGGCCTACCAGATGGCCAAGAGCATCGTGCGCCTGGCGCACGACGTGGGCCGCGTCATCAACAGCGACCCGCGCGTGGGCAACAAGCTCAAACTCGTCTTCCTGCCCAACTACAGCGTGACCTTGGCCGAAAGCATCATCCCGGCGGCGGATCTGTCCGAGCAGATCTCCACCGCCGGCACCGAGGCCTCGGGCACTGGCAATATGAAGTTCGGCATGAACGGCGCGCTCACCATCGGCACCTGGGACGGCGCCAACATCGAGATGGCCGAGCACATGGGCCCCGAGAACATGTTCGTCTTTGGCCTGCGTGCCGATGCCGTGGCCAAGATCAAGTCGCTGGGCTACGACCCGCGCCTCTATGTCGAGCAGAACGCCCAGCTCAAGCGCGTCATCGATGCGATCTCGCAGGGCGACTTCAGCCACGGTGACACCGAGCGCTATCGTGGCCTGGTGGACAACCTGCTGGAGCGCGACCCCTACCTGCTGATGGCCGACTTTGCCGACTACGTGGCCACGCAGGCCAAGGTGGACGCGCTCTTCCGCGACCGGCGCGGCTGGGCCGAGCGGGCGCTGCGCAATATCGCTGGCATGGGCTGGTTCTCGTCCGATCGCACCATCACCGAGTATGTGGACCGCGTTTGGTCCTTGGATAGCTTGAATCACTGATGCTGGCTGAGCACGATCTGGCCGCCCTGCTTGAGGCAAGGCACACCGACCCCTTCTCCTGCCTGGGCCTGCATGCCGATGAATCCGGCCGGCTATGGGTGCGCGCCCTGCTGCCAGGGGCGCGAAGCGTGGACGTGCTTGATGCCGACACCGGCAACCGCGTGATGAGCCTGGCCGAACGGCGCGACGGCTTCTTCGAGGCCAGCGTGCCCCGGCGCAAGCGGCGTTTCGAGTACCGGCTGGCCGTGACCTGGCACGCGGGCGTGGAGGGCGCTGAAGCCGAGATTTACGCCGATACCTACGCCTACTGGCCCCAGCTCGAAGAGCGCGAGCTGCAGGCTTTTGCCAGCGGGCAGGAGCTGCGCGCCTACCGGCTCTTCGGTGCGCACCTTGTCACGCATGGCGAGGTCAGCGGCGTGCGCTTCGCCGTCTGGGCGCCCAATGCCCGGCGCGTCAGCGTCGTTGGCAGCTTCAACAGCTGGGATGGCCGCCGCCACCCCATGCGCCACCGGCACAGCGCCGGGGTGTGGGAGATCTTCATCCCCCACGTCAGCGTGGGCGACTTCTACAAGTACGAGATCGTCGCGGCTGACGGCACGCTCCTGCCCCTCAAGGCCGACCCCTACGCCTTTGCCGCCGAGATGCGGCCCAGTACCGCCAGCCGCGTCGCACCGCTGCCGCCCGAGAACCCGCCTCCGCGTGACCGCGCACGCGCCAACGAGCGCCATTCGCCCATCAGCGTCTACGAGGTGCATGCGTCCTCCTGGCGGCGCGGCCCGGACGGCGGCTTCCCAAGCTGGGACGAACTGGCCGCCGCGCTGCCGGCCTACGTCGCCGGCCTCGGCTTCACGCACGTACAGCTGATGCCCATCAGCGAGAGCCCTTTCGATGGCTCCTGGGGCTATCAGACCTTGGGCCTCTACGCCCCCACAGCCCGCTACGGCCCGCCCGAGGGCTTTGCGCGCTTTGTGGCCGCGTGCCGCGCGCACGGGCTCGGGGTGCTGATCGACTGGGTGCCTGCGCACTTCCCGACGGACGCCCACGGCCTGCGCCAGTTCGACGGTACCCACCTCTACGAGCACGCCGACCCGCGCGAGGGCTTCCACAAGGACTGGAACACCGCCATCTACAACTTCGGCCGCACCGAGGTGCGCGCCTTCCTGATTGGCAATGCGCTGTACTGGATCGAGCGCTGGGGCGTGGACGGCCTGCGTGTCGATGCCGTCGCCTCCATGCTCTACCGCGACTACTCGCGCGAGGCCGGCGAGTGGGTGCCCAATGTGCACGGCGGCCGCGAGAACCTCGAAGCCATCGCCCTGATGCGCGACATGAACGAGCGCGTGGGCGAGATCGAGGGCGCCATCACCGTGGCCGAAGAGAGCACCAGCTTTGCCGGCGTCTCCGCGCCCACTTACGCGGGCGGCCTGGGCTTCCACTACAAGTGGAACATGGGCTGGATGAACGACACCCTGCGCTACATGGCAGAGGACCCGATCAACCGCCGCTGGCACCACGACAAGATGACCTTCGGGCTCATCTACGCCTTCAGCGAGAACTTCATGCTGCCCATCTCGCACGACGAGGTGGTGCACGGTAAGGGCTCGATGTGGACCAAGATGCCCGGCGACGAGTGGCAGAAGTTTGCCAACCTGCGCGCCTACTACGGCTTCATGTGGGGCCACCCGGGCAAGAAGCTGCTCTTCATGGGCCAGGAGTTTGCGCAGCGCCACGAGTGGCGGCACGAAGAAGGTCTGCCCTGGGGCCTGCTCGACGATCCACGCCACCGTGGCGTGCAGTTGCTGGTGGGCGACCTCAACCGCAGCTACCGCGAGCTGCCGGCCTTGCATCGGCTCGATTGCGAGAGCGAAGGCTTCGAATGGATCACCTCGCACGATGCCGACCACTCCGTCTTCGCCTGGCTGCGCCGCGACGGGCAAGGGCAGATGGTGCTGGTGGTCTGTAACTTCACGCCCGTGCCGCGTGAGGGCTATTGCCTCGGCGTGCCTGAAGGCCCGCAGGAATGGCGCGAGGTGATGAACACCGACTCGCGCCACTACGGCGGCAGTGACGTGGGCAACGGCGCCGCGCCGCTGCACGTGCAGGACCGAGGCGCCCATGGCCGGCGCCAGTCCATCGCGCTCACCCTGCCGCCCCTGGCCACGCTCTTCCTCACCCCGGCTTGACGCCCATGCTTGCTTCACTCCTCCAACCCGGCTGGCACGAGCCCTTTGGCGCGCAGCTGCGCGACGGTGGTGTGAACTTCGCGGTGATGTCCGAGAACGCCACGGCCATCGACGTCTGCGTGTTCGATGCCGATGGCCGCCACGAGCTGGCCCGCCACCGGCTGTATGGGCCGCGTGATGGCGTCTTCCACGGCTTTCTGCCGGGCGCGGGCGTGGGTCTTGTCTACGGTCTGCGCGCCTACGGGCCCTACTCGCCGGAGCAGGGCCAGCGCTTCAACCCGCACAAGCTCTTGCTCGACCCCTATGCCCGCGAGATCGTCGGGCGCTTTGACTGGCGGGCCGAGCACCACGGTTTCGAGATGGGCCATGTGGATGGTGCCCGCTCGCTCGACACCCGCGACAACGCCGCCCATGCGCTCAAGGCCCGCGTCGCGCCGCCCGATGCGCCCCAGCCCATCCGCCGCCCGCGCCGTGCCGTGGGCGAGCTGGTGCTGTACGAGGTGCACGTCAAGGGCTTCTCGATGCTGCACCCCGGCGTCCCGCCCGAGCTGCGCGGCAGCTACGCCGGCCTCGCGCACCCGGCGTCCATCGCGCATTTCCAGAAGCTCGGGGTCAACACCTTGTCGCTGCTGCCCGTCCACTACGCCGTGGATGAGGCCCATCTCGCCCCGTTGGGCCTGACCAATTACTGGGGCTACAACAGCCTCGGCTTTTTCTGCCCGGACCCGCGCCTCGCCCAGGAGGCCCACCGGCATGACCCGAGCCGCGTCAACGCCGAGTTCCGCGCCATGGTGGATGGGCTGCACGCGGCCGGCATCGAGGTCGTGCTCGACGTCGTCTACAACCACACGCCCGAGGGCAGCGAGCTCGGGCCCACGCTGTCCTTCCGGGGGCTGGACAACCGCAGCTGGTACCGCCTCGTGCCCGACGAGCCCAGCCGCTACGAGAACCACAGCGGCTGCGGCAATGTGCTGCAGGTCCACCACGGCCGCGTCACGCAGTTCGTGCTCGACTCGCTGCGCTACTGGGTCGAGGTGATGGGCGTCGATGGCTTCCGCTTCGACCTGGCGCCCGCTCTGGGGCGCACGCCTTTTGGCTTCGACACCCACGCGGCCTTCTTCACCGCGCTGCGTCAGGACCCGGTGCTGGCCGGTGCACACCTGATCGCCGAGCCCTGGGACATGGGCCCCGACGGCTACCAGGTGGGCCGCTTCCCGGGCCGCTTCCTGGAGTGGAACGACAAGTTCCGCGACACCGTGCGCAGCTACTGGCTGCGCAGTGGCACGGGCGTCGGGCGCGGCGAGCTGGTGCGGCGCTTCATGGCCTCCAGCGACATGTTCCACCACGGCACGCGCCCGCCCACGGCCTCGGTCAACTTCATCGCTGCGCACGACGGCTTCACCCTGCTCGACGCCACCAGCTACTCGCGCAAGCACAACCTCGCCAACGGCGAGGAAAACCGCGACGGCCGCGACGGCGAGATCTGCTGCAACTTTGGCGCCGAGGGTCCGACGCAAGACCCCGCCGTGCGCAACGCGCGGCGCCGCGCGCAGCGCGCCATGCTCGCCACCTTGCTGCTGGCCCAGGGCACGCCCATGCTGGCGGCGGGCGATGAGATTGGCCGCACCCAGGGCGGCAACAACAACGCCTACTGCCAGGACAACCCCATCAGCTGGCTGGACTGGCCTGCCGCCGACACCGGGACCCTGGACTTCGTGGCTGCGCTGCTGGCCCTGCGGCGCGACGAGCCCCTGCTGCGCCACGAGCACTGGTTTGCCGCCGCAACCCCGCCACCGGGCGAGGCCGCGGTGCGCTGGTACGCGCCCAGCGGCCACGAGATGCGCGGCCATGACTGGCACCGCACCGATCAGCTCGCCTTTGCCGCCCAGCTCAGCGAGCCCGACGCTGCGCTGCCGCGTCTGATGATCGTCTTCAACCCCGAGCGCGAGGCGCTGCCCTTCCTGCTCTGCTTTGCGCCCTGGCAGTTGCTGCTGGACAGCAGCGGCGAGCTCGCGCCGGGCAGCCGCGTCGCTGTCGGCCAACCCCTCGCCGTGCCCGCCCGTTCGGTGCTGGTGCTGCGCCGCGCCTGAACTTCACACCACCGATCGAGAGCCGCCCCATGGACCTGACCGAACGCTGCTCTGGGGTGCTGCTGCACATCACCTCGCTGCCGGGCCCCCATGGCTCCGGCGACCTCGGGCCCGAGGCCTACCGCTTCGTGGACTGGCTGGTGTCCGCCGGCCAGACCATCTGGCAGATGCTGCCCACCACGCCCATCGGCCCTGGCGACAGCCCCTACCAGGGCGAATCGGCCTTTGCCGGCAGCCCCTGGATGGTGGCGCTGGAGCCCTTGGTGGCCAAAGGCTGGCTGCCCGCCCCGGCTGCGCCCAGCTTCTGGGCCGACAAGGTCCAGTACCGCGAAGTGCTGCCCTGGCGCGAGGGCCAACTGCGTGCTGCTGCAGCCGGCTTTGCGGCACAGGCTTCAAAGGCAGACCGGGATGCCTTCGCGGCCTGGTGCGCCCGCGAGGCGGACTGGCTGGACGACTACGCCCTCTTCATGGCCCTGCGCACGGCCCATGCCGGCCAGCCGTGGTGGCGCTGGGGTTCGCCCCTCACACGGCGCGAGCCCGTGGCACTGCGCGCCGCAGCCGACGAGCACGCGCGGGAGCTGTCGTTCTGGCGCTTCGTGCAATGGCAGTTTGACGAGCAGTTTGGTCAGCTCAAGCGCTACGCCAATGAACGCGGCGTGCGCCTGATGGGCGACTTGCCCATCTTCGTCGCCCACGACAGCGCCGACTGCTGGGCGCGGCCTGACCTCTACTTCTTCGATGAGGGCTACCAGCCCACCGTCGTGGCCGGCGTGCCGCCCGACGACCTCGGCCCCCTGGGCCAGCGCTGGGGCAATCCGCTCTACCGCTGGGACCACATGGCGGCCGAGAACTTTGCCTGGTGGACGGCGCGCATCCGCCGCGCCCTCACGCAGGCCGACGTGTTCCGCATCGACCATTTCCGCGGCTTCGCCGGTTACTTCGAGATCCCCGCCACCTGCCCGGATGCGACCGAGGGGCGCTGGGTCGAAGGACCCGGCCTGCCGCTCTTTGCCGCCATCCGCGCGGCGCTGGGGCCGCTGCCCATCGTGGCGGAGGACCTCGGCATCATCACGGACGACGTCCACGCGCTGCGCGAGGCCTGTGGCTTCCCGGGCATGGCCATCCTGCAGTTCGCCTTTGGCGGCCGGGGCGACCACCCCTACCTGCCCCACAACCTCAAGCCCGGCACCGTGGCCTACACCGGCACGCACGACAACGACACCGTGCTCGGCTGGTGGCGCAAGACCAGCCCGCGTGAGCGCGCCTACGCCGGCTCCTACCTCGCCTGCAGCGAGCGCGACGTCCACTGGGCCATGATCCGCGCCTGCGCCAACTCGGTCGCCAGCATCGCCATCTACCCGATGCAGGATGTGCTGGGCCTGCCCACCGAGCACCGCATGAACGTGCCCGGCATCATGGGCGGCAACTGGGAGTGGCGCTTCCACTGGGACATGGTGGGCGCCGAGCCGGCGCGCGTCCTGGGCTTGATCACGGCGGCGGCTGGCCGTGGAGATTTCACGCTCCTGAGACTCCCGACTTGAGGGGGGTCCCTCCCCGAGGGAATCCGCTGGCGCAGGGTGAATGACAGCGTTAGCATGTTTTCATCATGCGTACGCCAACCACCTGCTTGCTCGTCCTGACGCTGCTGCTCACGGCTTGCGCCAGCCCTGAACCCACGTCGCCGCAGGCGGACCGATTGCTGGTGGATACCGCCTTTGCGGCGCCCAGCAAGCCGGTCGACGTGCGCCAGGCCATGGTGATGAGCGATGAGATGGCGCGCTTTGCCGCTGGGCCACTGGCGGCCGAAGTGCGCATGCACGGCGCGCGCGGGGGGCTGATCTCAGCGATGAACACCCGTTCGGGCCTCAAGCTGGATTACGACTCCGCACGCACCCGCACGGCAGGCGAGGCCTATGAGGCTCGCACCGGCAACTGCTTGTCGCTGGTGTTGATGACCGCCGCCTTTGCGCGCCATCTGAACCTGCCGGTGCGCTACAACAGCGTCTACCTGGACGAGACCTGGACGCGCAACAACGGGCTCTTCTTCGTGACGGGGCACGTCAACATCACGCTGGGGCGCCCGGTGAACCCCAACGGAGACACGGTGTACCACGAGCCAGAGATGGTGACCCTGGACTTCGTGCCGATCGAAGAAACCCGCCGCCAGCGGGCGACTGCCATTGACGAGCGGACCCTGCTGGCGATGTATGCCAACAACCGGGCGGCTGAATCGCTTGCGACCAACGACCTGGATGAAGCCTACTGGTGGTCCCGTGCGGCCATCAAGTCCGACCCGCGCTGGATGGCTTCGTTCAACACGCTGGCCGTGCTGTACCGCCGCAAGGGCATGGGGGCCCCGGCCGAGGCTGCGCTGCGCTTTGTGCTCGACCGCGAGCACGAGAACGTCCAGGCGCTGTCCAACCTGGCCCTGGTGCTGAACGACGCTGGCCGTAAGGCCGAGGCCGACCGGGTCACGCATCAGCTCTCATTGATCCAGCCGGTGCCGCCCTACAAGTACTTCGACGAGGGCGTGGCCGCCATGCGCGTGGGCGACTACAAGACGGCCAAGAACCGCTTTGAACGCGAACTGGCCCGCGCTGCCTATGTGGCCGAGTTCCACTTCTGGCTGGGCCTGGCCAACTGGGGCCTGGGCGACCCGACGGCCACGCGCGAGCACATCGCACAGGCGATGGAAAACAGCGCCACCCAGAAAGACCGCCGGCTCTACGCCGCGAAACTGGCCTGGCTGAAGCGGAACACCGAGCTTGGCCAGGAAAGCGACACCGACACCCAGCGCCGGCTGGACGCCCACCTTCGCCAGCGCTGATCAGGCCAGCGTCAGGGGCTTGAGCCCGATGCGGGCACGAGCGCGGTCACAGGCCTCGTCGCCCAGCCCCATCGGCGCCCGCAGGCCGAACTCTCGGCAGGGCGCAGGGCGCCACTCGTGGATCCCGCAACTGGCGGCCTCGCCCACACGGCCCACCAAGGCTGCGCAGCGCGGGGACGCATGGTCGGTGCCACGCATGCGCACGATGTGGCTGGTCACAGGCACCGTCAGCCCGTCAGGCACGCAGCCACCCTGACTCTGCAGTTCGCTGGCGTCGAAATCGACCCTGAAGCTGGCGCAGCATGCGCCGCAACTGAGGCAGGGATTGGGGACGTTCATGCGGCGCGAGTGTATTGAGGCCGCCGCCACGCGAGTGAGACACTCCGGCGTCTTCCCTCACGCCTGACGACCATGCGCCTTGCCCTGACTGCCTGCCTCCTGGCCATCGCCCCGCTTGCTGGGGCGGCCGACCTCAATGTCAGCGTGCTCGACCGCAACGGCAAGCCGCTGCCAGAGGCCGTGGTGCTGGTGGACAGCAGCGTGCAGGGCACGCGGCCGGCGCCGGTGCTGGAGGCCAGCATCACGCAGGAGTACCTGAAGTTCGTGCCCGCCGTGACCGTGGTGTCGCCGGGGGCCAGGATCACCTTCAGCAACCGTGACGGCTGGGACCACCACATCATCCTGGGCCTGATGGGCGCTGGTGGCGTCTACCTGGACCCGGGGCAGAACACCCAGATGCGCCTGGCCGGCCGCACGGGCGTGCGCACCGCCAGCGAGACCCGGGCCTTGCCGCAACCGGGCGCCTACCTGCTGGGCTGCCACATCCATGGCTCGATGCGCGGGCATGTCTACGTGGCTGATTCACCATGGGCCAAGCTCACGAACAGCGAGGGCAAGGCGGTGGTGCAGGGCCTGCCCGAAGGGCCGGTGCGGGTGCGTGTCTGGCACGCCGACCAGTTGGTGGAAGGTGCCGCGGTGTCAGCGCAGGTGGCGGCGACGGGCAACGCCCTGGTCGTCAACACGCAGATCGCGCCGCAGCGCCGCCGCACGGCGCAGAACTTCGACCACTACTGATCTTTCGAGGCTGCGCGTTCGGTCTCGCGCACCACCGTCACCGTGCACGGTGACTCGGCCACCACCTGGGCCGACACGCTGCCCAGATAGCGCCGCAACGCCGACGAGGCGCGCGCACCCATGACGATGTGGTCGGCCCCATTGCGGGTCGCAAAGTCGATGATGGCCGCCGCCGGGTCCGGGGCTTCCAGCACATGGAAGGTCAGCCGGCCATCTTCCAGGTTCAAGGCCTTGCTGATGGGCCGCGCCCAATGCTTGAGGCCGATCAGCTGCTTGACGTGCAGGCTGTTGCCGGCCTTGTCGGTCAGCTCATCCACGCCGATGCGGTTGGTCTTCATCACACTCACGCAGGCCAGGCGGGCGCCGGTCTCGGTCTGGACGATGCGGCGCACGGTGTCGCGCAACTGGTTGAGCAGACCTTGGGTGGCGTGTTCGATGTCCACCGCCGCCATGATGATGGGGCTCTGGGCCAATTGCTCGCCCGGCTGGTAGCTGGACTGGGCCTCCGCCCCCATCGCAAAGAACCAGCGCCGCAACCGGCGCGACAGGCTGCTGACCTGCACGCGCTCGGCGCGGGCCGTCAGCACCACGCCGGCAGGTTCGCGCAGGTCCAGCGCCAGCTGGGCGGCGCTTTGGTAGCGGCGCTCGGGCTTGACCTCCAGGCAGTGCAGGATGATTTCCTGCAGCCAGGGCGGGATGCTCGGGTCGATGGCGCGCGGCGGCACCGGGTCCACCCACAGGCGCCGCCGCAGGCCACGCACCGAGCTGGGCTGGCCATAGGGCCGCTCGCCGGTGGCGAGGTGGTAGAGCATGACGCCGAGCGCAAACAAATCGCTGCGTGGGTCGTTGCGGACGAACTGCACCTGCTCGGGCGACATATAGGGCCCCGTGCCCATGGGCAGGCTGAACTCCTCCTCCAGCAAGTCGGGCAGCTGCTCGTGGCGCGACAGGCCAAAGTCCACCAGCACGGCGGTGCCGTCGGGCCTGAAGACGATGTTGCTGGGCTTGATGTCCAGGTGCACCACATGCTGGCGGTGCAGGTCGGCCAGCGCGGTGGCCACGCGGGCGCCGATGTCGGCCACTTCCTCGGGCGGCAGGGGGGCATCATCAAGGCGCGGCCGCAGGCTCTCGCCGGGGATGTGCTCCATCACGATGTAGGCCTGGCGCGTCCAGTCGCCCCGCGCGACGAAGCGCGGCACATGCGGCCCGCTGAGCTGGGGCATCAGCATCTGCTCGACCTCGAAGCCCACGATGGTGGCCGGGTCCTCGCCGCCCTTGATGCGCGGCACCTTCATGATCAGCGGCAGGGTGTCACCGGGCTGTGGGTCCACGCGGCAGACGCGCCAGAGGTTGGCCATGCCACCTTGGTGGATGCGCTCATCAAGCCGGAAGCCGTCCAGGACCTGGCCGGGCTGCAGGGGCTGGGATGCCATGCTGGCGTCGGCGGTCGTCATCTCACTCTCCCGCGATCAGGCGGCGCGCCAGGCGCTCGGCCAAGGGGCCGGGCAGGGTGGTCTGGCGCAGGGCATCGGCGGCAGCCTCGACGTCATAGGGCACGCGCTCGAAGCGGATCCAGCCGTCTTCGGTGACGCCATCGCCGGGGTGCCAGACGGCGTAGCAGGCGGCCGGGTTACCGTCGCGCGGCTGGCCGCAGGAGCCGGGAATGATCAGCCACTGCCGGTGGCAGGGCAGGGGCACGCGCACGCCGGCTTGCGGCCGGAAGTCACCGGCCTTGCCCACGCCCGACAGGTGGTAGAGCATGGGCTCGTGCATGTGGCCGCAGACGTTGACGCGGGCCTGGGCATTGCGCGCGGCCTGCAGGCTGCGCATGGCCTCGGAGCGGCCCATCACATAGTCCCAGCCGCCCGGGTCGTAGGCATTGGCATGGGTGAAGAGGCCTGCGTCCTCGCGCACGCGCAGGGGCAGCTCCGCCAGCCATTGCAATGATGGGGCCCCAAGCTGCTGGCGCGTCCACTCCACCACGGCGCGGGCATCGGCGTGCATGCCGGGACGCGCGCCGGCCGCAACGGCCGCATCGTGGTTGCCCTGCACGGCAACTGCGCCTTGCGCCTGCAAGGCCTGGACTTGTTCCACCACCCAGGCGGGGTCGGCCCCGTAGCCGACGAAGTCGCCCAGCAGCGCGAATCGCTCGACCCCCTGCTGGCGCGCATGCGCGAGCACGGCCTCAAGGGCCTGGCGGTTGGCGTGAAGGTCAGTGATCAGGGCCCAGGTCATTGATCCAGCATGCCAGGGCCGGCTGACGTCGGGCTGATGTCGGGCCGATGCGTTGAACTAGCCGATCCGGCCGAGCAGCAGGTACTCCATGAGCGCCTTTTGCACGTGCATCCGGTTCTCCGCCTCGTCCCAGACCGCGGACTGCGGGCCGTCGATGACCTCGGCGGTCACTTCCTCGCCGCGATGGGCAGGCAGGCAGTGCATGAACAGGGCGTCCGGTTTGGCGCGGGCCATCATGGCGCTATCGACGCACCAGTTGGCGAACGCTGCCTTGCGGGCTTCGTTCTCGGCCTCGTAGCCCATGCTGGTCCAGACGTCGGTCGTGACGAGGTCGGCGCCAGCGCAGGCCTCATGCGGGTCCTGGAAGACACGGTAGCAGCCGGCATCCTTGACGCCCGCGACGGCCGGGTCGATCTCGTAGCCACTGGGCGTGCTGACATGCACCGTGAAGCCCAGGATCTCGGCCGCCTGCAGCCATGTGTTGGCCATGTTGTTGCCGTCACCCACCCAGGCCACCACGCGGCCCTTGAGGGCGTCCAGGTCAATGGCGCCGCGCCGGTCCATGCCCCGGGCTTCAAGGAAGGTGAAGAGGTCGGCCAGGATCTGGCAGGGGTGGTACTCGTTGGTCAGGCCATTGATGACCGGCACGCGCGAGTGGGCGGCAAAGCGCTCGATCTTGCTTTGCTCGTAGGTGCGGATCATCACCAGGTCCACCATGCGGCTGATGACGCGGGCCGAATCCTCGATGGGCTCGGCGCGGCCCAGTTGGCTGTCGCCCGTGGTGAGGTGCACGACCGAGCCGCCCATCTGGTACATGCCCGCCTCGAAGCTCACCCGCGTGCGCGTGCTGGCCTTCTCGAAGATCATGGCCAGGGTGCGGTCCTGCAGCGGCTGGTAACGCTCGTAGTTCTTGAAGCGCCGCTTGATGCTGGCGGCTCGGTCGAACAGGTAGGCGTACTCCTCGGCGCGCAGGTCCTTGAACTGGAGATAGTGGCGCATCAGGCTCATCCCGGGCTTCATGCCCTCGGTTCCGCGAGGAAGTCCTTGATCAGGGGCTGCAGGCGACGCACGACTTCGTCGATCTCGTCCGCACTGATGATCAAAGGCGGCAGCAGGCGCACCACGCGGTCGGCGGTGACGCTCAGCAGCAGGCCGGCACCCAGCGCCCGTGACAGCAGCACGCCGCAGGGGCGGTCGAGTTCGATGCCAAGCATCAGCCCCTGGCCGCGGATTTCAACGACACCGGCCACGCCAGCCAGGCCAGCTTCCAGCGCCGTACGCAACTGCGCGCCACGGGCGGCGGCGTTGCCCAGCAGGCCATCGGCGGTCATCACCGTCAGCGTTTCGACGCCGGCTCGCATCGCCAGAGGATTGCCGCCAAAGGTGCTGCCGTGGCTACCTGCCGTCAGCACGCCAGCCGCGCGCGGGCCGCAAACGACGGCGCCGATGGGGACGCCAGAACCCAGGCCTTTGGCCAGGGGCATCACGTCGGGCTGGATGCCGGCCCACTGGTGGGCAAACCACTTGCCGGTGCGCCCCAGGCCGCATTGCACCTCGTCCAGCATCAGCAGCAGATTGCGCTCGTCGCACAGGCGGCGCAGGCCTTGCAGGAACTCGATGCGGGCCGGGTTGATGCCGCCTTCGCCCTGGATGGTTTCCAGGAAGATGGCCGACACGGACGGGTTGGCGTCCAGCGCAGCCTGGACGGCCGCCAGGTCATTGAGGGCCACGCGCACGAAGCCAGGCACCAGCGGACCAAAACCCGCCTGGATCTTGCGATTGGCGGTGGCCGACAGCGTGGCGATGGAGCGGCCATGGAAGGCGCCCTCGAAGACGATCACCGCAGGCTCGTCGATGCCCTTGTCGTGCCCAAACTTGCGGGCGATCTTGAGCGCGGCCTCATTGGCCTCCAGCCCGCTGTTGCAGAAGAAGACATTGCTCAGGCCCGAGGCCTCGCACAGCAGGGCCGCCAGTTGCTCCTGCAGCGGCACGTAGTAGTAGTTGCTCGAGTGGATGAGCTTGGCGGCCTGGTCCTGCAAGGCCGGCACCAGTTTGGGGTGGTTGTGCCCCAGCGTGTTGACGGCAATCCCCGCGAGCGCGTCCAGATATCGTCGACCCTCCACGTCCCACACCCAGCAGCCTTGGCCGTGCGACAGCGCAACGGGCAAGCGACCGAAAACCGGCATGACGTGAGGTTCTGACGACGGCGACGCAGGATTCAACGAGGTCTCCTTGAAAAGGAAAGGATGATGGGGCCGCGATTCTAGGGTTCGCTCCGCAACTTTGCTGCGGCGCAGCACATCCAAGGCAAAATAGTTGGAACCGCAGTTTGCAAATTGATGGAAACCCCGAAAAAGCCGCGCGAAGTCTTCATCCAGGGGGTCACCCTGGAGGGCAAGACTTTCCGCCCCAGCGATTGGGCGGAACGCCTGGCCGGCGCCATGTCGAGCTTCCGCCCTGGCGGCGTGCCGACTCGGCCTGGGGCCCACATCGGCTACTCGCCGCTCTGCGTTCCCCGTGTGGTCAATGGCGTCAAGTGCGTCATCGTCAGCGAGGCGTTGAAGTCGGTGGAACCCATGGCGTGGGATTTCGTCATGAACTTTGCAAGCGACAACCATCTGCAGGTGGTCGAGGCTTGTCTGTTGCCCGAACCGGGCAGCTCTACGAGCTAGGCCGAGCCCGGATGGGCATCGCCAGCCGTTCCTTCTAAGCTCGGGTCAAGGAATGAGGGTGGTCTGTCAATGACACTGCAGCAGCACGCCGCAGCGAGGAACAAATCGACCAGAGGGACGGCGTCATGGGGGGCCTTGCCAGGGCAACCCACGTGGGTCCTGCTGCGCGGCATGTCGCGCGAGAGCGGCCATTGGGGGCGTTTCCCGCAAACTCTTGGCAGCTTTTTGCAAAGTACCCAGCCCGGCTCCGGGTTGCGCATGCTCGACCTGCCCGGCATGGGCGAGCGGCGCGGCGACACCAGCCCGACACGCGTCAGTGCCATCGTCGATGAATGCCGCGCGCAACTGGCCGCTGCCGGCGTGCGAGGGCCCGTCTACCTGGTCGGCATGTCGCTCGGCGCCATGGTGGCCACCGACTGGATCGCCCACCACCCTGACGAAGTCGCGGGCGGCGTTTTGATCAATGCCAGCGTGCGCCCTTTCAGCGAGCGGTTCCGCATGGTGCGGCCGATGAGCTACGTGACGCTGATGCTGCTGAGCCTGAGCCGTTTCAGCGCCCGCCCGCGCGAGGCCCGTGTGCTGCGCCTGACGACGCGACTGGTGGAACGCGAGGCGGTGCTGGACCACTGGGTCGCGCTCGCGCGCGAGCGGCCGCTGGGCGTGCGCAACAGCTTCCGGCAGCTGTATGCGGCCTGGCGCTACCGAGCCAGTCGCACGCGACCTGGCGCACCCATCCTGCTGCTGTGCAGCAAGGGTGACACCTTGGTGGACTGGCGCTGCTCCCAGGCGATGAGCCGGGCATGGGGGGCGCCGCTGCGCCTGCACACCCAGGCTGGGCACGACCTGCCGCTGGATGACCCCGAGTGGGTGGCGGGCGCCATCACCGATTGGCTGGCCGAGCGCCAGCGCCATGGGCTGGACTCTGGTTTTGGCTGACGCTGCAATCCCGAGCGCCCAGCAAAAAGGCCCGCTGACGCGGGCCTTTTCACTTTGCACCTGGGGGGTTTTTATCAGGCGGCGAGCGCCTTGATCTTGGCCGACAGGCGGCTCTTGTGACGAGCAGCCTTGTTCTTGTGGAAGATGCCCTTGTCCGCGACCGAGTCGATCACGGCTTGAGCGGTCTTGAACAGCTCGGCAGCCTTGGACTTGTCGCCCGCGACCACGGCCTTTTGCACGTTCTTGACGACCGTGCGGAACTTGGAACGCAGTGCCGTGTTGGCGGCGTTCAGCTTGACGTCCTGGCGAGCGCGCTTGCGACCCGATGCCAGGCGAACGGTTTTTTTCTTGGCTTTGGAACTGGTGGCCATTGCGAATTAACCCAATAGGTGCAAAGACCGCGAGTATAACCCGTCAACCAAGGACCTGCCAAGCAGCCGGCCAGTATCGGCAGTGGCGCCGGGTACCCGCTGGCACGTCGAGATAATGCCGCGCATGAATGTGTTGCGCGCGGCCTCGACGATTTCGGTGCTCACCTTGTTGTCGCGGGTCACCGGCCTCGTGCGGGAAACCATGGTGGCCAGCCTGTTTGGTGCCACGGCGATGACTGACGCCTTCCTGGTGGCATTTCGCATCCCGAATTTTCTGCGGCGCCTGTTTGCCGAGGGCGCGTTCTCCCAGGCTTTCGTGCCGATCATCGCGGGCGTCAAGGCGCAGGAGGGCGAAGAGGCTGCGCTGCGGCTGATCGACGCCGTGGCCACCGTGCTGCTTTGGGCCTTGCTGGCAACCTCGGTGCTGGGCGTGCTGGGCGCACCGCTGCTGGTGTGGCTGCTGGCCTCGGGCCTCTCGGGCAGCAGCATGGACGCCGCCATCGTGATGACGCGCTGGATGTTCCCCTACATCCTGTGCATGTCGGGCGTGGCGCTGGCGGCCGGCATCCTCAACACCTGGAAGCGCTTCATGGTGCCGGCCGTGACGCCGGTGCTGCTGAACCTCAGCGTCATCGCCACCGGCTGGGGCTTGCAAGCCAGTTTTGTGAAGGCCGGGTACCCCGGCGTGTATGCCTTGGCCGTTGGCGTGATGCTGGGGGGCGTGCTGCAGCTGCTGGTGCAGTGGCCGGCCCTGCGGGCGGTTGGCGCGATGCCGCGCATTTCCATGCGTCCGAGTGCCATCAAGGCGGCAGCAGGGCACCCGGGTGTGAAGCGCACCTTGACCGGCATGGCGCCGGCGCTGCTGGGGGTGGGGGTGTCTCAGGTGTCGCTGATGATCAATACCCAGATCTCCAGCCACCTCGCCGAGGGCGCCACCTCCTGGCTCAACTATGCCGACCGGCTGATGGAATTCCCCATCGGCCTGCTGGGTGTGGCCCTGAGTGCCGTGCTGACGCCGCAGTTGTCGGCGTCTCAATCGAGCGGGGACACGGTGCGCTACAGCAAGCTGCTGGACTGGGGCTTGCGCATGGTGATGGTGTTTGCCTTGCCTTGCGCCGTGGCCTTGATCGTGTTTGCCGAGCCGCTGGTGGCCGTGCTGTATCACCGCCATGCCTTCACCGCCCATGACGTGGTGCAGACCTCGCTGTCGGTGCAGGGCTGGGGCGTGGGACTGATGGGTTTGATCGCCGTGAAGGTGCTAGCCCCGGGCTTCTATGCGCGGCAGGACACCGGTACCCCGGCACGTACGGCCGTCGCGGTGCTCGTGCTGACGCAGGCCATGAACGCGGTCTTGGTGCCCTTCATCGGCGTGGCGGGCCTGGCCCTGTCCATCGGCCTGGGCGCGCTGATCAACGCGGCTTGGCTGCTGCGCGGCCTCAAGCGGCTCGGCAGCTATGTGCCTGAAGCGGGCTGGGGCGCCTTGACGCTGCGAGTGGCCGCCGCCTGCCTGGCGATGGGGGCGCTGCAGTTCTGGCTCGCGACCTGGGTGGATTGGATCGGCCTGGGGGCTCACCAATGGCAGCGTGCGCTGACGATGGCGGCCTGCCTGGGCGCCAGTGCGGTTGTCTACTTCGCCACCTTGCTGCTGACCGGCATGAACCTGCGCGCGCTCGGGCGCCCCGTCTGATGCGGTTGCCCTCGTTCTCACCGCTGGACTACTTTGCCAACCTCGTCCACGAGGACGCGCGGCTGCCGCTGCTTGAAGCGGCGGTCAGCGTGGCGCAGGACGAAGTCCCGGACCTCGACGTCCAGGGCGTGCTGGCCGAGGTGGACCGACTGGGCCAGCGACTGCGTGCGCGCCTGCCGCGCGAGGCCACGCCGCCGCAGCGGCTTGCCGCGCTGAGCCAGTTCTTCCACGTCGAGCTGGGCTTTCAGGGCAATGTCAACGACTACTACGCCCCGGTGAACAGCTTCATCCACCATGTGCTGGAAACCCGTCGGGGCCTGCCCATCTCGCTCGCCATCCTGCTGCTGGAGCTGGCCGAGCAGGCCGGTCTGCGTGCGGCGGGTGTGGCCTTTCCAGGGCACTTCCTGGTCAAGTTCCGCGTCGGCCTGGGCGATGTGGTGATGGACCCGTTCTCGGGCGAGGCGCTGTCGCAGAGCCGCCTGGAGGAGCGTCTGCAGGTCTACCGCCGGGGCAGCGGCCTGCCGGATGACCTGGAACTGCCGCTGGAGTTCTTCCTGCGCGGCACGCCCCGGCGCCACATCCTGGCGCGCCTGCTGCGCAACCTGAAGGAGATCTACCGCAGCGCCGAGGACTGGCCCCGCTTCCTGGCCGTGCAGCGGCGCCTCGTCATCCTGTTGCCAGACGATGCGGGCGAGCTGCGTGACCGGGGGCTGGCCCTGGAAGCCCTGGGGCAGTGGGAAGCGGCCGCTGACGATCTGGATGCCTATCTGCGCCGGCAGGCCGAGGCGGTTGATGCCCCGCAACTGCGCGAGCGCTTGAAGGCGCTGGGCCGCCGGCACCCGCCGCGCCGCCGCTGAATCCCCCACAATCCGCGCGCATGTTGACCCACCCTCAGCGTCTCCTGCTCGCCTGGCTCGGCGTTGCCGCCATGGCGGTGTTCGTCCTTTGGGCGCTGGCGCCCGTGTTGTCGCCCTTCATCGCTGCCGGGGTGCTGGCCTATGCGCTGTCGCCCAGCGTCGACTGGCTGGCCCGGCGCCGCGTGCCACGCATGGTGGCGGTTGGCCTGGTCGAGACCGCGGCCTTGATCGCGCTGCTGGCCGTGCTGCTGCTGGTGCTGCCCATCCTCAACAAAGAGTTGCCCGCGCTGCGCGAGCAGATCCCCGGCCTGGCCAAGGCCCTGAATGACAGCCTGGCGCCCTGGCTGGCCCAGCACGGCGCGCAGGTCAGCCTCGACATCGCCAGCGTCAAGGCCTTTGTGCTCAAGTACCTCAATGCCAACCTGGAGGACTGGGGTGCTGCGGCCTTCGAGTCCGCCCGCGTGGGCGGCAGCTTCCTGCTGGCGCTGGTGGGCAATGCCGTGCTGCTGCCGGTGGTGCTGTTTTATCTGCTGCTCGACTGGCCTCAGCTGATGGAGCGGGCAGGGCGCCTGGTACCCCCCGGCGCGCGGGATCGCGTCTGGAGCTTCCTGACCGAGTGCGACATCATGCTCGGCAGCTACCTGCGCGGGCAGTTGTTGGTGATGGGCGCACTGGCCCTGTACTACAGCGCCGGGTTGGGGCTGGCGGGCTTTGATCTTGCCTTGCCCATCGGCGTGTTCACGGGCCTGGCTGTGTTCGTGCCCTACGTGGGCTTTGGCCTGGGCCTGGTGCTGGCCTTGCTGGCCGGGTTGCTGCAGTTCCAATCGCTCTATGGCGTGGTGGCTGTGGCTGTGGTGTTCGGGCTGGGCCAGTTGCTGGAGAGCTTTGTGCTCACGCCGCGCCTGGTGGGCGAGCGCATCGGCCTCTCCCCGCTGATGGTGATCTTTGCGCTGCTGGCCTTTGGGCATCTGCTCGGCTTTGTGGGCGTGCTGGTCGCGCTGCCACTCAGTGCGGTGGGCGTGGTGGCTGGCCGCCGGCTGCATGCAGCCTACCTGGCAAGCAGTCTGTACCGAGGTCGCAGTTGAAGCAGTTGCCGCTCGCCATCCAGGCGCCGCCCGACTTCAGTTTCGAGAGCTACCTCCCCGGCACCCACGCGGCCAACCACGCCGCCCTGGCGGAGCTGGCCGGCCTGCGCCCGGGTTCTGCGCCGGTGCTGCTGTGGGGGGCAGCCGGTGTCGGCAAGAGCCATTTGCTGCGCGCCCTGGCCCGCCGCTGGATGGACGCTGGCGAGCAGGTGGCCTGGTACGACCCCACGACACCGCTGCCCTGGGCTTGGCCGCCGCAGGCGAGCCTGCTGCTCTTTGATGACTGCCAGGCCTTCGATGAGCCGCGTCAACACGCGGCCTTCACGCTCTTCGTCGAGACTGCCGGCCAGGGGGTCGCCATCGTCGCCAGCGCCGACCGACCGGCCGTGGACCTGCCCGTGCGCGAGGACCTGCGCACCCGTCTCGGCTGGGGGCCCAGCTACGCGCTGGTCCATCT
Organism: Roseateles paludis; assembly: GCF_039872745.1. Lineage (NCBI taxonomy): Bacteria > Pseudomonadati > Pseudomonadota > Betaproteobacteria > Burkholderiales > Sphaerotilaceae > Roseateles > Roseateles paludis. The sequence continues at coordinate 22,689 of NZ_JBDPZD010000010.1, read as the reverse complement.
GGGCGAAGCCGAAACCCGGGCCGTCCTGCGGCGCGAGGCCGACCGCCGCGGCCTGCTGCTGGGTGACGATCTGCTGGACTACCTGCTCACCCGCTTTGACCGCCAGCTCGGCGGCCTGATGCAGTTGTTGGTCCGGCTCGACACCTTCGCCCTCAGCCACAAGCGCGGCCTGACGCTGCCCCTGCTCAAACAGATGCTGGCCGACCCCGACAGCCCGCCCACCGACCCCACCGCATGAACCTGACCCTCTTCGACCTGGACGGCACCTTGCTGCCGATCGACTCCGACCACAGCTTTGGCGACTACCTGATCGAGATCGGCTGGGCCGATGGCGGTGAGTGGAAGCGCCGCAACGACGAGTTCTACGAGCAATACCTGGCCGGCCGGCTCGACCAGGTCGCGTACATCGACTTCGCCACCTCCGCCTGGCGGCATCGCCCATTGGAAGAGGCCCTGGCCGTGCGCCAGCGCTTCATGGACGAGCGCTTGGGGCCGCAGCTGCTGCCGCCCGCACGCGCGCTGATCGCGCAGCACCAGGCGGCGGGTGATCTGGTCGCCATCGTGACGGCCACCAATGACTTTGTCACCGCCCCCATCGCCGCAGCCTTGGGCGTGGAGCACCTGATCGCCACCCGCCTGGCGCGCGACGCCGCCGGCCGCTACACCGGGCAGATGGACGGCGTGCCCTGCCTTCAAGAGGGCAAGGTCGTCCGCGTGGGCGAGTGGCTGGCGCAACGCGGGGCACAATGGCAGGACTTCGAGCGCATCACTGTCTACAGCGACTCGATCAATGACCTGCCCCTGATGGAGCGCGCCACGCACCCCGTGGCCACCAATCCGGGCGAGTCCCTGGCTGCAGTGGCCCGCGAACGGGCCTGGCCCATCCTGCAACTTTTCCCATGATCAAGAAGTTCATCGACAAGCTGCTCGGCAAGCCCGCACGCGCACCGGCCTCTCCGCTTGGCAAGCGCGTCGAGGTGGGGGCCGACCAGCACGGCATCAACCCCAGCCTGCTGGACGACCGCGCGGTCAAGGTCGTCAAGACGCTGACGGACGCCGGCTTCGAGGCCTATGTGGTGGGCGGCGCCGTGCGCGACCTGCTGCTGGGCATGGTGCCCAAGGACTTCGATGTGGCCACCAATGCCACGCCCGAGCAGGTCAAGGGTCTGTTCCGCCGGGCCTTCATCATTGGCCGGCGCTTTCGCATCGTCCACGTGGTGTTTGGCCGGGGGCGCGAGCACGAGGTGATCGAGGTCTCGACCTTCCGTGCCCTGATGACCGAGTCCGATGCCGTGGAAGGCAACGAGAAGACGTCCAAGCGCGAACTGGAAGGCAAATCCCACGCGGTGGACGCCAGTGGCCGCGTGCTGCGTGACAACGTCTGGGGCCCACAGATCGAAGACGCCGCGCGGCGCGACTTCACCGTCAATGCCATGTACTACGAGCCCGCCCGCCAGATGGTGGTGGACTACCACGGCGGCCTGGCCGACGCGCGAGCCAGGGTGCTGCGCATGATTGGCGACCCCGAGACCCGCTACCGCGAAGACCCCGTGCGCATCATTCGCGCTGCGCGCTTTGCGGCCAAGCTGGGCTTTGAGCTGGAGGCCAAGACGGCGGCCCCAGTGCGCGCCTCGTCGCGCCTGCTGGCCGATGTGCCGGCCTCGCGGCTCTTCGACGAGATGGTCAAGCTGCTGCAGACCGGCCACGCACTGGCCAGCCTTGCGTCGCTCAAGCGCTTGGGATTGGCGCGCGGTGTCTTCCCGGTGCTGGATGCGGTGCTGACACCCGATGGCAGTCTGCCTGATGGCTCTCGCGGCGCCTTCGTGCGCCTCGCCCTCCAGGACACGGATCGCCGCGTCCAAGAGGGCCTCGGTGTGTCGCCCAGCTTCATGCTGGCCTGCATGCTGTGGCACGAAGTACAGGCGCGCTGGAGCCAATTGCGCAACGACGGCGAGCCGCCCGCACCCGCGATGGCCCAGGCCATCGACGCGGTCTTCGATGCCCGCATCGGCGACATCTCCGGCCGTGGCAAGCTGGCCACGGATATGCGCGAGATCTGGATGATGCAGGGCCGGTTCGAGCGCCGCACGGGCTCCGGGCCCTTGAGCTTGATCGAACAGCCACGCTACCGGGCCGCCTTTGACTTCCTGCGCCTGCGCGCCGATGCCGGCGAAGCCGACGCCGCCCTGGCGGACTGGTGGGAAGACTTTGCCCTGGGCAGCGACGACGACCGCCAGGCCCTGCTGGCCGAAGTGCGCGCCTCGCAGCAGCAGCGGCCGCGTGCCATCAAGGCAGACCCGCGTGGCATCCCCAGCGCCGATGCTGAAGCCGATGAGCCCAGCGCGGACCGCCCGGAGGGTGCCGGTGACGCGCCCAAGAAGCGCCGCCGTCGCCGTCGCCCGCGCAAGCCTGATGGCGCTGGTGGCGCCGCCCCCGCCGCCGAGTGAACACGCAGTGCGCCTACGTCGGCCTTGGGGCCAACCTGGGTGACGACCTGACGGCCACGCTGCAGTCTGCCCTGCAAGCGCTGGCCGCCTTGCCTGCCACGCGCCTGGTGGCGGTGTCGAGCGCCTGGCGTTCGGCACCCGTGCAGGCGACAGGCCCCGACTTCCTCAACGCCGTGGCACGCCTCGCAACCACGCTGCCCCCCGAGGCCTTGCTTGATGCGCTGCAGGCCATCGAGCAGCAGCACGGCCGCCAGCGCCCCTACCTGAACGCCCCGCGCACCCTGGACCTGGACCTGCTGCTCTACGGTCAGCAGCACCTGCGCACCGATCGGCTGACCCTGCCGCACCCGCGCCTGGGCGAACGCGCCTTTGTGCTGCGCCCCTTGCTGGAGCTGGACCCGACTTTGCGAACCCTGGCCGATGACGCTTCGGGCTGGCAGGCCCAGGCGTGCGTGCCATTTGGCCCCCTCAACCTGTAGCCTTCGTTGATGACCATGAGTGCCTTGCCCGTGTCGCTCCAGACCTTTGGACTGCTGGCCCTGTCCAACGTCTTCATGACCTTCGCCTGGTACGCCCACCTGCGTGACCTGTCGGCCAAACCCTGGTGGGTGGCCGCCTTGGTGAGCTGGGGCATTGCGCTGGCCGAGTACATGCTCCAGGTGCCGGCCAATCGCATCGGCTACGCCGGCGGCTACAGCCTCGCCCAGCTCAAGATCAGCCAGGAGGTCATCACCCTGGCCGTGTTCGTGCCCTTCAGCATCTACTACATGGGCCAGCCCTTCAAGTGGGACTACGTGTGGGCGGGCCTGTGCTTGATGGGGGCGGTGTACTTCATCTTCCGGTCATGAAAATCTGCCAGGAGGCTGTCGGGCTTTGGGCCGGGGGCGCGCCGGGGCGAGTTGCGGGGCCAGGCTAGGCGTCGGCGAGGCGTTGGATCGGCCCCAACAACGAGTCGACAACGACGCATGGCCCCGCAAATCGCCCCGGCCCTTCGGGTTGGGCCTGCAAGGGGGCTGATCCGGCGTTGCAAATGCGCGCTGGGCATCGAGCCCAGCTGTGCTTTGCGCCTTGGCTGAGCCCCCTTGCAGGCCCAACGCGCCCCCGGCCCAAAGCCCGACAGCCTCCTAGCTACACTCCCGGGCTTCCTGAATTCGAGTTTCCAAGGACGCCCATGCTTTTCGGCAAGCTCCTGCCCAAAGAGGGCAACTTCTTCGACCTGTTCAACCAGCACGGCACGCACATCGCGGAGGGCGCTCGCGCCTTCATGCAGATGATCGAAAACTATGCCGACCCGCTGCTGCGCCAGAAATACGCCGACGAGGTTGACCATGCCGAACATGCAGCTGACCGCGTGACCGCCGAGGTCAACCGGCTGCTGCACCTGACCTTCATCACGCCCATCGATCGCGAGCAGATCCACGGGCTGATCAACGCCATGGACGACATCCTGGACCTGCTGCAGGACTCGTCGGAGACCATGTCGCTCTACGACGTGCGCGCCATCCCCGAAGACGTGCTGCGTCTGGGCCAGGTCAGCGTGCGCTGCTGCGAACGCGTGCAGCACGCCGTGACCCTGCTGCCGCGCCTGAGCAAGCCCGACACCGTCGAGGCCGCCATCAAGACCTGCCGCGAGATCGACAAGCTGGAGTCTGACGCCGACCGCATCATGCGCTCAGCCATGTCCAACCTGTTCCGCGACGAGCGCGTCGAGGTGCGGGAGCTGATCAAGCTCAAGGTGATCTACGAGCAACTGGAACTGATCTCGGACCGCTGCGAGGACGTGGCCAACCTCATCGAGGGCATCGTCCTCGAGAACTCCTGATCGCTCGCGCTCGATGGCTACTCCCGAAATCGCCTTCTGGGTCATCGCGGTCCTGGTGGGCTTGGCCCTGCTGTTCGACTTCATGAACGGCTTCCACGACGCTGCGAACTCCATCGCCACCGTCGTGTCCACCGGCGTGCTCAAGCCGCAGCAGGCCGTGCTGTTCGCGGCCTTCTTCAACTTCGTCGCCATCTTCGTCTTCAACTTCAGCGTAGCGGCCACCGTGGGCAAGGGCTTTGTGCAGCCCGGCGTGGTCGATACCCACGTCGTCTTCGGCGCGCTGTGCGGGGCCATCGTCTGGAACGTCGTCACCTGGTGGTACGGCATCCCCAGCAGCTCGTCCCACGCCTTGATGGGCGGCATCGTGGGCGCCGTGGTGGCCAAGGCCGGCACGGGCTCGCTGATCGCGGGCGGCATCTTGAAGACCGTCACCTTCATCGTCGTGTCACCGCTGCTCGGCTTCGTGCTGGGCTCGCTGATGATGGTGATCGTGGCCTGGATCTTCCGGGGGCAGCGTCCGCTGCGCGTGGACAAGTGGTTCCGGCGCCTGCAACTGGTGAGTGCCGGGGCCTACAGCCTGGGTCACGGCGGCAATGACGCGCAAAAGACCATCGGCATCATCTGGATGCTGTTGATCGCCACGGGCTACGCCTCCACGGCCGACAAGTCGCCGCCGATCTGGGCCATCGTCAGCTGCTATGCCGCCATTGGCCTCGGGACCATGTTTGGCGGCTGGCGCATCGTCAAGACCATGGGTCAGCGCATCACCAAGCTCAAGCCGGTAGGCGGCTTTTGCGCCGAAACCGGTGGCGCGATGACGCTCTTCCTGGCCAGCATCCTGGGCGTGCCCGTGTCCACCACGCACACCATCACCGGCGCCATCGTCGGCGTGGGCTCAACGCGCAATGTCAACAGCGTGCGCTGGGGCGTGGCCGGCAATATCGTCTGGGCGTGGATCTTCACGATCCCGGCCTCTGCCGCCGTGGCAGCCGGCTGCTATGCCCTGAGCCTGGCGCTGTTCTGAGCGCGCTTACTCGCTCGACGAAGCCTGGCTCTCGAAGTAGCGCTGCGCGCTGAAGGCGATGGTCGCCATCAGCGCGGTGCCGCCTACCAGCAGGCAGACCACCACGCCGATAACGGCCGCCCAGCCGCTGGGCTTGGACGGCCCGGCCCCCGGGTTGTGGCGGGCGTCCCAGCGCTCATCGGGTGTCAGCCCATAGACGATGCCCGACAGCAGGGCGATGCAGAGGCTGAGGCCCAGCAAGGGAATGAGCGCCCAGGCCAGGCGGTCGTCCTGCCCCAGTTGCTGCATGCGCAGCACACCCACATAGCCCGGCAGCGCCAGCAGAGGGTGCAGCCAGGCCAGCGGGTCCCGCAGGCCGCGCAGGTAAAAGCGGTGCGCCCCAACGGCGCCACCCACCAGGGCCAGCCAGGTCGCCAGGGTCTTGGACTTGCGCATCGCCATCACGCCGAAGGCGCCTGGGTGGCTGCCAGACCCAGCGGGCGCTGCATCATCACCACGTCCAGCCAGCGGTCGAACTTCCAACCCACGTTCTGCAGTGTGCCGATAGGCTCAAAGCCCAGGCAGCGGTGCACGCCCACCGAGCCTGCGTTCTGGCTGTCGCCGATCACAGCGAGCATCTGGCGCGCGCCTGCCGCCTCGCAGCGGGCCATCAACTCGGCCAGCAACAAGCGCCCAACGCCCTGGCCGCGCGCGGCTGGCGCCAGGTAGATCGAGTCTTCGACGCAGTAGCGATAGGCCAGGCGCGGCCGGAAGTAGTTGGCGTAGGCGTAGCCGAGCACGACACCCCCGCGCTCAGCCACCAACCAGGGCAGGCCGCGCGAGAGCACCTCGTCGCGGCGGCGGGCCATCTCCTCGATGGTTGGCGCCTCGGTTTCAAAGGTGCCGGTACCGTTCTCGACGGCTTGTGCATAGATCGCCTGGATGGCGAGCAGGTCATCGGGCGTGCTGGGGCGCAGCAGCAGTGAAGCGGATTGGGGCAGGGGCATCGGAAAGAGAGCGCCAAGTGGCTTTTCGCAGAGATCAGTCGAGTCTATAATGCCGGGTTTTCGGCAGCGGCCAGTTTCTGGCGTATCTACGTTGCCGACACTTGGCTCCAGTGGGCTTTCAGTCCGCAAGCCGCTTTTCGATCTGCTCGCCCTGAGTGTCTCCCGGTGCGGTGATCGCCACATTCGTTTACAGGAAACATCATGGTCGTCATTCGTCTTTCCCGCAGCGGCTCCAAGAAGCGCCCGTTCTACAACATCGTCGTCGCCGACAGCCGTGAGCGTCGCGACGGCCGATTCATCGAGCGCGTGGGCTTCTACAACCCCGTGGCTTCTGGCGCTGCCGAAAAGCTGCGCGTGGCCCTGGACCGCGTGACCTACTGGACCGGCGTTGGCGCCCAGGTGTCGCCGACCGTCGAGCGTCTGGTGGGTGAGTCCAAGAAGGCCACGGCCTGAAGCTGAAGTGGCAAGTCATTTGCCCGAACAAGACGGCGCTGCGGCGCCGTTTTTTCATGCCTGGCCGGCGGATGCCATCGAGGTCGGCCGCATCCTGGACGCCTGGGGCGTCAAGGGCTGGTTCAAGGTCCAGGCCTATTCCGGTCACGGTGATGCGCTCTTCAACGCCAAGCGGTGGAGCCTGCGGTCGAGCGGCCCCAAGCCGGGCCAGCGCCAGATCACGATCACCTCGGTGCGCGAGCATGGCGAGGGCATCGTGGCCAAGGCCGAGGGCATCGACGACCGCAATACAGCCGAGCAGTTGCGCGGCTGGGAGTTGCACCTCTCGCGCAGCGAGTTTCCCAAGGCCGGCGACGGCGAGTACTACTGGGTCGACCTGATTGGCCTGGATGTGGTCAACCGCGACGGCGCTGCCCTGGGCCGGGTGATCGGGCTCATCGACACGGGGCCGCATTGCGTGTTCCGCATCGCCCCCGTCGGGGCTGCCGAGCCTCTGAAGCCCGACCAGGAGCGCCTGATCCCCTTTGTCGGCGCCTTCGTCGACGAGGTGGACCTGACTGCGCGGCTGATCAAGGTCGACTGGGGTCTCGACTACTGATGCGCTTCGACGTCATCACGCTCTTCCCCGAGCTGTTCGACGCCCATCTGACGGTCGGCATCACGCGCCGGGCCTTCGAGAGCCGGCAAGTGGACGTGCGGCTGTGGCCGCTGCGGGACTTTGCCGAAGACACCTACCGCCGCGTTGACGACCGCCCCTTTGGCGGCGGCCCCGGCATGGTGATGCTGGCCGGCCCACTGGAACGTGCGCTGGCCGCCGTGAAGGCGCAGCGCGGCGCCGCGCCGGTCATCCATTTCAGCCCGACGGGACGTGTCCTGGACCAGGCCCTGGTCCGTGAGCTCGCGCAAAGCCCCGGTGCCGTGCTGCTGTGCGGCCGCTACGAAGGCATCGATCAGCGGGTGCTCGATCGGCACGTGACGCTGGAGATCAGCCTCGGCGACTTCGTGCTGTCCGGCGGCGAGCTGCCGGCCCTGGCGCTGCTGGATGCCGTGGCGCGGCTGCAGGACGGCGTGCTGGGTGATGCGCAATCGCACCAGCAGGACAGCTTCTCCGATGGCCTGCTCGACTGCCCGCACTTCAGCCGGCCGGAGCTGCTGCCTGCCGACGAATCCGGCCCCGAGCGCCCGGTTCCGCCGGTGCTGCTGTCCGGGCACCATGCCGAAATCGCACGCTGGCGGCGTGAACAGTCGCTGCGCCTCACCGCGCAGCGTCGGCCCGACCTGATCGTGGCTGCCCGCGCGGCAGGCCAGCTCAGCCCGGCCGACGAGCGCTTCCTTGCGGGATTACCCAAGTAGTCGCTATACTCGTGGGCTTTCGTCCTCTGGCTGGTGGACATTTCCTCCATCAACAGCCCCAGCCAAGACTTGCAGGAGCACCCCATGGATCTGATCCAGACCCTTGAGCAAGAAGAGATTGCTCGCCTCAACAAGACCATCCCGACTTTCGCCCCTGGCGACACCGTGATCGTCAGCGTCAACGTGGTTGAAGGCACCCGTAAGCGCGTCCAGGCCTACGAAGGCGTTGTGATCGCCAAGCGCAACCGCGGCCTCAACAGCAGCTTCATCGTCCGCAAGATCTCCAGCGGCGAAGGCGTTGAGCGGACTTTCCAGCTCTACAGCCCGCTGATCGCCTCGATCGAAGTCAAGCGCCGTGGCGATGTCCGCCGCGCCAAGCTGTACTACCTCCGCGAGCGTTCGGGCAAGTCGGCCCGCATCAAGGAAAAGCTGGCCTGATCCTCAGCGCCACCAGCCAAACCGCCCCGAGTTCTGCTCCGGGCGGTTTTGTTTTTTATGCTTGGCACATCATGAGCCGCCCCTTGATCCTCCGACCGCAGGAGGCGCCCGTCGTGGGCGTCGATGCCCATCTGCCGGCCGTCTCTGACGCGGCGCTTTCGGAGCCTGCGATCCGGACCAGGCTCGCGTCGGCGCCGTCCTGGCAGCCCGAGTTTGCAGGCGATGGCAGCCGCCTGCCGGGCCGCACGCCGGCCGCTGCTGCGGTGCTTGTGCCCCTGGTGGTGCGCGACGATGGCCTGCACCTGCTGCTGACCCGGCGGACCGACCACCTGCGTGACCACGCCGGACAGATCAGCTTCCCGGGCGGCAAGTCTGAGCCCGAAGACCCAGGCCCCGTCGGCACGGCCCTGCGCGAGACCGAGGAGGAAATCGGCCTCGCCCGCGAGCACATCGACGTCATCGGCCAGTTGCCGGTCTACGCCACGGTGACCTCTTTCCAGGTCACGCCCGTGCTGGCGTTGGTGCGGCCGCCGTTTGCCTTGACCTTGGATGCCTCCGAGGTTGCCGAGGCGTTTGAGGTGCCGCTGCACTTCCTGATGAACCCGGCCCATCACCGGCACCACGCCGTGACGCTTGACGGCATCGAGCGGCGCTTCATTTCCATGCCCTGGCAGGGCCCCGAGCGCGAGTACTTCATCTGGGGCGCGACGGCGGCGATGTTGCGCAATCTCTACCGACTGCTCATCGCCTGAGCAAGCGGGGCAGGGGCCGCCGCTATCATCGCCCGCCATGAATTTCTTTGCGGTCTTGCTGGCCCTGCTGTGTGAGCAGCTCAAGCCCTTGCGGCATGGCAACCGGGTGCATGAGGCCGTGATTTCCTGGATCCGCTGGACCGGGCGCAACTTCGACGCCGGTGCCTCGCATCATGCGGCGGTGGTCTGGTGCATCACGGTGCTGGTGCCGGGCCTTGTCGTCACCCTGGTCTACGCGCTGGCGCATCACGTCCACGTGCTGTTGGCCCTGGGCGTGGACGTGCTGGTGCTCTACCTGACGCTCGGGTTCCGCCAGTTCAGCCATCACTTCACGGACATCCGCGATGCGCTGGACCGTGGCGACGACGAGACCGCCCGCCAGCACCTGGCGCAGTGGCGCCACCTGGACGCCAGCGAACTGCCTCGCGTGGAGCTGATCCGGCACGTGATCGAGCATTCGCTGCTGGCCGCGCATCGCCACGTGTTCGGCGTGTTTTTCTGGTTTGTCGTCTGCTCGACGCTGGGCCTTGGGCCCGCTGGCGCGGTCGTCTACCGGCTGGCCGAATTTGCGAGCCGCTACTGGGCCTTCAAGAGCCGGGTGCTGGATGCCCCGACCAATGTCCAGTTGCTGGCCGTGTCGCGCCAGGCCTTTGGCTGGATCGATCACGTGCCGGCGCGGCTCACCGCCACCGGCTTTGCCGTGGTCGGCAACTTCGAGGAGGCCGTCAATGGCTGGCGCCGAGATGCGGCGCTCTGGGCTCAAGCCAACGAAGGCATTCTGCTCGCCTCAGCCGCCGGGGCGCTGGGCCTGCGCCTGGGCGGGGCTGCTGCGCCCACGGTGACGCCCGATCGCAGCAAGACCTTCGACGCTGGCGCTGACCCTGACGCCATCGGCGCGGCGGGCTCCACCTCTGGGGCGGCGCCCCAGCTCGGGCACCTGCAAAGCGTGGTGGGCCTGGTCTGGCGTTCGGTGGTGCTGTGGATGGGCCTGCTGGCGCTGCTGACCCTGGCCAACCTCGTCGGCTGACCGGCCCTCAGCTCACTTCAGCAGCGTCTGCTGCAGAAAGAGGATGGTGCTGAGGAACTGGTAGTCCTGGTTCTCCTTGCGCGCAAAGCCGTGACCCTCGTTCTCGGCGCGCAGGTACCAGACGGGCGTGCCCGACTCACGCACCTTGGCCACGATCTGCTCGGCCTCGGTATAGGGCACGCGCGGGTCGTTCTTGCCTTGCACCACGAACAGCGGCTTCTTGATCTTGGCTGCGTTGGTCAGTGGCGAGATGCGATCGAGGAACTCGCGCATGGCCGGGTCGCGCTCGTCACCGTATTCGACGCGGCGAAGGTCACGGCGGTAGCTCTCGGTGTTCTGCAGGAAGGTCACGAAGTGCGAGATGCCGACGATGTCGATGGCGCCCGCAATGCGGTCGGCATAGTGCGTGGCGACGGCCAGCGTCATGTAGCCGCCATAGCTGCCGCCCATGACGAGCACGCGCTTGGGGTCGAGATGGGGCTGGGTGGCGATCCAGTCGAGCAGGGCGCCGATGTCCTTGACCGAGTCCTCGCGCTTGAAGCCGTTGTCGGCCGCCAGGAAGCTCTTGCCGTAGCCCGTTGAGCCGCGCACATTCGGCTGGATCAGCGCGATGCCCAGTTCATTGACGAAGTAGTTGTTGCGGCCGATGAAACCGACCGTGGCCTGGCCTTCGGGACCACCATGGATGGCGATGATCACCGGGCGCCGACCCGGGAAGCGCGTGGCCGACGGCTGGCTCAGCAAGCCCGAGATGCTCGTGCCGTCGAAGCTCTTCCAGCGCACGATGCTTTGCTCGCTGAACTGCCGCGTATCGACGCCCTCGGTGGCGGCCTGCGTCCATTGCTCGACCTTGCCCTCTGGGCTGAGCGAGAAGATCTGGCTCGGGCCGCGGGCGCCGTTGGTGGTGAAGGCGATCTCATTGCGCACCCGGTCGTACACCGTGCTGCCCACATTGCCCGGCGGCAGCTTCGGTGCCGGCAGCTCGCGGCCCGATTCGCCGTCAAACAGCCGCAGTTCATCGCAGCCATCCACATTGAACTGCGCCGCCACGGTCTTGCCGTCCTCGGTCAGCGTGAGCGCGCTGACGTCCCAGGGGATATGGCTCGACAGGCGCTCCAACTTGCCGGAGGCGATGTCCAGGCGGGACAGCTCAGTGAACTCGCCAAAGCGGTCCGTCGCGATCCAGAGCTTGCGTCCATCCGGGCTGAAGCGGCCGGCGTGGTAGCTCGCGGCCGGCTCCTTGGCATCGGGTGCGGGCAGCAGCTGGCGGGTCTGCCCGTTGGCCACGTCCATCAGCCACACCTGGGATTCATTGGCCGACAGGTAGCGGCGCAGCACCAGTTGCTTCTCATCATTGCTGGCCGCCGAGACGCTCCAGCCACCGCCTTCCAGCTCGCCCAGCTTGCGCTTGTCCTGCGGCTTCTCGGGGTCCATCACGTAGAGGCTGGTCGTGATCTTGGCGCGCGTGCCGCTAGCTGACGTGCGGTCCACCGGCACGGCCGAGAACACCATCTGTCCGCTCTGACGCAGCCAGAGGTTGAAGCTGTTGCGCTCGTCCGGGTTGGTCAGCAGCGCAGGCTCGGCGTTTGGCGTGTCGAGCGCCAGCCGGTACAGCTGCCCCACCTCGTTGCCGCCCGTGGCCCTGGCAAAGACGATGTAGCGCCCGTCGCGCGGCTCGTACTCGGCGCTCGAGACGGGGTCTGGCGTGTAGGTCAGCTGCTGCAGCGGCCCCATGGGCTCGGTGAGCCGGTAGATCTGCGCGGTATTGCCGCCCTTGCGACGGTGGCTGACCAGCATCTCGCGCCGCTTGGGGTGCCAGTCCACAAAGTTGTGGCCGCGGAAGTCGTTGTACTTGACGACTTCCTCCGCAAGACTCTGCGGGATGGCCGGTATGCCTTGCACGACCAGATTGGCGTTGGGCGCGACGGTGGCATTGGGGTCGCCGGCCTGGGCGAGCGCCAGGGCAGTCACGGTGCCCAGCAGGACGGGAGACAGAAGACGGTGCAGACGCGTGCGCATGTTCAACTTCCGAAACAGGCTGAAACCACTGATTCTGGCGCGGCTAATTCAAGCCTTGCGAATGTCATGGCCTGGATCTCTGCCGCCCACGCTCCTACGTCGGGCATGATGCGCGCTGCGTTTCACACTCCCCCTCGGACTCGCCCATGGACACTGAGCTGATCACCCTGGCTGGCGGCTGTTTCTGGTGCCTGGAGGCCGTGTTCCTGCGCGTGCGCGGGGTGGTGTCGGTCGAGTCGGGCTACTGCAACGGCCACATGCCGTCTCCCACCTACGAGACCGTCTGTAGCGGCGCCACCGGGCATGCCGAAGTGGTGCGCGTGCGTTTCGACCCGGCCCAGGTCAGCCTGCGCCAGATCCTCGAAGTCTTCCTGCACATTCACGACCCCACCTCGCTGAACCGCCAGGGCGCCGACGAAGGCACGCAGTACCGCTCGGGCATCTACTGGCACAGCGAGGCGCAGCGCACGCTGGCAACCGAGGTGCTGCGTGAGGCCAACGAGGCCCTGGGTGGCCGCGTTGTGACCGAGCTGGCAGCCGAGGCCAACTACACCCCGGCCGAGGGCTATCACCAGCGCTACTTCGAGCGCAACCCGGGCCAGGGCTATTGCGCCTATGTCGTGGCGCCCAAGGTGCGCAAGTTCGAGGCCAGCTTCAAGGCCTTGATCGCTTCATGAGCCTGTGCTGGCAGGGCCTGCGCCACCGCTACGCTCAAGGGCCGAGCCTGTCCTACGCCGACCTGGACCTGCCGTCCGGCCAGCACCTGCTGATCACCGGCGCCTCGGGCAGCGGCAAGTCCACCCTGCTGGCCTTGCTGACCGGCCTGCTGCGCGTGCGGGAGGGCCGGCTCAGTGTGATGGGGCAGGACCTGGCCGCTCTATCCCCTCAGGCGCTCGACGCCTGGCGCGGTGCGACCCTGGGGTTCGTGCCGCAACGCCTCCATCTGAGCGAGGCGCTGAACGTGGCGCAGAACGTCGGCCTGCCCTTTGTGGCAGCCGGCCTCACGCCCGACGCGGCCCAGATCGACGCTGTGCTGCTGCAGCTGGGCGTGGCCGACGTGGCCGCGCAGCGGCCGCACCAGCTCAGCGTGGGCCAGGCCCAGCGCGTGGCCGTGGCGCGTGCGCTGGTTCGCAAGCCACCCTTGCTGGTGGCCGACGAGCCCACCGCCTCACTTGACGACGCCAATGCCCAGGCCATGCTCAGCTTGCTGCTGGACGCCTCGCGGCAGCGCGGATGCACCCTGGTGCTGGCCAGCCATGATGCGCGCGTCATTCAGCAGCTGGCCGCGCGCGACGACGTGACCCAGCTGAGGCTCGCATGATCCGGCTGGCCTGGCGCTACCTGTGGTCGCAGCCGCTCACGGCGGGGCTCAACCTGCTGCTGATGACACTGGGCCTGGCCGCCATGAGCCTGGTGCTGCTGGTCAGCGAGCAACTCGACGCTGGAATGCGCCGCGACCTGGCCGGCGTGGACCTCGTCGTGGGGGCCAAGGGCAGCCCCATGCAGCTGATCCTGGCCTCGGTCTTCCACCTCGACACGCCCACCGGCAATGTGCCGGCCACCGTGCTTGACACCTTGCGTGCCCACCCTCTGGTGCGGCAGGCCGTACCCCTGGCGCTGGGCGACAGCGTGCAGGGCTTTCGCGTCGTCGGCACCGACCCCGGTTACCTGGACCTCTACGGCGCCCGCCTGGCCCGTGGCCAGGCCTGGCAGCAGCCCATGCAGGCCGTGCTGGGCGCCGAGGTGGCGCGCCGCACCGGGCTGGACCTTGGGGCCGAGTTTGCGGGTTCGCATGGTCTGGGTGAGGGCGGGGCCCACCACGACGAGCATCACTACCAGGTGATTGGCGTGCTGGCTCCCACCGGCGGCGTGATCGACCGCTTGGTCCTCACCGACCTGGCCTCGGTCTGGGCGCTGCACGAGGACCATGCACCGCCTACAGCCGAGGCCCGCCCGCGCGAGATCACCGCTGTGCTGCTCAGCTACCGCAGCCCGCTGGCGGCGGTTTCGCTGCCGCGCTGGGTCAACGCCCAGGATGCGCTACAAGCCGCGTCGCCCGCGCTGGAAACAGCCCGGCTGATGCGCATGGTGGGCGTCGGCGAGGAGGTGCTGCGTGGCTTTGGCTGGGTGCTGATGGCGGCGGCCGGGCTGTCCGTGGGCGTGGCGCTGCTGCATGCCGTGCGCGCCCGCCAGCCCGACCTGGCCATGCTGCGCATGCTGGGCGCACCGCCGCGCCGCGTTGCACTGCTGGTGCTGGCCGAGGCCCTGTGCCTGGCCGTGCTGGGTGCCGTGCTCGGCCTGCTGGCTGGGCATCTGGCCGCCGAGGGCATCGGCCAACTGCTCGCCGCGCGACACTCGGTTCGGCTGACCGGGCGGTGGTTCAGCGCTGCCGAATTGCAGGTGGTGGGCCTGGCGCTCATCGCCGCAGCCCTGGCCGCGGGGTGGCCCGCCTGGCGGGCCTACCGGCTCGACGTCACGCAGTTGCTCCAAGCCCCTCGCTGAAACCTGAATGTCCGCCGCAGCGAGACAATCAGGGCTATGACGCGCCTTGCCTCAATCCAAGTATTCGCACTCGCTCTCGCGTTGATGCTGCCCTGTGTGGCTGACGCCCAGCAGCCGCCCACCTTTGGCCAAGGCCCGGGCTATCACGATCCGCGCAGCCCCTTCAAGCCGCTGGAGGAGCGCAGCGACATCGTGTCCTGGAAGCTGCTGTCCCAGGTCAGCGTGCGTGCTGAGAAGAAGAAGCTGATCCCCAGCTTCCCGGCTGACGTGCAGAGCCTCGACAAGCGCGTCGTCAAGATCCAGGGCTTCATGATGCCGCTGGAGCCAGGCGACAAGCAGCGCCACTTCCTGCTGTCCTCGGTGCCCACCTCGTGCTCGTTCTGCGTGCCCGCAGGGCCTGAAGGCCTGGTCGAGGTGCGCACCAAGCAGCCGGTGCGCTACACGCTGGAGCCTGTCGTCGTGGAAGGCCAGTTGGCCGTGCTGACGGACGACCCCTACGGCCTTTACTACCGCGTGGTGGACGGCACGAACGTGCAGTGATTCAAGGTGCGAGTCGCTCTAGCCGCCAGCCTTGCTCGGGCGTGAAGCGGTAGACCAGTCGGTCATGCAGGCGCGAGCGGCGCCCTTGCCAGAACTCGAAGCGGTCTGGCTCCAGCCGGTAGCCACCCCAATGCGGCGGGCAGGGCGGGTGCAGCCCGTGCGTGGCGGCGGCCTTGGCCGCATTGGCCACCAGCACGGCGCGGGAGCTGATGACTTCGCTCTGCGGCGAGGCCCAGGCGCCCAGGCGTGAGTCCAGCGGCCGGCTCTGGTAGTAGGCCTCGGACTCCGCGCGCTCCACGCGGCTCACGCGCCCTTCGATGCGCACCACGCGCTCCATCTCGACCCAATGGAACTGCAGCGCCGCAAACGGATGTTCGGCCAATTCGCGGCCTTTGCGGCTTTGGTAGTTCGTGTACCAGACCAGGCCACGTTCATCGCAGTCCTTCAGCAGCACCACGCGGGTCGAGGGGCGGCCGTCGGCACCGACGGTGGCCAGCGTCATCGCCGTGGGCTCGGGCACGTCGTGCGCAATGGCTTCGTCCAGCCAGCGCTGGAAGAAGGGCAGGGGGCTTTTCGCGGCATCGGCCTCGTCCAATTCACCCCATTGGTAATTTTTCCGGAAGTCAGACAGGCGGCTCATGGGGCCAGTATCAGGGACGGGCGACACCCTAAGTACACATCCCAGTTAACTTTGCAGGGCCGCCAGCCGATGCTCCCTCCGAAGAGGCAGGCCCGGCGCAAGCCGGTGAGGTGAAGCATGACCCAGGGAAACCGCGCCATTGTGCTGTTAGCAGCAGGTCACGGGCATCGGTTCAAAGGCCACGAGCACAAGCTGATGCAGCCCATTTCGGATGCAGGCGATACCGTCCTGTCGCGCACGCTGCGGCACGCGCTGGAGTCGCAGCTGCGGGTGGTGGTGGTGGCCAGCCAGTTGATCGAACCCGTGGTGCAGCGGTGGGTAGCCCGGCGCGACCTCGTCGTGCTGCCGGCCACGGACGCGCGCGGGCACGCTGTGCCGCAAGGCATGGGCCATTCCATCGCGGCCGGCGTGGCGGCGGCGGGTGACGCCGACGGCTGGTTGATCCTTCCGGGCGACATGCCCCTGGTGCAACCCGCCACCATGGTGGCCGTGGCCGATGGCTTGGCACGCTACCCGGTCTGCTTTGCCGAGTACCGTGGCCGGCAGGGCCATCCGGTGGGCTTTGGCACCGAAATGTTCTCCGAGCTGCTCGCGCTCGAAGGCGACGAAGGCGCGCGCCGCGTGGTCGCACGATTTGGCGCGCAGGGCCTCCCGGTTGACGACCCCGGCGTGCTTTTCGACGTGGACACCCAGGACGACTTCTCGCGCCTTGCCGCGGCGCCGTGTTCAAGCGCGGGCTGAGCGCAGCACTCAGAGCCCGTGGTGCCGGGCCAGCCGCAGGATGCGCTCCAACTCATGGTCCCGGATGCCCACGGCTTGCAGCCCGGCAACGGTGCGCTCGACGTAGTCCAGCGTGGTGCCGTAGCGGCCCCGTGCGTGGCGCAGGATGTGCAGCAGCTCGGAGTCGGTCAGCTCCCCCGTCCAACTCGGGCTCGACCGAGGCAGCGTGAATGCCAGCGCCCGCACCTGGCCGGCTGGGGTGCTGCACGCCAGCCAGCGGGGCTCATAGACACCGTTCGGCATCTCGCGCAGCCAGAGTCGGGCCAGCAGCTCCGCGCCTTGATCGCGCGGCACCCGGTAGGCCAGGCCCCGGCAACTGCCGCCCGATACCAGGGCCAGTACCAAACCTGGCTCAGCGGGCGTGCCGCGGTTGGTGCGGGAGCGCATCTTCAGGCAGCGATGAAAGCCCGCCACCCTGGCCGGACGGCGCTCGGCGGGCTCAAAATCCGGGCGCCAGATCAACGAGCCGTAGGCAAACAGCCAGAGGTCGGTCTGCGCCTGATTCCACTCCCGCAGCGTGCGCAGCAGCAGGTGTTGGCTGCGGGTCGGGTCGAGCAACATCGTGCCGAAATTGTCAGGCGCATCGCGCCTGCGCTGGGCAGTACCCCGCTGGTAACCCAGTGGCCAGGGTGCGAATGTAATATGGTTACTTCGATTTCTGACTTTGGTTACAGGAGCGCCGCATGACCGCCATCTTGAAAGCCGTCACGGACCGCATTCGCGCCCGCAGCGCCGCGACGCGTGAAGCCTATCTGGAGCGTCTGGCCAAGTTTGGCGGGCGCCGTCGAGGCATGGAGCGCATGGGCTGCGCCAACGTGGCGCACGCGATTGCTGCTTTACCGAGCAACGACAAGTTCAAGGTGGTGGCCGAGCGGTCGCCCCACCTGGGTGTGGTCACGGCCTACAACGACATGCTGTCGGCCCACCAACCCTACGAGACCTATCCCGGCCTGATCCGCGCCGAGGCTGCGCGCCTGGGCGCCACGGTGCAGGTTGCAGGCGGTGTGCCCGCGATGTGCGACGGCATCACCCAGGGCCTGCCGGGCATGGAGCTGAGCCTGTTCTCGCGCGACACCATTGCCATGAGCACCGCCGTGGCGCTGACCCATGATGTCTATGACGCAGCGCTGCTGCTCGGCATCTGCGACAAGATCGTCCCCGGCCTGCTGATCGGCGCGCTGCACTTCGGGCATCTGCCTTGCGTCTTCGTGCCTGCAGGCCCGATGAGCACGGGCATCAGCAATGCCGACAAGGCCAAGGTGCGCGAGCTGTATGCGCAAGGCAAGGTGGGCCGCGAGGAACTGCTGAAGTCGGAATCCGCCGCGTACCACGGTGCAGGCACCTGCACCTTCTACGGCACCGCCAACAGCAATCAGATGCTGCTGGAGGCCATGGGCCTGCACACCCCTGGCAGCGCCTTCGTGCACCCACATGCCGAACTGCGCGACGCCCTGACCCGCGAGGCTGTGGCCACTGCGCTGGCCATCTCGGGCCGCATCGAAGGCCAGCCCGCCAAGCCCATCGGCAAGGTGGTGGACGAGCGCTGCATCGTGAATGCCATGGTGGCCTTGCTCGCCACCGGCGGCTCGACCAATCATTTGATCCACTGGGTGGCTGTGGCCCGCGCGGCAGGCATCCTGATTGACTGGAGTGACTTCTCCGAGCTGTCGGGCGCCGTGCCGTTGCTGGCTCGCGTCTACCCCAATGGCTCGGCCGACGTGAACCAGTTCCAGGCCGCAGGTGGCCCGGGCTATGTCATCCGTGAGCTGCTGGACGCTGGCCTGATGCACGAAGACGTGCTGGCCGTGGGCGGGGATTCGCTGCGCGCCTACACCCGCGTTCCCGCCCGCGTGGCCGCCAACGGCAGCGTGGAGCGCGAAGACCTGCCCGCCACCAGCACCGACGATGGCGTGCTGCGGCCCGCCACGGCGCCCTTCAGCACCAGCGGCGGCCTCAAGCTGCTGCAGGGCAACCTCGGCCGTGCCGTCATCAAGGTCTCGGCCGTGCCGGAAGACCGCCATGTCGTCGAGGCCCCGGCGCGCGTCTTCACCACGCAGGAAGCCATGCTGGCGGCCTTCAACGCCGGCGAGTTGGAGCAGGACGTGGTCGTGGTCTTGCGCTTCCAGGGCCCGCACTCCAACGGCATGCCCGAGTTGCACAAGCTCACGCCGCCGCTCGGCGTGCTGCAGGGCAAGGGCTTCAAGGTCGCCTTGGTGACCGACGGCCGCATGAGTGGCGCCTCGGGCAAGGTGCCGGCAGCCATCCACGTCAGCCCGGAGGCCCTGGCCGGCGGGCCGCTGGCCAAGGTGCGTGATGGCGACATCATTCGGCTTGACGCCGTCACCGGCGAACTCATCGCCAAGGTCGATGCCGCTGAGTGGGCCGCACGTCCGGCCGCCACCATCGACCCCCGCGAGGCCGACGAAAATGCGCACGGCCTGGGCCGTGAGCTGTTTGCCGGCATGCGGCGCAATGTGCTGAGCGCGGAAGAGGGCGCCTGCACCTGGATCTGAGACGCGGCGACGCACCGCCCGCCTCCCCTTCGAACTCTGCAGAGGTTTTCAATGCTCGATACGCGATCCCTGGCTGAGCACGGTCCCGTCATTCCGGTGATCGTCATCCAACGACTGGAAGATGCCGTGCCCATGGCTGAAGCCTTGGTGGCCGGCGGCGTGCGCGTGCTGGAAGTGACGCTGCGCACCCCGGTCGCGCTCAAGGCCATGGAAGCCATGTCCAAGGTGCCGGGCGCCATCGTCGGTGCCGGCACGTTGCGCACGGCCCAGGATGCCCGCAATGCCAAGGCCGCCGGCTGCCAGTTCGCGGTCAGCCCCGGCTTTACCGAGGCCTTGTCCGATGCCTGCAAGGCCGAGGGCTTGCCCCTGCTGCCCGGCGTCTCGACGGCCTCCGAGGTGATGATGGCCAACGACGCTGGCTACGGCTTCCTCAAGCTCTTCCCGGCCGTGGCCGTGGGGGGTGTGAACCTGCTCAAGGCGCTGTCGGGGCCCTTCCCCGACGTAGCCTTCTGCCCGACCGGCGGTATCTCGCTGGAGACCGCACCGCAGTTCCTGAAGCTGCCCAACGTCAAGGTCTGTGGGGGCTCCTGGCTGACGCCGCAGGACGCGGTGGACGCCAAGGACTGGGTCCGCATCACCCGCCTGGCCGCCGAGGCAGCCGCGCTGCGCTGAAACCTGTGCGGCTCTAGCCGGCCGAGCGCCGGGCCGCCCCAAGCCGGCCCGCTTGAGGCTGAGCGTGACTCCATGTCGCGATCAGCCTCGCCCCCTCGGGGGGCGGTCGGGCGTACCCGCCCAGCCGGGGGCTCTAGTCACCTCGCGTCGAACACGATGCAGGTGGTGCTGGCGTGCGCGTAGAGCGTGCCGTCGTGCCCCACCAGATTGGCCTCGGCGGTGGACACTTGGCGCCCCGTGTGCAGTACTCGGCCCACGGCACGTACTGCAGGCACCTTCTCGGTCAGCGCACGCACCAGGTTCACCTTGAACTCGAGCGTCGTGTAAGCCCGGCCCACCGGCATGGTGGTGTGCACAGCGCAGCCCAGGGCCGAGTCCAGCAAGGTGGCAAACCAGCCGCCATGCACGGTGCCCAAGGGGTTGTAGTGCCGGAACAGCGGCCGGCCCTGGAACACCGCCTCGCCATCGCGCACCGACACCAGGGTGAAATCCAGCGTCTGCGAAATCGGCGGCGCCGGAATCTGGCCCGACAGCATGGCCTGCATCTGTTGCAGGCCGGTCAGGCCCTCGATCTGGCTGCGTGTTGCCAGGCCCGTTTCGGTTTGCAGCCGTTGCCGGACCTCGGCCTCTTCAGCAAGCCAGCGTTGCAAGGTGTCGTCAGACATGGACGTGAGCGAAGCCAGGGGAGGGCGGCACTGTAGGGCGGGCGCCGGGCGCTCCGCTGCTGCTAAGGCGACACGACCCTTCAGTCGATGTGGGTGTCGCCACGACGCGCCTTGGCGGCCTTGCGCAGATCCACGGCGTCCGGCATGGCCTGGGTGTCGGCGTCGTCCAGCCTGAAGAGCCGCAGCGCATCTGCCACGATCTCGGTGTCGCCCTGCATGCTGCGGGCCGAGCGCGCCAGCTCCTCCACAAGGGCTGCGTTCTGCTGCGTGATCTGGTCCATCTCGGACATCGAACCCAGCACCTGGGACACGCCTTGAAGCTGCGCCTGCGTGCGGCGGTCGATGTCGTCCACGCGGGCGCGGAAGGCTTCCACCTGCGCGAGGGTCGCGTCAATGCTTTGCCGCGCCTGCTGCGTCTGTCCCAAGCCAACGCCCACGCGCGACGAGGATTCGTCGATCAGCTTCTTGATCTCGCGCGCCGCCACCGAGCTGCGCTGCGCCAGCGCGCGCACCTCGCCCGCCACCACCGCAAAGCCCTTGCCATGCTCGCCCGCCCGAGCCGACTCCACTGCGGCGTTCAGGGCCAGCAGATTGGTCTGGAACGCGATGCTGTCGATCAGTTGCACGATCTCGCCAATCCGCGACGAGGACTGCGCGATGCCGCCCATGGTGTCCGTTACCGAGTGCACGACCTGGGCGCTTTGGTCAGAAACCTGGCGCAGCTCGCCAGCCAGATCTCGCGCGGCATGGGCCTCGCTGGACGTGCTGCGTGTGGTCTCGGCAATGCTCTCGACACTGGCGGTGGCCGCGCCCAGTTGCTCAGCCTGTTTGAGGGTGCGTGACTCCAACTGCTGGCTGTCTGCCGCCAGGCTGTTGGCCAACGCCCGGAAGGCCTCCAGCTCGTCGCGCGTGTCGCGGATCATGGCGCGCAGGTTCACGGCCACTTGCGCCAGTGCCGTTTCGGGGTGATCTTGGTTTGAGTGCCAAAACCGACGGTCTGAGATAAGTGCAAACCCTTGATTGATATTCGGAACATTGCGCCGCGTTGGGGGCGTCTCCTGGCTTGACCGTTAGGTCGCTGGGCTCAGTCTCAAGCGGTGGCTCGAGGGCGCCAGTTTCTGCACCGTGCACCAGTGGCTCTTCAAACAGCGTCGTCGATAACTCATTGTTTTAATTGAGCTGCGCTTCTCAGACCGTCAGTTTCTGCACCAGGAACCAGGCGGCGTGGCGATGGTCGGGACACGCCGCTACCGCGATGCTCTCGAGCCGCCGGCGGTGCAGGCGCTCAAATCCCGGCTTTCCTGCTGGATGCGGAACTTCCGCATTCAGCAGGATTTGCGGAAATGCCGGGCTGGGGCCGGTCACTTCTTGACGAAGACGCACTCGTAGTTCAGCACGGGCATCGACTTCCCGCCGTTGCCCTGCATGCCAGCTTGCATGCGCGCTTGACCGACCACCGCGACCGAGCGGCTCGCGATGGTCTGGGCAGCAGCTTCGCAGGTCGACTTGGACGTGAAACCACCCAGTGTAGAAAGAGACACGTCGCGGATTTCGCCTGGCGTGCCGCTAGCGATGTTCAGTGCCAGGACCAGGACCCACTCACCCATTTCAGCCTCCCTCCATGCTGTGTTTGTCGGCATTCTGCCCAGGCGAAGCCCGCCCACTGCCGCCCGCATGTCTCCGCATTGACTGCCTGTAGACATTTGGCTACTGTGCCTGCAGGGATAGGACAACAAACCGATGGCAATCGCTCAATCTGAACTACTGCGGGCCGGTCAGCGGCGACCGCTTCTCAAGTCGCAGGTCCGTGCCGGCCTGCAAAAGACGGCATTCCTCTGCCATAGCCACCGTGACGACAAGCTCGCGGAAGGGTTGCAAGCGCTGCTCGCCGAGCAAGGGGTCGAGCTGTACATCGACTGGAAAGACGCGTCGATGAAGCGCCCCGGGTATTGCGGAGGCCCGTTGGTTTAAGTCAGACGGGCGCGGCCTGACCAGCGCGTTGACGATGGTAGTTGGCTTCAAACTCAGCTGGCGGGACGTACCCGAGCGGCGCCAT